>NZ_CBFIBD010000010.1:0-70450 GCF_965660735.1 Yoonia sp.
GGTCTGTTGCTGCTGACAAATGATGGTGGCGTCAAACGCAGGCTGGAACTGCCCAGCACTGGCTGGCTGCGCCGCTACCGCGTCCGCATCAACGGATCCGTCAGCGAGGCGCGACTGGATCAGTTACGCGCGGGGATCGAGGTTGAGGGCACCCGCTATCAGCCCATGGTCGTGACATTCGACCGCCAGCAAGGGGCGAACGCCTGGCTTACCGTGTCGCTGCGCGAGGGCAAGAACCGCGAAATCCGCCGCGCGATGGAGGCGATCGGCGTCACCGTGAACCGGCTGATCCGCGTCAGCTATGGCCCGTTCCAGCTGGGCAATCTGGCCCCCGGTGCAGTCGAGGAGTTGAAACAGCGCGTTGTGCGCGATCAGTTAGGCCTGTCTGACAAGCTGACGCCAACGCGGGTGCGCAAGCCGGTCAGGCGGCCCGCAGCGAAAGGTGGCAAGCGTCAGGGCTAAGCCCTGCAAAGGCGCATCCGGTGCGGCCTCACAACTCGTAATCGGGGCGGATGTTTCCTATCTTGACCGTAGAAAACAAGTGCGGAGTGTCATGAAATGTTGCGTTTGATCCTGCTAATTCTGCTTGTAGCGGCGGTTCTGATTGCAATCGCCGCCATGGTGGGGACAATACAGGCGATGACGTTACCACCGACCGCTACGCAAGAGGACCGGATGCCAGCCACATTCCAGAAAATCGCCTATGCGGTGCTGATTCTCTTGATGCTGGGCGTCAGTGCCGGTTGGCTGGGGGCCGCCTGATGGCCAAACGGTTTGGCGGCAAATACAGCCCCGACGGCGACACCAAACACACGCAGGTGTTGGACGAACGTGCTATTCATGCGGCAGGTTCGCGGGGGCGCCTGCTTTACCTGCCGCCGATCGTTCTGGTTCTGACATCGCTGAACGACGGGCCCACAACGCTTGTCACGGCCCTTGCAGGTGGTGGCGTTCTGACGCTTGCGGCGTGGCTCTTGCAGGAAGGTCTGCGCGCCGAGGCTGCCTATAATGCCCGCCGCGTGGCGCGTCGCCCGGCGCTCCCGCGCAAGATGCTGGCATCTGCGCTGACGGGTATTGGCGTCACGATTGCGGCCTTTACCGGCGACAGCGGGCTGATCGGGTCCGCTCTCTATGGCCTGGCGGCGCTGGGTCTGCATGTGGCCGCCTTTGGCATTGATCCAATGACGGACAAACGGATGGAAGGGGTCGATACCTTTCAGCAGGATCGTGTCGCCCGCGTCGTTGACGCCGCCGAGGCACATCTGGATGCCATGCGATCCCAGATCGCAACCCTTGGCGACCGCAAGCTGGAGATCCGCGTCGCAGGTTTTCAAACCATCGCCCGCCGTATGATCCGCACGGTCGAGGAAGACCCCCGCGACCTGACGGGTGCGCGCAAATATCTGGGCGTCTACCTGATGGGCGCGCGCGATGCGACGACCAAGTTCGTTGACCTTTACAGACGCACCCAAAACCCCGCCGCGCGCGAAAAATACGAGGCGTTGCTGGACGATCTGGAACAGAATTTCGCCGCCCGCACGGAAAAGATGCTGCTGGATGACCGTGGCGATATGGATATCGAAATCAACGTCTTGCGCGACCGATTGCAGCGCGAAGGCGTCAGCCTGAAACCAAAGGGGAATTAACATGTCCGACACCATCCGCCAAAAGGCCGAAGCCGCCCTTGCCGAGGTTGAAAAAGTCACCGCCGCCGTGCTGCCCGAACCAAAGGGCGAACTGGTCACGCTGGATGACGCCGACACATCGACCAGCAACGCCATCAAACAGCGGATGGCCGAAATTGACGTGACCGATACAAAATCTGTCGTGTCGTTCGGGTCATCCGCGCAGGCCGAATTGCAGAATATCAGCCAATCCATGCTGGCCGGGGTGCGCAACAAGGATGTCGGCCCAGCGGGGGACAGCCTGCGCAGTATTGTCACCACAATTCGCGGTTTTTCAGTGTCCGAACTGGATGTGCGCCGCGATCGGACATTCTGGGAAAAACTGCTGGGGCGCGCCGCACCAATGGCCAAATTTGCGGCCCGCTTCGAAGAGGTGCAGGGCCAGATCGATCACGTCACCGACGATTTGCTGCGCCATGAGCATGTGCTGTTGAAAGACATTGAAAGCCTTGACATGCTGTATGACAAGACGCTGCAATTCTACGATGAACTGGCGCTTTATATCGCGGCCGGCGAGGCGAAGATCACCGAGATGGACACCCAGACCATCCCCGCCAAAGAGGCCGAGGTGGAAAAGGCTGCCGAAGGCGATGCGGTCATGGAGGCACAGGAATTGCGCGACATGCGCAGCGTGCGCGACGATCTGGAACGCCGGGTGCATGACCTGAAACTGACGCGGCAGGTGACGATGCAGTCCCTGCCCTCGATCCGGCTGGTTCAGGAAAACGACAAGTCGCTTGTCACCAAGATCAACTCGACGCTGGTCAACACGGTGCCGCTTTGGGAAACGCAACTGGCACAGGCCGTCACGATCCAACGCAGCGCCGAAGCGGCCGAGGCCGTGCGCGATGCGAACGATCTGACCAACGAATTGCTGACCGCGAATGCCCAGAACCTGCGCGACGCAAACAAGGTCATCCGCACCGAAATGGAACGCGGCGTCTTTGACATCAACGCAGTGAAAGAGGCCAACGCCAACCTGATTGCCACCATCAACGAAAGCCTCGAGATTGCCGATGAGGGCAAACGCAAGCGCGCAGAAGCCGAAGTCGAACTGCAAAAGATGGAAGCCGAACTCAAGAAAACGCTGGCCTCGGCAAAGGCGCGGGGAACCAGCGACAGCACAGTCATCGGCAGCGCCGCCGGCGGCGAGTAATCGGTCATGGGGACGGTCGGCATGACACGCAGCGTGGCAATCTGTGCCTGCCTGACCTTGCTGGCGGCCTGCAACGGGTTCACCGCGGCGCGTATGCCGGCACCGACCCCCCCCGTGCCAAGCGGCACCACGCCCCCGGCATCATCACCGACCGTCGCCGCCCCCAGCGCGAAAAGCGAGGAACTCGCGCGGTATTACCAGCGGCTTCAGAACGAACTGCTGACCCAAGGCTTGCTGCGCGGTGACGGCGGCGGGTCAGACACCCCCTTTACCGATACACTGCTCGCGCGCAATTTCGTGCGTATCGCGCTGTTCAACGAATATCGTGACGACAGCGATTTCCTGACCCCCCGCGCCACGTTGTCGAAACTGCGCCGCTGGGATCAACCCATTCGCATGTCTGTGCAATTCGGTGATACCGTGCCGCTGCTCCAGCGCGATATGGACCGCGCCAGTGTCAGCAGTTACGCCGCCCGCCTGTCACGGCTCAGCGGAATTCCAATCAGCATGGATGACGAAAACCCCAATTTCAGTGTGTATTTTCTGGGCGAAGACGACCGCCTGGGGTTCGAAGATGAACTGCGCCGGATTATCCCGAATATCTCGGACGCCACTGTGCGGACTGTCATCAACCTGCCCCGCGATCAGCTCTGCTTTGTGATCGGCACGTTCGAGCCGGGTCAATCCACCTATCGGCAGGCGGTTGCCCTGATCCGGGCCGAACACCCCAACCTGATGCGATCTGCCTGCATCCACGAGGAACTGGCCCAAGGGATGGGGTTGGCCAATGACAGTCCTGTCGCCCGCCCGTCCATCTTTAATGATGACGAAGAATTCGCATTGCTGACCCGCCACGACGAACTGCTGATACGGATGTTGTATGACCGGCGGCTGCAACCTGGCATGTCGCCCGCAACCGCAGCACCAATCGCGCGCCAGATCGCGCGGGATCTTTTGGCAGGAGGGGCGAGTTGATGGTCCACCCTGCCCCCAGACACTTTGAACGGAGACTTTGACATGGGCATTTTCGATTTTCTGAACGGTCAGTTCATTGACGTCATTCACTGGACGGACAACACCCGCGACACAATGGTCTGGCGGTTCGAACGCGAAGGCCACGAAATCAAATATGGCGCGAAACTGACCGTCCGCGAAGGTCAGGCCGCCGTTTTCGTGCATGAGGGCCAGTTGGCAGATGTGTTCACGCCGGGGCTATACCTGCTTGAAACCAACAATTTGCCGATCATGACCAGCTTGCAGCATTGGGATCACGGGTTTCAAAGCCCTTTCAAGTCGGAAATTTATTTCGTCAACACTACCCGGTTTTCAAACCTCAAATGGGGCACCAAGAACCCGATCATGCTGCGCGACCCCGAATTCGGCCCAACCCGGCTGCGGGCCTATGGCACTTACACGGTCAAGGTCGCGGACCCGGCGCTGTTCTTGCGTGAAATCGTCGGCACCGACGGCGAATTCACCATGGACGAAATCAGCTATCAAATCCGCAATATCATCGTGCAGGAATTTTCACGCGTGCTGGCCGCGTCCGGTATTCCCGCGCTGGATATGGCTGCAAACACCGCCGATCTGGGCAAACTGGTGGCAACGGCAATCGACCCTGTGATGCATCAATACGGGCTAAGCATCCCCGAGCTTTATATCGAAAATATCAGCCTGCCCCCCGCGGTCGAGGCGGCGTTGGACAAACGCACATCGATGGGACTGGCCGGTGATCTGGGCAAATTCACCCAATATTCAGCCGCCGAGGCGATGACCGCCGCCGCAAACAACCCCGCAGGCGGTGGCATGGCCGCCGGACTGGGCGCTGGCATGGGCATGGCGATGGCCGGGCAGATGGCCCATCCGGGGCCATGGGGCGCGGCCCCCGCTGTTGCTGCCCCCCCACCGCCGCCACCACCGGTTGAACATGTCTGGCATATCGCCCTTGGCGGTGAGGTTTCGGGGCCGTTTTCCAAGGCTGCAATGGGCCGCAAAGTGACCGAGGGCGCGTTGCACCGTGACAGTATGGTCTGGACCCAAGGGCAGGACGGCTGGATGCGGGCCGAGGACGTGACCGAATTGGCGCATTTGTTCACGGTGATGCCACCGCCGCCGCCCGGCGCATGACACGTCGCAGCCTGACGATCTTGTTGCATTGGTCGCTGCTGATGCTGGTGCTGGCCATGATCAAGGGCGGCAGCGCGGCCCCCGCTCTGCGCTGGGTTTTTGTCATATCCGCCGCGCTGTGGGTCGGACTGGCCGTTGCGCGGGGTGTCTTGGCAAAACCGGGGCCAAAATTGCAAGGCAGCCTGCGCCAGACCTTTGCGGCACAGCATCGGGGCATGTATGCACTTGTCGGCATCGCGGCGGTGCTGAACCTGACCGCACTGCTGGACCTGTCGCCACTGGGCTGGGCGTGGAACGCGCTGCTGGTCCTGCTGGTCGCATCAACCTTTCACGGGTTGTTTCATTTCTGGCGCCATACTGCGCTGAACGATGGTGCCTTGCGCGTGATGAGCCCGCGTTTCATGCATAAATTCCTTTGAAACCAAAACCTGCGCTGCCGCGTATCTAGGGTATGACCTATCCAGGATCGCATATTCTTGCCAACCTGCACCGGCTTTTGCCGCACCGACGCACGTGGCTCAAGGTGATGCACGGCGCGATGATCCCGCTGCTGGTGTGGTTCATCGTGGTCACGCCGGACGATGTGGTGCCGCTTGGCCCGGCGGCGTTTCAGTTTCATTCGATCCTTGCGTTGGTCTTTGTGACCCTTTCACTCATCTGGATGGCCGACCATATGCGCCGTGGGCTTGCCGGGCGTCCGGGCCCGAAATTGGGTCCACGGGCACGGGTGCTGCACCGCTTGCTGAATACGGCGATCATATGGGGCCTGTGGGGGGTCGCAATCACGGGTTTCCTGCTGGGGCTGACCGCAAACCGCGTGCTAAAGGCCGGAGGGTTTCTGCCCATCGCGCCGCCCTTGGACATGCCGCAACTGAACCACCTGATCGGAAAATTCCATATCTATGAATTCTACCTTCTGGGCGCGATCGTCGCGGCGCATGCCAGTTTTCATATCTGGCGTCACTTTCGGCTGCGTGACAATGCGCTGCGGATCATGGCACCCAAAATCCTGCACCGGTTCCTGTGATCCCGCCATGGCGCAGCGCGGGATGCGTTGCTAATGATGGTGCATGGATACCGACGCGCCCACAGCACCCGAATCGCCAATCGCGGAACATCACTTTCCCTGTGATGCCTGCGGGTCCGACCTGCGTTATGACCCCGGCACGCATCGGCTGATCTGCGATCATTGCGGTAACATCCAAACGATCGAAACGACAAAACGCGCCGCTGGCGGCATTAGGGAACTGGATTTCAGCAGTGCGATCGAAAACCGGCTGGCCGAGGCCGAGATCGAGGAAACCCGCACGGTCACATGCCCCAATTGCGGGGCCAGTTTCGAATTCGATCCCGACACGCACGCTGCGGAATGTCCCTTTTGTGCAACCCCTGTCGTCACCGACACAGGCACCCATCGCCATATCAAACCGCGCGGCCTGCTGCCCTTTGCCCTAGACGAAGGCACGGCGCGCAAGGCGATGTCGGACTGGCTGGGCAGCCTTTGGTTTGCGCCCAACGGCTTGCGGGATTATGCCCGCAAGGGCCGGCGGATGTCCGGTATCTATGTGCCCTACTGGACGTTCGATGCCGACACGCAAAGCCGCTATACCGGCCAGCGCGGCACGCATTATTACACCACCAAAACGGTGATCCGCGACGGCAAGCGCCGACAGGTCCGCGTGCGCAATACGCGCTGGCGGCCCGCATCGGGGCGCGTCGCGCGGTTTTTTGATGATGTGCTGGTGCTGGCATCGCGGTCGCTGCCCAAACGCTATACCGACGGGCTGGAACCTTGGGATCTTTCCGCGCTGGAACCCTACAACCCTGAATACCTGGCCGGGTTCCGCGCCGAAGGCTATCAGGTGGAACTGGCCGAAGGTTTCAGCGAGGCGCGGCAGTATATGGACCGGATGATCCTGCGCGATTGCAAATACGACATCGGTGGCGATGAACAGCGCGTGCATGATGTGCAGACCACCATCAGCGATGTCACCTTCAAGCATATCCTGCTGCCCGTCTGGCTGGCCGCCTATAAGTACCGGGGGCAAACCTATCGTTTTGTGGTCAACGGGCGCACAGGCCGGGTGCAGGGTGAACGGCCCTGGTCTGTATGGAAGATTGCATTTGCGGTCTTGATCGGGGCGATCCTTGCGGCTATCGCAGGATTTGTTATCGCTAACAGCCAGTAATTTCGGGGGAAAAATCATGATCCTGTGCTGCGGAGAAGCCTTGATCGACATGCTGCCACGGCAGACTGCGGCGGGCGAAGCCGCCTTTGCCCCTCATCCGGGCGGGTCGGTTTACAACACGGCCGTTGCCTTGGGTCGGCTGGGCGCGCCGGTGCAATTCTTTTCGGGTCTGTCGTCGGATCTGTTTGGGGACATCCTGCGCGACGGGCTGACCGCGTCCGGTGTCGACAGCACGCCCGCCGCGATCAGTAACCGGCCCACGACGCTGGCGTTCGTGACGCTGAACGATGGCCATGCATCCTATGCATTTTACGATGAAAATACGGCCGGCCGGATGCTGACGCCAGATGAGCTGCCACAAACGCGGGCTGATGCCCTGTTTTTTGGTGGAATCAGCCTGATGGTGGAACCCTGTGCCAGCGCGTATGAAACGCTGATGCTGCGCACGGCCCCGGACTGCATCACGATGATCGACCCAAATATCCGGCCTTCTTTCATTGCCGACGAAGCCGCCTATCGCACACGGTTGTCCCGGCTGCTGGGGGTTGCCGATATCATCAAGACATCGGACGAAGATCTGGCGTGGATCACCGGCAATGCGGATGCGCGGGCGCTGTTTGACACGACATCAGCGCAGATTATCCTGCTGACCCGTGGCAGTGACGGGGTTACGGTATTGACCCCCGATGGCACCGTCGAAGTGCCCGCGCAAAAGGCCGATGTGGTCGATACGGTTGGCGCCGGCGATACCTTTAGCGCGGGGTTTCTGGCGCGAATGCAGGCGAAGGGCCACCTGACAAAAGACAAGATGGACGACGCAAGCCTTGACGATCTGGCTGATGCGGCGGCCTTTGGGGCCAGGGTTGCTGCAATCACCGTCAGCCGTGCGGGCGCAAACCCGCCTTGGGCGTCCGAACTATGAGGGCGCTGATACAGCGGGTGACAGAGGCATCCGTCACTGTGGACGGTGCGGTGATCGGTGAAATCGGCCCGGGCTTGCTGATCCTTGTCTGCGCGATGGAGGGCGACGATGCGGGGAAATCTGCCACTCTTGCCGCCAAGATCAGCAAGCTGCGCATCTTCAAGGACGATGCGGGCAAAATGAACCGGTCGCTGGCCGATACAGGCGGTGCTGCACTGATCGTCAGCCAGTTCACGCTGGCCGCCGATACCTCGCGCGGCAACCGGCCGGGGTTTTCGCAGGCGGCAAAGCCGGATCAGGGGCGCGCATTATACCAACAATTCGTGCAGGATATGGGCGCACTTGGCATCCCGACGGCAACCGGATCATTCGGCGCGGATATGGCTGTGCGCCTGACGAACGACGGGCCGGTGACGATCTGGCTGGACTTATAGCAGCCCTTGCCGGATTTTCAGATCAGGTTTTCCGCCATTAACCAGCCGGGAATTTCGGCAATCGTATCCAAAACCACATCAGCATGAGGCGCAAGTTCAGGGCGCTGCGCCGGGCCGGTCAACACGCCGATGGTGCGCATGCCAGCCGCACGGCCGGCATCAAGATCATGCAGACTGTCGCCCACCATCACGCATTGAACAGGGTCAACCCCCGTCAGCGTGGCAAAGGCCAAAAGCTGCCCGGGCCCCGGTTTTGCCCCATGCCCGCTGTCATAGCCTGCGATGAAATCGAAATGCGCATCCACACCGGCCCGTTCCAGATGCTTGCGCGCAGGGGCTTCGGCATCATTGGTCGCAATGCCCAGATGCAGCCCGCGGGCCCGCAAGCCGGTGAAGTAGGGCTCCAACGGCACCGCCTCGACTTGGGCGACCTGTGCTGCACCCGCGTTCATTCGCGCGATCAGGTGGGGTTTTGACAGATGCGGCATCACCTGACAGATATGATCGGCCACAATATCGACGGTTGACGCAATCACCACGCTGCCGGGCAGGAAACGATCATTGGCTGCGTCAAATCCAAGCACATCCGCCAGTTCTGTGAACAAGATCGGATCATCGCCCGCCTCAGCCTGCAACATCAGCCGCGCCCAGGCACCCCAGGTCGCATTGAAATCGAACAGCGTGCCGTCCTTGTCAAAGATGATGCCCTTGATCATGCCTGCCCTGCCATTGTCCACATTGACACCGGAACCCGTCGCGCAGACGGTGTCAACGACATGCTGAAGTTCCGCTCATACCGTTCCCGTCCCATGCATCTGGGTCCTTTCCCGCTTGAGGCATTGGTCCGCCAACCGCAAGCCGGTTTTGCGGGGTTGCCCCCGATGCAAGGGTTGTCATTCCGCCGCCCGGATGACCCCCGCAGCATCGTGAACGCAATGCAAGAGTATCAGGCGATGCTGGACGCAACCCGCGACGGGCTGGTCAAACGGGAAATGGCCGAAATTCCCGATGATCCGACCGAACGCGCCAACCATCTGAAAGCATTCGGGTATTACTGCGATGCCAGCATGGTCGGCACCTGTCTGATCCCGGATGCCGCTTGGCTGGATACGCCCATCACCAACCCCGATGTTGACCGGTTGGCCGACAAGCTGCGCAATATGCAACCCAAAACGCTGGCCGCGGGTATCGACGTGATCATGGCGGGCCTGCGTGAAAACATGGCCGCGCCTCCGACCGACTGCCGCCACCACACCCACGCGCTGGTATTCTTGTATGACCACCCGCGTGCGCCGCGCGCGGATGAGCCGGGCACCAATTGGATACAGGATGCGCTGGATCATCGCGCCTGCCTGCGGGGTGCGGAAACCGCCGTGACGCTGGCCAGCTATATCCGGACGCTGGGCCATGATGCCCGCGCCCATTCCATGGCCGCCAGTGATATGCATCTGGGCGCATTGGCAGTGCAGGCGGGGCTGGTGACGCTGGAAAACGGGCTGTTGCTCAACCCGTTTACAGGTGACCGTTTCGGTTTGGCCGCAATCACGACAACACTGTCGCTGACTGCAGATCAACCGCTTGCGCCGGGTCAGAAACCACCCCCCAGCTATCGCAGCGGGCTGGGCACGCACGCCAGATCGGCCCGCACCCGCGACCCGTTTGCGCGGCGCGATTTCGCGGCGGGTCCGCACCCGTTTGAAACGCTGAAGCGGGTGGATGACCCCACAACGTATATCGACCGGCCCAACGTGGCGCGGGTGCCCAAACGGGCCAACCTGTTTGCGCGCGGGCTGTTCGGCGATATGGGCAAGCAGGTGCAAGAGGCGGCGAAGAACGGCAACTATGTGCGCAAGTCCGCGGCCGCCTTTGCATTTCGCCCTTCGCTAGGGGCCTTTGTCCTGTTGCAGGATGGCGCGGCAGCAAAGCAAAAAAACACAGTCAAACCCGAAATAACCGCGCAGGATATCAAGGCTGCACTTTATTTTCTTGGTGTCGATGCGGTGGGCCTGTCGGCCTGCCCCGACTGGACGTATTACAGTCATGATGCGGCGGGCGACCCGATCACGCCCTACCACACCAATGCGATATCCATGATCATCGACCAGGGCCATGAAACGATGGAGGGCGCATCCGGCGATGACTGGATCGCCTGCGCGCAATCGATGCGCGCCTATCTGCGGTTTTCCCTGCTGGGCGGGGTTATCGCGCAACACATACGCAACCTTGGCTACACCGCCCGCGTCCATTCGGTGATGGATGACGAGGTGCTGCATCCGCCGCTGTTGCTGCTGTCGGGGCTGGGCGAGGTCAGCCGGATCGGCGAGGTCATCCTGAACCCGTTCCTTGGCCCGCGCCTGAAATCCGGTGTGGTCACAACCAATATGCCGATGACCCATGACAAGCCGATTGATTTCGGCCTGCAAAGGTTCTGTGAGGCTTGCAACAAATGCGCCCGCGAATGCCCCAGCGGGGCGATTACCGCCGGGCCAAAGTTGATGTTCAACGGCTACGAGATCTGGAAATCCGACAGCCAGAAATGCACGACATACCGCGTCAGCCAGAAAAACGGCGCGATGTGCGGGCGCTGCATGAAGACCTGCCCGTGGAACCTGGAAGGGCTGTTCGCCGAAGCCCCGTTTCGCAAGCTGGCCATGACTGTCCCTCAAGCCGCCAAGGCGCTGGCCAAACTGGATGATAAGCTTGGCAAAGGTGCGATCAACCCTGTCAAGAAATGGTGGTGGGATCTGGAAATGGAGGACGACGGCGCCTATCGCCCGTCCCGTCATCCGGTGAACAAGCGTAACCTGCAAAAAGACCTGTCACTGCGATTCGAGGATCAGACGCTGGCCGTCTATCCCGCACCGCTGGCCCCGCCGCCCTATCCCTGGCCCTACCCGATGGACCGCGAGGCCGGGATCGCCGCCTATGCTGCGATGATCCCCGCGACCGAACATCGCAAACGACGAGCCGACGGCTTGCCGCCCGAGCATATCTATTCTCCCGTCAAGGGCGATACGCCAGTCATGCAGGTGGTGATCCGCAAGGTGACACGAATGACCGACGCGATCACCAAATACGAATTTGCCAAGCCCGACGGCGGCGATCTGCCCCCTGCGACGGCGGGTGCGCATATCGATGTTGTCGTGGCGCCTGAATTTTTTCGCCAATATTCCCTGTCGGGTGATCCCGCCGACCGCAGCACCTATCAGATCGCCGTGCTGCGCGAAGATACCGGACGCGGCGGATCGAAACTGATGCACCGAATATTCACACCAGGGCGGCGGGTGTTCATTTCGCGCCCGATCAACCATTTTCCACTGATCGAGGTTGCGCCGAAAACCCTGCTGATGGGCGGGGGGATCGGCGTGACGCCGATGATCGCCATGGCGCATAGGTTGCATGCGATCGGTGCGGATTTCGCACTGCACTACAGTTTTCGCACACGGTCCGAGGCGGGATTCCTGGACGATCTGAAAACGGTCTCCTGGGCGGATCAAGTGCACCTGCATATCAGCGCCGAAGGCACACGCGCAGACCTGCCCGTAATCACAACCTATTCAAAAGGCGCGCATATTTATACCTGCGGGCCAGATGCCTATATGGCAGGGGTGATGAATGCCGCCACCGAAAACGGCTTTCCCGAGGACGCGCGGCATCTTGAATATTTCGCCGTGCCGGAACAGCCTGAATTTGAAAACCACCCATTCACACTAGCCCTGAAAAACGGGCGCAAGATACCCGTGGCAGCCAATCAAAGCGCATCGGATGCGCTGATTGCGGCAGGCATGCACGTGAATGTCAAATGCGCCGACGGGCTGTGCGGTGTCTGCAAATGCGGTGTGCTCGGCGGCAGCGTGGAACACCGCGACTTCGTGCTGTCCAAGGCCCAGCAGGCCCATGAAATGATCTTGTGCCAAAGCCGCGCGGCAGACCCCGACGGGATCATCGCCATCGACCTTTAAGTCCAATGCACCGCCTCGGCCCCCGGCAGGGCATAGCGGGCACGCAAGGGCTGATCATAGGCCAGCCCCGCGGTGTCACAAAATGCCACAACCCAGGCGTCATCCATTGTGATGAACTCCAGCACCGACGCAAGAAACGCAGGGTCCGTCGCACCGGCGCGCAGATCGTCTATCGCACCACCTGTGGCACCCAGAAAAACAGGGCACAGATCATCGTTTGCCGCCAGCCAACCCAGCGCCTGCAATGCGATCACCTGTGCCTGATCAGCGTTCATTTCGCAGCCTCATTCTTTCAGAAACCGTTTTTTAACCATTCTACGCGACATTGACAGGCATAAAAGGGTAGCTTGCCCGCATAAGGATCAAGACATGTCCGGTCGCATACTTATCATTGATACAATCGCAACGAACCGGATCGTCTTGAAGGTGAAAATGCTGTCGGCGCAATTTGCGGTCGATGCGTGTTCCTGCCAGCAAGAGGCCATGGCGATCATCGAGAAAACCCGGCCCGATCTGATCTTGATGAATCTGTCAAACCCGGTCGAAGACCAGCATGAATTCTGTCGCCGGATCAAGGCCGACGCGAAAACCGGTGCGATCGCGATTATTGCAGTCGGGGTCGCCGATACATCCCGCGCCCGGCTTGCGGCCCTTGATGCCGGGGCAGATGATGTGTTGCCGCGCCCGATCAATGATGCATTGTTGATGGCGCGGATCCGCAGCCTTTTGCGGGCGCACAGCGCAAACCAGGAATTGCTGCTGCGCGACAATACCAGCCGCGCGCTCGGATTTCAGGAAGCACCGAAACCATTTGAAACCGCGTCGCATGTGGCGCTCTTGTCAACAGATGTCGTGTTATTTTCTGATATGACCCGGGCGCTCCAACGTGAGTTGCGGATGAACATCCGGCAACTTGAACCGAACTGCGTGCTCAAACAGGTCGAGGTTGGACCCCCGCCCGATCTTTTCATCATAGATGCCAGTGCAGTCCGGTCTGGTGAGGCAGCACTGTTTGGTCTGGTGTCTGACCTGCACTCACGGACGGAAACGCGCCAATCCACCCTGTTGGTCATTGTCCCCCCTGATCAGCCAGATCTGGCAGCCATGTTTCTGGATCTGGGGGCCGATGACGTCGTCACGCGAAATACGTCAGATGGCGAAATCAAGCTGCGCGCGCACGCGCTGATCAGGCGCAAGTTGATGCATGACCGAATGCGCGACATGGTCCGCGACGGCCTGCATGCCGCAGTCACGGACCCGCTGACAGGTCTTTACAATCGCCGCTATCTGGACACGCATCTGCCGCCACTGGCCGAACAGTCACGCATGTCGGGGGCAGAATTGGCTGTGATGATGCTTGATATCGACCACTTCAAGCTGATCAATGATACCCACGGCCACGCCGCCGGAGACAAGGTGTTGGTGCAAATGGCAAACCGGCTGCGTGAAAACCTGCGTGCGATCGATCTTGTGGCCCGCATCGGAGGCGAGGAATTTCTTGTCGCGATGCCCCGCACAACCGCCGCACAGGCACAACGGGCGGCGAACCGGCTGCGCCGACTGGTCAATTGCAGGCCGTTTGAACTCGACTCACATGTGCCACCGCTACGGGTTACGGTTTCGGTCGGCGTTGCCGTCAGCGGCCGCTGCGAGTCGGAGCCTGCCCAGATAAAATTACTGTGCGATCAGGCCGACGCCGCCCTTTATGCTGCAAAATCCGCAGGGCGCAACCAGGTTGCGATGACAAGATCAGCGGCCTGACCGCCCGTCGCGTCGATCATGCGCATGTGACAATTCTTGTTGCAGGCGATCGGCAAAGACGTTGCGCCTTTGCGGCGACATGGCCGTGATTTGTCGCAAGAGCGCCTCTTGCGCGCTGCGCTGAACCATGGCCGTCTGCGCCATCTGCGCCGCCATCGCTGTTTCCAGCCGGACCGGATCGAACGGGTCGGACCGCAATGCTGCGATCACCTCTTGGGCATTGCCCCGCAGATCAACAGCGCGCAGCGCCCCGTCGCGGCGCATCGCACCGCCAATCGCGCGCCGCTCGGATGGCTCCAGCGCGCGCGCAAGCGGCCCCAGCCCGAAATCGAAACTGCGCGGTGGCCGATCACCGAAACGCCCCGATAAACCGGCCCCCAGGACCATCCCGATAACGGCAAGGTTGAACGCCAGCGATAATACCAGCACCGCACGCCAAAGTCGCGACGGTCCCGGCCTGGTCAGGTTGTCATTATCCATCCGCAAAATCCCCGACATCATACATCGCATCCACCGTGAAAAGGCTGACTGTCATCGTGTCGCCAATGACGGAAGTCGCCAGATTCTCAATGCTGGACGGGGGCGCGACACCGACCCAGATCCCGGCCACCGTGGCCGCCGCCAGCCCCCCGACCGCAGGCCATCCGCCCAGCGCATTGCATAGCTGCGCCCATAGCCCCGGATGATCGACCACGCGCTGCGGTGCCGGAGCACCTGCGGCATCTGCCAGCACCCGCGCCATCAACGCATCACCGGGCTGCGGGGTCTGCATGCGCGCCACCGCAAAGAGATCATCCAGCATATCGTCTTTTTCGTCAGTCATCCTCATACCCCAGTTCAGCCTTGCGTGTCCCCAATATGTCGGTCAGGGCCCGTTTGCCCCGCGCTGTCAGACTTTCCACGGACCGCACGCTGATGTCCATGATCATGGCGATTTCGGGATTCGCCAGCCCTTCCAGGTGGCGCAGCGCGACGGCCTGTGCCTGTCGCTCGGGCAATTGCCCCAGCGCGTCCGACAACGCCCGCATCCGCGATTGCGTCTGCATCATCACAGTGACGCCTGGCGTGTCATCCACGGGTTCCGCCACCTGATCAAGCGATGTCTTCCCCCGCCGTTTGCGCAGACGGTCAGTGCAAAGGTTGGCCACCACACGATAAAGCCACGTGCTGACCTGTGCTTCGCCCTGCCGCCAGTCTGGCGCAATTTTCCAGAGCCGCATCATCGCATCTTGTGCCACATCCTCGGCCTCGGCTGCGTCGGCCAGCATCCGCGTGGCTTGCGCCAGAACCCGCGGCAAAAGCCGCACGGACAGTTCACGCGCCGCATGCGGATCGCCATTGGCGAAGGCTAGCAAAAGCGCATCGTCCGGGATTGGCAAAGTGGTGGCGGGCGCAGCTATCATCCTGAACCGTGCTATCTCCTGCTGCTGCATCGCGCAATCGGCAGGGGCGTCGCCGGCCCCTGCCGCATTCCCGTTTATCCACGATCGCGTGGTCCATGACCATCGCCCCGATGCATTCCCTTGCCGCCGCCGAAATGGTCCTGTGCGGCCGCAAATTCGGCTTCGCTGATCATGCCATCCGCGTCGGCGTCAAGACGGGCAAACATACGGTCCAGCCTTGCGCCGCCGCGTGGCTGCATTTCCGCCTGCTGCAACAGGCCGTCTCCGTTTGAATCCAGGCGTTCGAGCATCTGCGCTGCCCGCGCGCCGGCGCGGGCCTGCGCCGCAGCCGTCATTTCTGCCACGGACAGCGCGCCGTCACCATCAGTATCAGCGGCCGTAAAGCGGGCCTGTCCTTGCGCTTGCATTTCTTCCATTGTCACGCCCCCATCACTGTTCAGATCAAGTGTCGCGAAATCGGGGCGGTTCTGGTGGCCGGCACCCTGCGCCGCGGCTGCCGTCATCATGGCGCCCGACAAAAGGGCTGTTAGCAAGATCGTGGTTTTCATGTTCGGTCCTCATTTGTTTTTATCGCGGGTTGTTCGCCGCTGACCCTGCTTGAACGGATGGCCTGCAAGGTTCCGTCGCCGATCTTTGAAAAATTTGCGCCTCTTGCGACAAGCCGACGCAAATATGCCCCTGCCCCTTTTAAATTCTGTCAGGATACGCCATGTGATCGGGATAAGCGGAGTTTTCTGATGTCCAATCTTCAAACATTGACCGACGAACGGCCCACCAAGCCGGCAGTCATGCGTGGCTTGCGCCGGCGCTGTCCCAGCTGTGGCGAAGGCATGATGTTCGATGGCTACCTGTCGGTCGCCAAGACCTGTCCTGTGTGTCAGGAAGAACTACACCACCACCGCGCCGATGATGGCCCGGCGTATTTGACGATTCTGGTTGTCGGCCACATTATTGGTTTTGCCGTCCACTTCATGTGGGTCCAGTTCCGGCCCGATCCGCTGGTCATGGCGACGGTCCTGACCGTGATGGCTGTGGGGCTGTCGCTGTTTCTGCTGCCCCGGCTCAAGGGGATGGTTGTGGGTATTCAATGGGCCCGGCGGATGCACGGGTTTGGCGGACCGGCCTGAGCAGGAGGGCGCAAGGTGGACAAGACCCGGTTGCGCGATGCGGCCACACTGATCTTGCTGCGCGATGCAGATCGCCATCCGGCGGTTCTGATGGGCCAGCGTGGCGCAGGTGCTGCGTTCATGCCCGGCAAGTTTGTCTTTCCCGGTGGGGCTGTTGATGCGAACGACGCAAGGGTTCCTGTCGGTTTGTTGAATGATGACTGCCAGTCGCGACTGGCAGAGGAAACCCACCAGCCACCAGACGCACTTGCGGCGGCCGCCATTCGCGAGCTGTGGGAAGAAACAGGACAGGTTTTAGGGGTTCGGGGTGAATGGTCGGACCCGCCGCAGGGTTGGCGCGGTTTCGCGGCCAGCGGCCACTTGCCAAACGCGGCCGCGTTGACATTCTTTTTCCGTGCCGTCACGCCGGTTGGCCGTCCGCGCCGTTTCGATGCCCGGTTCTTTCTCGCGGATGCCGCCGATCTGGCAACCGACCCCGACGATTTCACCAGAGCCGAGGACGAATTGGCACATCTGCAATGGGTTCCGCTGACACAGGCGCGCAATTTCGACCTGCCATTCATTACCCAAGTGGTGCTGGCCGAACTGGCCCAGCACGTCAAACGCGGCGGACCGCCTGCCAGTGTCCCCTTCTTTCGCAACGATGATGAGGCCCATCTGGTGGCCCGTTTGGGCGGCCGCAGCCCGCTTTAACCCTTGACACCCACAGCCTTGCCCGCGCCATCGTACGGCAGGCCGGCATGGGCGGCAGCAATCCGTTCCAGCACAGCAGCCAGCGCCGGTTCAGGATCGCAGGCACGGCGCGTTTCAAGGCTGACATGGATCAGCAGGTGTTCGCCCGTCGCCAACAACCTGTCATCAGCATACATCCGGTGGAACAGATGCATTTTCTTGCCCGCCGCCGCCAGAACCTGCGTGTCGATGCGAATGACGGTGCCGGCGTGCGCCTCGGCCAGATGGCGGATATGGGTTTCGGCGGTGAAAAAACTGCGGCCCGCCGCGATATAATCGGCATCGCAGCCGATCAGGTGCATCATCCGGTCCGTCGCCTCGCCAAAGGCATGCAGATAACGCGCCTCGGTCATGTGGCCGTTATAGTCGGTCCAGTCCAACGGCACCGCGCGGGCCATCGTGGGGATGGGTTGGCTCAGGTCATCAGGCAACGTCACCGCACCTTCGACCCGACGGTCATGCGCGTTCAACAGCGCACCAGCGCCCCAGTCGCGGGCCTTGAGCCCGCGCAGGATCGTAACCAGATTATCGTCGCGGATGCGTTCCAAGTCGCGGATCGATACCGCACCTGACTGCGCATCGGACTGATCCGCGATGCGATCAATCAGTGTGTCAGTCAGGTCCGGCACATCGGTCAGCCTGGTCCACGGCCATTGCAGGCACGGGCCGAATTGTTCAATGAAATGGCGCATTCCCGCCTCGCCCCCCGCAATGCGGTAGGTCTCGAACAGGCCCATCTGCGCCCAGCGCAAGCCAAAGCCATAGCGGATCGCGTCGTCTATTTCGGCTGTCGTGGCGATGCCGTCATTGATCAGCCACAGCGCCTCGCGCCAGACGGCCTCTAGCAGCCTGTCAGCCACATGCGCGTCGATCTCGGCCCTGATACGCAACGGGTGCATCCCGATGTCGGTCAAGATATGCGCAGCCCGGTCCACAAATTCGGGCGGGTTGGCATCACTTGGCACCAGCTCAACCAGCGGCAAGAGATAGACGGGATTGAATGGGTGGGCCACGATGATCTGCCCGGGGCGCGTGGCGCAGCCTTGCAACTCTGACGGTTTGAACCCGCTGGTGGAAGAGGCGATGACAGCATCCGGATCGCAGAATTCCTGCATCGACTGATAGACTTTGCGTTTTAACGCGCGCCGTTCCGGAACGCTTTCCTGTATCCAGATGGCACCTTTGACGGCAGCGGACATCGTGGCGTGAAACGTCAGTTTGCCTTCGGCTGGCGCGGCCACATCCGACAGGCCGGGCAGTGACCGTCGTGCGTTTCCGACGATCTCGGCTATCTTGCGCCGCGCATCCGGGTCCGGATCAAAGACCTGCACATCCCACCCCATCAGCAGGAACCGCGCCGCCCAGCCACCGCCGATAACTCCACCGCCGATAATCGCCGCTGTTTGCGCCATGGCGGTCAGGTCTGTGCGCTGGGGTGGTTGAATTCATCCGCAGGCACCGGTTCACGCCGCACGGTCGGATCGCAAGCCACCATCGACGTGGTGGCATCACGGATAATCAGCCCGCCGCGGGCGCGGCACTGTTCGAACGTCATGCTGTTGCCGATCACCATGAATTCGCGGAAACCGCCGCCGCCATCAACCGGCGCACCTTCGCAGGCGGCCAAAGCCAGCACACATCCCAAAATCAATCGTTTCACTGTGGCACCTCCATTAATCGGGTTACGTCATACCCGTTGAATTTCAAAACATCACGCGCCGCGTTCAGACGGTCGAGCCGGATATCGGGGGTGCGGTTCAATATCCACCCAGCCCGGCCATTCGGCGCACCGACGACCGCCGTGCGATAATCCGCGTCGGTCCACAACACCCAGTAATCCGCCGCGCCGAACGGCACCGAGGGAAACCGCACCTTGAGCCGCCCCGGCCCCACGATTTCCGCCGTGCCTGCAATACGCGACCGTTCAGACCCGTCCGCGTTGCGGCAGATATTCAGCACCGACAAAAGCCCGTCATCGCGCAGCCCGTATTCCGCCGTCACCCCGACACAGCCCTGTTCAAAGAACACCGGAAAGCGGGCAACCTCATACCACAGGCCAAGATAGCGTTCCGGCTCAAAAACCGCCTTGGACGCGATCGGCGCATCGGTGTCGCGGTAAACATCGAATGTGCCGCACCCCGCCAGCAGCAGGGCAAGGACCAGCACCCTCATGCCGCCACCGGAGCGCGTTTTGTCAGACCCAGCTTTGCGCGCACCTGGTCGGGGCCGATCACACGGGCGCCAAGGTTCTCGATGATCGTGACGGCCCGTTCGACCAGTTGCGCATTGGTGGCCAGCACGCCGCGATCCAACATCAGGTTATCTTCCAACCCCACGCGCACGTTGCCCCCTGCCAGCACCGATGCGGCGACATAGGGCATCTGCGACCGGCCCAGGCCAAAGGCGGAAAAGGTCCATGTGTCGGGCACATTGTTCACCATCGCCATGAAAGTGTTCAGATCATCTGGCGCGCCCCAGGGCACGCCCATACAAAGCTGCACCAACGCATCGGGTGCCAGCACGCCATCGGCAACCAGTTGTCTGGCATACCACAGATGGCCGGTATCGAATGCCTCGATTTCGGGCTTTACGCCCATCTGCGTGATCATACCGCCCATTGCCGTCAGCATGCCGGGGGTGTTGGTCATGACATAGTCTGCTTCGGCGAAATTCATGGTGCCGCAGTCCAGCGTGCAAATCTCGGGCAGGCAGTCTGCCACATGCGCCAGCCGCTGTGTCGCGCCGATCATGTCGGTGCCGACGACCGGGGGCAGGGGCGTTTCCGTCCCGCCAAAAACGATATCGCCCCCCATCCCCGCAGTCAGGTTCAGCACCACGTCAATCTCTGCTGCGCGGATGCGGTCGGTGACTTCGCGGTAAAGTGCCAGGTCACGCGAAGGCGCGCCTGTTTCAGGGTCGCGCACATGGCAATGGACTATGGCGGCACCGGCGTGGGCGGCATCGATCGCACTTTGCGCTATTTGCGCGGGCGATCGCGGCACATGCGGGCTGCGGTCTTGCGTGGCACCCGACCCGGTGACGGCGCAAGTGATGAAAACCTCGCGGTTCATGGCAAGCGGCATCACAGGGCTTCCTTTTCTTCGGTGCAGGTCTGACGTGACAGAGCATTTCGGGAATGTCTGCCCGACACAAGAGCACCTTGCGTCTAGTAAGGCATCGGGTGCGCGCGATTGGCCTGATCGATGTCTGCAATGACGTCATCATCCAGCACGACATCACGGCCAGCAAGGATTTGCGCCAGCTGGTCCTTTGTCGTCGCCCCGAAAATCGCCGATACCGGAAAGGGCCGTGTGCGCTGCCATGCCATCGCCATATGCACAGGGTCCAGTCCATTTTGCGCAGCCAGATCCAGATAGACCTGTGTGACCGGCAAGACCCGGTCGTTCATCCGCCCGCCCAGATTGCCGTTGATCGCCATCCGGCTGCCGTCGGGCACGACCCCATTTTGATATTTGCCCGTCAGCAAACCACAGGCCAGCGGCGAAAACGACAACAGTGTCACGTCCTCGTTCACGGCCATTTCGGCCATGTCGGTATCATACAACCGGCACAGCAGCGAATATTCATTCTGCACCGACGCCATCCGTGGCAGGCCCGCCGCGGTGGCCTGATCAACCCATTTGGTCATGCCCCATGCGCTTTCGTTGGACATGCCGATGGCGCGTATCTTGCCCGCCTTGACGCAATCATCCAGCGCGCCCAGCACGTCCAGCATGTGGTCCAGCGTGTCCTGCCGGTTCTGGCCCGACGGATCAAATGTCCAGTTTTGCCGGAACATATAAGACCCGCGCAGGGGCCAGTGCATCTGGTAAAGGTCGATCACATCGGTCTGCAACCGTTGCAGCGACTGGTCCACCGCCTCGCGGATCACCGCACCGTCATAGCCGCGCCCCTCGCGGACCCAGCCGGGGTTGTCGCCCGACACCTTGGTCGCGATCACCACCTCGTCGCGGCGGCCCGTGCGGGCCAGCCAGTTGCCGACGATCTGTTCCGAAAGCCCCACAGTTTCCGCACGGATCGGGTTGACCGGATACATTTCTGCGGTGTCGATGAAATTGATCCCGGCATCCAGCGCCATGTCGATCTGGCTGTGTGCGTCGCTTTCGGGGGTCTGGTTGCCAAAGGTCATCGTGCCCAGACACCATTCGGAAACCATGATATCGCTACGACCAAGGGGAAGTTTTTGCATCAGTCTGCCTTGTGAATTTTATGTTGCGCGGACCTTAACGCGGCAACGCAGGGTGACAAGCCCGGATGCGCGCGGGCAAGGTACAGGTGATGTCCATGCCGCGCGCACCGGTTTCTTCATCGGGCGCTTTCTGCGGCCCGCCTTTCGTGGCAATCATCAGAAATTATAGATTGCGCCGATCCGGGTAATCGTGGTGTCGGCCACACCTTCATCCATGAAATCGCGAATGAATTCACCGCGCAGCGTCACACGGTCGGAGATGGCCCGCTGCACACCAAGCGAATAACTTTCGCCATCGACGTCACCCAGTGGCGTATCGTACTGCGCCACACCTGCACCGGCGATCACGGTGTAATCGCCAAAATCATAGGATCCCATGATGCGCAGCCGGGCGGTGTCATAATCGGTATCCCCCGCCAGCGGCAGGCCCAACTCTGCCTCGATCCCGTATTTCAGCGCAGGTCCGCCAAACATGGCCCCGCCCAGAAAGGATGCTGCGGTTTGGCTGTCGCCTGAATGGGGTTTGGCATGATCCAGTGTCAGCCCGCCGTAAATATCCTGCGCCGCAGCGGATGACCCGATCACAAGCACAGACAGCATTATTGATAGTCGTTTCATTGTAAGCTCCTCGGCCTCTTTGTTATATCGTCTGACTTTATCATGCCGTGCCCCGTTGACCAGCGCCGCGATGCAACATCTGGTATCTGGTCGCGTCCCTTGCTAGTCAGGCGCAAACGTCACAGGAAGTAGCACGCATGGCCCGTCACCTGATCACATCCGCCATTCCCTATATCAACGGGATCAAACACCTGGGCAATCTGGTGGGGAGCCAACTGCCCGCCGATCTTTATGCCCGCTATCTGCGCCAGCGCGGGCAAGAGGTGCTGTTCTTGTGCGCCACCGACGAACACGGCACGCCTGCGGAACTGGCGGCGGCAAAGGCGGGCAAACCCGTCGCAGAATACTGCGCCGAAATGCATGACGTGCAGGCGCGGATCGCCGATGGTTTCCGGTTGTCGTTTGACCACTTCGGGCGGTCGTCCAGCCTGCAGAACCACAAGCTGACGCAAGCCTTTGCGGGCCGTCTGGCCGATCAGGGGCTGATCCGCGAAGTAACCGAAGAACAGGTATACTCTGTCGCTGATGGCCGGTTCCTGCCAGATCGTTATATCGAAGGCACCTGCCCGAACTGCGGCTTTGAATCCGCACGCGGTGACCAATGTGACAACTGCACCAAACAGCTTGACCCGACCGACCTGATCAACCCGCATTCCACAATCTCTGGCGCGACCGAGCTTGAGGTGCGCAAAACCAAGCATCTGTATCTTTGCCAGTCCAGGCTGAAAGATGAACTGGCCGCGTGGATCGACAGCAAGACCGATTGGCCGATCCTGACCACCTCGATTGCCAAGAAATGGCTGAACGACGGCGATGGTTTGCAGGACCGGGGCATCACCCGCGACCTGGACTGGGGGATTCCTGTCAGACGCGGCGATCAGGACTGGCCCGGCATGGAAGGCAAGGTGTTTTACGTCTGGTTCGATGCGCCCATCGAATACATCGCCTGCGCACAGGAATGGGAAGACGCGGGCAAAGGCACCGATTGGGAACGCTGGTGGCGCACCGACAAGGGCGCGGATGACGTGCGCTACACCCAGTTCATGGGCAAGGATAACGTGCCGTTTCACACGCTGTCATTCCCGGCCACGATCATGGGCACAGGCGAGCCGTGGAAGCTGGTCGATTACATCAAATCGTTCAACTATCTTAACTACGACGGCGGGCAGTTCAGCACCTCACGCGGGCGCGGGGTATTCATGGATCAGGCGCTGGAAATCCTGCCGCCGGATTACTGGCGCTGGTGGTTGCTAAGCCACGCACCCGAAACATCCGACGCGGAATTCACGTGGGAGGCGTTCCAGCAGGACGTGAACAAGGATCTGGCCGATGTGCTGGGCAACTTTGTCAGCCGGATCACGAAATTCTGCCGGTCAAAATTTGGCGAAACCGTGCCGACAGGCGGCGCCACCGGCCCCGCCGAAGAACAATTGATCACCGACCTGACGACGCGGATCCGTGCCTATGAACGCCACATGGACGCGATCGAAGTGCGCAAGGCCGCCGCTGAATTGCGCGCAATCTGGGTGCTGGGAAATGAGTATTTGCAGGCCGGTGCCCCCTGGACCACCTTCAAGACCGATCCCGAAACGGCGGCGATGCAGGTGCGTCTGGGGCTGAACCTGATCCGCATCTACGCGGTGCTGTCCGCGCCCTTTATCCCCGATGCATCCGGCACGATGATCGCCGCGATGCAGACCGATGACAACAGCTGGCCCGTCGATGTGGCTGCGGCGCTGACCGCATTGCCCGCAGGTCATGCCTTTGCTGTGCCTGAAAACCTGTTTCGCAAAATCACGGATGAGGAACGCGCAGAATGGTCGGAACGCTTTGCCGGCGTGCGTGAACAGCGTCAGCTTTCATAGCGTGTGGACCCGCGGCGGTTTGCGTCAATCGGCAGTTTGCGATGCAGGGGTTCATGGGCCCGCTGTGCGCAAGCCTGACGCGGACAGATATGGCAGTTGATCCCGATTTCAGCGACATCTGCGTTTTCGGCCATATGAAACCGCCGCGCATAGCCGACACGCTGTAATTGCGCGCGCTCACACCCAAGTGCCACCACCAGCCTGCGGTCTTGGGTGTGCCGGCTGATCGCGGGGCGGTCGGTTGTGCGGCTGATCGTGAAAAACTGCCCCGCATCAGGCAATTCAACCAGTTGCGGCACGATCGTTCCAGGGCTGGCAAACGCGCTGTGAATATTCCACACCGGACATGACCCACCCTGTTCTGCAAGCGTGAAAGGGGTGGCATTGAACCGCTTGCTTACATTTCCCGCCCTGTCGATCCGCAGAAAAAAGAACGGCACCCCTTGCGCGCCCCGGCGTTGCAGCGTCGTCAGCCGCTGGCACACCATTTCAAAACTTGCGGTAAATGTCGCAGTCAGCCGGTCGATGTCATAGTCTGTCGTCTCGGCCAGGTTCAGGAATGGCCCATAGGGCATCAGGACAGCAGCTGCGAAATAATTGGCCAGTTCCACCCGGCATCGGGCATGGGCGATTTCAGGCAGGCTGCCATCGGTTGCGATCAATGCGTCAATCTGTGTGGCACAGCTGACCAAGCCCAGGACATGTGCCAACTGAAACGTCCGGTTAATCGGATCCAGCGCCTCGGACAACATCACCCGCCCGTTTTCTGCCTCGAAGATGCGCAACGTATCGGTCATTTCATCAATGGCGACGACATCCACATCAATGCCGTGCGCCCGCTGCAACTGCGACTTGAGCATCGCATAAAGATCATCCTGCCGACCGCCCAGCCGATCGCGTGCAGCCTCTGCCGCGCGCTCGAGGGTAGCAAAGTGATTCTCGTTCTGGCGGAAAAAATCGTGGATCACCGACTCAGGCGAAGCCGCGAGAACACCGCTCCGGCTCTCCGGGTCACCCACATGGTGCAACGTATCCAACAAAAAGCGGTGGCTTTGATGCAGCTTCAGAAACTGTTCGACCAATTGCGGCGCGTGGTCCAACGCAGCGCGCAATTCCTGTAGATCGGGTGCCGCGCCTGCAAAGATAGGATCGCGCACCGTGGCACGCAGATCGGCCAGCAGAATTGCTTCGTTGTCATTGACCAGCTTGCGCCAGTCCACGCCATAAGCATCGGTCAGTTCCATCAACACCTTGACCGACAGGCTGCGCTGGTTGTTTTCAAGCAGATTAATGTAGGACGCGCTGACCCCCAGCTGTCGGGCCATTTCAGCCTGCGTCTGGTTATACGCCCGTCTGAGTTGGCGCAATTGGGGACCGATAAGTGTCTTGCTCATATTTACAACATTACACATTTGTCTTTTGTCGGCGCAACGATAAACATTGTGACGGCATTTTTGGTGAAATTTTATTTCGCGCAGGTAAGGTTAACAGGTCGAAACCAGCCATCACTTTCGCGCAGGTTGAAAATATAAACGGAAATTCCCCTTTTCCGTCCATGGGAGGACTTTACATGACTTACAATTTCACACGGCGCCTTGCCATCGCAGCCACCGCCAGCATGGGCCTGGTTGCAACGACTCCGGCGTTTGCACAGGACTGGGCCCCGATCAAACCGGTCGAAATGGTCATCATGGCCGGACAGGGCGGCGGCGCAGATCGCCTTGCGCGGCTTTTCCAGTCAATCATTCAAAAGGAAAACCTGTCATCCATGCCGATTCTACCCGTCAACAAGGGCGGTGGATCGGGTGCAGAGGCACTGCGCTATCTGATGGATAAGGAAGGTGACAACCACACCATCATGGCGACACTGAACAGCTATTACACAACACCGCTGCGCACAGACATCGGCGTTGATATCGAACAGTTCACCCCCATCGCGCGGATGGCCCTTGATACGTTCGTATTGTGGGTCAACGCAGACAGCGACATCGAAACACTTGATGATTATGTCGCGGCCGTAAAAGCAGCGGGTGGCACATGGAAAATGGGCGGCACAGGCACAGGCCAAGAGGACAGCCTTGTCACCGCGATGCTGGAACAGGAATTCGGCATCAACGTCACTTACGTCCCCTTCGGCGGTGGTGGCGACGTGGCAAAGAACCTTGTGGGCGGGCACATCGATTCATCGGTGAACAACCCATCCGAAGCTCTGGGCTTTTATCAGGCAGGCCGTCTGCGCCCGATCGCTGCATTCACACCAGAGCGCATTTCCGCCTTCCCCGACACACCGACCATGGGCGAATTGGGTCATGATCTCGTCTATTGGATGCAACGGTCCTTTGTTGCGCCAAAGGGCATGGATCCGGCAGCTGTCGCTTACTACACCGCCATGTTCGAACAGCTGAGCCAGAGCGAAGAATGGCAAACCTACACTGACGAAAAAGCGCTTATGAACGAATTCCTGACCGGTGACGCGCTTCAGGCCTATTTCATTGAAGAACGGGGCAAGCATGCTGCCCTGCTCACGTCGATCGGCGAAGGTTCCTGAACCCCAGACACTTGCGAAACACACCCGGGCGGTCCCTGTCGGGCCGCCCTTCTGCGACACCCGGAATTTTCAAGAGGCGACACCCATGGTGACGGCTGATCGACTAATCGCAGTGGGGATCATGGTCCTGTCTGCATATTTCATGTGGCACGCCACGGTTCTTCCCATTGGCTGGAATGGCATGACGGGCGGTCCGGGGGGCGGCGCATTTCCGTTCTGGCTGTCGGCCATCATGATGGCCACCGCAGCGGCAATCCTGGTCCGGTCCCTGCGCGGCAAGACCGACTATTCCGGCGATTTCTTTGATCCCGACACCCTGCGGTCCGTGGTCAGCGTCGTCATTGCGCTGGTGGTTACCATCGGGCTGATCCCCTGGGTCGGCGCCTACATCGCGCTGCCGCTGTTCCTGCTGTGGTATCTGAGGATTTTCGGCAAGCATGGGTGGGTGCTGACGGCGTCGCTCACCATCGCGACCCCACTGTTCCTGTTCTTCTTCTTCGAGGTTACGCTCAAGATCCTGCTGCCGAAAGGCCTGACAGAACCGGCTTTCACCCCTCTCTACGCAATCTTCTTCTAAGGCGCACAGATCATGGAAATGTTTGCACATCTGGCAGACGGCTTTGCCACGTCATTGTCACCACTCAACCTGATGATCGTGATCATCGGTGTGACGGCGGGCCTTTTCATTGGGGCGATGCCGGGATTGGGGTCGGTCAACGGGGTGGCGATCGTGCTGCCGCTGACCTTTATCGTGCCGCCGTCGTCCGCCATTATCCTGCTGGCGGCCATCTATTACGGGGCAATGTATGGCGGCGCGATCAGCTCGATCCTGCTGGGCATACCGGGGGCATCTACGGCCGTGGCGACCACCTTTGACGGGCGGCCCATGGCGCAGCAGGGCAAGGCGGGGCTGGCGCTGATTGCCGCCGCAGTTGCGTCTTTCGTCGGCGGGACTATATCTGTCGTCCTGTTCACCCTGTTCGCGGCTCCGCTGGCCGATGTGGCGCTGGCCTTTGGCCCGGCCGAGGAATTCGCACTTGTCTTGATGGCCTTTACAACCTTTGTGGGGCTGGGCGGCGATGACGTTTTGAAAACCATCATCATGATCTGTCTGGGGCTGGTCCTGTCCACCGTCGGGCTTGACCTGATTTCAGGCCAGCCGCGGCTGATCTTTTTCGACCAGCCCGGGTTCTATTCAGGGATGAGCTTTCTCGTGCTGGCGATCGGCGTTTATGGGGTGGGCGAGATTTTGCACACGATCGAAACCTCGAAAACCGCCCCGCAAGTGACACCCGCGCGGCTGACCTTTGGGTCGCTGTGGCTGGGGATCAAGGAAATGAACAAGCTGTGGCGCACCATGAGCTTTGGATCATTCATCGGGTTTTTCGTCGGCATGCTGCCGGCTGCCGGGGCGACCCCCGCTGCGCTGATGGCTTATGGCCTGTCCAAGCTGATGTCCAAGGATCCCGACAGTTTCGGCAAGGGCAACATCGAAGGGGTCGCCGCGCCCGAAACCGCCAACAATGCCGCATCGACCGGATCGCTTTTGCCGATGCTTACGCTGGGCATCCCCGGATCACCGACCACGGCGCTGCTGCTGGGAGGGATGGTAATGTGGGGGCTGGTGCCCGGGCCGATGCTGTTTATCGAACAGCCCGATTTCGTCTGGGGGCTGATTTCGTCGCTTTATACCGCCAACCTGTTTGCCGTGCTGGTCAACCTCGCGCTGATCCCGGTGTTTGTCTGGGCGCTGCGGATGCCGTTCACCGTGCTGTGCGCGATGGTGCTGGTGCTGTGCATCGTCGGTGGCTATGCGCCAAGCCAGAAAATGCATGATGTCTGGCTGATTGCGGGCTTTGGCGTCGTGGGCTATCTGCTGCGCAAGGCGGATTATCCAATGGCTCCGCTGGTCCTGGCCCTTGTGCTTGGTCCCCTTATGGAGAAAAGTTTCCGCCAGACGCTGATTGCAGAACAAGGTGACATGATGGCATTTATCGAACGTCCGCTGTCTGCTACGTTCATCGCGATCAGTGCGGTTTTCTTTTTGTTGCCGCTTCTCAAACACGCCCGCAGTCTGTCACGCCGCAAAGCGACTACAGAACGGCCTGCCGCATAACTCCAAAGAACGAAGGACCACCCCATGCACACAACGATGAGCGCACTTCTGTCCGGTCATGATGGCGCATCCCCCGCCATTGGCGCACCGGATCGCCCATGGCTGACATATGACGGGCTGCGCGGCCTGACGGATGATGTGCGCAGCGCACTGAACAGCATGGGTGTCGGGCGTGGTGACCGCGTTGCGATCGTGTTGCCCAACGGGCCGGAAATGGCGACGGCGTTTGTCACCATCGCGCAGGTCGCCACCACGGCACCGCTGAACCCGGCCTACCGCGAGGAAGAATATGATTTCTACCTGTCGGATCTGAAAGCCAAGGCGCTGGTTGTCATGGCAGATGATGACGGCCCCGCCGTCGCCGCCGCGACCAGGGCAGGGATGGCCATCATCCGCCTATCGGTGCCACAAGGCGCGGCCGCCGGCTATTTCACGCTGTCCTCGGACACTGCCGGCAATGGCGACAGCACGCCGCCCGCCGCTGATGATGTCGCCCTGATCCTGCACACATCGGGCACCACATCACGGCCCAAGATCGTGCCGCTGCTGCAATCGAACGTTGCCGCATCCGCCGAACACATCCGCGCGTCGCTGGCACTGACACCCGCCGACCGCTGCCTGAACGTCATGCCGTTGTTCCACATTCACGGGCTGATCGCCGCCGTCACCGCATCGCTGGCCGCTGGTGCATCGATCTGGTGCGCGCCGGGGTTCAATGCCCTGCAATTCTTTGCCTGGATGAAAGAGGCACAGCCGACATGGTATACCGCTGTGCCGACCATGCATCAGGCAATCCTGGCCCGCGCAGGGCGCAACGCCGATATCATCGCCGAAAACCCGTTGCGGTTTCTGCGGTCGTCGTCTGCATCCCTGCCCGCGCAGGTCATGGTGCAGTTGAACGAAACCTTTGGCGCACCTGTGGTCGAAGCATACGGCATGACCGAAGCCGCGCACCAGATGGCGTGCAACCCGCTGGCATCCGGCACGCAGAAACCGGGTGCGGTTGGCATTCCTGCCGGCCCCGAAATGCGCATCGCGCATGAAACCGAAAATAAACTGGTCCAGGGCACAGGCGAAGTCGTAATTTCCGGCCCTAACGTCACGCCCGGTTACGAAGGCAACCCCGAGGCCAACGCAAAGAACTTTTTCGAGGCGGATGGCAAACGCTGGTTCCGCACCGGCGATCAGGGTGCCTTTGATGACGAAGGCTATCTGCACCTGACCGGCCGGTTGAAAGAAATCATCAACCGCGGCGGCGAAAAGATCAGCCCGCTGGAGGTGGACGGCGTCCTGCTGGATCACCCCGATGTGGCGCAGGTCGTCACCTTTGCCCTGCCCCACCCCAAACTGGGTGAAGACGTCGCCGCAGCCATCGTGCTCAAGGAAGGGGCCACTGCGACTGAAAAGGACATTCGCGCCTTTGCCGCCGAACATATGGCCGATTTCAAGGTGCCGCGTAAGGTGATCATCATGGATGAAATCCCCAAGGGGGCCACCGGCAAGATGCAGCGGATCGGGCTGGCTGAAAAGCTGGGCCTGGTGGAAAAGGCCTGAAGCACATGAAAATCTGTATTTTTGGCGCGGGCGCCATCGGCGGCTATATGGGCGTGAAACTGGCACAGGCCGGGGCGGATGTCAGCCTTGTGGCGCGTGGGCCGCATCTGGCCGCGATGAAGGACAAGGGCCTGACCCTGATCGAGGAAGGCGGCGAACCCGTCACCGTGCCCGTCACAGCCAGCGATAATCCGGCTGATCTGGGACCGCAGGATTACGTGATTGTCACCCTCAAGGCGCATTCGGTCCCACCGGTGGTGGACAAGATGCAACCGCTGATCGGCGATGACACGACCATCGTCAGCGGCGTAAACGGCGTGCCGTGGTGGTATTTCCACAAGATCGGCACCGATCTGGAAGACACGCGGCTTGAATCCGTGGACCCCGGCAATGCGCAATGGGACGGGTTCGGCCCCGACCGGGTGCTGGGTTGCGTGGTTTATCCCGCAGCAGAGGTCATCGCACCCGGCGTGATCAAGCATATCGAAGGCAACCGCTTTTCGCTGGGGGAACCTGACGGCAGCAAATCGGAACGCGCGATGGCCCTGTCAAAGGCGTTGTCGTCGGCGGGGTTGAAGGCCCCCGTGCGGCCCCGCCTGCGCGACGAGATTTGGGTGAAACTTTGGGGGAACCTGTCGTTCAACCCGATCAGCGCGCTGACCCATGCAACGCTGGACGTGCTGTGCACCGATCCCGGCACGCGGGCCGTGGCACGCGGCATGATGGTCGAGGCACAAGAGATTGCGGAAAAGCTGGGCGTCAAATTCCCGATCGACGTGGAACGCAGGATCGACGGCGGCGCGGCCGTGGGCGCGCATCGCACATCGATGTTGCAGGATCTGGATGCAGGCCGACCGATGGAAATCGACGCGCTGGTCGGGTCAGTGCAGGAACTGGGCCGGGTTACGGACACGCCCACCCCCACCATCGACACGGTATTGGCGTTAATCAAACTGCGGGGCCGCACCGCAGGGCTTTATAGCGGCTGAAGGGGCATATCATGGCCATCAAGAACATCCTCGTCGCCTATAATGGCCTGCCCGGATCAGAGGCGGCACTGCACGGTGCCGTCGCGATCCAGCAGCATTACGACACCCATCTGACCGGGCTGTTCGCACATGGCGGGTCGAAACTGTCGCATCAGATCAAACCCTGGATGCCGCAAAAGGTGCAGGATGCGATCATGCAGGTCGAGGATGACTCGCACGCAGAGCTGCGCGCGAAATTCGATCAGATCTGCGCCAGTGTCCCGCATGAAAAGCGGCACTGGATCGACAGCGGCGGGCCTGTCCACCGCACAGTGGCGGCTTATGCGCGGCTTTATGACCTGACAATCCTTGGTATGCACGAGGCCGCAACCGAATATGGCCAATCCCACATCGAGATTTACCCCGACCGCATTACGTTCGACAGCGGGCGTCCGGTGGTCATCTTCCCCGCCACATATAAAAAGACCACCTTTGGCAAGAAAACTGTGGTGGCGTGGGATGGCGGGCGGGCGGCATCGCGCGCGCTGGCTGATGCGATCCGGCTTTTGGAAAAGGATGATCCAGTCGAAATCGTATCGGTCGGGCGGTCGCCCTTTTCGGGGTCATTGCCGGGGATCGACGCAGGCCTGATCCTGCAACGCCACGATCTGAACGTGACGCTGACAGAACTGCCCCGCGACAAGAGATCAATCGCGGATACGCTGGTGGAACACTGCCAGCAAACCAGCGCCGATCTGCTGGTCATGGGGGCCTATGAACATTCCCCCCTGCGCGAAGGTCTGTTCGGCGGCGTCACGCGCGACATCGCGATGCGCGCGAATATCCCCGTATTGATGAGCCACTAAGCCGTTTCGATTTTAACTGAGTGATCTGACATCACAAATCGCGTTCGGCCATCAGAGAGAGGCCGCGAATTTTTTTCAGGATAAGGTCGAAACGCCTGGTGTTCGGCCCCAACGCAACACTTGTGAATGACGGCTTAGAGCCCATTCCGACAAATGCTGCGAAGGCCTCAAAAGACCGCTATGGTGACAGATCTGGCGATTGCGGCTGAACATACAGCCCCGAAGAAGTGCCATCAGGAGCAGTTGAAGCCGTGCCCGCCAGAGGCGGACACGGCGCAGAATCCATGAAAAATTCACATATTACCCAATTCCTCCGGTCAAGTCCTGAGCAAGCATCAACGCATTGCCGTCGGGATCGTAGAAAGTCGCGGTCTTGACCATGCCCTCAACGACATCCGTCTCCCCATCAAATTTCACGTTCGCCTGCTCCAGTTTCTGCCGGGCTGAATCCAGTTCAGCGATCCCAAAGACCGGGACGCAGTTGCCGGGTGCTGGCTTGGCGTGCTCGCCAAGGCCGATGACGACACCTGGCGTGTTCGTCCGTATCTCGGACCAGCCCGCATCATCGGCATGATAAAGCAGCTCGAACCCAAGCATTGTTTCGTACCATTTCGCGCTTGCATGGCGATCTTCGACCGACATGGCGATGGTGATGGTCTGATCTACGGAAACGAGAGACATGGGCTTTCCTTACGATTTTAAATATACTAACTATACTTTATGGACATAGTACTGTTTGTCAACATTACCTCAAGGGCTTGGGCGATGCCCATATTATCGTGCCTTCATTCAGGTATCGCCGGACGACAAGCGCCACTCTTGGCTGCGACGGGCGCAAGCAGGACAGCCTTCGTGCAAAGCATGGATCATTTGATCGAACTGGGCTTGCTTGAACGAAACCCCGGATACGGTCATCCGCTGCGCCCTGAATTCCGGCTCACAAAGCTGGGGAAGACGGTCGCGGCCATCGCCGATAAAATTCACGATGTTTCTTCGGAGAAAGATTGGCCCTTGCTTCGCCGGTCATGGACTTTGCCGGTTCTGACGTCGCTCCACAAACCAAGCCATTTCATGGGTATCAAGCGACACCTGCCGACGATTACAGATCGAGCACTGTCTCAGTCATTGAAATCAATGGAAGCAAGGAGCTGGGTGTGCCGCAGCGTAGATGGAGCCGCCCGCCCGCCTAGATCCATTTATAGTGCGGTGAACACTGGTGGCCTGATCAGTCAGGTCATTGCACCCGAAGTCGTTCTAAGTTAGCCGAACCGGCCCTCATTGACAGATGATGGAAGTCGGAAAGCCCCGCGAAAGCGGCCATTGAACTGAGCGGCGCCAAGGGCAACTCCGTCCCGCACAGCTGCCTGTTGCACCGCGTCGCTTGGGGCGCGGGAATCTCTCGTCAGGTCATGAACACTAGCCCTGCGCAAACTTTGCGCGTAATTGCGCCTTTTGCACCTTGCCCATGGTGTTGCGCGGCAGGGCGGGCAGAATATGCACTTGGCGCGGCAGTTTGAACCGCGCTAGATCAGCAGCGATACCCGCCCTGACTGCGTCCGCATCCAGATTGGCACCTGCGGCCAACACCACGGCCACGGCCACCACTTCGCCCAGATCGGGATCAGGCACGCCAAACGCCGCGCTTTCCACCACGCCATCCAGCGCGTCGATCATCGTTTCGACTTCTTTGGGATATATGTTGTAGCCACCTGAAATAATGAGGTCCTTGGACCGGCCAACGATCGTCAGGTAGCCATCATCGTCCAACTGTCCCAAGTCACCGGTCTTGAACCAGCCATCGGGGCGCATATCCTCGGCTGTCTTGTCGGGCATCCGCCAATAGCCCGCAAACAGGTTCGGCCCCCGCACCTCGACCCCGCCGACTGCACCCACCGGCACCGCCGCGCCCGCGTCATCGACCACCCGCAGATCGACACCGGGCAGCGGCAACCCCACGGTGCCGGGTTTCCGCGCACCGTCATAGGGGTTTGACGTGCTCATCGAGGTTTCGGTCATCCCGTAGCGTTCCAGCACCCAATGCCCGGTCCGGTCGTGCCAGCGGTGGTGGGTTTCCGTCAGCATCGGGGCCGATCCGGAAATGAACAGCCGCATGTTGCGCGCCACGTCGCAGTTCAGCCCAGGTTCATCCAGCAGGCGGGTGTAGAGTGTGGGCACCCCCATCAGCGCGGTGGCATGGGCGAAATCGTCCAGCACCGCGGGCGCGTCAAACGCGCGGTGCAGCAAAAGCGCGCCGCCTGCCATCAGCGTCACATTGATCGCTACGAACAGCCCGTGTGTGTGAAACAGTGGCAGCGCGTGGATCAGCACATCATCCGCCGTGAACCGCCACAAATCACGCAACACCAGCGCGTTCGACGCAAGGTTTTCATGGGTCAGCATAGCGCCCTTGGACCGGCCCGTCGTGCCCGACGTGTAAAGGATCGCCGCCAGATCATCCGCCCCGCGCGGCACGGCCTGCGCTATGGGCGCGGCCTGCTGCACAGCATCGGCCAGCGTGCCCGCGCCTTTGGCATCCAGCGTCAGGACCGTGGCCACCCCTGCCTTGGCAGCAACCTGTTCAAGCGTGGATTTTTCGGTCGGGTCGCAGACAAAGACACGCGGGCGGGCGTCAGTCAGGAAATAATCGACCTCGGCCGCAGTATAGCCGGTGTTCAGCGGCAAATGCACCGCGCCGCACAGGATGGTGCCCATATACAGCGGGATCGCGGAAACAGATTTTGGCACCTGCACCGCGACACGGTCACCAGGCACGACGCCAAGCGCAATCAAGGCACCTGCGACCCGGTCTGCCTGTTGCCAAAGCTGCCGATAGGGCGTCACTTGCCCGGTCGTGCGGTCAGTAACGAATGGCGCATCGTTGCGTCCCAACGCCCCCGCGCGCAAGGCATGTGCCAGCAGATTGCCATCATACATGATCAGTCCCCTTTACTGCCGGGACCTGATAATCCAGCCATCGCCGCGTCGCAATTGCCCAAGCTATTACAGTTTGTCGCCTGGTGTTTCGCCCTTGAAAAACGCATCCAGATTGTCCAGCGCGCGAAACCCCATCGCATCACGCGTGCGGGTCGTCGCACTGCCGATATGGGGCAGCATGAAGATATTGTCATAAGCGGCAAAATCCGGATTTCCCCCCGGTTCGACCTTGAAACAATCCAGGCCTGCCGCCATCACCTGCCCACTGTCGATCGCCGCCATCAGCGCGTCTTCGTCGATCAGCGCACCGCGGGCCGTATTCACGACAACCGCACCCTGCGGCAACATTGCAAAGCGTTCAGAATTCATCAGGTCTACCGTGTCCGGCGTGGCCGGGCAATGCAGCGACAGGAAATCGGCAACGCCCAGCAGGCTTTCCACAGTGTCATGGAACTGTGCGCCCTGGGCCTCGGCCTCTGACACCTGGCGGCGGTTGTGATAGTGGATGTCCATCCCGAACCCGCGCGCCTTGGCGGCAAAGGCCTGTCCGACGCGGCCCATCCCGATGATGCCCAGCCGCGCGCCCGTCACCTGTTTGCCGACCATAAAGGCGGGTGACCAGCTATCCCATGCGCCAGTCCGCACGATCCTGTCGCCAGCAACCGCATGGCGGGCCGCACCCAGCATCAGCAGCATGGCAATCTCGGCCGTTGCATCGGACAGGACATCCGGCGTGTTGGTCACCGCGATCCCACGCGCCTTGAGAGCCGGCAGATCGCAATGATCCACGCCGACAGAATGGTTCGCAACGATTTTCAGCCGCTCCCCGAACTGTGCCACCACCTCTGCGGTGAAATGTTCAGAATGGCAGGGGATGATCGCGTCAAATTCATGGCTGGCCGCGATCAGATCGGCGGCGCTGCCGGGTGTGTCGTCATAGTTCACGACCACATCATAATCGCGCGCGGCGCGTTCCAGCGTTGCATCCGACAGGCGGCGGGTGATCCAAAGGCGCGGCTTGGTCATTTCTTGCGGCGCACGCATTCATCGAAAAAATCATAGACGGCCATGAGGCCCACGAAGATCACGATGATCATGAAAGGCAAACCGCCTTCGAAACCGGCAAACCCGGATGAAATGCTCAGCGAAAGACCGCCAACAAAGGTCAGCAACAACGCAGTGCCGATCAGACCCATAATGACTTTAACCGGATAGGACATGATGTTCCCTTTCGTTTCAGGCAGATTCTGCCAGATGAAGTTGTAGCCAGCGCGCGGTGCGCAACAGGCGGTTATCTTTCTCGATCGGGCCGATCAGTTGCACACCGATCGGCAGGCCCGTTTCCCCCACGAGCATCGGCAGCGTCACGCACGGAAGCCCCGCAAGGGTCCAGAGCGTGCAGAAAATCGGATCGCCCGTGCCCTCGCCAAAACGGGGTGGCTCACCCGCAGCGGCGGGGGCGATGATCGCATCGAACTCGGTAAAGAAGTCGGCAAAAAAATCCTGAGCCGACTGTTTTACCGCCAGCGCGTCCTCGTATTCGGCGCGGCTAATCTGACGGCCACGCGTAATCACAGGTTTCAGCGTGTCGCTGATCTGGTCCCAATGTGTATCAAAGACATCCGCCTGATGCTGACAAATCTCAAATTCATGGATGCGGGCCTGCACGGCCACCAGATTGGCCAGCGCATCGGCGACGGGCAGTCTGGTCAACTGGTCCCCAAGCGTTTCCAACACGGCATCCAGCCCGTCAACTGCGGCTTCGCTCAGCCTGTCGTTAAAGGGCAGATCGAACCAGGCGAAATCAGGCTTTACCGGCGCATCCTCTGCCGCGCCTTTCACCATCACGGGGCGGGGCCGCGCGAAACTGACCGGGTCGCGCTGATCATAGCCAGCGATGGCATCAGTCAGAAGCGCCACATCGGCAAGCGTCCGGCCAAAGCAACCGACCTGGTCCAAGGATACAGAGGTCTGCAACAATCCATCACGCGAAATCACACCGCGGGTCGGTTTGAACCCGAAAACCCCGCAGAACGACGCGGGCCGGATGACTGACCCGTTGGTCTGGGTGCCAATCGCCAGCGGCACGTGGTTCGCCGCGACCGCCGCCGCAGACCCGCTGGATGATCCACCCGGGCTGTGTTCGGGATGATGCGGATTGCGGGTTTCGTTGGCGTGCACAAAGGCCAGTTCGGTCGTCACGGTCTTGCCCATGATCACGGCACCGGCGTCGCGCAGCAGTTCGACCAACCGCGCATCTGTTTCCGTCTGCCGGCCTGCAAAGATTGCCGTGCCACGCTGGGTAGGCATATCGGCGGTGTCGATGATGTCTTTCAACCCCACCGGCACCCCGTGCAGCGCACCGACCGCGTAACCGCTTTTGCGGATACGGTCACACTCGGCCGCCTGCGCCAATGCCGCGTCGCGGTCCAGATGCGCCCAAGCCTTGATCGCGCCATCGGTTTCGTCGATCCGGGCCAGACAGGACTTGACCAATTCCACCGAACTGAGCCGACCCGCTGCAATCGCCGCAGCCGCCTCAGTCGCTGTCAGGGTGTATGGTGCAGGCTTCACGGGATGTATTCACCGAACAGATAGTCTGGGAACCACAGCGCAATGCCAGGGAACTGATACATCATCACCATCGTGAAAATCACGATCCCAAGGTAAGGAATGATCCCTTTGAAGATCTCGACAAGCTCGATCTGCTTTTTCAATACGCCCTTGAGGTAGTAGGCCGACATCGCCATCGGCGGGGTCAGGAAGGACGTTTGCAGGTTCAGCGCGACCAGCATGGCAAAGAAGTAGGGGTTCACGCCAAACACGTCCAGCAGTGGCAGGAAGATCGGCACAAAGATGATCAGGATTTCCGACCATTCCAGAGGCCAGCCCAGGACAAAGATGATCAACTGCGCCATGACAAGGAACTGCCACGGTTCCAGATCCATCCCGATCACCCATTCCGAGATCAGGTGTTCGCCGCCCAGATAGGAAAAGACCGATGCAAAGGTCCATGAGCCAACGAACAACCAGCACACCATTGCCGTCGCCTTGGCCGTCAGGAACACGCTCTCCTTCATCTTTTGCCACGACATTGACCGGTAGATAAGGGCCAGCACGATCCCGCCCAGCGCGCCCATTGCAGCGGCTTCTGCCGGGGTCGCAAGACCACCAAGGATCGAACCGAGCACGAGGGCGATCAGCACGGTCAGCGGCACAAAGGATACCAGCAAATCCTTGTAGATCTGTGCCGTTGGCGGAATATCCTTCAGGTTCGGCTTGGGCGCCAGCCCCGGGTTCATCCAGACGCGGACAATCACATAGACGATATACAAGCTGGCCAGCAGCAGACCGGGGAACACCGCCGCGGCGTAGAGACGCAAAGGCGACAGGTTGCCGATCGCGGCATAGACGATCAGCATGATCGACGGCGGAATCAAAATACCCAGCGTCCCGCCCGCGCAGATCACACCGGATGCGAATGACTTGTTATAGCCCGCATTGGCCATGGCAGGATACGCCAGAAGGCCCATCAGCGTCACGACCGCGCCCACAATGCCCGATGCAGTCGAAAACACCGCACAGGTCAACAACGCCGCAATTGCCAATGATCCGGGCAGGTTTCGCGCCGCCATGTAAAGCGAGAAAAACAGCCGGTCCACGATATTGGCCCGTTCCACCACATAGCCCATGAACAAGAACAGCGGGATGGCGACCAGCGTGTCGTTTTCCATCACCGAATAGGTGTTCTGGTTCAGCAGATAGAAGATGTTGTTGTTGAAGATGTCCGAGAAGACCTCGGGCGGGCCCTGATAATAGGCGTAATAGCCAAAACCCACGCCCATGGCGATCAGGGTGAATGCAATCGGAAAGCCTAGCAGCACCAGCACGATAAACAGGCACAGCATGAAAATGGCGACTTCGGGGTTACTCATTTGTTATTCTCTTTCTGAAGCGGCCAGAGGCTCAGTTGTTCTTGCTGTCGGTGCCGGGGACGACGACGGGAACCGTCATCTCATCCATATGCATCAGCATGTCTTCGGTCTCTTTTACATCGTCGAGCCGGTCCATCCAGACGCCTGTTTTCATCGCCTTCCAGCAGCGGATCATTTCGGCAAACCCCTGCAATAGCAGCAAGGCACCCGCCAATGGGATCAGCGTCTTGAAAAAATAGATCTGGATACGCGCCGGGCTGTTCCAGCTGACTTCCTTGTAGCGCCAGCTATCCGATGCGATTTCCCACCCGAACCAGAACAGCGCGAGGATCCCGGGGAAAAAGAACAGGATGTAGAGTGTAAAATCCACCCGGGCCTGCCAGCGGACCGGAAACAGGCGGTAAAAAACGTCGCCGCGCACGTGGCTGTCTTGTGCCAGCGCATAAGGGCCCGCCATCAGAAACAGCGCGCCATACATCTGCACCATCACATCAAAGGCCCATACCGTCGGGGCGTTCAGCACATAACGCATGAACACCTCATAGCTGACGGATAGCGTCAGGATCAGGATACACCATCCAAAGGCCCGACCGACCCACAGGCTTAACCCCTCAATGGCATGTACGAATTTGCTCACGGCGTTGCTCTCCCTCAGGCAATGGAAATCCGGGGGCCTTTCTCAGGCCCCCGGATCAGTTGGACGATCTTCAGATCAAGCGAAGTAGTGGTTGTAGGCCAGCTTGTAATCAGGCTGGTTGAGGTTCAGATAGCCCATCACGTTCTTGGCGTAGGCTTTCTGGCTTTCGATCACGCGGGCAAAGAACGGGTCTTCTTCCGAGATACGATCAACCACGACATCCCATGCCTTCAACTGTGCCGCCATGACATCATCAGGTGTGCGATAGACGTTCACGCCCTGTTCAGTCTGCAACGTGTTCAGGTCGTCTGCATACCGCTTGGTGTTGTTCCAGTAGAAGTTGGAGTTCTCAGCCTCTGATGCATACTTCAGGATCGCCTGAAGCTCTGCCGGCAGACCTTCGAACTTGCGCTTGTTGAAGGTAACTTCAAAGAATTCCTGGCTCTGGTGGAACGACGCCAGGTGGTAATGCTTGGACACGTCCTGCATACCAAAGTCGCGGTCGGATGTCGGGTTGTTGAATTCGGCTGCATCAATCAGACCGGATTTCATGGCCGGCTGGATTTCACCACCGGGCAGCTGCACAACCGACATGCCCATTTCCAGCAGAACGTCCGCAGCCAGACCGACGGTGCGATACTTCAGGCCATTCATCTGCTCGGCGCTGGTGATCTGCTCGTTGAACCAGCCAAGGGGCTGCGCAGGCATCGGGCTGTTGAAGAAAGAGACGATGTTCAGGCCAAGTTCACCCATCAGTTCGTCGAACAGTTCCTGACCGCCACCGTAATGGACCCAACCCAGCACTTCCTGGCTGGACCAGCCAAAGCAGGGGCCGGTGCCGAACAGCGACGCTGTCTTGGATTTAGAATACCAGTAGGCCGGCACATAGTGGGCCGCATCCAGCACACCGCGGTGAACAGCATCCTGCATCTGGCTGGTCTTTACGACCGAATCAACGGCCAGAAGATCGATGCGCAGCGCGTCACCGGCCATAGCGTGCACGCGATCCACATAGGACTGTGCGTTTTCAAGAAAGATACCACCGCCCCATGACGCCTGCATTTTCAGTGTTGTCGTTGCATTCTGCGCAATGGCAGGCGTGGCAAGTGCAGCAGCACCCGCAACAGCGGAACCACGCAGGAACTTTCTGCGGTCTAGTTTGTTTGACATTTTTCCTCCCAACGGCATCGCCATTTCGGCAGCCGGATCACATTGGGGCGCATCGCCCATTTTCGCAAAGAAGGCCTGTTCCGAACATTGGCGACGTATCCAACCCGCAGGTCAAAGATCGCTCCTCCGCCAAATGACGATTCAAGTCTCTTCAGGTGAAGTTTATGTGATACACGAAAATTGGCAAGTAAATGTTACCAATTTACCCGGCATTCTTTTTCCATGGCAGAATCTTCTTCAAAACTTCCCTTATAAAACAATGCCTCTGCCGTTTTTCGCGGATCACTTTTCAGGGCCCTCAAAGGGCGGAAAACACCTTTACCGATTTTATGTTTGCGCTCACACAACCCTTTTGGTTTGCAATGTTCGAATCTTTCATCCGCCAACCGCCCGAACACGAAAAACCCCGCCGCAGTCTCCTGCGGCGGGGTTCGCATTTGCCAAGCGGCAAAAAGTTTATTCGTCGCGCTTCAATGCAGCACCCAGGATATCACCCAGAGATGCACCGGAATCAGACGAACCGAACTGTTCGACGGCTTCCTTTTCTTCCGCGATTTCACGCGCCTTGATCGACAGGCCCAGCTTGCGGGTCTTGCTGTCGATGTTGGTCACGCGGACGTCAACCTTGTCGCCGACGCCGAAACGCTCTGGGCGCTGTTCGGTACGATCACGGGACAGGTCGGACCGACGGATAAAGGATTTCATACCTTCATACTCGACCTCGATACCGCCGTCTTCGATCTTGGTAACCTCAACAGTGATGATCGACCCACGCTTTACGCCGCCAACGGCCTCTGCGAACGGATCACCGTCAAGCGCCTTGATCGAAAGCGAAATGCGCTCTTTTTCAACGTCGACTTCGGCAACCTTGGCTTTCACGATGTCACCCTTGCGGAAATCGCCGATGACGTCTTCGCCACGGCCTTCCCATGTCAGGTCAGACAGGTGCACCATGCCGTCGATGTCGCCTTCAAGACCGATGAACAGACCGAATTCGGTGATGTTCTTGACCTCGCCTTCAACCTCGGTGCCCTCTGGATGTGTCTCGGCAAAGACTTCCCATGGGTTGCGCTGTGTCTGTTTCAGGCCAAGGGAAACGCGACGCTTGGCGCTGTCGATTTCCAGAACCATGACTTCGACTTCCTGGCTGGTCGATACGATCTTGCCGGGATGCACGTTTTTCTTGGTCCAGGACATCTCGGACACGTGAACCAGACCTTCGACACCGGCCTCAAGCTCGACAAATGCACCGTAATCGGTGATGTTGGTCACCCGGCCCTGATGCACGGAACCCAGCGCGAACTTCTGCTCGACCGCATCCCATGGATCGTCTTGCAGCTGCTTCATGCCAAGGCTGATGCGGTGGGTTTCCTTGTTGATCTTGATGACCTGCACCTTGATCGTTTCACCGATCGACAGGATTTCGGACGGGTGGTTGACCCGGCGCCATGCCATGTCGGTGACGTGCAGCAGGCCGTCAACGCCGCCCAGATCAACGAACGCACCGTATTCGGTGATGTTCTTGACCACGCCGTCAACTTCCTGACCTTCGGTCAGATTGCCGATAACCTCGGCGCGCTGTTCGGCACGGGATTCTTCAAGGATGGCACGACGGGATACAACGATGTTGCCCCGGCGACGGTCCATTTTCAGAATCTGGAACGGCTGCTTGAGACCCATCAGCGGGCCTGCATCACGCACAGGGCGCACATCAACCTGAGAGCCGGGCAGGAACGCAACTGCGCCGCCAAGGTCCACGGTGAAGCCACCCTTTACGCGGCCAAAGATCGCGCCATCGACACGCTCTTCGTCAGCATAGGCTTTCTCCAGGCGATCCCAGGCTTCTTCGCGGCGGGCCATTTCACGCGAAATGACGGCTTCGCCACGGGCGTTTTCGACCTGACGCAGGAACACTTCGACAGTGTCGCCAACGGCCAGCTCGGCCTCTTCCCCGGGGTTTGCGAATTCCTTGATATCAACGCGGCCTTCCATCTTGTAGCCCACGTCGATGATGGCTTGTCCCGCTTCAATTGCGATGACCTTGCCTTTGACGACCGAACCTTCGCTCGGCGTGTCAATTTCGAAGCTTTCGTTCAAGAGTGCTTCAAACTCTTCCATTGTGTTAGCCATGTGGCGTCGTTTTCCTAACGTTTTGTTTTATACGGGCCGCGCGGTTGTCTCCGCCGGTCTTTCAGGTTTCAGTTGGTTTGGGCGCCAAGGCGGCCATAAAACAACAGGGCCGGTTAGAACCGACCCCGCCCAAGTCTCACGCCCGCGCCTGTCCCGGCGCTTCGACATCGGCCATATATGCCGGATGAGGCTTGTTTGCAAGGGGGTTTGCCCCAACCGGCGCCAGTTGGGGTCGGTCATATCCGCCCGGTCAGGAAAGGTGGCCCGCAAGACGGCCATGCACCTTAGGCTCATCCCTGCGTGATCCCCTTCAACTCGACCGACAGCACCTGCGCCACCGCGCCGGGGCAAAAGGTGTCAACCTCGGCCATCGTCATTGGTGCTCCCGCTGGTGTAAACGCATCTATCAGATCGCCGCGCCGCACCAACAGGGCAAACGGCCGCCTGTTACCAGTGATCAGGAAAACAGGGCCGATCGCATACGTTTTTACGGCGTTGCCCACCACGGCGGCGACCACCGTGGTGTCTGAAACCACACGCATATCAAGCCGCATCATCCTGCAACCGGCCCAAACATGCGCCAGCAAAATCGCGCCAAGACAGGCACCAGCGCGAACACCGTGACATGCGCTGCGGCATCCAGCGCGCAATCAAACCTTTGCTGCGCAAAATCCGGTTGCAAGGAAATCACAAACTTGTCCGACCATGGCGCACCATAGTGTAGCGGGGCAAGGCCACCATACATCCAGCCAGTATCGGCAGGGTCATCCAGACCCGCCACCACATCAAGCCGCAGATAATCAAGGTGGATGGCGCCCATCACCCCTTTCACCAGTTGCGGAATAGCGGCGACCGCCCTGCCCCCGCCCGCCATTTTCTTCGCGTCCGACGGTTTTTTGCGCCGCTTGGTCCGCTTTGGTCTGCTCTTGCGCGGGCGGGCGCTGTCGATGATTGCCATGGGCGGGGATAACCCGCCCAAAATCCGGACTTGCACCAGATAGCGCAGCTTTGGGTCCGTCTGCAGGCGAACCTGTAGCCTGACCGGCGTTATCAGCACTGCCAGTAAAAGGGCAAAAACCCCCAAAAGCCCCCAGAACAGGGCCGTCAACATCAGCCGTCCGCGCTGTCTTTGCGGGCCGAAGGTTTGTCCATTGCATGTGCCGCCGCTTCGCCGATGACCTCGGCCACATTGGACAGCGCGCCTTTGACGGCTTCGACCCGGGCACCGTTTGCATCAAAGATGATCGCACCCAGTGGTTTGATGCCGCCGCCGCCGCCGGTTCCCGCGCCACTTCCGGTCTTGGCCCCGGTATTGCCCCCGGCGCCAAAGCCGAACCCGTAACTAACGATTGGAATGACCGTCGCACCATTGCGTTCTATCGGATCACCAAGCACATTCTTGGCATTCAAAAGGCGATCCAGTTCTTCAACCGTCCCCTTCAGCAACTTTTCCACATCTTCCATCGCAGACCCCTTTGATGAACTGAAACTATCCATTTCTAGCATGGTGCCCGCGCCAACTGATTGACGGCGGTCAAATGCAAGACAGGGCAATTTTGGGGGCTGGCGGCTGGTCTGATCCACGCTAACATCGCGGCTGGCAAAAATTGCCAAGTGATGACAAGCGACAGCAGGAGAAGCGCCATGCAGTGGGCCCGTATTCAGACAGAGGATGGCACAATCCTGACAGGCGTGATCCGCGCAGGAGCGCTGCATCCGCGCACCGCGCTTGGGGCGTCCGAATCCGCAGGCGATCCGGTGGCCCTGGACGATGCGACCATGCTGCCGCCCTGTGTGCCCGGCAAGTTTTTGGGGCTTTGGAACAACTTTCACGCCGCAGCCGCAAAGAACGGGCTGACACCACCGGACCACCCGCTCTATTTCCTCAAGTCCGCGACGTCATTGGCAGGACCGCGCGACAGTGTGACAATTCCCGACGGGATCGGGCGGGTGATATTCGAAGGCGAACTTGGCATTGTCATCGGCAAGACATGCAAAAACGTGACCCCGGAACAGGCCGAGGCAGCAATACTTGGCTATACCTGTGTCAATGACATTACCGCGCTTCAAGTCCTGTTCGCCGATCCGTCCTTTCCCCAGTGGACCCGCGCCAAAGGCTATGACGGGTTCGGCGTGATTGGCCCGGTGATCGCGACCGATGTGAATTGGCGCGACCTGACGGTCAAGGTCTTGGTCGGCGGGCGCGAACGGCAATCCTATCCGATGTCAGACATGATAATGGCCCCCACCGATATCGTCAGCAAACTGTCGCAAGACATGACACTGCACCCCGGCGACATCATTGCCTGCGGCACATCGCTTGGCGCGCGGCCGGTCAAGGCAGGGGATATCGTCGAGGTCGTGATCGACGGGATCGGAACCTTGCCGGTGACCTTGGTCGCTGCGGATTAAGGCAGGCACGGCGCTATCGGCACACCACCAGCGTTCTGGCTACGTCATCGCGACTGTCGTGACAGCTGAAAGACCAGCTATCCCTTTTGCTGTCGTGCAGCAGCGACCACCGCAACAGCCTGCGCGACCGCTGCGTCGATCGTCAGGTCCGATGTGTCGATCTGCACCGCATCTGAGGCCGGGATCAAAGGTGCTGTGGCCCGGTCGCTGTCACGGGCATCGCGCGCCCTGACATCGGCCAGAACATTCTCAAATGTGTGATCCATGCCCCTGTCCATCAGTTCCTTGTGGCGGCGCGCGGCGCGGCATTCCGGGCTGGCGGTGATGAACAACTTTGCATCCGCATCGGGACAGATCACCGTCCCGATATCGCGGCCATCCAATACGGCACCACCCGCGCGGCAGGCAAAGGCACGCTGAAAATCGACAAGGGCACGCCGCACTTGCGGGATGACAGCCACTTCGCTGGCCGCTTGCGCCACGGCCGGGGTGCGCAGATCATCGTTTTCCAGATCGACGGGGTCCAGCGCTCGGGCAACGTCCACCGGATCGCCCCCCGCCAGCACCTTGGCCCCGACCGCCCGATACAGCAGCCCTGTATCCAGATGGGCCAGCCCGAACCGTTCCGCCACAGCCCGCGAAATGGTCCCCTTGCCCGCCGCCGCAGGGCCGTCGATGGCGACGACAAAGCTCATGTGCCGTCCCGGATGATCTGTGCGCCAAGGCCCGCCATCAGCGGCTCGAACACCGGGAAAGACGTGGCAATCGGGCTGCCATCATCCACGCGCATCGGGTCCTGCGTCGCCATCCCCAGCACCATGAAGGCCATGGCGATCCGGTGATCCAACTGGCTGGCTACCGTAGCCCCCCCCGGCACATTGCCATGGCCAAGCCCCGTCACACGCCACCAGTCCGGCCCCTCGTCCACGATCACACCCGCGGCGCGCAGCCCCTTGGCCATCGCATCGATCCGGTCGCTTTCCTTGACGCGCAATTCCTTGACACCCTGCATGTCGGTCACGCCCTCCGCAAAGGCGGCCACGACCGACAGCACCGGATATTCATCAATCATGCTCGCCGCACGCGCCGGCGGCACGGCGATGCCTTTGAGGTCAGGCGAATAGCGCGCACGCAGGTCGGCAACAGGCTCGCCCCCTTCGGTCCGCAAATTTTCATAGGTCAGATCGGCACCCATGTCCTGCAACGTGGTGAACAGCCCCGCACGGGTCGGGTTCAATCCGATATTGGGCACCAGCACATCCGATCCGGGTACGATCAGTGCAGCACAGACCGGAAACGCCGCCGAAGAAGGATCGCGGGGCACGATGATCGTCTGGGGTTGCAGCTCCGGCTGACCTGTCAGCGTGATAACGCGGCCCTCGGCGGTGTCGTCCACCGTCAGTGTCGCGCCAAAACCCTGCAACATCCGTTCGGTATGGTCGCGGGTCGCTTCCTTTTCGATCACCACGGTCTGGCCCGGCGCATTCAATCCCGCCAGCAACACCGCCGATTTCACCTGCGCCGACGGCACCGGCACGGTATAGCGCACCGGCACCGGGTCGGCCGCGCCCACGATCGTCATAGGCAAGCGTCCACCCGCACGCCCCACCGCCTGTGCCCCGAACAACGCCAGCGGATCGGTCACGCGCCCCATTGGCCGCCCATTCAACGATGCGTCACCGGTAAAGGTCGCCGTGATCGGCGATGTGGCCATCGCCCCCATGATCAGGCGGACACCAGTGCCCGAATTGCCACAATCAATAACCTGGTCAGGCTCGGCAAAACCACCCACACCCACACCCTGCACGGACCATTCCCCGCCACCATGGTTGGTCACGACCGCACCAAAGGCACGCATCGCACGCGCGGTATCCAGCACGTCTTCACCTTCCAGCAAACCGGTGATGTGCGTTTTCCCGACGCAAAGCGCGCCAAGGATCAGGGACCGATGCGAAATCGACTTGTCTCCCGGCACATGGGCGATGCCCGTCAGCGGGCCGCAGGTGCGCGATATCATCGGAATGGGGGTGCCGTGGCCGGACATGTCTTGTTCCTTGTCTTGCGTCAGGCCGGTGATACCGCAGGCCTACGCCGGGGTCCATCACGCCCCGCTTCTTCCGAGCATAAATATCCCCGCGCGGAGCGCTCCGACGCCTACCGCCTGCGGAACGTCAGATAATGGGGTGTCCGGCCTTCGCGCAGGGCCTTTTGTTCGTAACGGGTGGACAGCCAGTCTTCCCACGGGTTGCGCCAGTCGTCCGGCCCCTCTGCCAGCCAGTCAAACCCGTGACGCGGCACCTGTTCCAGCGTTTGCCGCACATAATCGGGAATATCCGTCGCAACCCGCAGGATCGCACCGGGTTTCATCACGCGATGCAACGGCACCAGATGTTCTGTGGTCACGAACCGGCGGCGGTGATGGCGTTTCTTGGGCCAGGGATCGGGATAGTTCAGAAAGACCCTGGAAAGGGTCGCATCCGGCAGCACATCGAACAGATCGCGCACGTCTCCGGGATGCACGGCAAGGTTTTCAACCTCTGCCTTGCGGATCTTGCCCAGCAGCATGGCAACCCCGTTGATGAATGGTTCGCAGCCGATCAGCCCAATATCGGGATACCGCTGCGCCATGTGCACCAGATGTTCGCCGCCGCCAAAGCCGATTTCAAGCCAGATCTCGCGGTCGCCAAAAACTGTTGCCAAATTCAATGGCGTGCGGTCAGGGTTGTCTTCCCAGCTGACAGGACCGGGCGACAGCGGCCCAAGATCGTTTTCCAGATAGTCATGCTGGCTGGCACGGATCGTCTTGCCACGAAACCGGCCATAGAAATTGCGCCAAGGCGCGCCCGAAGGGTGTTTGGTCTTTGTCATGGCGCGGGATGTAGCAAGGGCCTGCGCCGTGTGCAATCGCATGTAAGGTGGGTCTTGACCCACCCTGCCTGTCAGATCCCGCGGGCCAATGCCGCTGCCAGATCGGTCTTTTCCCAGCTGAACCCGCCATCGGCGTCCGGTTCACGCCCGAAGTGACCATAAGCCGCCGTGCGTTCAAAGATCGGACGGTTCAGTCTCAGATGTTCCCGAATCCCGCGCGGTGTCAGGTCCATCGCCTGCGCGATGGCCCGTTCGATCGCCACCGGATCAACCTCGCCAGTGCCATGGGTATCGGCATAGATCGACAAGGGCCGCGCCACACCGATGGCATAGCTGAGCTGGATCGTGCAGCGTTCGGCCATGCCAGCCGCCACGACGTTCTTGGCCAGATAGCGCGCGGCATAGGCGGCAGAGCGGTCCACCTTGGTCGGATCCTTGCCGGAAAATGCACCGCCGCCGTGGGGTGCGGCGCCGCCATACGTGTCTACGATAATCTTGCGTCCGGTCAGTCCCGCATCGCCATCGGGGCCGCCAATGACAAATGTGCCGGTCGGATTGACCCACCATTCGGTGCGCGGCGTAATGAACCCCTCTGGCAGGACCTCGCGGATATACGGCTCGACGATGGCGCGAATGTCGGCACTGGTCTGGCTGGCATCGCGATGCTGCGTGGACAGCACGATCGACGTCACCTCGACCGGTTTGCCATCGGCATAGCGCAGCGATATCTGGCTTTTGGCATCGGGGCGCAGTGTGGGTTCCTGCCCGGATTTGCGCACCTCGGCCAGACGGTGCAGGATGGCGTGGGCATATTGGATCGGCGCAGGCATCAACGCCTTGGTTTCGTTGGTCGCAAAGCCGAACATGATCCCCTGATCGCCGGCACCTTCATCCTTGCCCGCACGGGCATTCACGCCTTGGGCGATATGTGCGGATTGTTCATGCAGCAGGTTGGTGATCTCGCAGGTCGCGTGATGGAACTTGTCCTGCTCATATCCGATATCCTTGATACAGGCCCGCGCAATTTCGTCGATGCGGCCCATATAATCGCGCAGCTTGTCCTGATCGGCCAGCCCGATCTCTCCCCCGATGACGACCCGGTTTGTCGTGGCAAAGGTTTCGCAAGCAACCCGCGCCTCTGGCTCTTCGGCCAGCAGTGCGTCCAGAATGGCATCCGAAATGCGATCACAGACCTTGTCCGGGTGTCCCTCGGACACGGATTCCGAGGTGAACGTGTAGTCTTGTCGTGTCATGGGGAAGTGCTCCAATGAAATTTCTCTGCCACGTCAGGAAGCCGTTGTGACAGAACCAGACAATCGTCTATGCGCTGCGGGCAATGGCGTCAATCAGGAAAGCGGAACCGCCTGAAATAGAACACAAAGGTTAACAAAATCAGCACTGCAGCAAACGGCCACTCCCCCCAGCGGGCATAGGGCGGTGTCGGCAATACGGGCGGCAAGCGCACATCGATTGCCGCGACCCCGCCAAGCGCAATCTGATCTATGATGCGCCCTTTTGCATCGATCATCGCGCTGACGCCGGTATTGGCCGCGCGCACCATGGGCAGCCCCTGTTCAATGGCGCGCAACCGGGCTTGCGCCAGATGCTGATAGGGGCCTGCCGCCTGACCGAACCACGCATCATTGGTGATCAGCAACAGCAGGCGCGGGCGCGCTGGCCCGCGATTGATTTCCTCGGCAAAGATACCTTCGTAGCAGATCAGCGGGACCGCGGGACCAATCCCCGGGATCATCACGTGCTCCTCCTGCGCGCCGGGGGTAAAACCCGTGCCAACCAGACCGGCAAGGCCGGTAAAACCCATATCTGCGATCAACCGTGCACCGGGTATATATTCCCCGAACGGCACCAGATGGCGTTTGTCATAGATGTCGCGGATCACACCTCCCGGCCCCATCACCACCATGCTGTTGAAAAACCCACCGGTCGCGTCTTGCCGCTGGATGCCAAAGACCAGCGGCGCACCACGGGCCGCGCCATCCAGCAGGCTCAGATCTGACTGGATATAATTCAGCAAGGTCGGCACCGCCGTTTCAGGCCAGACGACCAGATCAGGAACTGCGCCTTGTCCGGTCAGATCAACCAAACGGTTCACAAACACATCGCGATATGCCGGATTCCATTTCAGGTGCTGCGGCGCATTCGGCTGCACGATGCGCACAAGCGGCGCATCCGCACGCGGCTCTGGTGCCGGCCCTATGCGCAAGAAGGCCGCTCCCCCTCCCAGTACGGCTAGCACGATCAGCCCCGGAAAAATCTTGTTGTGCCACACCGCAGCCAGCGACCACGCGGCCAGGACGGTGATCAGAGTTAACAAATGCGGACCGCCGAACGCGGCCAGTTGCGCCAGCGCGGTCGGCACCCAGATGTGGCCCAGCAGCGCCCAGGGAAACCCCGTCAGGACAAGCGACCGGGTCAACTCGGCCCAGACCAGCATCAGCCCAAAGAACAACATCCCCCCGGGGGCCATCCGTCGCGCCAGCCATCCCGCCACGGCCCAGAACAGTGCAGCACCGCCGGCCATCAGCACCAGTGCAAAGGGCGCCATCCAGCCATGCCGGGCGACATCCACCAGAAAGGGTTCCACGATCCAGCGCAGGCTGAACCCGAAATACCCCAGACCAAATGACCAGACGGCGAAAACCGCAACTTTAGTCGTGTCCGCGCGGGCCTGGACACCGAACAGGATCGCCAAAGAGACAATCGTCGCGGGCCAAAGATCAAAGGGCGCCTGCCCTAGGCCGGCAACGGCCCCGGCACCGACCAGCACCAGAAACCGCAACCATCCCGGCAACGCCATCAGGCGCGCAGGCGTATCAGCCATCCGATCGTCTGGGCAAGCAGACGCGCAACCGCTTGATCCGGCGCGGATCGGCATCGACGACTTCGAATTCCACGCCGTCCGGATGCACGATCACCTCGCCCCGGGCAGGCAAATGACCGGCCAGCATCGTGACCAGCCCGCCAAGCGTGTCGATTTCTTCTTCGTCAATTTCATCATGGGCGGTCAGATCCATACCAATTTCCGCCTCAAAATCCTCAAGGTCGGTGCGGGCCTGCACCATGTAGACACCGGATTGTTCAAGCACCCAGCTCTGCGCCTCTTCGATGTCGTGTTCATCCTCGATCTCTCCAACGACCTGTTCGATCAGGTCTTCGATCGTCAACAGACCATCGGTGCCGCCATATTCGTCGATCACCAAGGCCATGTGGATGCGTTCGGCCTGCATTTTCTGCAACAACACTCCCAACGGCATCGACGGGGGCACGAACAGAAGCGGTCGCAACATATCGCGCAGATCAAATTCCGGGCTATCGCCGTTGAACCCGTGAAGCAGTGCGAAATCCTTTAGGTTTGCAATCCCGATGGGCGTATCAAGCGTACCATCATAAACCGGCAGACGTGTCAGACCGCTCTCGCGGAACACCTCGACCAGTTCATCCTTGGCAATCGTGACAGGCACCGCGACAATATCGGCCTTGGGAACGGATACATCCTCGACCCGCTTGCGGCGCAGGTTCAGCATACCCAGCATGGATCCGGCTGGTCGCGTGATTTCGCGGACGGGTTGCTCTGCCGCGTCATCGGCGGGGTTCGGAGTGAATACATTGCGGATACGGGCAAAGAACCCATCATCCTGCGTGTCTGTTTCATCGGTTTGCGCGCTTTGCGCAGCGATAGATGAAGCGCCGTCTGTATCGCCCATTTCGTCCTTACCATCAAAGGGCCCCATGGCCCCGTCAGTCCCTATATGGGTCAGCAAGACCCAGTTTGCCAAGTATCTCTGTTTCCAACCCTTCCATCAGGGTGGCATCACGGTCACGTTCGTGATCGAAACCCAACAGATGCAGCGTGCCGTGAACAAGTAGATGGGTCGTGTGATCGGCCATGGATTTGCCTGCCGCCGCCGCCTCGCGCGCGCATGTGTCATAGGCGATGGCGATATCGCCCAGTTCATTGTCAGGCCCCGGCGCGGGGGACTGCGGCATTTCGCCGTCCACTGCGGCCCCACGTTCCTGCGATGGCCAGCTGAGCACATTCGTCGGTTGCGGCTTGTCACGAAAATCGGCGTTCAGGGCGGCGATTCGGATGTCATCACAGGCCAGGACACTGATTTCAAAGACGGATGGTTCCAGCCCAAGCCGTTCCAGCGTCGCGTCCGTCGCTGTCTGCGCAAGGGTTGCGATATCGTCCCAACGCCCATCCTCAATCACACAATCGACGGTCACTGCGGCTCGTCCGCCTCGTAGGCTTCAATGATGGCGGCGACAAGCGGGTGGCGCACCACATCTTTGGATGTGAAATAGTTAAAGCTGATCTTGGGAATGTTTTTCAGCAACCGTTCCGCATCCCACAGCCCCGAATTCACCCCGCGCGGCAGATCGATCTGGGTGCGGTCGCCGGTAATGACCATGCGGGATCCTTCGCCCAGACGGGTCAGAAACATCTTCATCTGCATGGTCGTCGCGTTCTGCGCCTCGTCCAGCACGACAAAAGCGTTCGACAGTGTCCGCCCGCGCATGAACGCCAGCGGCGCAATTTCGATCACCTTTTCTTCCATCATCTTGGCGGCCTGCTTGCCGGGCAGAAAATCGTTCAGCGCGTCATAAAGCGGCTGCATGTAAGGATCGACCTTGTCCTTCATGTCGCCGGGCAGATAGCCCAGCTTTTCGCCCGCCTCGACTGCCGGACGCGACAGGATGATCTTGTCGACATGGCCACTGATCAGCATGTTCACACCGACCGCGACGGCCAGATAGGTCTTGCCGGTACCGGCCGGGCCAATCCCGAACGCAAGTTCATGGTCAAACAGCGATTTCACATAGGCCTTTTGGGCGTCGGTGCGCGGCTCGACCAGTTTCTTGCGTGTCTTGATTTCGACCCGCGCGGTTTCGCCCTTGAACAGTTCGATCTGGTCATCAGGACCCGCCCCGGACGCCGGCCCCATGCGCAGTTCGCGGTCGATATCGCCGGGGTCCAGCGAACGTCCCGCCTCTAACCGGCTATACAAGGCGCGCAAAACATCCACAGCATCGCGGCGCGGCGCTTCTTCGCCGATGACGGCCAGTTGGTTGCCACGGCGCAGGATCTGCACACCCAGACTGTTTTCAATGGTGGTGAGGTTGCGGTCATATTCACCGCAAAGATCGATCAACAGGAAATTGTCGGGAAATTCCAACAGGGATTCGGTGACGTCTTGGGCAGTTGGGGTCAGGGCACCGGTGGCCACATAGCTCTCCTTTGAGTCTGTCTTGACACTCAAGGTGGCAAGTCATGCGGGCAGGCGCAAGCACCACGATGCAATTGTCACAAATTTCACATCAAAAATGGCACAAGCGGCGCAGACACTGCCCCGCAAGGCGGGGTCCAACCCACATTACCCGATCAATTCACCCTTTAGGGAATTGGGGCTGTCCTGCACGATCTTGACCCGGCGGACCTGACCAAGCACCTCCGCCGGCGCATCGGCATAGACGGCGTGCAGATATTCGGATTTGCCGATCATCTGGCCGGCCTCGCGGCCCGCCTTTTCGAACAGCACACTGACGTCGCGGCCCACCATGCTGGCCTGTGTCTGTTGCTGCTGTTCGCGCAGCAAGGCCTGCAGGCGTTGCAGGCGATCGTTCATCACATCCTCGGGCAATTGCGGCTTTTCGGCGGCAGGGGTGCCGGGGCGGGTGGAATATTTGAACGAATAGGCCTGCCCGTAATGCACGTCGCGGACCAGTTGCAGCGTGTCCTCGAAATCCTGATCGGTTTCACCGGGGAAACCCACGATGAAATCACCCGACAGCAGCAAATCGGGCCGTGCTGTGCGGATGCGTTCGATCAGGCGCAGATAGCTTTCTGCAGTGTGTTTGCGGTTCATCGCCTTGAGGATGCGGTCGGACCCCGATTGCACCGGCAAATGCAGATAGGGCATCAGCTTGTCACAGGTCCCATGCGCGTCGATCAGCGCCTGATCCATGTCGTTCGGATGGCTGGTGGTGAAACGGATGCGTTCCAGGCCATCAATCTTGTCCATTTCCCAGATCAGGCCGGCAAGCCCCTGCTCGTGACCGTGATAGGCGTTCACGTTCTGCCCCAAAAGCGTGATCTCGCGCACGCCCGCATCGACCAGTTCACGCGCTTCGCGGATAATTCGGTCGGCGGGGCGCGACACCTCTGCCCCGCGGGTGTAGGGCACCACGCAGAACGCGCAGAATTTATCGCAGCCTTCCTGCACGGTCAGAAACGCCGTCGGGCCGCGCTTGGCCTTGGGGCGGCTTTTGAGCGTGTCGAACTTGTCGTCCTCGGGAAAATCAGTATCCAGCGCCTTGGCGCCCGTCTGCACCGCATCATCCATCGCGGGCAGCCGGTGATAGCTTTGCGGGCCGACGACCAGATCGACCAGCGGCTGACGGCGCATGATCTCTTCCCCTTCGGCCTGGGCCACGCAGCCTGCCACGCCGATCTTCAGGTTGGGATTTTCCGCCTTCAGTCCCTTGAACCGGCCCAGTTCGGAATACACCTTTTCGGCGGCCTTTTCGCGGATGTGGCAGGTGTTCAGCAGGATCATATCAGCGTCGCCCGGCGTATCCGTCTGGACATAGCCCTTGCCGCCCAGCGCCTCGGCCATGCGTTCGCTGTCGTAAACGTTCATCTGGCAGCCGTAGGTCTTGATATAAAGCTTCTTGGGCGCGGACATGGGAATGCTCTTTGCGGGTGGTCGGGTTCAAGGCCTTCTAACCGGCCCGGTGCAGGCTTGCAATGCAAGGCGATTTGATCGAATTTGCAGCGCGCCTGAACATCCATGGACACATATGCATTATCCAGACCTGCCCGCCCTAGTCGCCGATCGCCGCAACGCCCTTGCCACAGGGCCGGTCGCGCTGATCCTGGTCGAGGATGACGTCGAGGTGGCAAGCACGATCACCCATCACGAAAACGCCGGTTTCGCGCAAATCATCCTGTTCTGTGATCCCGAAAGGGGTCTGCCCACACTTGGCGATCGGGTGCGACGCGTCGATTATGACGTCACCCGGGACGATGCGCTGGAACAGATTGTGAATGCCGCGATCAAGGCGGCACCCGGGCAGTGGCTCTATTACGGCTACAACGCGGAATACCTGTATTTCCCGTTCTGCGAAACACGCAGCCTGCCTGAACTGACTGCGTTTGTGACCGAAGAACGACGCGACACCGTCATGTGTCAGGTTGTTGATTTATATGCCGCCGATCTGGCGACGGGACCCGACGGCGTGTCACGCGATGACGCGCATTTCGACCAGACCGGCTATTACGCCCTGGCCCGCCATGACACCCGCGGTGTTGCGCTGGACCGGCAAATGGATGTTTTTGGCGGGTTACGGTGGCGTTTCGAAGAACATGTGCCGTGGGATCGCCGCCGCATTGATCGCGCTGCGGTGTTCCGCGCCCGTCCGGGATTGGAAATGGGCGCAGACCGCCTGTTCAATATGCCGGAATACAACACATTTGCCTGCCCTTGGCACCACAGCCCAACTGCGGCGGTGTGCTCATTTCGGACGGCAAAGGCACTGCGCCGCAACCCCGGCAGCCGCGAAGACATTACCGGTTTTCATTGGCCCGGCAGTCTGCGCTTCAGCTGGCATTCGCAGCAACTTCTTGATCTGGGGCTGATCGAACCGGGCCAGTGGTTCTAGGGGCAGGCCACCGGTCCGCTGCTCAGGTGCGGCGCAGGCGGATCACCACATCAACCGATGCGATTTCGGCACCGTCAGGCGCATGTGGCAAACGACGAATTTCCAGCTCTTCCACCGGAGCGTCAGTCAGGCTGGCGCTGTCTTCCCAGTAAAAGTGGGGGTGGTCGGTCATATTCGTGTCAAAATAGCTTTTGGAGCCATCAACGGTGATTTCCCGCATCAGGCCGGCATCACAAAAGGCACGCAGCGTGTTATAGACCGTGGCCAGCGATACTTTTTCGCCCGCTTGCGACGCCGCATCGAACAGGCTTTCCGCCGTGACATGGCGGTTCTGACCGTCACCAACCAGAAGACTGGCCAGCGTCAGGCGCTGTCGGGTCGGCCGCAGGCCAGCCCCGGCCAGCCAATTTGAACTGCGTTCTGTTGCGATATCGGTCATGGTCGCTCTTTTGCTGCTTTGGCAATGTAATATGGCATTAAACGCCACGGGATCAAATGAAAACATGCCGATGCCGCGCGCACTTGCCCTTGCAAAGCCCGAGATGCTAGAGGTCATGTAACGCAGCAGACAAGAATGAGACGATCCGAATGGCGCAATATCCCACCAGTTTCGACAAGCAAGCGTTGCTTAAATGCGCCCAGGGCGAGCTTTTCGGCCCGGGCAATGCGCAACTGCCTGCACCACCGATGCTGATGATGGACCGCATCACCGATATTTCGGCCGATGGCGGCGCCCATGGAAAAGGACATGTTGTCGCAGAGTTCGATATCACGCCCGATCTCTGGTTTTTTGAATGTCATTTCCCCGGAAACCCGATCATGCCCGGTTGTCTGGGGCTGGACGGGCTGTGGCAGCTGACAGGGTTTAATCTTGGCTGGCGGGGCTGGCAGGGGCGCGGGTATGCCCTGGGCGTCGGCGAAGTCAAACTGACAGGCATGGTGCGCCCCGACCGCAAGATGCTGACCTATCGGGTGGATTTCACCAAGGCCGTGCAAAGCCGTCGGCTGACCATGGGTGTCGCCAACGGAATTGTTGAGGCCGACGGAGATGTCATCTATCAGGTGACCGACATGAAAGTCGCGCTGTCAGAAAGCTGACCCCCACAAACAAGGAGTGCGCCAATGCGCCGTGTCGTCGTCACTGGTCTTGGGATCGTTTCGCCCATCGGTAATAATGCCGGGGAAGTCACCGAAGCCCTGAAGGCCGGGAAGTCCGGGGTGGTGGCCAGCCCCGAAATGGCGGAACATGGCTTTCGCAGCCAGATCGCCGGCACACTGAAAATCGACGTGGCCGACCATGTGGACAAACGCACGCTGCGCTTCATGGGGCCGGGTGCTGCCTATGCGCATATCGCGATGGGGCAGGCAATTGCCGATGCCGGGCTTGATGCCAGCATCATTTCGAACCCGCGCACCGGATTGGTCGCAGGGTCAGGCGGGCCATCGACCTCGGCAATGTTCGCTGCACATAACGTCGTCACGCAAACAGGCGCGACCAAGCGGATCGGCCCCTTTGCCGTGCCCAAATGCATGTCGTCCACCGTGTCAGCCAACCTTTCGACGGCCTACAAGATCAAGGGCATCAACTATTCCATCACGTCGGCCTGTTCGACCAGCCTGCACTGCATCGGCAACGCGGCCGAACAGATCATGATGGGCAAACAGGACGTCATGTTCGCAGGCGGCGGCGAAGAGCTGGACTGGACCCTGTCGTGCCTGTTCGACGCGATGGGTGCGATGTCGAGCAAATACAACGACACGCCGGAAAAGGCATCGCGCGCCTTTGACGCGGGGCGCGACGGCTTTGTCATCGCAGGCGGTGGCGGCATTGTCGTGCTGGAAAGCCTGGAACACGCCCAGGCACGTGGCGCGAAAATCTATGCCGAGGTTACGGGCTATGCTGCCACATCCGACGGGCACGATATGGTCGCACCTTCGGGTGAAGGTGGCGAACGTGCAATGCGGCTGGCATTGGAAACCCTGCCCGCAGACCGCAAAGTCAGCTATATCAACGCGCACGGCACATCGACCCCCGTCGGCGACGTGGGCGAGGTAGAGGCAGTGCGCCGCGTCTTTGGCCAAGGCAACACCCCGCCGATCAGTTCCACCAAATCCATGACCGGCCACAGCCAAGGTGCCACGGGCGCACAAGAGGCGATTTACTGCCTGCTGATGTTGCGCGACGATTTCATCGTGCCGTCGATCAACGTCGAAACGCTCGACCCTGCACTGGACCCGGCCGAGATTGCCACAGTGCGGGTGGATAACGCGGGGCTTGATACGGTGATGACAAATTCATTCGGGTTTGGCGGCACAAACGGGTCTATGCTGCTTTCGAAATTTCAGGGATAGGCCATGACCATCACAATGCAGGGCAAACGCGGTCTGATCATGGGCGTGGCGAATGAACGGTCCATCGCATGGGGCATCGCCAAGGCGATGGCAGAGGCGGGGGCTGAACTTGCCTTTACCTATCAGGGCGAGGCCTTTGGCAAGCGTCTGGAACCACTGGCGCAATCGCTCGGGTCGGACATCATGGTGGATGTGGATGTGACAGACGACGCCAGCATGGACGCGGCCTTTGCCCTGCTCAAGGATCGGTGGGGCCGTCTTGATTTCGTGGTCCACGCAATCGCCTTTTCCGACAAGACCGAACTGACAGGCCGGTTCACCAACACAAGCCGCGCCAATTTCCAAAATTCGCTGACGATTTCGTGCTATTCCTTTATCGATGTAGCCAGGCGCGCATCACAGATGATGCCCGATGGCGGCACATTGCTGACGCTGACCTATCAGGGGTCGAACCGCGTCACACCGTTTTACAATGTCATGGGTGTGGCCAAGGCCGCGCTGGAAAGTGCGACGCGCTATCTGGCCAACGATCTGGGCCCGCAGGGCATTCGCGTCAACGCGATCAGCCCCGGACCGATGAAAACCCTTGCCGGGGCGGCGATTGGCGGGGCGCGCAAGACCTACAAACATGCCGACCAGAATGCGCCCTTGCGGTCGAATGCCACGTTAGAGGCGGTGGGCGGCACGGCGGTCTATCTGGCGTCAGATGCAGGAGCCTGCACCACCGGCGAAATCATTCGCGTCGATGGCGGCTATCATGTGCTGGGCATGCCACAGCCAGAACATCTGGAATAAAAAGGCAGGGCGCGCTGTTGCGCCCCCTGCCGCCTTGTTCAGGATGCCGGATCAGGCTGCATCGACGCCCACGACCTCGATATCGAACACAAGATCCTTGCCGGCCAGCGGATGGTTGGCATCCAGCGTGACCTCTTCTTCGGTCACTTCGGCCACGACGACCTGCACTACCTGCCCTTGCGGCGTCTGCATCTGCAACTGCGTGCCTAGGTCCAGAGGGATATTGTCGGGAATCTCAGCGCGCGGCACGGACTGAAGCGCGTCGGGGTTGGTTTCACCATATGCCTGCGTGCAGGGCACTTCGACCTTTTTGGTGTCGCCCACGGCCATGCCGGGGATTGCGGCGTCAAGGCCCGGAATGATCTGGCCCGAACCGACCACGAATTCCAGCGGGTCGCGCCCTTCGGAACTGTCGAATGTCTCGCCGGTTTTCAGTGTCCCGGTGTAGTTGATGCGAACTGTGTCGCCTGATTTTGCCTCGCTCATTGGTCTGGCCTTTCGTTTGATTCATTTGAATGGCGCAGGCTAGGGAAGCTGAAACAGGTTTGCAAACAGGTTTCCCCTTTTCGCCGGGGCCGGGCCGTGACAAGCTGACGCCGAAACGAAAAGAGGCCGTATCATGCCAATCACCACCTGCGTTTTCGATGCCTATGGCACATTGTTCGATGTGGGCGCGGCAGCGGCGCAAGCGGCCAGGGAACCCGAACATGCCGTGTTGCAACACGTCTGGCCGGCGATTGCCCGCGACTGGCGGTTGAAACAGTTGCAATACACATGGCTGCGCGCCGTGGCCGGGCAGCACTGCGATTTCTGGCAGGTCACGCAGGACGGCCTTGATTGGGCACTGGAGGCAAATGGCGTGACGGGCACCGCAACCCGCACCCGTCTGTTAGAGCTTTACTGGGAACTGGCCGCCTACCCCGAGGTGCCCGCCATGCTGGCCGCACTCAGGGACAGGGGGCTGAAAACCGCGATCCTGTCCAATGGCAGCCCGGCGATGCTGGACGGCGCGGTGCAGTCGGCGGGCATCGGCGATCTGCTGGATGCGGTGCTGTCGGTGGAAAGCGTCGGCATCTTCAAACCCCACACCCGTGTCTATGATCTGGTGGGCGGGCATTTCGGCTGCGCGCAGGACGCGGTGCTGTTCGTGTCCTCGAATGGCTGGGATGCGGCAGGGGCTGCCGGTTACGGGTTTCAGACCGCCTGGGTGAACCGCGCCGGTGAACCGATGGACCGGCTTTATGCGCAACCCCACCATGTCCTGCCTGACCTGACCACCATACCGGAGCTTGCCTGATGCCCACCTATCAAAGCGATGACGGCTTGGCGCTGCATTATACCGATCAAGGCAACGGCCTGCCGGTGATGGCGCTGGCCGGGCTGACGCGCAACGGCGCGGATTTCGACCATGTCGCCCCGCATCTGCCGGTGCGCCTGATCCGGCCCGATTACCGTGGTCGCGGACAATCCGACCTGGCTGATCCCGCAACCTATACCGTCCCTCAGGAAGCGGCGGATGTGGTGGCGCTGATGGATCATCTGGGGCTGGAACGCGCCGCGATCCTTGGCACATCACGCGGCGGGCTGGTTGCGATGATGCTGGCCGCAACGGCCAAGGACAGATTGCTGGGCGTGGCGCTGAACGACATCGGACCAGAGATTTCCGACAAGGGGCTGGATGTGATCAAGGCCTATATCGGGCGCAACCCGGCCCAGAAAACTTATGCAGAAGCCGCCGCATTCCGTGATCAGGCATGGACCCATTTCAAGCACGTCCCGATGGACCGCTGGCTGGCCGAGGTCCGCGCCCATTACGAAGAGACACCGGACGGCCTGCGCATCCGCTATGACCCGAAATTACGCGATGCGGTGCTGGCCAGCCAGGACACCCCCCCGCCCGACCTTTGGCCGCTGTTCGACGCACTGGAGGGGTTGCCCCTTGCATTGATCCGCGGGGCAAATTCAGACCTTCTGACGCCTGAAACCGCCGATGAAATGGCCCGCCGCCGCCCTGACATGATCAGGGTCGATGTGCCTGATCGGGGCCATGTGCCATTCCTGGACGAACCACAGGCGCTTGCCGCGCTGCATGCATGGCTGGAGAAAATGCAATGAATATCGACATGATCCGCGCCGCTGCGGTGCGGTTGCAGGGGCACGCGCGGCACACCCCGATCCTGACCTCGCCCTTTCTGGACGACATCGCCGGGCGGCGCGTTTTCGTCAAACCCGAATGCCTGCAACACACAGGTTCATTCAAGTTTCGCGGCGGCTGGTCGGCGGTATCCGCCCTGTCCGATGCAGCACGCAAGGCTGGCGTCATCGCGTTTTCCAGCGGCAACCATGCACAGGGCGTGGCCCTTGCCGCACGCACCCACGGCGCGCCTGCGGTCATCATCATGCCCGCCGATGCGCCTGCAGTGAAAATCGCCAATACCCGGGCGCTCGGGGCCGAGGTGGTGCTATATGACCGCGCAACCGAGAACCGCGACGAAATCGGCGCGCGCCTGTCGCGCGAACGCGGGCTGACACTGATCAAACCCTATGACGAACCGCAGGTGATCGCGGGCCAAGGCACATGCGGGCTGGAGATTGCGCAAGACATGACCGCACTTGGGATTACGGATGCAGAGGTGGCGGTGTGCTGTGGCGGTGGGGGCCTGACATCAGGCATCGCGCTGGCGCTGGCAGCGGATGCGCCTGACATGCGGGTGCGGCCCGTTGAACCCGAAGGGTTCGACGATGTGACCCGGTCGCTCGCGGCGGGCCTGATCCTGCGCAACGCGCGGCTGTCAGGGTCGCTTTGCGATGCGATCATCACGCCGCAACCGGGTGATCTGACCTTTCCGATCATGCAGGCCCATTGCGGTGCCGGCGTGGTCGTGACCGAAGATGAGGCCCTGCGCGCGGTCGGGCTGGCGTTTGACCGGCTAAAAATCGTGCTGGAACCCGGCGGGGCGGTGGCGTTGGCGGCGGCATTGTTTCATCCGGATGCATTCAGCGGTGATGCGGTTGTCGCAGTTGCCACGGGCGGCAATGTGGATGCGGATGTGTTCAAACTGGCGCTGGACACCCTGCCATGACGCCCGGCAGGGATTACACTTTTCCTGAGGAGAGTTCCGATGAAAATCAACCGTGACGGTGTCGCGCTGAATGTGCGCGTGGATGGGGTGCAAGACGCGGATGCCCCGACGATCATGTTCGCCAATTCTTTGGGGACCACCCTGCATCTGTGGGACGGCGTTGTGCCGCTTTTGCCCGCCGGCCTGCGGATCGTGCGCTATGACATGCGCGGGCACGGGCAATCGGATGTGCCCGATGCGCCTTATACGATGGGCCAGTTGATCAGCGACGCCGAGGCGATCTGCGACGCGCTGGAAATCCGCGACGCCATGTTCGTAGGCCTGTCGGTCGGCGGGATGGTGGCGCAGGGCCTGGCGATCAAACGGCCAGACATTATCCGGGCCATGGTGCTTTCGAATACCGCCGCCAAGATCGGCAGCCCCCAGATGTGGCAGGACCGGATCGACATGGTGAATGCCAAGGGGCTGGATGCGATGGCCGACAGCGTCATGCAGCGCTGGTTCGGGCGCGATTTCTACGGCACGCCGGCTATGAAACCTTGGCAAGACATGCTGGTCACCACCCCCGCGCAGGGATATGCGGGCACCAGTGCGGCCATTGCGGGCACTGATTTCTATACCCCCACCAGCGGACTGCGCCTGCCGACGCTGGGCATTGCGGGGGCAGATGATGGCGCGACACCGCCCGATCTGGTGCGCGAAACCGTCGATCTGATCCCCGGATCACAGTTCAGGCTGATGCCGCGCGTGGGCCACCTGCCCTGCGCGGAAAACCCCCAAGGGTATGCCGATATCCTGAACCAGTTCTTGAAAGAGACCGGCCATGTCTGATTTTCTGCTGATCCACGGATCGTGCCATGGGGCATGGTGCTGGGATGACGTAATCGCACATTTGCGGGCTGCGGGCCACACCGCCCGCGCGATTGACCTGCCGTCGCACGGGTCTGACACGACACCCCCCGGTGATGTGACACTTGACCTTTATGCCCGCGCCATTGTCGATGCGATCGACACGCCCGTGGTGCTGGTCGGCCATTCCATGGCCGGTTATCCGATCACCGCAGCGGCAAACCTTGCGCCCGAAAAGATCAGCAAGCTGGTCTATCTTTGCGCCTATGTGCCGATGGCGGGAAAATCGCTGGCCGATATGCGCCGGATGGCCCCCAGTCAGCCGCTGCTGGATGCGATTATCGTGGATGCGGACAGGGTGACATTTTCTGTCGATCCATCGCAGGCCGCGGACAAGTTCTATCACGATGTCCCCCGCGACCGGGCGGAATGGGCCGTGGCGCAACTCTGTCCGCAGCCGATCCTGCCGCAGGAAACACCAATGGTGCCAACGCTCGACCTGCCGCGCCACTACATCCGCTGCTCGGATGACAGAACCATTCCACCCGAATTTCAGGTGACCATGACCGCCGGCTGGCCAGCCGAGACGATAACGCAAATGCCCACATCGCATTCACCGTTCCTGTCCGATCCGGCAGGCCTTGCTGCGCATTTGATCCGGATCGCGGGGTGATGACATCAGGGCTTGCAAAGTAAACCGGACGGTTTAACGCTGCACGTCATGAAAAACCGCCTGCCCGTTCTGTTCATCCTGATTACCGTCGTGATCGACGCCATGGGCATTGGCCTGATCATGCCCGTGATGCCCGCCCTGATTCAAGAGGTCGAAGGCGCAGGCATCGCCCGTGCCGCCGTGTGGGGCGGGATACTGGCCACGATCTTTGCCGCGATGCAGTTTCTGTTCGGCCCGACCCTTGGCAGCCTGTCGGACCGTTACGGACGCCGCCCGGTGCTGATCGTATCGCTGGTAATCATGGCACTGGACTATGTGCTGATGGCGCTGGCCCACACGATCTGGCTGTTGATCATCGGGCGCATCATCGGCGGGATCACGGCGGCGACGCAATCCACCTCAGCCGCCTATATGGCCGACATTTCCAAACCCGAGGAGAAGTCAGCGAACTTCGGCCTGATCGGTGCAGGTTTTGGCGTGGGCTTTGTGCTGGGGCCGCTGATCGGCGGGCTGTTGGCGGAATACGGCACGCGCGCGCCGTTCTGGGCAGCGGCCATATTGGCGGCGGCCAATGCGGTGTTCGGCTATTTCATCCTGCCCGAAACCGTCACCGACCGCATCCGCCGCCCGTTCCAGTGGCAGCGCGCCAACCCGCTGGGGGCATTCGCCAATATCGGCGCACTGCCGGGGTTGAAACGGCTGATGCTGATCACCTTTGTCTACACAGTGGCGTTTTTCGTCTATCCGGGCGTCTGGGCCTATTTCGGGGTGGAACGTTTTGGCTGGGGTCCGGGGATGATCGGGGTGTCGCTGGGTCTGTTCGGCATCGGGATTGCAATTGTGCAGGGGGTGCTGATCCGGCCCATCCTGAACCGGATCGGGGAACGCCGCGCGGTGATCTTGGGGTTGTCGATTGATGTGGTGGCCTTTGTGTTGCTGGCATTCGTGACCAATGGCTGGGTCGCATTGGCACTGACGTCGTTGACGGCGCTTGGGTCCATCGCCGGGCCTGCTCTCCAGGGGATCATGTCGCGCACCGCCGCCGACAACCAGCAAGGCGAACTGCAAGGCACTGTCACCTCGATCAATGCGGTCGCGACGATTGCGGCACCGTTGATCGTGACGCAGACGTTCTGGTACTTCACCGCGCCGACAACCCCGTTCTACATGCCCGGCGCACCATTCCTTTTATCCGCGGTCCTGACGATCGGCTGTATCTTCGTCTTTGTGCAAACCGCTGGGCCCGCAAAAGCCCGGGCTGCGTGACGAACGGCACTTGCGCATTGCAGGCCAATTTCACAGGGTAGCGTAAAGCAACACCTGACCATAGGCCCGCCAATGCCACAAATCAAAGCCGCCGTTTGCCGTGCCTTCGGGCAGCCCTTGCAGATCGAAACCGTCACACTTGCCGCCCCGCAGATGGGCGAAGTCGAGGTGACGCTGCGTGCCTGTGCGATCTGCCATTCGGATATTTCCTATATCGACGGGGGCTGGGGTGGGACGCTTCCGGCCGTTTATGGCCACGAGGCTGCCGGCCATGTCAGCGCCGTTGGCGAAGGTGTGCGGGGTATCAGCATCGGTGACGGGGTCGTTGTGACGCTGATCCGGTCCTGCGGAACCTGCCCGTCCTGTGCAGGCGGCAAGCCGGTATCGTGCGAAAGTGACATGGCCAGCGGGCCACTGACGGCCGCAGATGGCGGGCCGTTGCATCAGGCCATGCACACCGGCGGTTTTGCCGAACGTGTCGTCGTGAACCAAAGCCAGATCGTGAAACTACCCGAAGGCATCGGGATGGAGGCCGCATCGCTGCTGGCCTGCGGTGTCATTACGGGCGTCGGGGCCGTCGTGAATGCCGCCGGCCTGCGCGCGGGTCAGGATGTGGTCGTGATCGGCGCAGGCGGCGTTGGGCTGAACGCGATCCAGGGCGCGCGCATCGCAGGGGCGCGCCGGATCGTGGCGGTGGACATGTCCGAGGAAAAACTGGCCATTGCACGCGACTTCGGTGCGACCGACGGCGTGCTGGCGACAACCGAGAAGCCATGGCGCGCGGCCAAACAAGCAATGGGGCGCGGGGCGGACGCCGTATTTGTCACCGTCGGCGCAACGCCGGCCTATGAACAGGCGCCGCAATATCTGGCGAATGGCGGCAAGGTCATCATGGTGGGGATGCCCCATTCCGGCGCGATGGCATCTTATGAACCCGTCATGATGGCCGCGACCGGCCAAGGCATGGTCGGGTCCAAGATGGGCGATGTTGTCATCGCACGGGATATTCCATGGATGGTCGATCTGTATGCACAGGGCCGCCTGAAGCTGGACGAGCTGATTTCAGGCCGCTGGACGCTGGAACAGATCAACGACGCTATTGCCGACACCAAGACCGGCAGCGCCAAGCGCAACGTGATCGTATTTGATTGAGCGCACAACAGAAGGCAGGCTATGAAACTCGCCGATCTTGATATCATCGTCACCGCCCCGCCTGCCCCCGGATGGGGTGGGCGCTATTGGATCATTCCCAAGGTCACAACCGATACCGGCATCGTCGGCTATGGCGAATGCTATGCCTCATCCGTCGGGCCTGCGGCGATGAAGGCTGTGATTACCGATGTGTTCGAACGCCACATGGCGGGCGAAAATCCCGAAAACATCGAACTGATGTTCCGCCGCGTCTATTCGTCGGGGTTCACCCAGCGGCCTGACCTGACGGTCATGGGCGCGTGGTCGGGTCTTGAAATCGCCTGTTGGGACATTCTGGGCAAGGACCGCGACCGCCCCGTGCACGCGCTGATCGGCGGGCGGATGAACGACCGTATCCGCGCGTATACATATCTTTACCCCGGCCCCAGCCATCCGTTGCCCGATTTCTGGGCGAGCCCTGAAATGGCCGCCGGGGTCGCGTGCGATATGGTGGAACAGGGATATACTGCGGTGAAATTCGACCCCGCCGGGCCATATACGATGCGCGGTGGGCATATGCCGTCGCGGCCCGACATTGCGCTGTCGGTCGCGTTCTGCAAGGCGATTCGCGATGCGGTGGGCGACCGTGCAGATCTGCTGTTCGGCACCCATGGGCAATTCAGCACCGGCGGCGCGATCCGGCTGGGGCGTGCTATCGCCCCCTATGATCCGCTATGGTACGAGGAACCGATCCCACCCGATAACGTCAATGAAATGGCCAAGGTCGCCGGTGCCGTAGGCGTGCCCGTTGCGACAGGTGAACGGCTGACGACCAAGGCGGAATTCGCGCCTGTGCTGCGATCGGGTGCTGCAACAATACTGCAACCCGCCCTTGGCCGCGCCGGTGGCATCTGGGAGGTCAAGAAAATCGCCGCCATGGCCGAGGTGTATAACGCACAAATCGCACCACATCTTTATGCCGGGCCGGTCGAGTGGGCTGCGAATGTGCAACTGGCCGCATCGATCCCGAACATCCTGATGGCCGAAACGATTGAAACACCGTTTCATCGTGATCTGATCAAAGGGTCCATCACAGTCGAAAACGGCTATATTCGCGTGCCGACAGCCCCCGGTCTGGGCATTGAATTCGACGAGGATCTGGCCCGCGCCCATCCCTACACCTGCGATGGTCTGCACCTGCAAATGCAGGAGGCGCCGATCAGCTATCACGGGGTGAACACTTTTGCAGGCGGCGCACCGGTCAAGACCTGACGGACCTATCGGTCGCGGCGGACGCTTGTCAGGCGCGACATCGTCGAACAGAGGGAAACCATGGCAGGCACAGTGACACAAAGACGCGATGCACTACGGGAAAAACTGGTGCAATGCGCACAGCAGATAATTGCTGAAAAAGGTCTGCACGCCCTGTGCGCCCACGATCTGGCGGCAGCGGCGGGATGCGCGGTCGAAGATATTCACACTGTGTGCGATGATGTGTCCGAAATCGTGCAGGCCGTGAATGCGCGCACATTTGATAAACTGGGGGGTGATTTGGCCGCAGCGCTGGCCGCAGCGCCACAAGACCCGGTGGAACAGTTGATCGTCATGGGCCATGCCTATCACCGCTTTGCTGCGGACAATCATCTGACCTGGCGGGCGCTGTTTGATGCGGAACGTCTCTGTGATCCGGCGGCACCGGATTGGTATCGCGCGCAGACAGAGCGCCTTTTGACCCATATTTCGGATCCTCTGGTCATGATCTTTCCCGAGCGTGACGCACTGGAACTGGCGCTTTTGACACGTGCGATATTTTCATCTGTGCACGGTATCGTTCTCTTGGGTTTGGATCAGACCGGCGCCGGGGTTCCTTTTGCCGATATCGACCGGATGATCGACCTCGTCTTGCGGCAGATCGCGGTTCAGTCCTGACAGTCTGAAGGGCCTTGCGCTATGCTTGTCGTGACAGGTATTGCGGCAGCTTGGTCAGATTCTTGGCCATCAGCGTGCCAACGCCCCCGACACCGTTTTGCCGGATCGCACGGTAATCCTCGCGGCTTTTGCGCAGCAGTTGTGCCAGCGACCGATTGCTGACACCCCCCAGCCGCATCTGCACCATCACATGCGGGATATAGGCCAGCCGAACCTGCCCCGTGGTCAGCCAGCGCAACATCCCGTCATAATCCCCGGCAATCCGATAGCTGGTATCGTAAAGCCCCCAGCGGGTGAAAACTTCGCGCCGCAGGTAAAGTGTGGGGTGCGGCGGCATCCAGCCACGGCGCAGCCGGTCAGGTGTATAGACACCCGCCGACCAGTGCCGGATCACGCGCGTATCATCATCGCGCGACACATATTGCAGGTCGCCATAAACGCCGTCGATAGCCGGATCCGCAAACACCGCAGCGACGCGGGCCAGCACATCGGCGTCCGCCAGATAGTCGTCGGCATGAAGCAAGCCGATCACATCACCTGACGCCCGCGAAATACCGGCGTTGATGGCGTCATATATCCCGCTGTCCGCCGCCGACACCAGCGTCATGCCGGGATGCCCATACGCCCGCAGCCAAGCCAGCGTGCCATCGGTTGATCCACCATCCTGCACGACGTGTTCGACATCGTTATGGGTCTGGCTGCACAGGCTGCCCACCGCGCGGGGCAGGGTATCACCACCATTGAAAACCGCTGTCACGACCGAAATTTTCATGGCTCTTCCTTTTGTCCAATCACGCGCATCGGATTGCCGACGCCGGTGCATCCGGCTGGCAGATCACGCATCGCCACCGCACGCGCCCCAAGGATCGCATTTGCCCCGATCCGCACATCCGGACCGACAAATGCATCGGCGCAAACCCATGCGTCAGTCCCGATACTTACCGGCAGCCTGCGCAGCGCACGCGCGGGGTCGCTGGCGTCATGGGTGCCCGCGCAAAGGTGGGCATATTGCGACACCGTCGCCCTGTCGCCGATCGTGATCGCCCCCAGCGCATAAAGGATCGCCCGATCCCCGATGGTGACCTGATCACCAATCGTCAGGTTCCACGGCATCAGGATGCGCACTGTCGGATGCAGATGCGCGCAGCGCCCCACCCGCGCGCCGAACCGCCGCAACAGCCACACCCGCCAGCCCCACAGCGGGCGCGGGCTGAACCGGAACAGCGGCAGGCAAAGCGCCCAAACCACCCGAGCAACCTGCGTGCGGCGACTGTATTTGCGACAACGCCTGTTGGCGGTGATGTCCAGACGGGCTGTCATGCGGACACCAACGCGCCGCGCCCCTGAGCGAGCCTTGCATAAAGCGCCACAAAAGCATCGGTCATCGCTTGTGGCGAAAAATCCCGCGCCATCCATGCACGTCCTGAGGCCCCCATCGCGGTCAGATCGGCCTGCAACATGTCCGTGATCACCTGCGCCAGCGGCATCTGATCCAGATCGACACACCGCCCACATCCGACGCGGTCAAGCGCTTCCCACGGGGTCGCAACCGTCGTCAGCACTGGCACGCCGTAGGCCAGCGCCTCGGCCACGACGATACCGAAATTTTCCGAATAGCTGGGCAGAACGCACAGATCGGCCTGCGCAAAGGCCGCGGCCTTTGCCGGACCGTCCACATGCCCATGCAGGCGTATGCGCCCGCCGGATGTAGCCGCGCGGGCCTGCAGACCTGCGACATAGGCAGGATTGCCAGCGCCATAGACATCCAGCCGCACGGTGTCGGGCAGCTTTGGCATGGCGTCAAACAGGCGCTCTACCCCCTTTTTGGGATGCAGGCGCCCGATATAGAGAAGCCGCACTTCTTGCGTTTGCATCTTTGGCTTGATCGTCGGAATCGCCACACAGTTCGGAATACAGGCGGTTTGAATGCCGGACAGGCGGGCCACGCTGTCGCGCGCCTCTGCCGGTGCTGTCACATGCAGCACGGTGGCATTGGGCCGCAAGACTTGTGCGAGCCTTTCAAACTGGCGCTTGTGGGCTTTGCGCGGCGCATCAGACCAGACTTGCGTTGCCTGAAGCGCACCGCGCGGCGACCACACGACGGGGCGCCCGATCAACCTTGCCAGCGCCAGCACCGGCAAGGTCGGAAAACTGTAGGTTGCGGTCAAATGCACCACATCGGCCCATGCGATCGCCTTTGGCAGATGCGCAATCAGCCCCGGCGCCATACTGCCAGCAGCCATCCACCGCGCATACAAGACCGGATACGGCAGCGCCGCGGGAACCACACGACCCGGTTCCGTCGGGCTGGCGGCATCGGTGGTCAAGACCCGCAATGCCATATCGAGGGCTGCCGCGAT
>NZ_CBFIBD010000011.1:0-65044 GCF_965660735.1 Yoonia sp.
CTTCTTTGAGCGGGAACAGTGCGTTGCCACCAGAGCCGACGTTCGTGGATAATTGGGCCGTCATCGCAGGTGGGCTGGCAGGTGGCGGTGCATTGTTCATGTTGCGCGACTGGATGGGCAAGGCAGGATTTTTCGGGATGTTACGTGCCGTTGCTGGCAGCTTGATGATTGCATTTCTGGCGTCTTTTGTAGCGGGCACGTTGATTGCGCCCCTTGCCGGATCGGTCATGGGGCCATTGTTGCTGCTTGCTGTTTTCCTGGGGCAACCACTTGTGCTGCTGACATGGTGCGGGGTGGGAGTTATCGCGCATCTTTTGCTGGTTGTCCGACGCCAGGACCTGATATCGCGCGATGACCGGGCGATTTCACAGCTGAGCCAATTGTCGCAGCTGAATCTCTATCGTCGCAAAATCGACAACTGATCCCGATAGCACAAGACAGGGTTGACGGGCGCATTTGCTGCGCCCGTTCTTTTATGTCTTGTCGCGGAAATTGCGGCTGACCTTGATCTGATCCCAGGCCCATACGACCTCTGCCAACTGTTCTTCCTGGCTGCGGTCGCCGCCGTTCATGTCGGGATGCAGCACCTTGATCAGCGATTTATAGGCTTTGCGAATCTCCGGTTTCGACCAGTTATCCTTGGCATCCAGTATTTCGATGGCACGGCGTTCCGTGGCGGGCAGTTTGCGCCCCACGGCGGCACCGCGGCCGGGGTTACGGGTCGCGTTCTGGCCCAGCACCTGGTGCGGGTCATCAACACCCAGCCGTGCCCAAGCACGTTCTTCCACGCTGCGCTTGAACGGTTTTGTAGGCCGGTCCCAGACGCGGTCCTTGTCCATTTGCGCGGCCAGTTCGGCCTCGGTCGTGCTGTCGAAGAAATTCCACTTCAGGTTATATTCCCGCACGTGTTCCTGACAAAACCAGAAATAATCATCCAGCACGTCAGGCGATTTGGGCGCACGATATTTGCCCCGTTCCTCGCACCCTTCGTGATCGCAAACACGGGTCGAGGTTTCGGACGCGCCGGACATACCGCGCCGACCGCGCGGGTTCTTTTTCTTCGAACTCGACACAGACATGTCAAAACCAAAGGGATCATTCTTTCTCATGGTGCATCTCACCTTTCCGACTCGGACAACAGACCTTAAACCCCCCAGCACAGGATTGAAGAGGGCAGGGATAAAATAATGGCAATCGAGACAGAAATTCGCACCGCATTGGAAAAATTATCGCCGACTCACCTTGAGGTGATCAACGAAAGTGCAAAACATCGTGGCCATGCGGGCGACGACGGATCAGGTGAAAGCCATTGGCGGATCGTGATCGCGGCACCTGCCTTGGCGGATAAAACACGAATTGCACGGCATCGGACCATTCATGCAGCCCTTGGCGCAGATCTGATCGGGCGTATTCATGCCCTTGCCATAGATATTCAGTAACTATTCGGCTGCAAGATCCGATGACGCTGGTTTTGCTGCCGCGACGACGGGCGGGGCCGGTTTTGCCTTTGGGGTGTTGATAACCGGGGACGAGGCGGCGCGCTTTTCGCGGCGAAACACCAGCATGTTCTGAAACACCGTTGTCTTGCTCATCAACCCTTCGCGTTGCTCGCAAGGCAGGGTATCGGTGCGCAGATATTCCCATCCATCTGCTGCAAGGTCGTTCATCGTTACTTCAAGCGCATTGGCAAAGCGTGCCTCGATAGATTTGGCACCTTTGACTTTCATGCCCCGCGTGGGGGCCGGCACGACCTTGTATTCATAGGACATCACGTCACCCCCTCGACTGCCTGCACAATATAGCGATCATGGCGCGAATTCCAAGTATGCCGCCGCTCAAAGCCCCAGCCTGGCCGACACGATCTGATTGACTGCCGCCGGATTGGCCTTGCCGCCTGTGGACTTCATCACCTGACCCACGAACCAGCCGACCAGTTTGGGGTTCGCCTTGGCCTTTTCGACCTGTGCAGGGTTGGCGGCGATGATCTCGTCCACTGCCGCCTCGATCGCGCCGGTGTCAGTGACCTGTTTCATGCCTTCGGTGTCCACGATCTCTTGCGGGTCGCGGCCCGTTGTGTAGCAGATTTCGAACACGTCCTTGGCGATCTTGCCGGAAATCACACCGTCCTTGATCAGTCCGATCAACGCACCCAGTTGGGCGGCTGATACAGGGCTGGTTTCGATGCTGTGGCCCTCTTTTTTCAGGCGTCCGAACAGTTCGTTGATGACCCAGTTCGCAGCCAGTTTGCCATCCCGCCCTGCGGCGACCTGTTCAAAATAGGCCGCGTTCACGACCTCGGCTGTCAGCACGGAAGCATCATAATCGGACAGGCCGAAATCGCTGATAAAGCGTGCCTTTTTCTGGTCGGGCAATTCGGGCAAGCTGGCCTTGATATCGTCCACCCAATCCTGTTCGATTTCCAGCGGCAGCAGGTCGGGATCGGGGAAGTAGCGGTAATCATGCGCCTCTTCCTTGGACCGCATGGATCGGGTTTCGTTTTTGTCAGGATCGTAAAGGCGGGTTTCCTGCACGACCGATTTGCCATCCTCGATCAGGGCGATCTGGCGGCGGGCCTCGACCTCGATTGCCATCTGGATGAACCGGGTAGAGTTCATGTTCTTGATTTCGCAGCGGGTGCCGAGATGGCTGAAATCCTGGCTGTCCTGATAGCGTTCGTAATCGCCCGGACGGCAGACCGACACGTTCACATCCGCGCGCAGGTTGCCGTTTTGCATGTTGCCGTCGCAGGTGCCCAGATAACGCAGGATCTGGCGCAGTTTCAGCACATAGGCGGCGGCTTCCTCTGGTCCGCGAATATCGGGGCGGCTCACGATTTCCATCAGGGCGACGCCGGTGCGGTTCAGGTCGACAAACGACATGGTGGGGTCCATGTCGTGAATGGATTTGCCTGCGTCCTGTTCCAGGTGAATGCGTTCGATGCGCACCAGCCGCGCCGTGCCGTCACCCATTTCAACCAGCACTTCGCCTTCGCCCACGATGGGATGGTAAAGCTGCGAAATCTGATAGCCCTGTGGCAGGTCAGGATAGAAATAATTCTTGCGGTCAAAGGCTGACACCAGATTGATCTGCGCATTCAGCCCCAGCCCGGTTTTCACCGCCAGCGCAACACAGCCTTCGTTGATGACGGGCAGCATGCCGGGCATGCCTGCGTCCACAAAGGCCACGTTGCTGTTCGGTTCCGCGCCAAACTGCGTGGAGGCCCCAGAGAAGAGTTTCGCCTTGCTGGCGACCTGCGCGTGCACCTCAAGCCCGATGACAAGTTCCCAGTCGTGTTTCGCACCAGAGATCACTTTGGGGGCAGGGGCGTCGTAGGTCAGGTCAAGCATTTGCGCATCCTTGAAAAATGGCGTTTCCCGTTCTCTAAAAGAACCGGTGCGCGGCTTCAAGCGCCATGCGCCCGCGTCTTAGTCTGCCTGCGGCTGTTTCAGCCAGGACCGGGACGCCGCAACCAGATTGACCGCAGGCGCATGTTTGCCCCCCAACGCCAACGTGGCCTTGCGCAACATGGCGATCCCGTCTTCGGCACTTTTCGGAAGTGCTGCCGCCGAAATCGGCTCGCCCACCGTAACCTTGTAGGGCTGACGGGCCTTGTTCAGTGTTTCATGGAACAAGGTGATGTCGCGCAGTGTTGGATGCAGCGCATCGAACAGATAGAACAGGGCGGAATTGCGGGCCTGAATGTTTACCGGGATCACCGGCAAGCCGAACTTTCGCGCGAGCATCGCCGCAGAGGCCATCCATGGCCGTTCAAATAGCTGCAAGCCCCGCCGTTTAGCCAGCCGCCCAGAGGGGAAAATCACGCCAAGCCGTCCTGCATCGGTCGCATCGCGGACATAGGCCATGGTTTCGCGGGTCTTGGCATGGCTGCGCAATTCCTTGCGCCATTCGACAGGGGCGATCATTGTTTCCATTTGCGGAAATACCCGCAGGATATCACGGTTGGCAAAGAAATAGGCATCGGGCCGCGCCCGCGCGATCAGGTGATGCAGGATAATTCCATCTGCAATGCCTGTGGGATGATTCGCCACGATCAATGCCGATCCATGTCCCGGAATATGGCCCATTCCGCTAACGGTCACGGTCTGCGCCAGCCGTTGCCCCATATAGCGCATGATGTCCGCCGAAGGTGCGTCCTTCAAATGCTGGGCGATTTGCACGGTCTTGTCGTAACCAAGCATCCTGTTCAGCCCGCCGCGCACCACTTTGGTGCCAGGACGATCACGATAAAGCCATGGCGCGCGCTCGGCGATCAGGGGGTCGATGCGATGTTTCATGCGGCAGTATTACCCGATTTTACGTAACAATCCCACAACATCGTGATCAAGAACTGACAATTCGCAATGCCGTTCGTGTGTTTTGCAACGCTTGCGCGAGGATCAATCAAGAATGCGGCTGACCATTTCCGTAGTGTCGCGTGACAGGTCGGGGGTGTCTGCGATCCGTTGCAGCGCGGCGCGCATCATCGCCTGACGTTCCGCATCATAGCGCCGCCATGTTGAAAACGCCGCTGTCATGCGTGCCGTTGTCTGCGGGTTCAGCGCATCCAGTTTGATCAGCCAATCCGCCAGCAGGGCATAGCCCGCTCCAGACGGGTGATGAAAGCCTGCAGCATTGCCCGCCAGCGCCCCAAAGACAGCGCGGAACCGGTTGGGGTTCTTCATGGTAAAGGCAGGGTGGTCTGTCAGCTTTTGCGCGGTTTGCACGGCGGCGTCCGGTGCGGCGCAACTGACCTGAAGCCCGAACCATTTGTCCATGACAAGGCGGTCGTCTTGCCATTCCCGTTCAAATTTGGCCAGTTCGGCAGCACCCTTGCCCGCCTTCAGCAATGTCGCCAATGCAGCCAGCTGTTGGGTCATGTTGTCGGCCGCTGTATATTGCGCGGCGGCCTGACGCCCCCCGTCGATACGCGCCAGCAGCGCCAGCACCCCGTTTCCCAATGTCCGCTTGCCTGCCTGATCGGCATCAGGATGGTAGGGTGCAGTGACGGTCATATCGGCATAAACGCGTGGCAGCAGGTCTTGCAGATGCTGCGCGATGTGCAGTTTCAGGGTTTCATGCGCGTCATAAATCGCGCTGGGGTCAGGCGTGTCGCCCGCGTCGACCAGCGCCTGCGCGGTATCGTCCTCGCTCGGAAGGGCCAGCACAAGGGCGCGGAACGCCGGATCAAGGCCGTCGTCGCGCAACACGGCCGCCAACCCGTCAAGATAGGCCGCATCAGGTGTCGCCCCGTCGCGCACCATTGCCACCAGCACATCCTGCGCCAGCGTTCGCCCCGCATCCCATTTGTTGAACGGGTCGGTGTCATGGGCCAGCAGAAATGCGCGGCGGGCGCTGGTCTGCTCATGCTCCAGAATTACTGGCGCTGAAAGGTCCCTCAGGATCGACGGAATCGGCCGGCTTGCCAGCCCGCCAAAGGTAAAGCTCTGTTCCGCTTGTGTCAGTTCAAGCAGTTGCGTCGGCACAACCTCATCCCCGTTTTCGTTCAGCAAGCCAACGGCGACGGGGATCACCAGCGCGTCCTTGTGATCCTGCCCTGGTGTGGGGGGCGTGTGCTGGCGCAGGGTCAGCGTATAGGTGCCATCGGTGTATTCTTCGCTGACTGCCACGCGCGGTGTGCCGGCCTGGCTGTACCATTTTGCGAATTGCGTCAGGTCGCGCCCGGTGGCGTCCTCGAACACCTTTAACCAATCCTCGATCGTGGCGGCGTCGCCGTCGTGGCGGGTAAAATACAGATCCAATGCCTTTTCATATGCGTCCGGTCCCACCAGACGGCGCAACATCCCGATGATTTCCGCCCCTTTTTCATAGATGGTGACGGTGTAGAAATTGTTGATCTCGACAAAGCTGGTTGGCCGTACCGGGTGGGCCAGCGGGCCGTTGTCCTCGCGGAATTGATGGGCGCGCAGGACCACTGCATCGTTGATCCGTTTCACAGCCTGGCCGCGCATGTCGCCGGTGAACTGCTGGTCGCGGAACACGGTCAGCCCTTCCTTGAGGCACAGCTGGAACCAGTCGCGGCAGGTGATGCGGTTGCCGGTCCAGTTATGAAAATATTCATGCGCGATGATCGCCTCGATCCGTTCGAAATTGGCGTCGGTGGATGTTTCCGGGCTGGCCAGCACGGCGGAAGAATTGAAGATATTCAACCCCTTGTTTTCCATCGCCCCCATGTTGAAATCATCGACAGCAACGATGTTGAACACGTCCAGATCGTATTCGCGCCCGTAGACATCCTCATCCCATTTCATCGACTTCTTCAGCGCCTTCATGCCAAAAGCGCATTTGCCCTCGTCGCCCGGACGCACCCAGATGTTCAGGTCAACATCCCTGCCTGACATCGTGGTGAATGTATCAGGTTGGTTGACCAGATCACCCGCCACCAGCGCGAACAGATAGGCAGGTTTCGGCCACGGGTCGTGCCATTCCGCCCAACCGTCACCCGACGTGACGGGATTCCCGTTTGACAGTAACACCGGCAGGTCGCTTTCGATGCGCACGGTGAACACGCCCATGACGTCGGGACGGTCAGGGTAGAATGTGATCTTGCGAAACCCCTCGGCCTCGCATTGTGTGCAATACATGCCGCCCGACATGTAAAGCCCTTCGAGGGCTGTGTTGGTGTCCGGGCTGATTTCGACCTCTGCCTCGAACACGAAGGGCGCGTCAGGCACGTCGCACCGCAGGCCCGTTGATGTAATTTCGGGGTCGATGGATTTGCCGTCGATCCTGGCGCCGATCAGACGCAATTGTTCGCCATGCAAAAAGAAGTCGCGCGTCGTGGTTGCGGGGTTGGGCCGAAAGGCGATGCGCGATGTAACCCGCGTGGCTGTCGGGGTCAGTTTGAATGTCAGTTGAACGCTGTCCACCACATAATCAAACGGTGCGTAATCGCGCAGATATATCGTTTGGGGGGCAGCGTCTTTCATTGACTTTCCTTTGTGCGTCACCACGTCAAGAGGAGAAGATAGAAGGGCGGGGTGACTTCCACAACCGTCCGATACTGAAAGGAGAGAAGATATGTCTGCACCAGACAGCGAACCTGAAAAACAGGTAAAACGCCACCGTCCGTCACTTTTTGCAATCGCGGCCGCTGTTGTTGTTGCACTTGCCTTGCTGCTCGGTTTTCTGACGGTTGTCGTTGAACGCGGCGCTACACCTGACGGTGCGACGACGCAGATCGACGGGCGCACCGGCGATGTCGTTGCAGAATAGGTGGCATCGCATCGCAGTGTCGGCGCGCTGATGCCGCAAAGTCGCAATAAGGCGGACCTGCCGCAAAAGACATGTATGACATGCGGGCGACCGTTCGCGTGGCGCAAGAAATGGGCGCGTGTCTGGCACGAGGTGCGGTATTGTTCCGAAAGATGCAAGCGGACGCGGCCAAAGGCGTGATCTTTCGAATTGGTCAGAAAATATGACCGCAGATGTTGCCTATCGGAAACTTTTATTCTAATCCACGCGACAGTATTGTGTGTGCAACTGTATGCAATCAGCCAGGGGGATTATCATGAGCGACCGGATTGAAAAACACGGGCTTCAGGTAGCCGCGGAACTCGCGACATTCATCGACGATCACGCGCTGCCCGGCACAGGGCTTGACAGCGATGCCTTTTGGGCTGGATTTGCCGGTTTCGTTGGCGAAATGACCCCGCGCAACCGCGCTCTGCTGCAAAAACGTGAAGATCTGCAATCGCGGATTGATGCGTGGCACATCGCGCACCGCGACGCCCCGCATGACCGAACCGCTTACGAAGCATTCCTGCGCGAGATCGGGTATCTGGTGGAAGAGGGCGACGATTTCGAGATTGAAACTACCAATGTGGACCCCGAAATTGCCACTATCCCCGGCCCGCAGCTTGTCGTGCCGATCACGAACGCCCGCTTTGCGCTGAATGCCGCAAATGCCCGCTGGGGCAGCCTGTATGATGCGTTCTATGGCACCGACGCCATGGGCGAGGCGCCGCCAAAAGGCCCCTACAACCGTGGTCATGGCGCGCGTGTCGTTGCCAGGAGCCGTGTGTTTCTGGATCAGGCCTTTCCGATCGAAGGCGCCAGCCACGCCGATGTGCGCCGCTATTATGTCCATGACGGCGCTTTGCTGATCGACGATCTGCCACTGCGCGAGCCTGAAAAATTCGTGGGCTATCGTGGCAACCCCAAGGCCCCTGATACGGTGCTCTTGGTGAATAACGGGTTGCATGTTGAACTGGTGTTTGATCGCGCCCATCCCATCGGCAGCCGAGATCAGGCGCTGCTGGCTGATGTGCGCATGGAAAGCGCCGTGACCGCGATCATGGATTGCGAAGACAGCGTCGCCTGCGTCGATGCCGAGGACAAGGTGCTGGCCTATACCAACTGGCTGGGCCTGATGCAGGGGCATCTGACGGCGGACCTGCAAAAGGGTGGCAAGACGATCACCCGCCGTCTGGCCGACGATCTGACCTATACGGCCCCCGACGGCAGCCCGCTGGTGCTGAAAGGGCGCGCGCTTTTGTGGGTGCGCAACGTGGGCCACCTGATGACGAACCCCGCCATCCTGGACGCGCAGGGCGACGAGGTCTACGAGGGGTTGATGGATGCCATCGTGACCACGCTGATCGCGATGCACGACCTGATGCGCGAGGGGGGCAATTCCGCCCACGGGTCTGTCTATGTGGTCAAACCCAAGATGCACGGCCCCGAAGAGGTTGCCTTTACCAGCGACATCTTTGCAAAGGTCGAAGACATCCTTGGCCTGCCGCGCCACACCGTCAAGATCGGTATCATGGACGAGGAACGCCGCACGACCGTGAACCTCAAGGAATGTATTCGCGCTGCAAAATCGCGCGTGGCCTTTATCAATACCGGTTTTCTGGATCGCACCGGCGATGAAATACACACCTCGATGGAGGCCGGGCCGTTCAGCCGCAAGGATTTCATCAAGCGCAAGCAGTGGATCGGCGCCTACGAGGATCAGAACGTCGATATCGGGCTGGAGTGTGGATTTTCCGGCAAGGCCCAGATCGGCAAGGGCATGTGGGCCATGCCCGACCTGATGGCGGCCATGCTGGAACAAAAGATCGAACACCCCAAGGCCGGTGCGAATTGTGCATGGGTGCCCAGCCCCACGGCGGCCACGCTGCACGCACTGCATTATCACAAAGTCGATGTGATGGCCGTACAGGCCCGTTTGCGGGCGGGCGGGCGGCGTGCCTATGTGTCGTCGATCCTTGATATTCCGCTGGCGCAATACCAGCGCTGGACCGATGCGCAAAAGATCAAAGAGGTCGAAAACAACGCCCAGGGTATCCTTGGCTATGTGGTGCGCTGGATCGACCAGGGCGTTGGTTGTTCCAAGGTGCCCGACATCAACAACGTCGGTCTGATGGAAGACCGCGCGACGTGCCGGATTTCAAGCCAGGCGCTGGCCAACTGGCTGCATCACGGTGTGGTGTCCGAAGTGCAGGTGATGGATACGATGCAGAAGATGGCCATTGTGGTGGATGCGCAGAACGCCGATGATCCGGCCTACCGCCCCATGGCGCCCGACTTTGACGGGATCGCCTTTCAGGCAGCCTGTGATCTGGTGTTCAAGGGCCGCATCCAGCCGTCTGGCTATACAGAGCCAATTCTGCACCAGCGTCGTCTGGAACTGAAAGCACAGCGCAATCATTAACGGCGGGTGGATTAAGCCCACCCCATGGGAAACTGGAACATGGCAGAGATATCAGCAAGCAAGGCGCGGACGATCATCCGCAAGGCATTCGCCAAAGGCGCGGAACTGGACCTGAAACCATTGTCGGTCGTGGTGCTGGACGCAGGCGGTCACGTCAAGGCCTTCGAACGCGCCGATGGTGCGGCGCCGGGCCGGTTCGGGATCGCACATGGCAAGGCCTATGGGTCTGTGATGCTGGGTATCGCGGGCACCGCGCAGATGGCCCGCGCAGAACAGCAAGCCTATTTCATGGCCGCAATGAACGGTGTCTATGGCGGGCAGGTCGTGCCGGTGCCGGGCGGTGTTCTGGTGCGCGACAAGCGTGGCGCTGTGATTGGCGCGGTCGGCGTGACCGGTGACACATCCGACAATGACGTGATCGCCGCCATGGCCGGGATCGAGGCCGCCGGGTTGGTTGGCGAATCCTGATATACCCGGCTGGTGCTTGTTGCACTCAACGCGCTGCGGGTATTGCAGACATCTTCCGATTGCCTAAATCATAGGCGTTAGTGTCGCCCCGCACGGCATGTGCGTGGGTGACAGGGCGCTTGTGCATCGACGCCACCTTCCGTTCCGGGGCGATTGGCGCTATGCACGTGCGAACGCGAAAGGATTATGCATGCCCCGGCCCGTGATCGGAATTATCGGCAGTAGCCATTTGATCAATAACCAGTATGTCGTGCTGGGTGCAGGGCAGATGAACGCGCAGGCCGTGTCAGAGGTGTCTGGCGGTATTCCCATGATCGTCGCAACCGATCCGCGTGTTGTCTCGGTCGAGGAACTGATGGCCACCTGTGACGGTTTCCTGTTCACCGGCGCACGGCCCAACGTCCATCCCGAGGAATATGGCGAAGAACCCACCGACGCGCATGGTGATTTCGACCGCGACCGCGACCGCATTTCGCTGCCGCTGATCCGCGCCTGCGTGGCACGGGGCCAGCCCATCATGGGGATATGCCGTGGCTTTCAAGAGGTGAATGTCGCCATGGGTGGCACGCTGCACCCGGAAATCCGCGACCTTCCGGGCCGTGACAACCACCGCATGCCCCCCGATGGCACGCTTGAGGAAAAGTTCGAATTGCGCCACGAGGTGCGGTTTTCTGACGGGGGTCCGTTTCACCGGCTGCTGGGGCGTCCTGCGGTGATGACCAATACGTTGCATGGTCAGGGGATCAAGTCCGCAGGCCCGCGCATTGTCATCGACGGGCACGCCCCCGACGGCACGCCAGAGGCGATTTATATTGCAGACGCACCTGGTTTTACATTGTCTGTGCAATGGCACCCCGAATGGAACGCCTGTGCCGACCCGGTCTCGCGCCCACTTTTCGAAGCATTCGGCGACGCCTGCCGCGCATGGTCTGCGGGCGCACTGCGCAAGGCGGGTTAACCGCTGACGTAGATCAATAGACCGCAGCGGCGGCGCTGGTATGGCTGGCCCACAACAATGGGGCCTGATATGAAAATCCTGATCGCCTATACCTCGACCGAGGGGCAAACCCGCAAGATCGTGCAGTTCTGCGCGGACTACCTGAACGCGGAAGGGCACACCGTCGAACTGCTGCCTGCGGCCGATGCACATGGCACCGACCTGTCCCGCTTTGATGCAATGCTGCTCGCGGCCTCTGTCCACGGGGGAAAATACCAGAAACCGATGGTCAGACTGGCGTCAGCTAGGACCGGCGAGCTGAATCAGATGAAATCAGCCTTTCTGTCTGTTTCGCTTGCTGCGGCGGGCACGGATGAGGATGACTGGAAGGGCTTGCGCGATGTCGTTGACCGCTTTGCGGCCAAGACGGGCTGGTCCCCGAAAACGGTGATGCATGTGGCGGGGGCATTCCGGTTTTCTGAATATGATTTCTTCAAGTCATGGGCGATGCGCTGGATCGCGGCGCAAAAAGATGAAGATGTCGATCCGCATGAGGACAAGGAATACACCGACTGGGAGGCGCTGCGGAACACTTTGGATGAATGGATCGCCGGGGGCGGATAAAACGCTTGGGGTTGTGCATTGCGTTACTTTGCACCACAGTTTCGTAAACGATTACGGAGCTAGTGGTGAAACGATCCCGCATCAATGAAATCATGGCAGAGGCGGATCAGATGATCCGGTCATTCGGGTTTGTCCTGCCACCCTTTGCCCACTGGACACCTGCGGAATTCAGGGCGCGCGCTGCACAGACGCAGGCGCTGATCGATGCCCGCTGCGGATGGGATATCACCGACTATGGCGCGGGCCGCTATGATGAAATGGGGCTATTTCTGTTCACGTTGCGCAATGGTCGCCTGGCCGACCTGCAACGCGGCGGGGGTATGTGCTATGCCGAGAAGCTGTTGATCTCAAAGCAGGATCAGATTTCACCGATGCACACACACGTGATCAAGGCCGAAGACATCATCAACCGTGGCGGGGCAACGATGGTGATCGAACTTTACGGTTCTGATCCTGACGGGAACTTTGATGAAAAAGCCGGTGGCACGGTCATGTGCGACGGGCTGCGCCGGGACTTTGCAGCGGGCGAAAAGCTGCGGTTCGCACCGGGCGAAAGCGTGACATTGATGCCCGGCGACTGGCACGCGTTCTGGGGCGAAGGTGGCGACGTGCTGATCGGGGAGGTATCCACCGTCAACGACGACGAGACCGACAATATTTTTCGCGATCCAATCGGGCGATTTTCGCAGGTAGAGGAGGACGCAGCGCCGACACATCTTTTGGTGAGCGACTACAAGACCTGGCTGGCCTAGGGGGGGGAAGAATTTTCGCGAAAATTCTCCGCCCCCTTGCTGCTGTCAGAGGATCAGATCGAAGGTCTTGTTCAAGGGCAATTCGCGCACGCGTGTCCCTGTCAGGTCAAACAGCGCATTGCCCAGCGCGGGCATCGATGGTGGCGTACCCGGTTCACCAACGCCGCCCAGATATGGGTTTGTTTCAAGGATGCGCACTTCGAATTCGGGCACATTGTGCATCCGCATTGCGTCATAGTCATAGAAATTGCCCTGCTCCACGGCACCATCAGTGAACGTCAGTTCACCCTGCATCGCGGCCGAGAAGCCATAGACCGCGCCCGACGTCATCTGCGCTTCAATGATCGACGGGTCAAGTGCCGTGCCGACATCGCAGGCGATCCAGCATTTGTTGATTCTGATGCCATTACCGGTATCTTCGACCTCGACCACTTCGGCGACGGGCGTTCCGAATGAATAGGTAAAGCCGATCCCACGCCCGATGTTGGCGGGCGTCTGGCCGGTCCAGTTGCACATCTCACCGACTGCGGCGATCACGCCGGCCGATGGGGCGTGTTCGCGCTGCGCCAAATCCAGCCGGAATTGCAGTGGGTCCGCGCCGGCGGCATGGGCCATTTCATCGATAAAGGTGTCGAAAAAGAAACCGTTGTGCGAATTGCCGACAGACCGCCAAGATCCTATCGGCACATCGATCCCGGTCAGATGGCCCGTGATCCGGAAATTGGGAATTGCATAGGGTTGATCCGCTGCCCCTTCGACGTGTGCCCGGTCAGGCCCCGGCGGGATCGTGCCGACGGCGCGCAGGGACGACTGGTGAATAACCGACGGGGCCGCGATCTTGCCGTCCACCAATTGTGCGGCGCCGTCCCTTAAGACGCCGCGGAACTGCGCCATTGCGGCAGGCCGGTAGAAATCATGGCGCATGTCTTCTTCCCGGCTCCATGTCATGCGGATCGGTGTGCCGGGCATGGCTGCGGCGATGCGCGCAGCCTGTACAGAAAAATCCACCTCTGCCCTTCGACCGAACCCACCGCCCAGCAGCGTGGTATGCACAGTTACATGTTCAGGCGCGAGCCCGACAGCTTCGGCGCATTTGTCCCGGGTGATGACAGGTGCCTGATTTCCGGACCAAAGCTCCAGCGCGTCACCGGTGAAAACTGCGGTCGCATTCATGGGTTCCATCGTGGCGTGGGCCAGAAAGGGCACGACGTATTCGGCGGTGATCTCTGTTCCGTCCACGGTGGCGGTGACGTCACCATCGTCGCGGGTTGTGCTGTTCGGGTCGTCATCGAGCGAGGCTTTGATCGCGTCCATCAACCCGGCGGTGTCGGCGGGATAGCTTGACTCTTGCCAGGTGATATCGACCGCCTGCGCGGCCTGCATGGCGAGCCATGTGTTGCTTGCCACGACACCAATCCCATCGCCCAGATCAATGATCGCCGCGACACCCGGCATGTCGCGCGCGGCGCTGTCGTCGAATGACACCATGCCACTGCGGCGCGGATTGATCCGCACAGTGGCGAATTTCAGGCCGTCCAGTTTGGTGTCGGCAGCGTAATGCGCCGTGCCGGTGGATTTGGCCACCACATCGGTGCGTGGCATGGATTTGCCAAGGTATTTCCATTCCGATTTCGGACGCAACGCCGCGTCGGGCGGTGTGATGTCGCGCACGGCTTCAGCCAGTGCGGTGTATGCGAGCGTTGTGCCGTCCGGTGCGATTACGGCGCTGTTTTCGGTGCGTAGACTGTCGGCAGCCACGCCCAATTGCGCAGCGGCCGCCAGTTTCAGCGCTTCACGGGCGGATGCGCCTGCATGGCGCATCCGCTCATAAGCGTCCTTGGTCGAGGTCGAACCGCCGGTGATCTGCAAGTTGAGCAGCTTGCCGACCATGCCGATGCCTTGCCGCAGGTTGTGCTGAAAATCACTGTCGGCATAGTGATGAAAGGGCAGGGCCATCCCCAGTATCGCCTGATTGTAATAGGCCTGCGCAGGCGGGCCATGCAGAACGGTGATATCGTCCCAGGCCACGTCCATTTCTTCGGCAACGAGCGCGGCAAGCGTTGTGTGGACCCCCTGGCCCATTTCCGCGCGGGGCGCGATGATGGTGATGCCATCGGTGTTGATCAGGATGTAGGGGTTCAGTGTGGCCTCTCCCGCACCGGGGGTCAGCGGGTTGGGGGCGTCCTTGCGGACCTGATAGACACCAAATGCAACTCCGCCCGCAATCGCGGCTGAACCAATAAGAAACGTGCGGCGGGCGATCTTTCCGATACTGGCCATTGCTCAAGCCTCCTGAATGCGCTGGGCGGCGTCTTTGATGGCGGCGCGGATGCGCGGGTAGGTGCCGCAGCGGCACAGGTTGCCCTGCATCGCGTCATCGATGTCCTGATCGGTAGGGTTCGGGGTCTGGGCTAGAAGGGCGGCGGCGTTCATGATCTGACCGGATTGGCAGTAACCGCATTGGGCGACCTGATGATCGACCCAGGTTTGCTGGATCGTCGCCATGTTGTCGGGGGTGCCAAGACCTTCGATCGTTGTCACCTCGCCCCAGACATCGGCAAGGGCGACCTGACAGGATCGCACTGCTTCACCGTCGATATGCACGGTACAGGCCCCGCAGGCGGCAACGCCGCAGCCGAATTTTGTGCCAGTCAGGCCAACCGCGTCGCGCAGCACCCACAGAAGAGGTACATCATCGGGCAGGTCTACGCTGTGGGATGTCCCGTTGATCGAAAGTGTCGTCGGCATGTCGGGCCTCTGTAGTGAAATGAACGGTTTGGTTCAGATTAGGTGGAAACGATCCCTGTGACAAGCATTGGCGCCAGAGAAGGTGCGGTGATGTTGCTCAGGTCATTTCCGGACTATTGATCAGCGCGGGAATCTTGTCTTTGAAACGGAAAAACCCATGGGTGGCATGGGGCCAGGCGGCGTTGTCATACGGGCGGATCATTCGGTGTGTCCGGGTATTGGCAAGGGCATCGGCGGTGGGGCCGACCGGCATATATGCCGTCACGATCTGTTCGATACCGTGCTCTTGCGCCCATGTTTCAAGGTGTGCGGCATCGACATAGGCCACAGGGCCCAGGCGCCCGACAAAGCGCGCAGAGCAATCATCAAGTGCAGCGCGCGTGAAACCCTGCACCTGTGGCGCAACCGCAAGTGGGCTGCGCTGTGGGGTTGTATGAACCACGGCCGCGGCGACCGGTGTGATCTGTGCCAGCAGCCAACCCGGCGACAAGTCTTCTTCGGTCAGCAAAAGGCCGGTGCGTTTGGTTGGATCAATCCGCGCTGATGCAGGTAACGGCCCGGCAGGCGGCGGCAGCGGGCCGTCAAGCGGGATCGCCGTTGTCGCAAGGTCGTTGGGTCTGAACCGGCCATTTGTATATTTTTCGATATTGTCTGGCCGGGCCAGATACGTCTTGCCCCGGGTTTGCAGCCCGCCCACCCAGCGCCAGGACAGCGTATTGGAGGCCGGATCGCCATCAAGAAGGTGCCGCAGAAAGAAATCCGCGCCCAGCGTCCATGGCAGGCGCAAGGTGAATATCCAGATCGAGGCGAACCACATCCGCGCATGATTGTGCAGATACCCCGTTGTCACCAGTTCCTGCGCCCAGTGGTCAAAACAGGAAATGCCGGTGTCACCCTTGCAGGCGGCCTCCCAGTTCCGCCGCAATCCGCTTTCGGTCTGCACCCGGTTCAGGGCGGCACCCAGTTCGGTCTTGTAGGCCGTCCACACCGATGGCCGCATTTCAAGCCAGCCTTTCCAATAAGTGCGCCAGAATACCTCCTGGATGAATTTTTCCGCCGCCTGCGGGCTGTGACGGGCAAGTGTGGCGCGCAATACATCCGATTCGGTGATGATCCGGTGCCGGATATAGGGCGACAGGCCGGACACATTGGAGCGGTCATCATAATTTCGCCCACCGGCATAGGTGCGCCCCGCATACGGGATAAAACTCTGCAAAAGTTGCAAGGCGGCGGTGTAGCTGGGTTCATGCATGCCCAGAAAGCTAAGCCGGGCCGGGGCCGTTTCAAGCGTTGCGGGTTCTTGACACGGGCGGTCCGCCAAGCCAACGCTGCGCCATGTTTGATTTACGCCCCGTGGGATATGTCATCGGTCTGGTTGTGGCAACGCTTGGATTGACCATGCTTGCCCCGCTGATGGCCGACCTGCTGGCCGGAAACGGGCATTGGTTCGTCTTTTTCCAAGCGGGCGTGATCACCATGCTGACGGGCGGATTGGTGGCGCTGGCTTGTGTGAACGGGGTCAGCGCCGGGTTGTCGTTGCGCCAGACCTTTCTGTTGACCTCGCTGGTGTGGCTGACATTGCCGATCTTTGCGGCGCTGCCCTTTATGCTGGGGGCGCCACAGTCCAGTTTCACCAACGCATTTTTCGAATCGATGTCGGCGCTGACAACCACCGGGTCCACGACATTTGAAAATCTCGATCAGTTGCCCGAAGGTTTGCGCCTTTGGCGTGGTATCCTGCAATGGCTGGGCGGCGTCGGGATCATTGTGGTGGCGATGGTCTTTCTGCCTGAATTGCGCGTCGGCGGGATGCAGATTTTCCGGTCAGAGGCCTTTGACACCATGGGCAAGATCCTGCCGCGGGCCGGGCAGATCGCCAGCAGTATCGCCGTGATTTACGTGGCGCTGACCGTCGCCTGCGGATTGGCCTATAGCGCCACGGGCATGTTGCCATTCGATGCGTTCGTACATGCGCTGACCACGGTTTCGACCGGCGGCATGGCCAATTACGACAGTTCGTTTCAAGGGTATGGGGCAGGGGCGCATTACGTCGCGGTGGTCTTCATGGTGCTCGCGGCCTTGCCGTTTGTCCGCTATGTGCAATTGCTTGCGGGCACTGCACGGCCGTTGTGGCGCGACACGCAGGTGCATGGGTTTTTCATCGTCATCGGTTTTTGCGTGATGCTGATCACGGCGTGGCTCTGGGGCCGCGAAGGGGTGATGACCGAAATTGCCTTTCGCGAGGCCCTGTTCAATGTGACGTCGATCATTTCCGGGACCGGGTACGCCAGCGCCGATTATATGACTTGGGGCACATTTCCCGTTATGATGTTTTTCTTCATCGGACTGATCGGGGGCTGCGCCGGATCGACCGCTTGTTCGGTCAAGATCTTTCGCTATCAGTTGCTGTTCGCCTCGATCAAAAGCCAGATTCGGCAAATTCATTCGCCCCATGGAATCTTCACCCCGCGCTATGACGGTCGCCCCGTCAGCGAGGATGTGCTGAACTCTGTCATGGCGTTTTTCGTGGCTTTCCTGTTGTCACTGGGTGGCACGGCTGTTCTGCTGGGGATGACGGGGCTGGATTTCATCACATCGGTGTCCGGGGCTGCGACGGCGATCGGCAATATCGGTCCGGGGCTGGGTCCGCAGATTGGTCCGGCGGGGAATTTCGTAACGATTAACGACACCGCCAAATGGATTTTGGCGATGGCTATGTTCGTGGGACGGTTGGAAGTCATGGTCGTGCTGACCGTTGTTTCGTTGAAATTCTGGCGCGGCTGATACTTTACCAGCAGCTGATCAGAACAGCGACGTCAGCGGCCTGACGGGTAAGTGCCACGGGCGAGATAGCTGCCGCAGGCGTGCTGCGCTGCGCCTCGATGCCCTGTGTCTGCAATGCCGTCACAATCTGATCAGCGTCAATTGCGAAATTCACCTCTGCTGGCAAGATGCGGGCAGCGCCCTCTGCGCGTGGCAGCAACATGCCCAAGACGGTGCCGCCTTCGGAAAACACAGGACCGCCTGCGTCACTGCCTTGGGGCAGAATGGCAAGGCGGCTGAACCGCGCATCGCCTGTCAGCCCGCGGATATCGACCACCTGCCCAAAGGTCAGCGTCGGTGCGCCAAGTGCCCCGTTGAACGGATAGCCCGCCACGGCAATCCGGTCTTGTAGACGGGGCAGGCCTGTCTGAAATGTGGCAACGCCAAGTGGTGCAAGGGCCTCGGTCGGGCGTAAAAGCGCGATGCCCAAAGCGTCATCCGTAAAGCTGACCGTTGCCTCATGTTCGCGATCAATGGTGATCCGCGCGCAATTCTGAACCGCCTCTGGCGTGGTGATCACTGCACCATCGTTTGTGACATAAAAGCCGGACCGCGATAGCTGCGGCTGGCGCACGGACAATCCGGCGACCATGTCAACGGTCTGGTCTGCGGGTGCGGGCACAATCATGGGGTCAAGCACACCATCCAACCGTTCAAAGCTGGCGCGCATTTCATCGAGAACACGCTTGCGCCTGGCGTTGTCACCATCGGGCCAGACCAGCATGAAACCCTTGATCGCGCCGTCCTGCAAGGTAGCGGTGGCATATGAATGGATGCCATTTCCAATTCCCTCGATTTCAAAGCTGTCAGGCGTCAGGCCGCGCGCTCCGTCCGGGGGCACGAGATCGAGTATTTGCAGGACTTCGTATAATCCGGTCAACTTGCCCATATCGCCCGCCTGAGAGATGAACATCACCTTGGCCTGCGCGATGTCGCCACTTGCTTCAAAATGGACAAAGGGCGGTTGGTATTCGGTAAACGCAACGACATCAGTCGGAATCAGCATCTGAATGCCCGACGCCGTGTCGCGGACCAGCCGCAAATTCATTCCTTCCAGGATGCTGTTGTAATCCTGCAATAGCCTGTCGCGTTGTCGCGATGTCAGGACGCCCGTCGGTTCCAGCCCGTTCGCCCGCTGCCAGGCCTGCATCGCAGCGCGTGTGCCACGGCCAAAGACACCGTCGATCGCCGCCTGGTAAAATCCGGCCCATTTCAAGGCGCGCTGAAGTTCCGCGCGCGCTTCTCCTGACAAGGCGCCCTCGGCTGCGCGGGCCTGTTGTGGCGTTTCGGCGGTTTCTGGCGTGGGATCCCTGGGCAGGTCCGCAGGGGTGACCGGTGGGGCCGCGATGATCGGATCGCCAGTAGGGGGCGTGGTGGCTTGTCCGCCGCCCACTGGCCAGAACTGTTGTCTGAAAAACTGGCCGCTTTTTACGAAACTGTCGGCGGGCACGGCCCCACGGTCCAGCAGCTGCGCAAGCGTGGCCTGGGCCTGCGGTGCATCGAACGGGCCGATGACAATGCCATAAAACCCGTCACCCAGATAAAAACCATGCACCCCGTCCAACTGCGCGGCATAGGTGCGTGCGCTGTCCTGGGCCCCTGTCAACGTCTGGCGCGCCTCGATCTGAATCCAGAACCGGTCTTGTGCTGCGGCGGGAACGGTCAGCGCGACAAAAAGGAATAGTGCGGTGAGTGACCTGATCATGGATACCCCAGAATTCTGCATGATTTGCCCCGCAACAGGTACGGCGCAATGAAATGTGGCGGACAATCCGCCGGTTTTCGCCACTTGGTGTCGGGCGTTGCCTGATTGACCCTCGGCGCGCTGCACCCTATTGAACCCGTCAAAGCAGACGAGGGTTAAGATGGCCGAAAAACCACGCAGTTTTCAAGAGATCATTCTGCGGTTGCAAAACTACTGGGCGGCGAAAGGCTGTGCCATCCTGCAACCCTATGACATGGAAGTGGGTGCGGGCACCTTTCACCCTGCCACGACCCTGCGCGCGCTGGGATCAAAACCCTGGGCTGCGGCCTATGTGCAGCCCTCGCGCCGTCCCACCGACGGGCGTTATGGCGAAAACCCCAACCGGTTGCAGCATTATTACCAATATCAGGTGCTGATCAAACCCAGCCCGCCTGATATGCAGGATCTTTACCTTGGTTCGCTTGCCGCCATCGGCATCGACGCCACCATGCACGACATCCGCTTTGTCGAAGACGACTGGGAAAGCCCCACGCTGGGGGCCTGGGGACTGGGCTGGGAAGTGTGGTGCGACGGGATGGAAGTGTCGCAGTTCACCTATTTCCAGCAGGTCGGCGGCCATGACTGCCACCCGGTATCGGGCGAGCTGACATATGGGCTGGAGCGTCTGGCGATGTATGTCCTGGGCGTCGATCATGTGATGGACATGCCATTCAACGACCCTGACGCGCAAATTGCGCTGAAATACGGCGATGTATTCAGACAAACCGAGGAAGAATACGCCCGTTGGAACTTCGACGTGGCCGATACCGACACGCTGCTGCAACATTTCAAGGACGCCGAGGCGGAATGCCAGCGTATTCTTGACGCCCCGCATGACGACCCCAAGACCGGCAAGCGGATCATCATGGCGCATCCCGCCTATGACCAGTGCATCAAGGCCAGCCATCTGTTCAACCTGCTGGACGCACGCGGTGTGATTTCCGTGACCGAACGGCAGGCCTATATCGGACGGGTGCGCACACTGGCCAAGGCATGTGCCGATGCCTTTGTCCAAACCAATGCGGCAGGGGTCGCTGCCTGATGGGCCGTATCGCAATCGTGGGAATTCTGGTCATGGCACTGGTCGCGGGGATCGCGCTTTATTACCTACAGGTCTATGCTTACTACGACAATGTGCAGCCTGGGCCCGATCAGGTGCAACTGACCTCTGTCACCGCTGGCGCGCCTGAACCCATACCGTTCGACGATTTTACAGGAATCGATTCCGACAGCAGCCCGATCCGCTATCGCGCCTGTTTCACCACGCCGTTGTCGCAGGCGACGCTGAGCGAAACCTATGTTATCGCCGAAAATGCCGAACCGCTGGTCGCACCCGGCTGGTTCGATTGCTTTGACGCCGAACAGATCGGTGCCGATCTGCAAGGTGAAGCGATTGCCTTTCTCGGCACCGAGAACATCACCTATGGCATCGACCGCATCGTCGCGATCTATCCCGATGGCCGGGGTTACGCCTGGCACCAGATCAACGCCTGCGGCGAAGTCGTCTTTGACGGTGACCCGGTTCCCGACACCTGTCCACCCGTACCCGAAAGCCTGAACTGATGCCTGATCTTCTGATTGAACTCTTTTCCGAGGAAATCCCGGCGCGCATGCAATCCCGCGCGGCGGAAGACCTGAAAAAGCTGGTGACCGATGGTCTGGTAGAGGCCGGGCTGACCTACGCGGGCGCTGCGGCCTTTTCGACACCGCGCCGTCTGGCGCTGTCGGTCGAGGGGCTGACAGGCGAAAGCCGCGCCACCCGCGAAGAACGCAAGGGCCCCAAGGTTGGCGCGCCGGAAAAGGCAGTGGAAGGTTTCGCGCGCGGGGCAGGGGTGGACCCTGCCGCACTGGAAGTGCGCGACGATAAAAAGGGTCAGGTCTATTTCGCAGTGATCGAGAACCCGGGCCGTCAGGCTGCTGATATCATTGCCGAAGTGCTGGAAAAGACGATCCGTAATTTCCCATGGCCGAAATCCATGCGGTGGGGTGATGGCAGCCTGCGCTGGGTGCGGCCGCTGCATTCGATCCTGTGCATTTTATCAAATGACGACGGCACCGAAATTGTGCCGCTGACGCTGGACGGGATCACCGCTGGTAATACCACGCGCGGGCACCGTTTTCTTGCCCCTGATGCCTTTACCGTCACCGGATTCGAGGATTATGAAGCCAAGCTGAAACGCGCGCATGTCGTGCTGCGCCCCGATGAACGGGCGCAGGCGATCTGGCACGACGCGACCCATCAGGCATTCGCCATGGGGCTGGAAGTGGTCGAGGACAAAGGCCTGCTGGCCGAGGTGGCGGGGCTGGTGGAATGGCCGGTCGTTCTGCTGGGGCAGATCGATGATGCTTTTCTGGGCCTGCCGCCAGAAGTGCTGCAAACATCAATGAAGGAACATCAAAAGTTCTTTTCCGTGCGCAACCCCAAGACAGGGCGTATCGAACGCTTTGTCACCGTGGCGAACATGGAAACGACGGACAATGGCGCGACCATCCTTGCGGGCAACCAAAAGGTGCTGGCGGCACGGCTGTCGGACGCGAAATTCTTTTGGGAAAACGATCTGCGCACGGTGAATACTGTGGGGTTGGAGGGCATGGGCGCGGGGCTGACCGATGTGACCTTCCACAACAAGCTGGGGTCGCAGGCCGACCGTGTGGAACGGATCGAGGCACTGGCGCGCGAAATCGCCCCGCATGTGGGGGCCAAGCCCGATCTGGCAGCCGAGGCCGCACGGATCGCCAAGGCTGATCTGCAATCAGAAATGGTCGGCGAATTCCCCGAATTGCAGGGGCTGATGGGGCGGTATTACGCGCAGGCGGCGGGCCATGACGACGGCGTGCCAGAAGCCTGTCAGGACCATTATTCCCCGTTGGGACCGTCTGATGATGTGCCGACAGCGCCGGTGTCGGTGGCCGTGGCGCTGGCCGATAAGATCGACACATTGTGCGGGTTCTGGGCGATTGACGAGAAACCGACCGGGAGCAAGGACCCATTTGCGCTGCGCAGAGCGGCGTTGGGGGTTATTCGGTTGGTGTTGGAAAATGGTAGTTTTTCGTTGGCGCCAATAATCGCGCTTAGTTTGATCGACCATTATCATCGCTTTTACCGGCAGTTGAGCCTTGAGGCTCGCATGAAAATTGCCGACGCAGCAGGAAAACTTGGTATTAGTCCGTTTGATGTCGAGCGGCTGAAAATTGAATCGCACCGTAAGAAACTATCTACAGACAGCTTAGCTCAGTTAAGTGAGACTGATGTCGATGAGCGCGTCGCAAAGACCATGCTACCATACTACTTCAATCTCCTCGCCTTCTTCCACGACCGCCTCAAGGTCTTCCTCAAGGACAAAGGCATCCGTCACGACATCATCGACGCTTGTATCGCCATGCCGGGCAATGACGACCTGACCCTTCTGGTCAAACGCGCCGAGGCGCTGGCCGCAACACTCGCCACCGATGACGGGGAAAACCTGTTGCAGGGGTTCAAGCGCGCCAACAACATCCTGACACAGGCCGAGGAAAAGGATGGCGTTGAATATTCATTCGGCGCCGACCGCAAATTCGCCGAAGATCCGGCCGAAATCGCCCTGTTCGACGCGCTGGATGCTGCGGATGCAAAGATAGCACCTGCCATGGCTGCACAGGATTTCAGCACCGCGATGACCGCTATGGCGGCACTGCGCGGGCCAATTGACCAATTTTTCACCGATGTGCAAGTGAACGCCGACAGCCAGATTTTGCGCCGCAACCGGCTTAACCTCTTGTCGCGCATCCGGAAAATCTGCCTGTCCGTCGCTGATCTGACAAAAATCGAAGGGTGACAGAAAAACTGTTACCTTCGCTTTACGTGGTAATGCTTCCTCTTCTATGCTGCACCTGAACAACAGGATGATGCCGCAGTGCAGCAACAGGCCACATACAAACAGTTGACGCTGATCACCCCCACCGCGGCGATGTCGGCGGACGTGCATGGTGGACGTGCGAAATGCCTGCAACGGCTGATCCGGCTGGATATGCCGGTGCCGGTCACGGTGGCGCTGTCGTTCGATGCGGTGCGCGAGATTGCGCTGGGCCGGATGCCTGATATGGTCGATCTGATGGCGCCCTTTGGCGATCAGCCGCTGCTGTCGGTGCGCCCGTCAAGCCTTGACCCCGACTGGGGCGGCCCGGGGGCTATCCTGAATATCGGCATGAACGCCGAATGCCATGCAGAGATGGCGAAAACGGTCGGGGCGCGGGCCGCAACAGCGCTTTATCTGCGGTTCGTGCAATCCTACGCGGTGCATGTCGCGCGGCTGGACCCCGATGAATTCGACCTGCCCGCCGTCGCCACAGAAGACAGCCTGCGCGCGATGCTGGCCGCCTATGAATTTGAAACCGACGAGCCCTTTCCCGATGACCCCGCCGTGCAACTGGCCGAGGTGCTGCGATCCATGGCGCGTGCATGGGAAGGCACAACCGCCCGGTTGTTGCGGCAGGCCAAGGGCGCGCCGGCAGACGCGGGGCTGGGCCTTGTGGTGCAAGCGATGGCGCTGGGCGTGGGGCAGGGCGAATGTGGGTCCGGCGTGATTCAGTATGTGGACAGCACGACAGGTCAGCGCCGGATCAAGGGCCGCTATCTGGGCCAAAGCCAAGGCCGCGAGGCACTGGGCGACGTGGAGGGTGCGATTTACCTGACGCGCGACGACCGTGGCCCTTCGCTCGAGGAACATTGCCCCGATACATTCGCGCAACTGGTCGCCTATGGCGACCTGTGCCGCCGCAAGCTGCGCGAAGAAATGCAGGTCGAATTTACCATTGAAGACGGGCAGTTGCACATTCTGGATGCGGTGCGCGTGCAGCGCAATTCGCGCGCGTCGGTGCGGATCGCCGTGGCCCTGGCCGAGGACCGGATCATCCCGCGTGAAGAGGCGCTGATGCGGGTGGAACCTGCCGCGCTGTCGGAACTGCTACACCGGCAGGTGGACCCGACCGCGAAACGCGACCTGATCGTGCGCGGCATCGCCGCCAGCCCCGGTGCCGCCGCAGGCCGGATCGTGCTGACCGCCGCCGAGGCGCAGGCAAGTGCCGCGCGGGGCGAACCCTGCGTGCTGGTGCGCCGCGAAACCACGCCAGAGGATATTCGCGGGATGCATGCCGCGCAGGCCGTGCTGACGATGCGCGGCGGTGTGACCAGCCATGCCGCAGTGATCGGGCGGGGCTTGGGCGTGCCGTGCGTCGTGGGGGCATCTGAACTGGCGATTGATCGCAAACGCGGTCTGATCATTGCGCCGGACGGCCGCAAATTCGCCGCCGGTGACGTGATCACGGTGGATGGCACAACCGGTCAGGTGATTGTCGGCGAGCCACCGATGCTGGAGGCCGCATTGGATGGTGCCTTCAAGACGCTGCTGGACTGGGCTGATGAATTTCGCGACATCGGGGTGCGGGCCAACGCCGACACCCCCGCCGATGCGCAGACCGCCCGCAATTTCGCCGCCGAAGGTATCGGGCTGTGCCGGACTGAACACATGTTCTTTGAAGGCGACCGGCTGGGGGTCATGCGCGAGATGATCTTTGCAGAGAGCAGCGATGACCGCCGCGCGGTGCTGGACCGCCTGCTGCCGATGCAGCGGGCCGATTTTCAGGCGCTGTTCGGGATCATGGCGGGTAAATCGGTTTGCGTGCGCTTGTTCGACCCGCCGCTGCATGAATTCCTGCCGTCCGACAAACAGGGCCTGCGCGATCTGGCCGAACAGCTTGCCCTGCCAGTGGCGGATGTGACCGAACGGGTCGACGCACTTAGCGAATATAACCCGATGCTGGGGATGCGCGGTGTGCGGCTTGGTATCGCGATCCCCGAAATCTATGACATGCAGGCGCAGGCGATTTTTGAGGCGATGGCCGCCGTGGGCAATGCCGGCACCGACATCGCAGTCGAGATCATGATCCCGCTGGTCAGCGCCATGCGCGAGGTCGAACTGGTCAAGGGGCGTATCGATGCCGTCGCGAATGCGGTGCGGTCCAAGACCAAGACAAAGCTGGATTACCATCTGGGTGTCATGGTCGAGACACCGCGTGCGGCACTGCGCGCGCAGGATATCGCTGAATATGCTGAATTTCTGTCGTTTGGCACAAACGACCTGACGCAGATGACATATGGCTTGTCACGCGACGATGCGGGCCGGTTCATGTCGGCCTACGTGCAGCAGGGTGTCTATGTCGAAGACCCGTTTCACACGCTTGATATCGAGGGCGTCGGCGAACTGATCGCGATCGGAGCAGAGCGTGGCAGGCGCGGCCGGTCCGATGTCGTTTTGTCGATTTGTGGCGAACATGCAGGCAGTCGTGTGGCGATTGAATTCTGTCGTGCGCATGGATTCGATTACGTCTCATGTTCGCCGTTTCGCGTGCCGGTTGCCCGCCTGACCGCCGCCCAATCGGCATTGCGTGACAGAATGAAAACCTGAAACTACCCGCCGTATCGTTGCGCATAAGATACAGTTTGCGACATACGGCGCATTAATCCCCGCCGGAATAGGCCATGTGTTGCCGCTTTGGCGACAGTACCCGCCCAAGGGTGGACGCAGGCGTTTCTTTCCCCTAAAGACACCGACGCCTGCGCGGGGCTACGCCGCGTGGTATCTGGGTGGGACCTGAAATGACGATCATCAAGGCGATATTCGCCATCTTCGCTGCTGCGATATTATCTTTCTCGATGTCAGCCGCAAGTGCTGAAGAGCTGTTGGCAAGCCGTTTGGGGGCATTGCTTGGACAGGAACGTCAGGCGCTTTCTGTTGTGCCTGACAGCCGCATGACCCTGCTGACACGGTTGCCTTCGGCTGGTGAACGCGGCGTGCAGACACAAAGTGGCGTGATCTATGATGCCGGTTTTCTGGCATCGCGGCCTGCGGCTGATGGCGGCGCGCAGTGGGAATGCCTGGCCGAGGCGCTTTATTTCGAAGCGCGCGGTGAAAGTGTCCGCGGCATGTTCGCGGTGGGCGAGGTCATTTTGAACCGGGTGGACAGTAGTTCGTATCCCGATACGCTTTGTGATGTGATCAACCAGGGCACCGGCCGCCGCTATGCCTGCCAGTTCACCTATACATGCGATGGACGGGCCGAGGTGATCAATGAACCGGCCGCGTGGGAAAATGTGGGCAAGGTTGCCCGTATCCTGCTTGATGGTGCGCCGCGTGCACTGACAGACGGGGCGACACATTATCACACCCGCGCTGTCAGCCCTTCCTGGGCGAAACGGTTTCCGCGCACCGCTGCGATCGGGTCGCACTATTTCTATCGTCAACCGACCCGCACGGCGTCAAACTAGGCGTCGGTGACAGCGCGAATGCGTCGCGCTGGGCGCTTGCCCCTGTCAGGCGGGGCTAGTATCCCGCTGGCATGGACGTTTCTGACCGGACCTGCGTATGACTGATGATATTCGCCTTGCCTTTGCCCATCCCAGTGAAAGGGCAGAGGCCAGCAGCAAGACACCCTGTGACCGGATTTCGCTGCGCGATTACGTTGTTGCGGTGGAAATCGGCGCATTCCAGCAAGAACGCGGCACGCTGCAACGGGTCCGCTTTAACGTGGTGGTCGAGGTGTCGCCGCTGACCGGCCCGATTGATGACGATGTGGACCGCATCCTGTCCTATGACCGCGTCACCGAGGCGATCGGGGCCGAGCTTGAGGCAGAGCGGATCAATCTGTTGGAAACGCTGGCGGCCCGTGTGGCCGAACGGATATTGCTTGAACCACAGGCGGAACGTGTTTTCGTGCGTATCGAGAAACTTGACCGTGGCCCGTTTTCCCTGGGCGTGGAAATCGTGCGAGCGCGTGACGGGTCTGCGCCCGCAGGCCAGACCCATGTCGAGACCCCGCATCCGCGTGTTGTCTTTCTGTCGAACGCAGCCATAAAATCCGCGTATTTGACCGGATGGATCGACCAGCTTGCGCAAAGCGATCTTTCCTTGATTTTCTGTGTGGGCGCTGACGACCGGCCCGCCCCACAGGCGGCCAATGCGCTGGCACAGCGCCGGATCGATTTGCTGGCCATTGAACAGAATGCCTGGACTTTGGCCGCCCGCGATCCGCGCTGCATGGTCGTCGGCACCCGCACCGAACTGGACTGGGCAATGAAAAACGGCCAGATCTGTATCTGGGCCCCGTCGAAAATCGTGCTGGACGCGGTGGATGGCCCTTCGGCCGGTCCGCGTGACGCGCTGGCGCTGGTGGCGTGGTTTGCGGCCGAAATGCAGGCACAGGAAATGCTTGTGATCGGTGCAGATGCACCCGAAACCGATGTTCCGGTGCGCTGTGTCGATGTAACCACGTCCGATCTGGGATGAGCTATTATCGCCCGTTGGTCCAATGCAGCCCTGACCGCCCTGCGGATGCGGTCACGCTTGCCGGGGGCTGGTGCTGGTTTTCGCAGGTCGCGGTCCACACGCGTGATGCCAAACCGCGTATTGCCACGGCCTCTGATCTGCCACGCGCGATCTTTGAAAACCTCGCACGCCCCCGCCCCGAGATTGCGGGGATGGGCATGGATGCACCGCGCATCATGGGCATTTTGAACGTGACACCTGACAGCTTTTCCGATGGCGGACTGTTCGATGATCCTGCTGCGGCACTAGCGCATGCGCAGGCGATGCAGGCCGCCGGGACGGATATCATCGACATTGGCGGTGAAAGCACGCGCCCCGGTGCAGCCGATGTATCGGTATCAGAGGAAATCAACCGCACTGCACCTGTGATCGCGGCGATCCGGGCGCAGTCGGATGTGGCAATTTCCATCGACACGCGCAAAGCGCCGGTCGCACAGGCGGCCATCGCCGCCGGTGCAGGGTTGGTCAATGATGTGGCCGCCCTTGGCTATGATCCGACCCTTGCGGTTGTCACAGCGCAGGCCGGTCTGCCCGTCTGCCTGATGCATGCGCAGGGCGATCCGGCGACGATGCAACAGAACCCCAAATATGATGACGTGTTGCTGGATGTCTACGATTTTCTGGCCGCGCGCATTGCTGCGGCAGAGGCTGCGGGTATTGCGCGCGAACAGATCGTCGTTGACCCCGGCATCGGCTTTGGCAAGACACTGGCGCATAACCTGACGCTGCTGCGCGGGTTGTCGCTGTTCCACAGCCTTGGCTGCCCGATCCTGCTGGGGGCCTCGCGCAAGCGGTTCATTGGCACGATCGGCGGGGCCGAGGCCGCGGCGGGGCGGATGCCGGGATCGGTGGCCGTGGCGTTACATGGTGTCCGGCAGGGGGTGCAAATTCTGCGCGTCCACGATACCTTTGAAACACGTCAGGCGATTGAGCTTGAAATGGCGATCAACGGGACGATGACACAATGACACGCACGCTATTTGGCACCGACGGGGTGCGCGGCAAGGCGAATACACATCCGATGACTGCGGATATGGCGCTGCGCATCGGGGCTGCGGCCGGGCGCTATTTCCGCAATGACGGATCGAACGGGCACCGCGTGGTGATTGGCAAGGATACGCGCCTTTCGGGCTATATGTTTGAAAACGCATTGACGGCCGGTCTGACCAGCACTGGGATGAACGTGTTGCTGCTGGGGCCTGTGCCGACGCCTGCGGTGGGTCTGCTGACCACATCCATGCGCGCCGACATGGGGATCATGATTTCAGCCAGCCACAACCCGCACCACGACAACGGGATCAAGTTTTTTGGCCCCGACGGGTTCAAACTGTCCGACGCCGTCGAGGCCGAGATCGAGGCGCTGGTCGCCGCAGGCGTGCAACCGGCACAGGCCGAGAACATCGGGCGCGCCAAGCGCGTTGACGATGGCCGCTTTCGCTATGCCGAACGGATCAAGGCGACGTTCCCGGCGGGGATGCGGCTGGACGGGTTGAAGGTGGTGATTGACTGCGCCAACGGGGCTGCGCACCGGGTGGCACCCGAAGTGTTGTGGGAACTGGGTGCGACCGTGATTCCGGTGGGGGTGAAACCCAACGGGTTGAACATCAATGATGGCTGCGGGTCGACAGATATCGCGCTGGCGGCACGGACGATCCGCGAGACAGGCGCCGATGTGGGCATCTGCCTGGATGGTGATGCCGACCGTGTTATGATCCTGGATGAAACGGGCGCTGTGGCCGATGGTGATCAGATCATGGCGCTGATGGCGGGCCGCTGGGCTGATATCGGCCGACTGAACCACGGCACGCTTGTGGCGACCGTCATGTCGAATTTGGGGCTGGAACGGTACTTGCAGGGCCGGGGCCTGCAGTTGGAACGCACCGCGGTCGGTGACCGCTACGTGGTCGAGGCGATGCGTGCGCACGGCTGGAATCTGGGGGGTGAACAATCGGGCCATATCGTGATGACCGATTATGCCACCACCGGTGACGGGTTGCTTGCGGGGCTTCAGTTTCTGGCCGCGATGATCGACACCGGCCAGCCTGCCAGCGCCTTGCGGCAACAGTTCGAAACCGTGCCGCAGATGCTAAAAAATGTGCGCTTTGCCGCGGGGCAAGACCCGCTGGGCGCTGATGCCGTGCGCCGGTCGATCACCGAAGCCGAGACGCTGTTGGTGGGCAAGGGCCGTCTGCTGATCCGCAAGTCGGGGACAGAGCCCCTGATCCGTGTCATGGCGGAATGCGAGGATGACGCCCTGCTGGCGCAGGTCGTGAACGGGATCGTGGCCGAAGTAGAGGCGGCGGTCTAGGCGCGAAACAGGCGGATCATATTGCGCGACTGGCTGACCGCAAGCCCGGTCAGGATCAGGCCAAGGGCCGCGAAAAACCGCAGAGGCAGCACCTCGTTCAGGATCAGAACGCCAAACAGCACCGACCACAGCGGCACCTGATAATTGACCAGCGTCATGAACACCGATCCTGCGGTGCGGATCGTCTGCACCCGGATCAGCGCGGCCAATGCCGTGGGCAGAAAGCCAAGGAACAGGATGGCAAGGCTGGTGCGCGGATCTACCCATGCGGGCACGCCTTCGACCAGCAGCATCGCGGGGATCAGCGCCAGTGTCCCCACCCCCAACAACAGTGCCGACATCACAATGGCATCCATCGGCGGGCAGCGCCGGGTCAGGATGCTGGCAATCGCATATGACAGCGCGGCGCCGATACAGGCCAGTTGGCCCAGGGGTTCCATCCCGGTGCCGATCCGCAGCACGCCCGGCCCGATCAGCACAGCAGCGCCCACGAACCCAAGACTAACACCCAACGCATTGCGGGTAGTGAGTTTTTCATCGGTGAATACATGTGCCAGCGGTAGCACGAACAACGGTAATGCAGCCATAGAGATACCGGCAAACGCCGAGGGCACATATTGTTGCCCCCAGCTGAGCAAGGCAAACGGCACGGCAGTGTTCAGCAGGCCAATCACCATCAGATATTTGACGACGATGGGTGAAAACACCGGCAAGGGCCGTTTCAGCGCCTTCATCAAGGCCAGCAGCGCCACTGCACCCAATGTCGTGCGCGCGCAGGCGACTGTCAGCGGGCCATAGCCTTGTAATGCGATGGACACGACCATGAACGTCCCACCCCAGATCAGGCCCAAGGCGAGGATGGACAGCCAGTTGAACAGGGTCGGTTGTGCGGTCATGTTCCAGGTCCATGCGTGAAAAAGGCGCCCCGGACCGGGGCGCCCCTTGGCGTCAGGTAGGGCCGGGCCCTTCCTGCGTCTTGATCAGTTCTTGGCCTTGTCGACCATTTTGCCGGCGGAAATCCATGGCATCATGCCGCGCAGCTTTTCACCGACCTGCTCGATCTGGTGTTCGTCATTGATGCGGCGGGTTGCCTTGAAGAATGGCTGGCCCACTGCGTTTTCCTGCATGAAGTCACGCACGAACTTGCCTGTCTGGATGTCCGTCAGCACGTCTTTCATGCGCTTCTTGGTCTCTTCATACGGCAGGATACGCGGACCGCTGACATATTCGCCATATTCTGCCGTGTTGCTGATCGAGTAGTTCATGTTGGCGATGCCGCCTTCATAGATCAGGTCCACGATCAGCTTCACTTCATGCAGGCACTCGAAATAGGCCATTTCCGGCTCGTAACCGGCCTCGACAAGTGTTTCGAAACCCATGCGGATCAACTCGACCAGACCACCGCAAAGCACGGCCTGTTCACCGAAGAGGTCGGTTTCACATTCCTGGCGGAAGTTGGTTTCGATGATGCCGGACCGCCCGCCACCGATGGCGGAACAATAGGACAGACCGATTTCCATCGCTTTGCCGGATGCGTCGTTGTGGACCGCGACAAGGCATGGCACGCCGCCGCCCTTGGTGTATTCGCCACGCACGGTGTGGCCGGGGCCCTTGGGTGCCATCATGATGACGTCAACGCCGGGCTTGGGCTCGATCAGGCCGAAATGCACGTTCAGACCGTGGGCGAATGCGATGGCTGCGCCTTCTTTCAGGTTGTCATGCACGTATTTCTTGTAGGTTTCTGCCTGCAATTCATCGGGCATCGTGAACATGATCAGGTCGCACCATGCGGCGGCCTCGGCGATGCCCATGACGGTCAGGCCTTCGCCTTCGGCCTTGGCTTGACTGGGCGAGCCTTCGCGCAAGGCGACGACAAGGTTTTTCGCGCCGCTGTCGCGCAGGTTCAGCGCGTGGGCGTGGCCCTGGCTGCCATAGCCCAGAATGGCGACTTTCTTGTCCTTGATCAGGTTCACATCGCAGTCGCGATCGTAATAAACGCGCATGGTGGCGGTCCTTTGGTTGGTTGCTTTGGCATGTTCTAGCGAAGGTTTTAGTGGATTGTGAGTGCCTTATTCCGAGTATTTTCGAAAAGATGGAGATTGTTATGCGTAAAATTTAGAATTAAGAGTATTTTCATGCTTGATGATCTTGATCGCCGTTTGTTGCGCCTTTTGCAGGCCGATCCCGCCCAGGGGGTGCCGGAACTGGCTGAAGCGGCCGGACTGACACCTGCGCGGGTGACGCGGCGGCTGGATCGCCTGCGCGAGGGCGGGATATTGCAGGGAAGTCAGATCGTAATCGACTGGGCCGTGCTGGGATACACGGTGGATGTCAGCCTGCGCATTACATTGGACAAGACCGTGCCCCGCGCCTTTGACGAATTTCTGGCCGCCGCCCGTGCCGTGCCAGAAGTGATCGAGATCCAGACATTTCTGGGTCGTGTCGATGTACGCCTGTCGCTGATTGCCCGCGATCTGGCCGATTACCAGCGTATCTATCGCGAAGATGTGCTGACACTGCCGCATATCGCGGATATCGAGGCGCTGATGACCGTGGCCAGCGTCAAGGCCGATGTTCGGTTGCCGCTATGACGCTGGATGATCTGGACCGTGCGATCCTGCGGGCGTTGCTGGTGAACGCGGATCAATCTACCACGCAACTGGGCCAGAAACTGGGGCTGAGCCAGCCCGCCACATGGCGCCGTATCCGCCGGATGCAAGACGCGGGCGTGATTGCAGGGCGGCGGTTGTTGCTGGACGCGGAAAAGCTGGGGTTCGGCGTCACGGTGTTTCTGGGGATCAAGCTGGCCACAAAAGGCCGCATCAGTCTGGAGGATTTCGAACGTGCCGTCGGCGCCATCCCAGAAGTGCAGCGCGTGGAACACATGCTGGGGCTGTATGATTACCGACTGCGCGTGATTGCCCGCGATCTGGCCGATTTCGAGCGTGTTCTGCGCCGGCGTATCATGACATTGCCCGGGGTCGGCAACGTCGAGGCCAATGTGCTATTATCCGAAGAACGCAGACCGGGGCCGCTCTGACGCCCATCGGAAACATGGCATGCCGCAATCTTGGCAATCTTTGCCGAAATAGGCTTTGATCTGGGGCGAAAACTTGCCTACCTCGGTAGGGAACAAGGATGGAGAGCGACATGGATGGTATGAAAAATACGGTAGACCCTGACGGTCTGATGGAATTCTCTGTGGTGTTCACCGACCGGTCGCTGAATCATATGTCACGGGCGTTTCAGGGTGTTATGACCGATATCTCGGCCATGCTGAAAGAGGTGTATCACGCCGATCACGTCGCCCTTGTGCCCGGCGGCGGTACCTACGGGATGGAGGCCGTGGCGCGCCAGTTCGGTACAGACGCCCATGCCTTTATCGTGCGCAATGGCTGGTTTTCCTATCGCTGGTCCCAGATTTTCGATGCGGGCCAGTTCACCGCGCAAACCACGGTAATGAAGGCGCGGCAAGCGGGCAATGATACCCGCGCCCCTTTTGCTCCCGCCCCGATCGAAGAGGTCGTGGCGGCCATCCATGCCGCCAAACCGGATGTGGTGTTCGCCCCGCATGTGGAAACATCCGCCGGGATCATCCTGCCGGATGATTACCTGACAGCCCTTGCCGATGCCGCCCATGCGGTCGGTGCGATCATGGTGCTTGATTGTATCGCGTCGGGCTGCGTCTGGGTGGATATGAAGTCGACAGGTGTCGATGTGCTGATTTCCGCCCCGCAAAAGGGGTGGTCGGCGACACCTTCCGCCGGATTGGTCATGATGTCGCAGCGTGCGGTGGACCGGATGGCGGACACCACGTCGAATTCGTTCACGATGGACCTCAAGAAATGGCACGCCATCATGCAAGCCTATGAAAACGGCGGTCACGCCTATCATGCGACAATGCCGACAGACGGGCTGCGGGCGTTCCGCGACACGATGGTCGAGACGAAATCTTATGGTTTTGACAAGCTGAAGGAACAGCAATGGGCGCTGGGCAATGCGGTGCGCAAGGTGCTGGCGGACAAGGGCGTGCCATCGGTCGCCGCCGAAGGCTTTGGCGCGCCGGGTGTCGTGGTCAGCTATACCGATGACCCAGATATTCAGAACGGGTCGAAATTTGCAGCCGAAGGCATGCAGATCGCCGCAGGTGTGCCGCTGCAATGCGATGAACCTGCCGATTTCCGCACCTTCCGGCTGGGGCTGTTCGGGTTGGACAAGCTCTATGATGTGGATGGCACGCTGGCGCGGCTGGTGCCGGTGCTGGACCGCGTGCTTTGACTAACGCGCGCCAAGGCCCATTTGCATAAGCGTGCGGCGCACAGGTGTGACCCCGTGCAGCGCTGTGATCCCCCGCGCGCGCAGGTCTTGCACCAGCGGGCTGCCCGCGATGGACGCGCGGTTCAGCGCATCTATTCCGGTCACGCGCAACCGAATGTCAGGATGGCGGCGGCGGGCGTAGCTATCCAGCATTTGCGCGCTGCCGAGCCTGTCGGGTGCCGCCTGCGCCAGTTCCAGCAGGCAATCAAGATCACGTAGCGACATGTTCAGCCCCTGCGCGCCGATGGGCGGCATCACATGCGCGGCCTCCGCCACCAAGGCGGTGCGCGGGGCGGTGATGGCTTGTGCGATCTGGCTGATGATCGGCCAGACCATGCGCCGCGATGCCAGCGTCAACAGGCCATAGTGATAGGCGGACCGGGCGCTTGCTGCGGCCTCGAACTCGGCATCGGGCAGGGTGGCAAGGCGGGCAATTTCCGCGCCGCTGTCCATCCAGACAACCGCTGAACAGGGTTTTCCATGGTGATCTGGCAGCGGCACAAGCGTAAACGGGCCGCCAGATTGGTGGATTTCGGTCGAAATATTGTCATGCGGTGCGTCGTGGGTCACGGCAAAGGTGACGGCCTTTTGACCATAACGCATTGTTTTCACGTCAATCCCGTTTGCTAGACGCACGGGCGAATTGCGCCCGTCGGCCCCGATGACCAGTTTTGCGGCAATCCGGCTGCCATCGCTGAGCGTCACAAGCGCCTCTGCCGTGCGGGCGACCATGCGGGCGAATCCGGTGCCCGGCCGGAAATCGACATTGGGCAATTCCGCCAGCCGCGCCACCATTTCACGGCGCAACAGCCAATTCGACAGGTTCCAGCCGAACGGTTTTTCGGAAATATCGGTTGCGTTGAAATCGCGCACAATCGGCGGTTCGGCGGCCGCATCCACGATGCGCATGACCTGCAAGGCGGTGGCATGGGGTGCCAGCCTGTCCCACAGGCCCGCCGTGGCCAGAAACTGTTGCGCGGGCTGCAGAAACGCCGTTGTGCGCAGGTCGGCGCCATCCGCCTCTTGCGCTGTGATTGGCGGGGTTGGGTCCACGATGGTGACGGAAAAACCCGCCGTGCCAAAGGCCGCTGCCGCTGTCAGGCCAGCGACGCCGCCGCCAGAAATCAGAATATCGGTCGCATAATGTTTCATTATGCGGAGATAGGCCGCTTGGCATGCGGTGGAAAGCCCGGGCGTGCCACCTGCGACAGAAAGCCTGTCAGGTCATTGGTGTGGTGGTGGATGTGAACGGCAATATCAGGCTGGGGATGCACATGGACCGTGCGCATGCCCATCATATGCGGCACCGCCAGATTGCGCGCCTCATCCTCGAACATGGCGGATTTCTGCGGGGCGATCCCGTCTTTGGCGAAAACAGCGCTGAAAGCAGCCTCGGTCGGCTTTGGTTTGAAATCCGCGTGTTCCACGCCATAAACTGCGTCGAACTGCCGCGTCAGGCCGCGTGCGGCCAGCACCCGTTTGGCATGGTTGTGCGATCCGTTGGTAAACACCACCTTGCGTCCGGGCAGTGCAGAGAGAGCGCCGGCCAGCCCCGGATCGGGCCTCAGGTGGCTGATGTCTATGTCGTGGACATCGGATAGAAATTCATGCGGATCAACGTCATAATCCGCCATGAGCCCGGCCAGTGTGGACCCGTGGCTGCGCCAGTAGTCCCCGCAAAGCTGTATTGCCCGGTCGCCATCCATCCCCGTCAGGCGCGTCACATAAGCCGAAAATCGTGCATCCATCAACGCAAACAGCCCCGCCGAGGGGTGATAAAGCGTGTTGTCCAGATCAAAGACCCACGTGTCGACATGCGTGAAATGCGTCGCAACCATGAGGTCAGATTAGGACCGTGAGAAGGTCTGTGCAATCGCTTTGGCTTGATTGCAGGGGCCCTGCGGGCCTATGTTGTCGCAATTACATAAGGCCAGACCAGATGCATGATCCGCGCACGCCGCACAAAGACGCCTATACCCTGATCCTCGAAGCGATCGACAGCCATATCTACAAACCCGGTGACCGGCTTGTTGAAAGCGAACTTGCCGAACGGTTCGGTGTATCGCGCACACCCATCCGCGAAGCCTTGCAGCGACTGGAAACCCAATCCCTGCTGACCCGTGACGGGCGGTCGCTGATTGTCGCATCGCTTGATCATTCGCAGCTGTCCGAACTTTACGTCGTTCGCGGAGAGCTTGAGGGTCTGGCGGCAAGGCTGGCTGCACGCCATGCCACCCCCGAAGAGGTCCGTGTGCTGCGCGACATGCTGGAGGATGACAAGAAACTGGTGGGCGACCCGCAAGCGTTGAGCCGGGCGAACAGGCGGTTTCACAAGCAGATCCATCTGGCATCGCACAATCGTTATCTGGTGCAGCAGCTGGACCTTGTGCATCGGTCCATGGCATTGCTGGCCACGACGTCTCTGGCTGCCGAAGGGCGTACGACAGGCACCTTGGAAGAACACGCGCGCATCGTCGAAGCGATCGAAGCAGGCGATGGCGATGCCGCCTACGCTGCGCTGCGCGCGCATATTTCCAAGGCTTTCGTCACCCGTCTGAAACTGGATGCAGAAGCAGTAGAGGCGGCAGAGTAGCGACATCCGACGTGTTGGCGGGCAACAGGATGCCATGCGCCGTCTTGTCCCAGTAGAACGGTTTGGTCGCCAGTTCAAACAGCCCCTTGTAGGCGGCAATGGCAGCCAGCGGGAAATACAGTTGCAGTGTGACAGCCCATTTGATCAGCCGGGTTTTGCCCGCCTTGCGCAGACCCACGGCCGCCACGGCAAACCCCACGATTTCTGATGTAACAAACAGCCCGGCGAAAGCCCAGAACGCCCAATCCGGGATGAGTCCTTGCAGCGGGTGTTCAAACCCGAAGGGCAACAGCCAGAATGTCCACAATAGCGGGGCCAGCACGAATTGGGACAATGTGCCCATGAACAACAGTTGCAGCCCGAAAAACCGCCAGGCCCCCAGATCACGCCACAACCCCACAGGGTTGCGCATATGCACAGCATAGGTCATCGCATACCCCTTGAGCCAGCGCGACCGCTGCTTGATCCACGGCCAGGTGCGGCCGTTTGCCTCTTCCTCTGTGACGGTGGGGATCAGGGCAGTGGTATAGCCGTGCCTTGCCAGCCGCACGCCCAGATCGGCATCTTCGGTAACATTGTGGGCATCCCAACCGCCCAGTGCCATCAGCGCGTCACGCCGGAAAAACAGGGTTGTCCCCCCCAGCGGCACCACGAGCCCCATCCGTTGCAGCCCCGGCAGGATGACGCGGAACCAGCCTGCGTATTCCACGGTGAAACAGCGCGTCAGCCAGTTGGCGTCGGCGTTGTAGTAATCCAATGCCCCTTGCAGGCAAGCCACCTGCGGCCCGCTTGTGGCAAAATGGCGGGCAACAATGTGTAACTGGTCAGGGGCGGGCGCATCTTCGGCATCCCAGACACCGATGATGCTACCACGTGCGAAATCCAGCGCATAGTTCAGCGCGCGTGGTTTTGTCTTGATCGTTCCTTCTGGCACGACGATCGCACGAATGTAGCTGGGTAATCTTGTCTGGCTTAACGTCGCGCGGGTCGTCTTGTCGCTGGCTTCCAGCACCAGACAGATATCCAGCCGGTCGCGTGGATAGTCCATCGCGCGCAACCGCCGCAGTAAATGATCGGCAATGGCTGTTTCTTTATAAAGCGGCACCAGCATTGTAATGACAGGTCGCTTGAAAGGGGCAGCATTTGGTCGCGCATCTTGCGCGTCACGCTGCCCTATCTGCGCAGCGGCAGCCCTTAACAGCGTATTCAGCGCAAGAACACCCATCGCATAGGCCGTGAATACCGCAAGTATCGCGGTCGGGGCCAGCAGAGCGCACAGCAGCAATCCACCGCAGACCAAAATCCACATGAAGAGAGCAGCCCTATTATTCCACCCCCGACAGCTTTGGCCCGCAGGCACACGCGTTTCTGCGCGTGTAACCAATTCGCGACGAAAGTGTGCAGTGATATATCGGTCAAGTTGGTCTTGCGTCGTCATCGCAACCCGCAAGGCGCCAAAGTGGGTCCGCAAATCCTTGCGGTGTCGGGCGAACCTGTCCGGTTCAGTGGTTAGGATGACAGTGGCCTTCCCCACCTTACGCCATGGCATCAGTCCATTTTGCAAACAGGTCGCAGGCCCGTAACGGGCGACAAGGCGGCGGTCGGGTGGTTGGGCAACCGGGTTGACAAGCAGAGTCTGCCGATGCGCCGCAAGCTGTCTGGCCGTCACATATCGGGATATATCATCAGCCCCGATGCAACCGTCGGTCGCCGTATCCAACACCTGTGCGGTCGCGCCAAAGTTTACCATGCCATATCCTGTCTTGCAGGACAGAACATGTCAGCGCGTGGTTAAGGATCAGTTAACCCACAAGAAAAGCGCCGTTTACCCCGCGACAAGGGCCCTGTCATCCATTGCCTGCACGAAACGGTCGAACAGGTAATAGCTGTCTTGCGGTCCGGGGCTGGCCTCTGGGTGATACTGCACGCTGAAGACCGGCCTGTCGGCCATGCGTATGCCGCAGTTGCTGCCGTCAAACAGGGAAACATGGGTTTCCACGACGCCGGCAGGCAATGTCTGGCTGTCCACGGTAAACCCATGGTTCATAGAGGTTATTTCAACTTTGCCGGTTTCCATGTCCTTGACGGGGTGGTTCGCGCCGTGGTGGCCGTGGTTCATCTTGACGGTCTTGGCCCCCAGCGCCAGGGCAAGCATCTGATGCCCAAGGCAGATACCAAAGACCGGCAGATCGTTGTCCAGAACGCCCTTGATCATCGGCACCGCATAGCTGCCGGTTGCCGCTGGGTCACCCGGCCCATTTGACAGGAACACACCGTCAGGGTTCAGTGCCAGCACATCCGCTGCCGTTGCCGTGGCAGGCATGACAGTCACGTCACATCCTGCACTGGCAAGGCAGCGCAGGATGTTGCGTTTCGCGCCGAAATCAATGGCGACAACCTTGCGCCGGGGGTTATCCTGAGCCTTGTAGCCTTCGGGCCAGGCCCACCGCATCTGGTCCCAGTGATAGGATTGCGCGCAGGTCACATCCTTGGCCAGATCCAGCCCGACAAGCCCGGAAAACCCTCGTGCCTTCTGCACCAGCGCGGCAATGTCAAAATTGCCGTCCGGATCATGCGCCAGCGCCACATGCGGCGCGCCCTGCTGGCGGATCGCGCGGGTCAGGCGGCGCGTGTCAACGCCGCCCATGCCGATGCGCCCGCGCTTGGCCAGCCATGGGCCCAGCTCTTCGGTCGCGCGCCAGCTTGACGCATGGGTCGGATCCCATTTGACGATCATACCCTCGGCTACCGGATCGGCGGTTTCATCGTCTTCGGGGTTCACGCCTGTGTTGCCGATATGGGGAAAGGTAAAGGTCACGACCTGGCCTGCATAGGACGGGTCGGTCATGATTTCCTGATAGCCGGTCATCGCCGTGTTGAAACACAGCTCGGCGACGGTCTCGCCCGTCGCTCCAAAGCCCATCCCATAAAAGAGCGTGCCATCCGCAAGCGCCAGGCAGGCTGTCGGTTTCTGCGTCATGCGAACTCTCCTGTTGGTCAAATTGGGCAGGGTTTACGGGGGTGGGCGCGCAGGGTCAAGGCAGGAATGGCCCCTTGCAAACAAGGGATGACGTAAGGCAAGCCGCGCTTGTCACCGGGGGGGGGCCACAGTAAGATGCGGCTTCGTCTGACGAACATGAGCAGGAGTTTTCATGGACATGCGTGACCGGGTCAATGCAGCCCTGAAAGATGCAATGAAATCGAAAGAGGTTGATCGTCTGTCGACCTTGCGACTGATCAACGCCGCCATCAAGGATCGCGACATCGCACAGCGCGGCACCGCAGACGAGGCAAGCGGCGTGACGGACGACGATGTGCTGGCCATCATGGGGCGCATGGTCAAGCAGCGGCTGGAAAGTGCACGTGCCTACGAAGAAGGTGGGCGGCTTGAACTGGCCGAAAAGGAACGTGCGGAAATCAAGGTGATCGAAGATTTCCTGCCAAAGCAGCTAAGCAACGAAGAGGTCGAAAAAGCCGTCGACGCCGCCATTGCCGAAGTTGGTGCATCAAGCATCCGGGACATGGGCAAGGTGATGGCGGCGCTAAAAGCGCGCTACATGGGCCGTATGGATTTCGCCAAGGCCGGGCCATTGGTCAAGGCGCATTTGGGATAGGTCCTTGCCGCTGCGGGGCAATGTCACGGGCCTTGGCGCGCGCCGTCGCGGAGTGAACGCTTCAGTTCATCGTAAAGCGCCAGGCGTTCCTCGGCATCCAGAAATGCGCCGATCTCGACCTCTCGGTCGCCGCCGCGCAATGTGATGTAGTTGTCAACTGGTCCCCCCTTTGGGTGCAGATGCACCGTGACCCAATGGCGGTTCGCCTCCCATTCCTGTGGGGGGCCTTTGGGGTTGTGGCGTGTCAGATGGGCGGTTGTTTCATCGACGGACAATTCCTCGAGCACCTCGCCGCGCTTGTAGCTGACATTCAGTGCAGTCCACAGCCCCCACAGCATCAATAGAAAAAACGGCAACAACCCCCATAGCACAGCTGTGCCCAGCACTGTGATCAAGGGAAGCGAGACGATCATTGCGGTCGCACCGATGAACAGCACGAAATCACGGCGCAGCAGCGATCGGTAAGGCCATAGGCTTAGTTGCCAATCCGATGTGTCATGTGGCGGGGGTGGGGTCCATTCGTAGGGCATCGTTTCACCTTCGTTTGTCGCAAGATGGCCTGCAATGTGCCAGCCTGCCATGCGTGAAACTGTCACTGTTCAGCGCCGAAAATGGATATTTTGCCATTGATAGCGCGAAAACAAGGGGCGCCACAAAGGGTCTGTAAGTGTGATGAACTGCCGGAAAGGCCGCAGCAATTCGCGTTTTAGCTTGGCAAGGCCGCGGATCTTTCTTGTCATATCTTTGGCGCGCACACGCCCTGCCTCGAGCCCGGAAACCTCTGCGCCTGCAGGCAGAAACGCGGGACCATCCAGCACCACTTGCTGAATACCGACCGAAGGAATGACCTGAAAGGCAGCCAAACCCGGCAGGGCGGCATGCAAGGGATCAAAAAGCACATGGTCGACAGGCATGACGCACTGTTCGGTCGCGGCCAGAAAGCCAGCGGCGACGTCTTGTGTCAAAAGATAAAATCCGGTGCCAAAACTAGTCGAGCCCAGACTGGCGAGGACACGACCATCAGCAAGTGGGATCTGGCGTTTGCTGACCAGAACCCGCTGCTGTGGAACACTTTCCAGTTTGACCAGCGCAATACCTGCGGGAATCCAGGCAGTGTCAGTCAGATAAGGCCGGATATCGTCTGAAAATGTGAGGTCATCCTCGCAGACACATCCCCATTCATGTGGCCCATCGACAATGTGCTGCCATGCTCTGCGGTGACTTTGAAAACATCCGACTTCGGGCTTGGACAGGGTGCGAAATCCCGGTCTTGTGGGATTGATCAATCGGCATGCGTCATCGGTCAGCTGCTGGCCGTCAACCGCCTGAATACGCTGTGCAGTGATACCGATTTTCTGGAACAAGCTTTCCATATGCGCACGCCGGGCCGGGCTGCTATCAAGGTTGATGTAATAGTGCGATATCGTGACGGCATTGGTTTGCATGTGTGCATGAAGCGGCATGGTAATTCGCGGCCTGACCTTGATTTAAAAAAAGCCCCGCTCGTCCAGCGGGGCTTTTTGACTGTGTAAACATCGCACGTCCGCGTCAATGGGCGTGGGTCTTGTCCCAATCGGACTGCTTGGGCAGTGTTTCGAACGTATGCTCTGGCGGAGGGGATGGAAGTGTCCATTCCAGCGTATCGGCATATTCGTTCCAGGGGTTGTTTTCTGTTACGCGCCGTCCGGCCAAGAGCGTGTAAAACAGGATCCCGATGAAGAACAGGAATGACGCGAATGACAGGAAGGCACCCCAGCTGGAGACAAGGTTCCATGTAGCGAATGCATCGGGGTAGTCGATGTAACGGCGTGGCATGCCCTGACGACCCAGGAAGTGCTGTGGGAAGAATGTCAGGTTCGCACCGATGAACATCATCCAGAAGTGCAGCTTGGCCGCCCACTCAGGATACATGCGGCCAGACATCTTGGGCAGGTAAAAGTAAATGCCTGCAAAGATCGCGAAGACGGCACCTAGCGACATCACATAGTGGAAGTGTGCAACGACATAGTAAGTGTCGTGATACACCCGGTCGATCCCGGCCTGCGACAGCACGATACCGGTCACACCGCCCACAGTGAACAGGAACAGGAAACCAAAGGCCCACAGCATGGGTGCCTTGAATTCCACCGAACCGCCCCACATCGTTGCGATCCAGCTAAAGATTTTCACCCCTGTCGGCACCGCGATGACCATCGTGGCCAGCATGAAATAGCTTTGCTGGGTCAGCGACATGCCGACGGTGTACATGTGGTGTGCCCAGACGACAAACCCCAGAACACCGATGGCCACCATCGCATAGACCATCGGCAGGTAGCCAAAGATCGGCTTGCGGCTGAAGGTTGCGATGATGTGGCTGATGATGCCAAAGCCGGGAATGATGATGATGTAGACTTCGGGGTGACCAAAGAACCACAGGATGTGCTGATACAGGATCGGGTCACCGCCGCCTTCAGGCTGAAAGAAGGTCGTGCCGAAGTTGCGGTCGGTCAGCAGCATGGTGATCGCACCGGCCAGAACGGGCAGGGCCAGAAGGATCAGCCATGCAGTCACGAAGATCGACCATGCAAACAGCGGAACCTTGTGCATTGTCATGCCGGGCGCGCGCATGTTCAGGAAGGTGGTGATCATGTTGATCGCACCCAGGATCGAAGAGGCACCCGACAGGTGAACCGCAAAGATCGCCAGATCCATCGACATCCCGCCTTCGGACGTGGACAGCGGCGGATACAGCACCCAGCCCACACCGGAGCCAAGCTGACCATTGCCGCCGGGGGCCAGCATGGATGCGACACCCAGCGACGCACCGGCCACGAACATCCAGTAGGACAGGTTGTTCAGACGCGGAAACGCCATATCTGGTGCGCCGATTTGCAGTGGCATGAAATAGTTGCCGAAACCGCCGAAAAGCGCGGGAATAACCACAAAGAACATCATCAGGACACCGTGATAGGTGATCATGACGTTCCACAGGTGACCGTTCGGTGTGCAGGTCGCAGCGGAATCAGCAATGAACCGCGCCCCTTCCATGCACATGTATTGCACGCCGGGGTGCATCAGTTCCAAACGCATATAAACCGTAAAGGCGACCGATACGAAACCCAGCGCACCTGCGGTGAACAGGTACAGGATACCGATATCCTTGTGGTTGGTTGACATGAACCAGCGGGTAAAGAACCCCCGCTCGTCTTCGTGTGCGTCGCCGTGGATGGCTGCATCTGCCATTGTGGCACTCCTCGTGTTGGCTACTTCCTCAGCGCACCGATTCAGAAACCGGCACGCAATTGGGGTGTTAGTAATCGGTTGTCATGAAAGGAGCAATAATGGATGCGCTTTTATGCATGGGGTAAATTGGCGCAGTGCACGGGGGTACTGCACGGGGCTGTCGTGACAAGCCCGCAACAGCGCGCTTGTCTGGTGGCCTTTTCGTGGTAATTTGTTTCCTGGCCACAGAAGGGGAACCTGATGATACAGCTCGAAAGATCTGAAACGCTGTTTTCAACACCGCTTCTGCGATTTGTTGTAGATGATCACGCAGCCCTTGATGCGGCGTTGATGGCCGAAGGCGCGCGGATGCGGGCGCTGGATAAAGGGGTGGCAAAGTCCAACAAGGGCGGGTGGCATTCGCAGGGCAATCTGCTGAACAGTGACGCCGCCTGCATCGTTACCTTGCGCAAGGCAGTCGAACAGGCGATCGCGGCCGCAAATCACAAGGTCAAGGCCACGGCTGACCCAGATACGCTGCGGCTGAAACTGTTCGGCTGGATGAACATCAACCCGCCCGGCGGCTTTAATGCGCCCCATACGCACCCCGGTGCCCATTGGTCCGGCGTCTACTACGTGGCCCAGCCCGCAGTGGAAGACGGCACATCCGGGATGATCGAATTTCTGGATCCGCGGTCGGACCTGCCGAACTGGCGGATACTTGGGGCAAAGGCCTTCCGCCCGAAACGGCGGATCCGTCCGCAACCGGGCGAGATCGTGATTTTTCCGTCTTACCTGGTGCATTGGGTCTATCCCAACGAAACGCCGCAGGAACGCGTGACCATTGCCTTTAACGCGACCTTCAAAAAGGTGCGCGATAAGGCGGTGGATTGATCCGGGCTTGCGCGGCGCCTTTCGGGCTGCTTTGCTGGGCCAAGATCGAAAAGGGGCACCATCATGCAGGATATGCCGCCGTTCACCATCGGTATTGAAGAAGAATACCTGCTGGTGGATCCGACCACAATGGCGCTGGCCAGCGCGCCTGACGCGCTGATCACCGCCTGCAAGGCGGATCTGAAAGGGCAGGTCAGCCCCGAATTCCTGCAATGCCAGATCGAGATCGGGACAGGCATCTGCCACACCATCGCCGAGGCCCGCACTGACCTGCGCAATCTGCGCCGCACGGTCGCCCGCCATGCGGCTGATTTCGGTCTGGCCCCGATTGCGGCGTCCTGTCACCCGTTCGGGGACTGGAAAAACCAGGTTCATACCGACAAGGAACGCTATAACGCGCTGCATCGGGAACTGGCCGGGGTCGCCCGGCGGATGCTGATCTGCGGCATGCATGTGCATGTGGGCATTCCCGATAACGAAGAACGGATCCGCCTGATCAACCAGCTGAAATACTTTCTGCCGCATCTGCACGCGTTGTCCACATCATCGCCTTTCTGGCAGGGCGAGGATACGGGGATGCAATCCTACCGGCTGTCGGTGTTCGACAATATGCCGCGCACCGGACTGCCGCCGCGCATGACAGACTGGGCCGAATACCAATCGACAGTGCAAACGCTGGTCGACCTGGGGCTGATCGAGGATGCCTCGAAGATCTGGTGGGACCTGCGCCCGTCCGCCAATTTCCCTACCATCGAATCACGCATCTGCGACGTGGCGCCCAGGCTGGAGGTGACACTGACACTGGCCGCGCTGACCCAGTGCCTGACGCGGATGATCTGGCGGCGCAACCGCGATGGCGACGGCTGGCGGGTCGTTCAGAATTTCATGATCGCCGAGAACCGCTGGCGCGCACAGCGCTATGGCGTGTCGGAAGGGCAGATCGATTTCGGCGAAAAATGCCTGATCCCCTTCACGCAAGTCGCCGATGACCTGCTGGAGTTGATCGCCGAGGATGCCGCCGCACTTGACTGCACGGCCGAGGTCGCCCGCATCGGTGATATCGTGGCACATGGCACCAGCGCCGACCGCCAACGCGCCGCCCGCGATGCAGCCCTTGCCCGTGGCGCGACACCGCACGAGGCGATGCAGGCGGTGGTGTCATCGCTGATCGGGGAGTTTCATGCAGGTGTGTGAACCGAATGGCGGTGCAGAGCAAGCGAGAGCCGATGTCCGGAACGACTTGAAAACATGCATGTTGCGGCTCGGTTTTCGTAGGAAACGCTGCGCTGAATTCTGATGGTGTTGGGCGTAAACGGTGCTAGGCTGCGACATCGGGTCATCCTGGCCGTTGGAGGTCGCTTGAATGACGAGAGGGAGCTACGGGCAGTTTTGCCCGGTCGCAATGGCATCCGAAGTGCTTTGCACCAGATGGACTATGGTCCTAATCCGTGAACTTGTGGCGGGCTCCACAAGGTTCGGCGACCTGCGACGCGGCGTTCCCCGGATGTCTCCCACACTTTTGTCACAACGGCTTAAGGAACTCGAAGCTGCCGGGATCATCACCCGCAGACCTGTGGCTGATGAAGTGGGCATTCATGAATATCAGCTGACGACAGCCGGGAAAGACCTGAAACAGATCGTGGAATCTTTCGGTATCTGGGGGCAGAAATGGGTCGAAACGCAGGCTTCACTTGAGAACCTGGATCCCTCACTTCTCATGTGGGACATGCGGCGCAACATCAATCCCGCGCCGCTGCCATCGCAACGGACCGTCATTCAGTTTCGCTATCCAGAACTTTCCGCCAATCGCCGGGATTGGTGGCTTATCATTGATCCCGAAGCAAAGGTCGAAGTCGATCTCTGTGCAAAAGATCCGGGTTTTGATGTCGACCTATGGGTCACCACGGATCTCAAGACAATGACGGCGATCTGGATGGGGTTGTCTTCGGTGAAAGACTCGCAATCGCAACTGATATTTGATGGCGACCCAGCATTGGCCCGATCCATGACACAATGGTTGGGCCTGAGTCATTTCGCCGCCCAGAAGAAGATTATTGGTTAGTCGTCGTGTAGTGGGGGAGTCCAGTTTCAGGACTATCGGTATCGCCCTGTTTCTTGCACTGCTTGTCAGGAAACCCCAAGACGATGGAGAAAGTCATGACCGATACCCTTTATTCTCGCCTCGGAGGCGCAGAGGCAATTGCGCGGATTGCATCCGACCTCGTCGATAACCACATTGCCAACCCACTGATCGGTAAGCGCTTCGCCGGCAGCGATGTGATCGCTATGAAGAAGAAGGCAACGGATTTCTTCTCGATGGGTTCTGGCGGCCCCAACAATTATAATGGGTTGGATATGCTGAGTGCCCACAAACACATGAACATTTCCGACAACGAATATATGGCTGCCGTTGATGATCTGATGAAGGCACTGACGAATGCCGGCGTGGGGGATCGTGAGAAGTCCGAGGTTCTCTATATCTTCCACACGCTTCGCCCCGAGGTCGTTGGTGTGTGAAGGGCAGGACACATGATTTGGCAGAGGCATCACCAGAGCTTCCCTGATCGCTTTCTGCAATATGGCGCCGGCTGCGACGTAGCGCGGATTGTGCTTGCCATACGCTGAAAAACTCCATGGTCAGCCCCGCTACATCACCTCATCAAACGTCTGCCGCAACGCCACGTCCAGATCGTCCATCGTTACGGGCAGGCCCAGATCGACCAGTGATGTGACGCCGTGGGCGCTGATGCCGCAGGGGACGATGCCGTCGAAATGCCCCAGTTCGGGGTCCACGTTGATCGACAGGCCGTGGAACGACACCCATTTGCGCAGGCGGATGCCAAGGGCGGCGATCTTGTCTTCGGCCGGTTGTCCGTCGGGCTGCAACGGCTTGTCAGGCCGCTGGACCCAGACGCCGACGCGGCCTTGACGGATTTCGCCCTTGACGTTGAATGTCTCCAGCGTGGCGATCACCCATGCCTCTAGACACTGCACAAAACGGCGCACGTCGCGGCCGCGTTTGCCGACGTCCAGCATGACGTAGACGACCCTCTGGCCCGGGCCGTGGTAGGTGTATTCGCCGCCGCGTCGCGCCTGGTGCACCGGAAACCGGTGCGGGTCGATCAGATCGGCGGCTTTGGCGGATGTGCCGGCGGTATAAAGGGGGGGATGTTCCAGCAGCCAGATGCATTCATCAGCCGCGCCCCTCGCGATGGCATCGACGCGCGTCTCCATGAACGCCAGCGCATCGGCATATGGCGTCAGCCCGTCACTGATGATCCATTCCGGCATGATCGTTTCCTTCTTTGATGCGGATATGACCGCAGCTGCAGCCTTTGTCACCCCCGCGCCGATTTTTGCACTTGAGAAGGGCAAGGCAGTTGGTTACAGACCCGGCTACCGAACCATGGTTTTGCGGTCGTGGCGGAATTGGTAGACGCGCAGCGTTGAGGTCGCTGTGAGGTAACACTCGTGGGGGTTCGAGTCCCCCCGACCGCACCAGGCAGGTTGGTATCCCACGCAGCGCAGGCATCCGATCTGGCCACTCCTGGTGCTTGCCTCGGAAAAGAATTTCCGGCATGTCGGGCGCCATGACATCACACCCACACCGCCCGCCTGCGCCGCAGGTTCGCATGCGCATCGTCTTTGGCCGGGACGAGATGATCGGGCCGGGCAAGGCAGAGCTGATTGAACGGATTGACCGTTGCGGGTCGATTGCAGCAGCAGGCCGCGAGATGGGCATGAGCTATAAACGGGCATGGGAGCTGATCGGTGCCCTGAACACGATGTTTCGCGCGCCGCTGGTGAAAAGTACACGCGGCGGGGCCGGGGGGGGTGGTGCTGTGTTGACCGACCTCGGGCACGAGGTTCTTGCGCAATATCGCGCCTTTGAGACCGAGGCAGCAACAGCGGGTGCTGCGCGTCTTGCGGCGCTGCGCGGGTTGTTAAGGGATATTCCCGACGAAAAATAACGCTTGACCGGATGATCTTCTGCCTGCGATGTATTTCGCAAAACATATCCAGCCCTGAAAGGTGTAGCGGGTGTCCAAGTCTGCCTTCATAGCCAAAGCCGCTGCAACAACCGGTGTTGCGATCGCGCTTGGCGTTTGTGGCGCACGCGTTGCGTTTGCGGACGAAATTACTGTTTTCGCTGCAACCAGTATGACGACCGCGCTGGCCGAGATCGCGGAGGACTTCGAAACGGCCACCGGGCATGATCTGGTGATGTCCTTCGCCGGTTCCTCGGCACTTGCGCGCCAGGTCCAGCAGGGTGCGCCCGCCGACATTTTCATTTCGGCCAACCCCGGCTGGATGGATGTGCTAGAAGTGGATGGCCTTGTAGAGAAAGGCACGCGGTTCGACTTGCTTGGCAATTCCATGGTGCTGATCGCGGCGGGCGCCGATGCCGCACCGGTCGATATCGAACCCGGAATGGACCTTGCCGGTCTTCTGGGTGATGGCCGTCTGGCGATGGCGCTGGTCGATGCGGTTCCGGCGGGCATCTACGGCAAGGCATCGCTGGAGGCCCTTGGGCTGTGGGACGGGATCGCGGCGCAGGTCGCGCAAGCGGATAACGTCCGTGCGGCACTTGCCTTTGTCGCGACAGGCGAAGCGCCCTACGGGATCGTATACGCGACCGATGCGGTCGCAGACGGTCGCGTTTCCGTGGTGGGCACCTTCCCTGCTGAAACGCATCCGCCCATTATTTACCCTGTGGCGGATCTGGCGAACCGCGATATCCCGGCAGAGGCCGCGTTCCTGGAATATCTGCGTGGCGCACAGGCGCGCGCGGCATTCGAGAGGCAGGGTTTCACTGTCCTGGCGCAATAACGCATGATTGACTGGCTTGGTCCTGAAGAGTGGAAAGCAGTCGCGCTCTCTTTGCAGGTTTCCTTCTGGGCGACGCTGGTCAGTTTGCCGCCTGGTATCCTCACTGCGTATGCACTGGCGCGCTGGACCTTTCCTGGCAAGCAGATATTGAATGGTATCGTCCACTTGCCGCTGATCCTGCCGCCGGTGGTGACGGGCTATCTTTTGTTGCTGACGCTTGGCACACGCGGGCCTGTCGGCAGTATTCTGGCCGATTGGGGGATTATCTTTGCCTTTCGCTGGACTGGGGCCGCCGTGGCCGCCGCTGTGATGGCCTTTCCCCTGATGGTGCGTGCGATCCGGCTCTCGATCGAGGCTGTGGATCCTAAACTGGAACAGGCCAGTGCCACTCTGGGGGCCGCACCCGCCTGGGTGTTCCTGACTGTCACCCTGCCCATGGCCCTGCCCGGCATCATCGCGGGCACGATTCTGGCCTTTGCCAAGGCGATGGGGGAATTCGGGGCCACCATCACCTTTGTATCCAACATCCCCGGACAGACCCGCACGATCCCTTCTGCGATCTACGCCTTCTTGCAGGTGCCGGGCGGTGAGGGGTCTGCCATGAAACTGGTTATCGTGTCGGTCGTTCTGGCCATGGGCGCGCTGTTGCTGTCGGAATTGATCGCGCGGCGGGTGGCCGTGCGGGTGGGGGGGAAATGATGCTGGATGTCTCTGTCCGCCATTCTTTTGGGGCATTTTCGCTTGACGCACATTTCCGGGCACCGCCTGGGTTGACGGTCCTGTTTGGCCGATCCGGCTCGGGCAAGACGACGATTGTGAATGCAGTGGCGGGCTTGTTGATGCCCGACGAAGGCCGTGTCGCCGCAGGCGATTGGGTGCTGCTTGATACCGGGAGTGGGATTCGCCTGCGGCCGCATCGCCGCCGACTGGGGTATATCTTTCAGGAAGGGCGGCTGTTTCCGCATCTGAGCGTTCAGCAAAACCTTGCTTACGGCGGGTGGTTCGCGCCCAGGGACGCCCCGCGCGAGAATATGGATCATGTCGTCGAGGTGTTGGGCATCGGCCCCCTGCTGGACCGCCGTCCCGGTGCGCTGTCGGGCGGGGAAAAGCAGCGCGTCGCCATCGGCCGGGCGCTTCTCTCGGCGCCGCGCCTGATTTTGGCCGATGAACCGCTCGCCGCACTGGACGAGGCGCGCAAGGCCGAGATCTTGCCCTATTTCGAAAGGTTGCGCGACGAGGTAAGCGTGCCGATCCTCTATGTCAGCCATTCCGCGTCAGAGGTGGCGCGGCTTGCCACCACCGTCGTCGCGCTCGATGCCGGGCGGGTCGTGGCGCAGGGGCCGGCGGCCGATGTGCTGGGCAATCCCGCGGTGCTGCCTGCCGGCGCTCGCGAGGCCGGCGCGGTATTGACCGCGCGCGTGATCGCCCACCATGACGACGGACTGACCGAGCTTGACGCTGGCGGCATTCCCCTGTTTCTGCCGCGCGTCGCGGCGGCACCGGGCAGCATGCTGCGCGTGCGCATTGCAGCCCATGACGTGATCCTGTCGCGGGCACGGCCAAAGGGGCTGTCGGCGCTCAACATTCTGCCCGGAACGATATGCGACATACGTTCAGGCGACGGTCCCGGCGCAATCGTGGCATTGGATACTGCTGCAGGACGTGTATTGGCCCGGATCACCCGCCGTTCGGCGCAGGCGATGGGGTTGGCAGCGGGCGTCGACGTCCATGCCATCGTCAAGACCGTCTCGGTCGCCACAGGGGACATCGGCGCCGTCGGCGTGCCATGATACCGCACGATGTCTGCAAATGTGGCGGAATGGCAGTCGGGCCGTAAAAATCCTGCTCGGAGAGGTGCTTGGATAGGCTGCATGACGCATGTGATTGTCTCACCAGTTTGTCGCACCGGAAAGCCAAGCGTTCTAAGGCACTGTTTGAAAACAGAATGGTGGGCGACCCTGGAATCGAACCAGGCGTGCGTCTCCGCGAGGGAGTTACAGTCCCCTGCCACACCTTGCGGCCTGTCGCCCACTGAACGGCTGATTACCTGTGGCCCAATGGTGCGTCAACCGCAAAAGCGCGCGGTTTGAACGATCAATGGGCATGTTGGCTTCACAGGGCTACCGATGTCAGGTATCGGCTGGCGATAGCATCAGGATCAGATCGGACAGAAGATGAAAAAGCCAAAGTGGGTTATCGCAAAAGAGCAGGACAAGCGGGCGGCGGCCAATGAAACGGTTTGGCTTTTCGGATTGCATGCGGTGCGCGATGCACTTTTGAATCCCGCGCGGACGAAACTTCGGCTGGTCGTCACCCGCAACGCCTTGGAGCGTCTGGGAGATGCGGTGGCAGAGGCGGGAATTGAACCTGAACTTTCGGATCCGCGGAAATTTGCAGCACCGCTTGATCCGCAATCGGTGCATCAGGGGGCCGCGCTGGAGGTCAAACCGCTGGATTGGGGCAGCCTTGAGGATGTGGCGTTGGGCGAGGGGCCAACCCCACCCCGGATCGTGCTGCTGGACCGGGTGACGGACCCGCATAACGTGGGCGCGATCCTGCGATCGGCGGAGGTGTTCGGCGCGCGCGCGGTTGTCGCAGTGCAGCGCCACGCGGCCCCGGAAACCGGCGCGCTGGCGAAAACGGCCAGCGGTGCGCTGGAACGGCAGCCCTATCTGCGGGTGCGTAATCTGGCTGACGCAATGGAGGCGCTGCGGGGGATGGGCTATCTGGTGCTGGGCCTTGACGGTGAGGCTGAGCAGACCATCGAAGCGGCCGTTGAAGGGAAACGCGACAGGCCCGTTGCGCTGGTCATGGGGGCCGAAGGGCCGGGGCTGCGCGAAAAGACGCGAGAGACCTGCGATGCGCTGGTACGGATTGACGCAGCGGCCGGATTTGGCTCTCTCAACGTCTCAAATGCAGCGGCGGTGGCCCTATATGCTGCACGGGGGTAAAGCCGATGCCAGCGACCAAGATTGCAACCTGTTGTTACTGCGGCAGCCGCACAGCGTTACGCCTGCGCGGCAAGGAGCGTCATGAACTGACCTGTGCCAGTTGCGCAGCGCCATTGCATAATCTCAAGATGTTTCCCGTCACCCCGGGCATGGCCACCGCGCCTGCGGCGACGCCCGCCCGCCCGGCCCGTCGTGCTGAACAACCAAAGTATGCACAACCGCGCCGCCCGGCAAAGAAACGAAAGGTTGGCCGCTTTGCCCGCAAGTTATGGGAAGAAATATGGGACGAACTGGAGGATATTTTTGACTGATCCGGTCATTCACACTGCGCAGGCTGTTCACGATTATCTGATCAACCCTTTTGCGCGGCGATGTGATCCCCATCTAATAGTCAGGAAGCGCGCCACTGGAACAGGCCGCTTCCCCTCACTGTCCCTCGTTCCATACCTGCGCCCGGGTTCAACCGGGCGCTTTTTTATGAGGCGGTTCGGGGCTAATGTGTCGCCATGACATATACCGACTCGCATCTGCGCCGCATTCTTGACCGGACCCGCACCATTGCCGTGGTCGGGGTTTCCGCCAATCCCGTTCGCCCCAGCTATTACGTCGCGCGCTATCTGGGGCTGAAAGGCTATCGCGTCATCCCGGTCAATCCCGGTCTGGCGGGCCAGACCCTGTTGAGTGAAACGGTTTATGCCACGCTGACGGATGTGCCCGACGATGTGGATATGGTTGATATCTTTCGCCGTTCTGACGCGGTGCCGCCCATCGTGGACGAGGCGCTGGCCCGCTGGCCCGACTTACAGACGATCTGGATGCAGATCGGGGTCGAACATGCAGAGGCCGCAGAAAAGGCCCAGGCGCGCGGTGTCGATGTCATCCAGAACCGCTGCCCCAAGATTGAATATCAGCGGTTGTGCGGTGAATTGCGCATGGGCGGGTTCAATACCGGTGTGATTTCGTCGAAACTTTAGCGGCTGGCCTTTTCGGCGATGCCCGATGTGCCTTGCCGGCGTGCCAGTTCGGCCATCACATCCTCAAGCCGGACGTCGCGCGCGGCCAGCATGACCAGCAGGTGATAGATCACATCCGCTGCCTCTGATGTCAGGCGGTCTTTGTCGCCTTTCACCGCCTCGATGATCGCTTCCACCGCCTCTTCGCCGAATTTCTCGGCACATTTTTCGGGGCCTTTGGACAGCAGTTTTGCTGTCCAGCTGCTCTCGGGGTCGGCGGTTTTGCGTGCGGCGATGATCGCAGCCAGATCGTCAAGGGTCATGTCAGCCTCACAGGGATGCCAGCGGCCGCCATATGCGCCTTGGCCTCGGCGATTGTATAGGTGCCAAAGTGGAAGATCGACGCGGCAAGCACCGCAGATGCATGACCCTCGGTCACGCCTTCGACGAGATGATCCAAGGTGCCGACCCCGCCCGAGGCGATCACCGGCACATCGACCGCATCCGCTATTGCGCGGGTCAGGGGGATGTTGAACCCCGATTTGGTGCCGTCCCGATCCATCGAGGTCAGCAGGATTTCACCCGCACCCTTTTCAACAACGGTCTGCGCGAATTCCACCGCGTTGATGCCTGTTGCCCGGCGCCCGCCATGGGTGAAGATCTCCCATTTTCCGGGACTGACGGTTTTTGCATCAATCGCCACGACGATGCACTGCGACCCGAACCGCATCGCGGCCTCGGCCACCACATCGGGGTCGGCGACGGCGGCCGAATTGAAACTGACCTTGTCCGCCCCCGCCAGCAGCAGATTGCGCACATCATGATGCGTGCGCACCCCGCCACCGATGGTCAGCGGCATGAAACATTGTTCCGCTGTGCGTGTCGCCAGATCATACATTGTGCCGCGGTTTTCATGGGTCGCATGGATATCCAGAAAACACAGTTCGTCCGCGCCAGCCGCATTATATGCGATCGCGGCATCGACAGGGTCGCCCGCGTCGATCAGATCCACGAAATTGACGCCTTTGACGACACGGCCATCGGCCACGTCCAGACAGGGGATGATACGGGTTTTCAACATGGCGTGATCCATAGGCTGAACAGGGCGAAATGGGAAGGGGAAGGTGATAGAGTACGACACGCTATAGCAGGAGTTCTTGATGAAGTATCTGGTCGCCCCGGCCCTGATCGGGCTTTCAACAATGGCCACGGCCGCGGATGTCACGAAACAATCGCCCTTGTCGGTCACGCAGACTGTCGATGGGCTGGAGGCCGCAGTGACAGGCGCAGGTGCCACCGTGTTTGCCCGTGTGGATCACGCCGCAGGTGCGCAAAGCGTCGGTAAATCCATCCCCGATGCGCAACTGTTGATTTTCGGCAACCCCGCGCTGGGCACTCTGGCGATGGAGGATGACATCCGCGCGGGTCTAGTCCTGCCGCTGCGGGTGTTGGTCTATCGGGATGCGGATGGACATACCCAGATGACATGGACCCCGGCAGAGGATCTGTTCGCGGGGATGAATATCGCCGCTGATGCCGCAGTGATCGCACGGATCAACGGCGCGCTGAACGGGCTGACCGACCGCGCGATGAGCGCGCATTAATCGCCCGACAGCGCCTGCAAGGCCGCCCGCAGATCAAGCGCGCCGTCATAAAGCGCGCGCCCCGAAATCGCGCCGGATATCACGCCAGTGTCGCGCAGCGCCAGCAGGTCAGCCATGGACGACACGCCACCAGATGCGATGACGGGGATACTGACCGCGCGGGCAAGATCCGCAGTGGCCGCAATATTGGGGCCTTTCATCGCGCCGTCGCGCAGGATGTCTGTATAGATGATCGCAGCGATGCCGGCGTCCTCGAACGAGCGGGCCAGATCGGTGACCATCACATCTGTCTCCTCGGCCCAGCCACGGGTCGCGACACGGCCATTGCGGGCGTCCAGCCCGACTGCGACCTGACCGGGGAACGCACGGGCCGCGTCCCGCACCAGATCGGGGTTTTCCACCGCAACGGTGCCCAGAATGACCCGTGCCAGCCCCTTGTCCAGCCAGCGTTCGATCGTTGCCATGTCGCGAATACCGCCGCCCAGTTGCGCAGGCACCGGGCAGGCTTTCAGGATCGCCTCGACCGGGGCGGCATTGACGGGTTCACCGGCAAAGGCCCCGTTCAGATCGACCAGATGCAGCCATTCACACCCGGCATCGACAAAGGCGCGCGCCTGCGCCGCCGGATCATCGTTAAATACGGTCGTCTGGTCCATATCCCCATGCACCAGCCGCACGGCGTTTCCGTCTTTCAGATCAATGGCAGGATAGAGGATCATCGGCGCGCCCTTTCGCATGTTTGGCGCGTTTATGCATGCAGGCGGGCAGATTGCAACGGGCAGAACATGGTATACGGCCTGCCTGAACTGATGTGCCCGGCGGCTGCAAATAGACTATGCTTGTCGACAAGGCCCCTGATTTGTGGCTTGTCGAGCAGGAAGGATACACCGATGGAACCATTCACGATCTGGATCGCCGGAACAGCCGGTGCATGGGCCATTGGCCGCACATTGGATCAGACCAGCAATTTCGCCGAAGACGTCTTGCGGCGGGTCTCGGACAGTGGGACGGAGTTCCTTAACCACGATCCGCGCCACGTAAACCAATGCTACGCGGAAGTCGGCCCAAAACTTGCAGGCAGTTTGCCCTATCTGGAAATCGCTGATTTTTCTGATGACATCCGGCAAGGCCGGACGTCGCGCATCATGGCGCGGGTCAATTCCGACCCGTTTTTCACCCAGGCGACCGATTTCGAATGGGCCCAGGCACGCGCGCAGGCCTATCTCGACTATCGGTCCAAGGGCTACGCGGCCAGCGATTCACCGGTCATGCGGATCGCGTCTGCAACGCAGTCCGCCGACGGGCTGGAGGTTGGCATAAGGCCGACACGGTATTTCTGCCAGGCGGAAAGCAACCTGGTACTGGACAAGAAAACCACTATCCTTTCATACGAAAAGAAACAGGTTACCGTCACGCTGCGCCAATTGCTGTCTGCCGGTCAGGATCTTGGGTTGCCGCGGCTTGACGACAAGAGATTGGCGAACTCATTGGGTGTCGTTGTCTGTTTTCTGTCGAAGGATCGCGAAGGCCGCATCGCGCTGCGCATGGTGAAACGTGCCAAGGAAGTCGGCGTCTTTCCCGGTGGCGTGCATCCCGCGATGAGCTGCGCGATCAAATGGGACCATGAAAGGGTCTACCAGCCAGAGATGGATCTGATGGATCTGATCCTTCCGGATATCCAGCGCGAAATGGTGCAGGAAACGGGGCTTGATCCGTCGCAGTATTCCACACCGATCCCGTTGTCGTTCTGTCGGGAATTCCTGCGTGGCGGCAAACCGCAGCTTTTTTGCCTTTCATATACGGATTTGCCCCAGCACGACCTGAACGCCGCCCGAGACCGCCAGATGAAGACACAGCGTGCATACCGACCTGAAAAAGTCGAATTGCTGGGCTCCGGCTGGCTGTCGGCACACGACCCTAGCGCGGCAATTGGCGGTCGGCTGCCGGGAAACCTGACCCATGAAGGTGCAGCGGCGTTCCATCTGGTGAACCGCCTGTTTGCAGGGGCCGGGACCCAACGTCAGGCTTGATCGGCGATGGTGCGTCCGCGCAAGGTTGCATCACGACTAAAGGAGGAAATTGAGTATGAAGACACTGGCGATCACAACGCTGGCCCTTTTGGGCCTGGCCGGACCTGTACTTGCCGACCCGCTGGAGGGCATGTGGCGCACGGCGCGCGACGACAACGGAAATTCCGGAATCATTCAGGTCGCGCCCTGTGGCGACGCCCTCTGTGGCACACTGGTGCAATCCTTTGATGCCGATGGCAATGAATTGACCACGAACAATATCGGCCGCCAGATCATTTCACAGACCATTGCGCGCGGCGATGGCGCCTATCGCGGCAAGGTCTGGTCACCGGACCGGGACAAAACCTATAATTCGCGGCTGCAACTGACCGGGAACACGTTGTCGGTATCGGGCTGCGTGCTGGGTATCTGCCGCGATGGCGGCACCTGGACACGCGCGCAATAAGGGGCAGGGGGCTAGCCTGCCCGCAGCCCCGTTTCCACCAGCATCCCGCGTCGCTTGGCCTCGTAGTAATAGCCGCGTGCATACCAGCCGACGGCCGCGTCTTCGCTGCCGTCCGAAACCAGCCATGCACCGCGCAGGTATTTCCCCGCATATGCCAGGTTGGTTTCCGCATCCAGCAACCCTTCGGGCGATCCGCGATAGCCCATTGTCCGGGCTGTCTGGGGCAAGATCTGCATCAACCCGTAATAAGGACCGTTGCGCGCGGCCGGATTATGCGTGCTTTCGCGCACAATCACCCGGTGCAACAGCGTCACAGGGATGCCGTGAATTTTTGCGTATTTGTTAATCAGCCGCCGCAGTTCGGGTGTTTCATTGGGATAAAGCGGAAGGTCGCGGTTTGCTCTGTTCACCTGTTGCGGCGATCTGCGCCCGCAGCCGACGAGGGCCATTGTCGCACCCAATAAAACGAAACGCCGTGTCAGCATCGGTGACTTTTCCTTTTTGTGTCAGGGCATCCAGCGCAGGAAATTGCCGATCATACGCAACCCTGCGGCCTGGCTTTTCTCGGGATGAAATTGCGTGCCGATGATGTTGTCGCGGCCCACGATGGCGGTGATGTCGCCTGCGTAATCGACATGCGCCAGACGTTCCACCGGGTTGGCGACCTCCATCGCATATGAATGAACGAAATAGGCATGCTCGCCCGTTGCGATGCCCTCCAGCACCGGATGCGGATGGTCGATCACCAGATCGTTCCAGCCCATATGCGGCACCTTCAGAGCCGGATCGGCGGGGGTGATCCGGCGGATGTCGCCCGCGATCCAGCCGAAACCCGGGGTTTCTTCGTATTCATGGCCTGTTGTCGCCAACATCTGCATCCCCACGCAGATGCCAAAGAAGGGGACCGCGCGGGTGATCACGGCCTCTGTAATCGCCTCGGCCAGACCAGTTTGGGCGTAAAGCTGTGCGCGACAATGAGGAAACGCCCCGTCACCGGGCAGCACGATCCGGTCAGCGCGTGCCACCACGTCTGGGTCGCCGGTCACTATGATCGGCCCGGCGCCAGCTTCGGCGGCCATCCGCTCGAACGCCTTTTGCGCAGAATGCAGATTGCCGCTGTCGTAGTCAATCAGCGCGGTTGTCACAGGCTGCCTTTGGTGGATGGGATGGCGTCGGCCTTGCGCGGATCAACCTCGACCGCTTCGCGCAGCGCACGTGCGACGGCCTTGAATGCGGCCTCTGCGATGTGGTGGGCGTTGAAGCCGTGCAGCCTGTCAATGTGCAGCGTGATGCCGCCGTGGGTGGACAGTGCCTGAAAGAATTCGCGCACCAGTTCGGTGTCAAACGTGCCGATCTTGCCAAATGGCAGGTCCAGATTGCAGATCAGATAGGGCCGCGCGGACAGATCAAGTGCTGCGCGCACCTGTGCGTCATCCATCGCCAGATGACACGCCCCATACCGCCGGATACCGCGCTTGTCTCCCAGCGCCTGCGACAGGGCCTGACCAAGGGCAATTCCCACATCCTCGACCGTGTGGTGATCGTCGATATGTAAATCGCCCGTCGCCCGCACGGTCATGTCAATCAGCGCGTGGCGCGACAACTGGTCCAGCATATGATCAAAAAACCCGACGCCGGTCTGGTTGTCGTATTGGCCGGTGCCATCAAGGTCGATGGTCACGGAAATATCAGTTTCGGCGGTCTGGCGGGTGATCGTTGATGTCCGCATGGGATGTTCCTGACTGTCGCTGTTACCTGCTTCTATAGGGGTATCGCGGGCGGGGGCCAAGGGTGCGCGGGTCTTCACATCCGTTTTCAGCAAAATTTAAGACATGTGGGGGTAGTATCGGGCAAGTTGCTGCCAACCATCAGGAGAATCCGATGAAAGCCCTTATTCTGCGCAAGAACGCGACAGCGACGGCACGCTGTGCCCAAGCCTTGATTGGCAAGGGATTTCAGGTTGTCTGTGTAGATACACGCACGGTCGCGCGGGCGCTGATCCAACTGGAAACGATTGACCTGTTGGTCATGGATGAAAAGGTGGATGGGCGTCTGACTCATGCGCTGGCGCTATCTGCGGAGCGGCGCAACCCCTATGTCAGCGCCATCATCGTAACCGACCGGACGGGGCCCGAAACGGACGAGCTCTATGACCTGATCCCTTGCCTCTATGGCTTGGTGGGATCGGAAAGTTCGGGGCGGCTGATCAGCCAGCTTGCGCTGGCGTCGACCGAAAATTTCGACGAAGCACAGGCGCGCGTGCATCGGTTGTCGCAGTTCGTTGCGGCAGATGATGGCGATGCGGCCTTGGATGATGCCGCACTCGATCTTTTGCTGGCACAAGAGGATGCGGCGCTGCACGGTGCAACTGACGCTCCGGTCGATGATGCGGCACACGTCCTTGATACGATGTCCGCGATGGATGTTTCAGATCAGGCGGTCAAGTGCGACGACGGGGTGGAAGCCGACAATGAAAAACCGCAAGGCCCGGCGCATGAGATCGATCAATATGAAGAGCATGAAACGCCAGTGCGGTCCCTGGTCCTTTATCCCGCCGGCGATGTGCAATTTGCAGCTCTGAAAATGTCGCATCGTTTCACGGTGTCGGGGCCGGCATTGATAGTTGATGAAGCAATGACATGCGCTGCTGCCGCATCATGATGCGGCCGGATATGTCAGAACGTTGAATTCAACGTCAGTCCGAATGATGTCGTATTGCGTGTAAAGCGGCTGATATTGCTGTCGGCAACGCTGCCACTGATCGTCAGGCCGGGGGTAAATCCCGCATAGGAAAGATCATCAAATCCCATATTGATGGTGTAGAAAAACGTCTGATCCTCGCGGCCGCCATCGACGGGAATGAGCACCGTATATGCGGGATAGTCTGACCACTTGATTCCGGCACTTATCCCCAACGTCACCGGGCCGAACGGTTCTGCCCAAGCATAGGATCCTGCAAGGCTCCAGTCTTCATAGGTATAGTTGACACTGTCGCCGTCGCTTTGCGTATAAGTCAGCGTTGCGCCGATCCTGTCTTTGTTATCCAGCTGTTGCGTCACGCTGCTGCGCAGAATAGTGCGGTCAATGGTGCCAATCCCGGTCTGCACATAGGTCTGGCGTTCGTGCGTGGCTGACAACTGCAATCCAGTCTTGTCCGAGAGCGGCACTGTGCGGGCCAGCGACAACCGCCTGAAATCATAGTAATCTTCGCGCCCGAAATCATATGTTCCAAAGGTTAACCGCCCGCCAAAGCTGCCGTTTTCCAAAATCCGATCATAGCCCAAGCTGATATCAGCCGCATCGGTGGCAAAGTCCCGGCCTGATATGTTGGCCGTGTTCTGGCCGTTTTCCAGCCGCACGCGCGAGGCTTGAACGCCGATCGCGACGGTGGCCCGGCTTTTTTCAGTTTGGGTCAGACGATACTGGCTGCGCAGACCCAGCACCGCACGAACCCCCGCCAATGCCTGTGCATCCGGTGACAGGGTGCCATCAGGCAGGCCGGGGGCGGTCAATATCTCATCTTCGGCGCCGCCGTTGACGTTGTTGGACGGCACAAGTGCGAATGACAGGCTGTTTGACCACGGGTTCAGGCGGCGCAGGCGCGCGGCGTCTTGTGTGGTTCTGGCGGTTTCCGTCTCGTTTGGCGCTACGGTCAGCGCCCGGCGCAGCCAGAGCGTGGCAAGCGTAAAACGTTCCTCGCGTGCAGCGGCCAGTGCCGTCAGGCGGGCGGCCTCATACCTTTGGGTGTTCGTATCAGACAGGGCCCATGCCCGCGCACCGGCCTTGCGCCCTGTCGCCGGATCAGCAAGGGCCGCCACAATGACAAGGGCCGTGCGATCATCCGGGTTCGCCTGCAACAGGCGTTCGGCGATCTGTAGGGCTGTGTCTTCCTCTCCGGCGCGAAATGCCTGCACTGCAATGGCACGCGCGTCGTCCAGCGACAGCGTCAGTGTTGTTTGTGCGCTGGCGAAAGAGCCGAACAGCCCGATCGCCAGCGCGAATATCCATTTATTCATTCACATCTTCTACAATGCTACAAACAGCTGTTTCACCTGCCGTGCCACATTGGCTCAGCACGAAAATCCCGTATTCCTCGGCGCTTGATATTCCGGCAAAATCACCGTCAAGATGAACGCCCCCACTCATCGAGCTTGCATCGGTGCCGCCCAGAACGCCGGCAAAGGTGCCGATGCCAGAGAGGCTCTCGTTTTCGGCATTGCCGGCAAAGGAACCGTCAGCAGCAAGCGCGCCATCGACCAGGATCACATTGCCAAGTGTTACACCAACGCCGTCTACATCACTACGGTTATAAATTGCGCCGTTTACCCCGTTGTCGGCAAAGTCGACGTTGAAAAAGATGTCCCCGCTGACGCGACCGGGCCGTTCCGGCAACAGAACGTCAGGTGCGCCAGTGACCGGCGTTGGGGCGGGGCTGACATTCAAAAGGCCCACATATGACCCCGCATAACTGGCAAGCCCGCTTTCGGGGGCTGTATAGTCTCCGATCTGTGCATAGTTTGCACCACCAAAGTAGCGGTTGAACTGCCCCCCATCCATCACGACAACAGCTTGCGACGTGCCATCCGTGGATGCGGCCGCCAACGCTGTGGCAAAACGATCAAGCGGATCATCCTGTTGTGTAAACGCGATATAACCGGTGAGATCATCGGTTGCATTGCGCTGATACGGTGTCGCGAGCGTATCGCCATCGAGTGATTTCAGCGTGACAAGCAAAGTTTCACTTCCTGGAACAGCCGGGTCAAAGGTTACAGACTGAAGATTGGCAGCAATACCGGGCGCGACACCTTCTGCGGGTGTGACGGGCGTGACCGGCGTGCCGGTGCCGGGGTCCACGTCTGTCGGACTTTGAACATCGTCACAAGCGGACAAGAGAGCAGCAGCAGCGAATGCAACAGCATATATTTTCATGAATAACTTCCTCGGTTTCAAAACGTTGCGGGCAAACTTGCGGGTGGAGTGATGACTGTCAAGAAGCAACCAGCAGATGAACAAAATCCGTTTTGGCGCGTTGGTGGTTTTGTCACAGCCCCCCATTGCCTATAGTTCAGCGACTCATCCCCAGACCGGAGACAGCGATGCCCATCACCCCCGACCAACAGGCAGAGATCGACGCCCTGCGCGCCAGCCCCAAACCCACCCTGCGTGCCGTCGCCGACGGGATGGAAGCGCATCTTTACAACGCATATGACGTTCTGGATCACGGGTTCATCCGCGTCATCGACTATATGGGCGACGATGCCGCGATCTGTCAGGCGGCGCGTGTCAGTTATGGCAAGGGCACGAAATCTGTCTCGAATGACGCGGGCCTGATCCGCTATCTGATGCGACACTGGCATTCGACGCCGTTCGAGATGTGCGAGATCAAGCTGCACGTCAAACTGCCCGTCTTTGTCGCCCGCCAGTGGATCAGGCACCGCACCGCGAACGTCAACGAATATTCCGCGCGTTATTCGATCCTGGACCGCGAATTCTATATCCCCGCGCCCGAGGATCTGGCCGCGCAATCGGTCATCAACAACCAGGGACGGGGTGAAACACTCTCGGGCGAAGAGGCCGCGCGCGTGCTGGAATACCTCAAGGGCGACGCGGCGCGTTGCTATGACCACTATGCCGAGATGATCTCGGACGAGGGCCAGCAGGGCCTTGCCCGCGAATTGGCCCGCATGAACCTGCCCGCCAACATCTACACCCAATGGTATTGGAAGGTGGACCTGCACAACCTGTTCCACTTCCTGCGCCTGCGCGCCGACAGCCACGCCCAATACGAAATCCGCGTCTACGCCGAAGAGATCTGCAAGGTCGTCGCCGATTGGGTCCCCGCCGCCTACGGCGCCTTCGAAGATTACCGCATGGGCGGTGCGACACTCTCGGGCAAGGCGATTGATTGCGTGCGGCGTATGCTGAAGGGCGAAGATGTGACGCAGGAAACGAGCGGCATGAGCAAGGGGGAATGGCGGGAGTTTATGGGGGTGATTGGGTGAGTGCCTGTGTAGATTGAAATTCAATATCCACATGGATGAGAGCGGTGAGGCCGGAGTCGCCATAGTCCGGGATGGCTTTTGAGGCGGCGCTTGTAGGTAGGCCAAGCTGATCAGTCCCGCCCGTGTTCGATTAATAAGGCCCGGTGGACCTTTTCCAGCATGTCTCAAACCCTCCCCCATGGGGAGGGGGGTATAGAGATATCCGCAGAAAAATACTCTGGCCTACAAACGAAAGCCCGCATCTCACCGTGTGGGCTTTTGCTTTGGGGAACTATCCCTATCGGTCGGAGCGGTCGAGGGTGGCATGGGTACCGTTCATGATAGACAAAGATAGATCTAAGTGTTTGTTGTCTGTCATAATGGTAAAAATCTTTTTAAGACTCTCATCTATGTCGCAGGAAACAAATTGATTACTTCTTTCCATGAGATGAATGGAACTATTGGTTCACTGGTCTTTATTTGGTCAGGGTTGGAAAAATCTCTACGCATCTCAATTCAAAAGCTTCATGCGGGTGAGATACCAAAATCGTCATATGGTATTTCGAGGTCTCTTGATGCATGGCAGCAAGCTGTTGCTCCGAGAGTTAACAATCGCCCACTTCAAACAGTGCTGAGTAATCGTTTGGTAGAAATGCTGAAAGAGGCCCTCGTGATAAGGAACCTTGTCTGTCACGGACTGATTGGCATTAAAGCACAGTTTCATGCTGAAGAACCTGAAGCGAACCTCACAGTGGAACTAGGCGATGATAAACGTGTGCTCACCTGGAGCCAACTTCAGGAATTATTTGACTGGATGTCGCGGGCGAGTTGGCTGATCGACGATTTGACTAAAGCCGCAATGGATAATGACGATGAGCGGAGCAATGCTAGGCTTCGCAGCTGGGAGAGATTTCCCAACCAGAAATGAGGTGGCAGAGATACCATCTGTTTTCCCATATGTTGATGTGCGGGCTTTCGATTTGGGTGAGGTCAGCTCGGTTTGTGAAAGTGCCGTTGTACTCGATGAACAACCATTCGAGCCAAATCGGGCGAAAGACGACAGACACCGTCAGTCTGTCGGATAAAGTCCGCCCCTGTGAACGTCTCGTTCATCACCAACTCCAAAACAGCACGATCTACAATAGGCCGCAGAGGTTCCATCAGGTCATAGACGAATGATTGGACTTCCCG
>NZ_CBFIBD010000012.1:0-63627 GCF_965660735.1 Yoonia sp.
GGTGTTGCCAGCCGGACCAAGCTGACGGCGGCGCGCCAGTTGGGGATTCCGGTGTTGATGATCGCGCGCCCTCCTGCTGGGAACTGGCCTGTCGTGTCGACCGTTGCGGAAGCCTTGGATTGGGTGGCTGGCCTGTGACCGAACGCGTGATCATAGGGCATGACTGCATTGAGGAAGGTGTCGATTACCTTTGCGCAAAAGAGCCGCGCTTTGCCGTTGTGATGCAGGATCTGCCGCCTTTGCCGCTGCGATTGAAACCCGACGGGTTCGCGGCCTTGCTCAGCGCGATCATCAGTCAGCAGGTCAGCGTGGCCTCGGCCAATGCGATCTGGGGGCGGATGGCGGATGCAGGGATGACCGACCCGGCCACTGTTGCCGCAGCTGATGTCACGGACCTGCGCGCATTGGGGCTGAGCCGCCAGAAAGCCCGCTATGCGCAGGCGCTGGCACGGGCCCGGATCGACTATGACGCCTTGCGGGACGCGCCCACAAGGGATGTCACCCGGACCCTGACCGCCGTACCTGGTATCGGCATCTGGACGGCGGAAATTTACGCGATGTTCTCGCTGGGCCGGGCCGATGTTTTCGCCCCCGGCGATCTGGCCCTGCAAGAAGCGGCAAGGCTTATTTTCGAACTGCCCGACAGGCCCGGGGAACGCGTATTACGTGATATGGCGCAGAATTGGTCGCCGTGGCGGTCGGTTGCAGCGCGGATCATGTGGGCCTACTACGGGCAGAGCAAACAAAGAGAAGGTATCCGATGACACGCGCGTTAGAAGCACAGCGGCGCGAGCCCGCATCCGGCGAAACACGATCCTGCGTGGTGTTTCTGCATGGCTACGGGGCCAATGCGGCTGACTTGATGGGTCTGGCCGATCCGCTGGCTGAGCATATGCCCGACACGCTGTTCATCGCCCCAGACGCGCCAGAGGCCTGCGCAGGTGCGCCGATGGGGTATCAATGGTTCCCGATCCCATGGATCGACGGGTCAAGCGAGGAAGAAAGCCGCACAGGCCTTGACCGGGCTGCGGCCGATCTGGATGCGTTTCTGGATGGTGTCATGGTCGACGAGGACCTGTTGCCCGAACAGGTCATGGTGCTGGGCTTTTCCCAAGGCACGATGATGGCGCTGCACGTGGTCCCCCGCCGCGAGGACCCGATTGCGGGTATCGTTGCGTTTTCAGGCCGCTTGCTGGAACCTGAATTGCTGTCCGAGTCTGTTGTCAGCCGGCCGCCTGTGCTGTTGATCCATGGCGATCAGGATGATGTCGTGCCGCCGCAGTCGCTGCCGCAAGCCGCCGAAGCGCTGCAAGAGGCCGGTTGGAAAGAGGTGTACGGCCACGTCATGAAAGGCACAGGCCACGGGATTGCGCCTGATGGGCTGTCTGTTGCGCTGGCGTTCATGCAACAGCGGCTGGGCCTGGCATAGGATTGCCGGGCCCGGTTTAACGGAATGGCAAGACGCAGAAGGGATAAGGGTCATGCTGCCCCCGTTTCCTTGCTATGCGAGCCACAAATTTGTCTGTCTGGTCCCGGAAATTTTTTGTGCCACGCCATGGAATCGGACCGGTGTGGCGGCTGGCCATCTTTACGGCCTGCGGGCTTGGGCTTTGGGCGATGCTGCATGCCGTCGCACCTGCGTGGATCAAGGGTGGAACAGGTCACGTGCTGCTGGCAATGGTGGCAGTGTGTTTCCCGATTGCGCTGGGCCTGTTCCGGACGTTCGCCCGCGCTGGCCGCATAGAGCGGCGGCTGATGTGCCTGCTTGATCGCGACGCGCTAACGTGCCTGCCCAACAGGGCGATGTTCATGGCCCGGACCCAGCGCGCCCTGCCGCAAAGCGGGGCACTGCTCTTGTTCGATATCGACGATTTCAAGTCATTCAATGCGGTGCATGGACACCGGGCAGGTGATATATGCCTGATGGCGCTGGCACTGCGGGTGCGCGAATTGACCAGCCCGACGGATATACCGGGGCGACTGGATGGGGCCGTCTTTGCGGTCTACCTGCCCGGTGCGCCGACGGAAATCGTCCACGATATCGGCGACCGGCTCAGCATGGGGCTGCACATCATACGGGACGGCGCCATCTTGCGGGTCACGGTGTCGGTCGGCGCGGTGTTGGCAGACGGGCGAACCCCGCTTGCGTGTCTTTTGCGCGATGCGGACAGGGCGCTGAACCGCGCAAAACAGCAGGGGCGCGCACGGCTGGTGCTGGACGGTTTGACAGCAGCTGCCTGACCGTCCGCGCCGGCCGGCATATTTTGACGCACATTGTGGGGCTTGTCACATTTCTGACGCGAGATATAGTGATATTCAACATGACTGCGGGAGCGCCGCGTTTGCACAGTTTCCGCACCTTGGGCGTGTAGGATGTAGGATATGACGCAGACTGAATTCAGAACTGATTTCGTGCGCGCGCCGGGGGCGCTCAAACACTATCCGGCGCTGGTCTTGAACGCCGATTACCGGCCTTTATCCTACTATCCCCTGTCGCTGTGGCCCTGGCAGGAAGCGGTCAAGGCGGCATGGCTGGACCGGGTCGATATCGTCAGCGAATACGACGAGCTCGTGAGGAGCCCTTCGACCGAGATCCGCATTCCTTCCGTGGTCGTCCTAAAGGACTATGTCAAACCGCAAAAACGGGTGGCGTTCACGCGCTTCAACCTGTTTCTGCGCGATGAATTCTGTTGCCAGTATTGTGGGGCCAAGGGCGATCTGACCTTTGACCATGTTGTGCCACGGGCCAGTGGCGGCGTCACGAGCTGGGAAAATGTTGTTGCGGCATGCAGCCCGTGCAACCTGCGCAAAGGGTCCAGGTCATTGCGACAGTGCGGTTTGTCCTTGCGCAAGCCGCCGCGTCAGCCAGCACCAGAGCAGTTGCACAACGTCGGCCGCAAGTTCCCCCCCAATCACCTGCATGAAAGCTGGCTTGATTTTCTGTATTGGGATGCAGAACTGGACGCCTAGGCTCTTGATCTTGCGAACCATCGCCCGCGCAGTCGCTTGTTGGATTGCACTGTCAGTTGCGCCGCTTTCGCACCAATGTTGCCATAGCGGCAGCGGCGTTTTGCGGCCTCTTTCGGCTGCGACATGATCCCGACGAGGAACTGTTCCAATGCGGGTATATACGGGTCCGCAGCATCGTGCCGGGGCGCTGCATTGACCATCGCAAGCCAGGCGTCATCGTCCGCATCGATGCGCATCACCTCATCGACCAGCGCGTCCAGGGTGTCAAAGTCATGACCGTTAATGAAGGCGCTTGGGTTGAAATCTTCGGTGACGCGGGGATTGCCAAGATAGATGGGCACTGCGCGCGCGGCCAATGGCTGCATGATCTTTTCAGTCGTGTAACCGGGATGTAGGGAATTTTCAAAGGCGATGCAGAACTTGCTGTTTTGCAGCAACGCCACTTTGGACTGCACAGGGGTCATCCCTGTGTCACTCTGCAGTTGTTCCAGGGCGTCGCTGTTGCGCAGGTGCCGCCCGGTAGAACACACGGGCTTGCGTGCGTTCAGCATATGGAAAAACCGGTCACGGTCCGGCATTGCATTGTTGTTTGAATAGGTGAAGTTGCAAAAACTGTCGCGCGCCGCAAGGTCCGTCAGGGTGACAGAAGGCCGTGGTCCGTGCAGCTGGGCATATTCCGCATAAACCACGAAATGCGGCAGCCTGAGATAGCGATCCCCGAAAGAAAGATGATCGCACGCAATGCCATAATCGCAAAAGTTCAGGTCGGGCAGAAAGTTTTCGCCCGAATACATGATGCGCACGGCATCGGGGTAACGGTGGTATTCTGCCGGCAGAAAACCGGATCTTTTGTCAAACTGCTCTCCGAAGACGGAACAAAACACATAATCAGGGTCTTGTGCTGTCACGATGACGTCGAAATTTCGGGTGATGATATCATGAAACATATTGCCCGTCGTCAGATCAAAGTCCGCCCACATGTCGCAATAGTTCAGCTTGATTTGTTTCATTGGCAAGAAATGTTACCCTTTTATACTCTCGCAGGTTTACCATGATGGGGCCAATGGACAATCGTTGAAATCGTGTGGACATGAGGGCGCGGATCAAGTAGCCAATGCATCGTTAGCGCTAACGCATTCAAACACACAGCGGAGTAAACCATGGTTTCGCGCGTCATTCCGGTTGAAACATTTGATCTGGTCATCTTCGGCGGGACGGGCGACCTTGCCCGGCGCAAGATTTTTCCGGGGTTGTTTCGGCGGTTCCTGTCAGGCCAGATGCCTGAAGAATCGCGGATTATCGGCGCTGCCCGCTCTGACTTGGACCAAGCCGGGTATCGCGACATGATTGCCAAGGCCATATCGGAATTCGGTGGTAAAGAGTCGCACGATAAGAAAGGGTTAGAATCCTTTCTTGATTGTCTTGACTACGTTTCCATCGACGCGAGGGGCGATGGCGGTTGGTCCGAATTGGGTGAAAAAGTCCGCCAGGATGTTGTGCAGGCATTTTATTTTTCAGTGGCTCCATCTTTGTTCGGCGATTTGGCAGAACGGCTCCACACCAACGAGATCGCAAACGCCAGCAGCCGGATCGTGGTCGAAAAACCCTTTGGCCGCGATCTGGAAACGGCGCGCGCCCTGAACGATACGCTTGCCGCCCATTTCCACGAAAGCCAGATCTACCGGATCGACCATTATCTGGGTAAGGAAACCGTGCAGAACCTGATGGCCGTGCGTTTCGGCAATATGCTGTTCGAACCCCTGTGGAACAATCACTACGTCGATCACATCCAGATCACCGTCGCTGAAACCGTCAGTGTCGAAGGGCGCGGCGCTTATTATGACAAGTCGGGCGCGATGCGCGACATGGTGCAGAACCACCTGATGCAGTTGTTGTGCCTGATTGCGATGGAACCACCCAGCCAGTTCGGCGCGGACGAGGTGCGAGATGAAAAGCTGAAAGTGATCCGCGCCTTGCAACCGGTAGAGCCGCACCACATCGTGCGCGGCCAATACGACGCCAGCGCCAGCGGTCCGAGCTATCGCGAGGATGCCGAAAACCCGCGCAGCTTTACCGAAAGCTTTATCGCGATGAAGTGTGAAATCGCCAACTGGCGGTGGGCGGGGGTGCCCTTCTACCTGCGCACGGGCAAGCGGATGAAGGCGCGGGTTTCTGAAATTTCGGTCGTTTTCAAGGATCTTGGCCATTCCATATTCGAAGGCGACAAGGCCCGCCATCGCAATATCCTGTCAATCCGCCTGCAACCCAACGAGGGCATGGATCTGCAGGTCACGATCAAGGAACCGGGTCCGGGCGGTATGCGCCTGATCGATGTGCCGCTTGACATGAGCTTTGCCGACGCGCTTGGTCCCGATGCCGAAGAGGTGCCGGATGCCTATGAGCGTCTGATCATGGACGTGATCCGCGGCAACCAGACGTTGTTCATGCGCGGCGATGAGGTCGAGGCCGCGTGGGCCTGGACCGACCCGTTGATTCAGGGTTGGGAGGCACGGGGTGATGTGCCAAAATTGTATGATGCCGGGTCGGCAGGGCCAGAGGATGCCATGATGCTGATGCACCGTGACGGTCGCAAGTGGCGCGAGATCAAGGGCTGATTGATCCTGTGCAGCGCATGCCGGTCTGGTGCTGATAGAGTGCTGAAACGTTTTGAGCTGAAACTGAAAAAGGGGGCTAACCGATGCAGATAATCGAATACCCTGATGCCGAATTGATGATGATGCGCATTGCCGATGTGCTGGCGGGTGAACTTCGGTTTGCACTGTCGGCCCAGGACCGAGTGTCCTTTGCCGTGCCGGGTGGGACGACGCCTGCGCCCATTTTTGACACGCTGTGTGCCGTCGATCTGGATTGGAGTCGCGTGCATGTCATGCTGACCGACGAACGCTGGGTGCCCGATACCCATGAACGGTCCAATACAAGGTTGCTGCGTACACATCTGCTGACCGAAAAGGCCGCGGCGGCGCATCTTGTGCCACTTTATGCCGATGCGGCCACACCCGAGGAGAAACTGGATGAGCTGTCCGCCGCCGTGGCTGCGGAACTGCCGCTTTCTGTGGTTCTTTTGGGGATGGGAACGGACATGCATACCGCGTCGATCTTTCCCGGTGCCGACCAGCTGGATCGCGCCTTGCAAGGCGATGATCCACTGGTTGCGATGCGCGCGCCCGGCGCACAGGAACCGCGCATCACCCTGTCGGCCAAGGTGCTGAAACAGGCGATGCATCGTCATATCGTGATCGTGGGGCCTCAGAAACGCGCGGCCCTTGAAAAAGCGCGTAACCTGCCCCCCGAAGAGGCGCCGGTCGCGGCGGTTCTGGGTGGCGCGACTGTGCATTGGGCGGAAAGTTAAGCAATGTGGCAAAACCTGAAGACGCATCACGCGCAGGTCGCAGACCGGCGGTTCGAGACTATGCTGGATGCATCCCGTGCGGCGGCGTTTTCCGCCCAGGCGGGGGATCTGCGGCTGGATTACGCCAAGACGAACATTGATGCGACGAGCCGTGCGCTGTTGATCGACCTTTTGGAACAGACCGGCGTGGCGGGCAAGCGTGACGCGATGTTCGCCGGTGCGGCTATCAATGAAACAGAAGGCCGCGCTGTGTTGCATACCGCGTTGCGCAATCTTGATGGCGGACCGGTCCTTGTTGACGGTGTCGATGTGATGCCAGAGGTGCTGGAGACGCTGGCGCGCATGGAACGCTTTGCCGCCAACGTGCGCGACGGCCGGTTCACGGGGCAGGGCGGCAGGATTACCGATGTGGTGAATATCGGCATCGGCGGGTCCGATCTGGGCCCGGCGATGGCGACGCTGGCGCTGGCACCATATCACGATGGTCCGCGCTGCCATTTCGTCAGCAACGTTGATCCGGCGGATATCGCTGGCGTGCTGCGGGTTTGTGACCCGGCAACGACGCTGGTGATCGTTGCCTCCAAGACATTCACGACGATCGAGACGATGACCAATGCGCGCACCGCGCTGGCGTGGATGGGCGAAAGCGTTGACAGCCCTGCCGCCCAGTTTGCGGCCCTGTCCACCGCTGCCGACAAGACCGCCGATTTCGGGATCGACCCGGGCCGCGTCTTTGGTTTTGCCGATTGGGTCGGGGGGCGCTATTCGATGTGGGGGCCGATTGGCTTGTCTTTGATGATCGCCATCGGACCGGATGCGTTTCGCGCGTTTCTGCGCGGCGCGCAGTCGATGGATGTGCATTTCAAGGCCGCCAAATGGGATGAAAACCTGCCCGCCTTGCTGGCGCTGGTGGGTATCTGGCACAATCAGGTCTGCGGTCATGCGACCCGGGCCGTGCTGCCTTATGACAATAATCTCAGCCGCTTGCCTGCGTATCTTCAACAGTTGGAGATGGAAAGCAACGGCAAGGGTGTCAGCATGGATGGGGCGCCACTGCAGGTGCATTCCGGCCCCGTTGTCTGGGGCGAACCGGGCACGAACGGGCAACATGCGTTCTATCAGCTGATCCATCAGGGCACGCGCGTTGTGCCGTGCGAATTTCTGGTCGCGGCCCGCGGGCACGAGGACGAACTGCACCACCAGCACCAGTTGTTGGTCGCAAATTGCCTTGCACAATCCGAGGCGCTGATGCGTGGCCGCACCTTGCAAGAGGCACGCTCAAAAGTGGCTGACACATTCTCGGGCGATGAACTGGATAGGCAGGCCAGGCATCGGGTTTTCCCCGGCAACCGGCCATCCATCACCATCGCCTATCCGCAGCTGACGCCGTTCACATTGGGCCAGATTGTGGCCCTTTATGAACACCGGGTGTTCGTCGAAGGTGTCGTGTTGGGGATCAATTCTTATGATCAATGGGGCGTTGAACTGGGCAAGGAACTGGCGACCGCCTTGCAGCCCGTCATCGAAGGGCAGGACGGGACAGCGGGCAAAGATGGCTCAACTGCCGCACTTGTTGGGTATTTGCAGGCGCATGGGGTGTAAGTTTCCCGGCAGCCTGCCATATCTTGCGCCGGTAACCCTCACAAAGAAAGACCTGAGATGATTGCGCAATATGTGCCCTATGCCATGGCCGCGGTTTTGGTGGCCGCGATAGTGATCGAACTGCGTACCGGGAAAATTCCTAATTGGCTGACGCTGGTGCCGTTCTTGCTGTTCATCGTTGTGGCAGCCAACACCGACGACCGCGCCGCACTCGGCTGGCAAATGGGATTGGCCGCCGCAGTTTTCGCGTTCGGCATCCTCGCTTTCATTTTCGCGGGTTTCGGCGCAGGGGCTGTCAAGCTGATGACCGGCATTGCGTTGTTTGTGCCGTTGAATTTGGGACTAAAGGCCATTTTCGTGTTCGTGCCGGCCCTGTTTGCCAGCACTTTCTTGATTGTGATGCTGCAAAAGATTGCCGGATCGGACGACAGCAATTGGCACGTTCTGTCCAAGCGGGTTCTGCCGATGAGCCTGCCCTTGGGCGTGACGGGGCTTGCTGTGCTTTTCCTTTTGTAGGGTGGGCCAAGACCCACCCAAAGCTCAGATTGCTGCGGTGACGATAATTTCGACGTGATAATCCGGGGTGGCAAGTTTCGCCTCGCCGGTCCAGCGGGCGGGGGTGTGGGCGGCAGGTATCCATGCCTCCCAAGCGGCGTTCATTTCGGCGAATTGTGCGCCGATGTCGGACAGCCATATCTGCGCGGTCAAAAGGTTGGCTTTGTCGGTGCCTGCTTCGGCAAGCAAGGCATCGATTTTTGCCAGAATGTCGTTCGTCTGCTCTGTGACCGATGCAGCAGGTGTGCCAACCTGACCAGCGAGATAGGCGATGCCATTGTGGATGACGCATTGACTCATGCGGGGTCCGCTTTGCAGACGTGTGATGGCGGGCATTGGGGATTCTCCGAAATGTGGTTACGATAGGGCCGTTATGCGGTCATTTTGACCCCAAACGCAATCTGGCCCCGGTTGCCCCGCACGTAAAGAAGGTGACTCTTCACTGCCAACATTATAAATTGCGATTTTAACCTGTCCTTTTGTCCAAGAACAACAAATCGTCCAATATCTGCCTAAAACGTAGTCGATGTCGGTCGCGTGAAGTACGAAACATTATAAGTTGGAGCAAGATATGCCCAGAGCATCAGATGAAGCGGCCAAGGCTTTCTATGGCCAAAAGGAATCAGAGTTTGCAGAACAGATCAGCCGTATTGCGGCATCGGACGAACGGCTGATTGCAATTTTCGAAAAAACGCGCGAGCGGTATTTGAACGGCGCTTACGCGACCAAGCACTGAAGTCAGATCAAATGGAAATTGGAGCGGGTAACGGGAATCGAACCCGTAACTGAAGCTTGGGAAGCTTTCGTGATACCTTTTCACCATACCCGCATCTCCAAGGCTGAGTTAATCTCGCCGCGTGATCGCGTCAAGGCGATATCGCAGGTGTCAGGTCCGCCTGCGCCTGCGTCGCCCGCCTTCGCCACCGCCGCCCTGATTGTGGTTGACTGCTGGCAGGGTCACGATGCTGTTGAGGATCGGGAAGGGCTCGACGGCGTTGGGGATGTTTGACGCATTGACGAAATGTTCCTGAAAGCGCGGCTCGATCGCGGTTTCGATCTTGTGGATCTTGTGGACGACCTGTTCGATTTCGCGTCGCGCGTCTGTGTTTAGCAGCGCGATCCGTGCACCTGTGCCGGCCGCGTTGCCCGCCGATGTGACCTTGTCCAGCGGGGCGTCGGGGATCATGCCCAGCACCATTGCGTGTTTGGGGCTGATATGCGCGCCGAACGCGCCGGCAAGCACCACACGGTCCACCTTGTCCACGCCGAATTTATCCATCAGCAGGCGCGCGCCGGAATAGAGTGCTGCCTTGGCCATCTGGATCTGCCGGATGTCGGTATTGGTGACGGTGATCAACGGCCCGCCATCCGCCGTGCCGTCATACAGCAGATAGGAATTGGTGCGCCCGTCGGCAAAGCAGTTGGGCGATCCGGTTTGTTCTGCGGATCCGATCAGCCCCGGCCCGTCAACGATGCCTGCCATGCGCATTTCGGCGATCACCTCGATGATCCCCGATCCGCAGATGCCGGTCACGCCGGTCTGCGCGATGGCTGCGTCAAAGCCGTCTTCGTCGGACCAAAGCTCTGACCCGATGACCTGAAAGCGGGGCAGTTTCGTGACCGGGTCGATCTGCACGTGTTCAATCGCGCCGGGTGCCGCGCGCTGGCCGCTGCTGATCTGTGCGCCTTCGAATGCGGGTCCGGTGGGGGATGAACAGGCCAGCACCTTGTCGCGGTTGCCAAGGATGATTTCGGCGTTCGTGCCCACATCCACGACCAGCACAAGGTCTTCGGATTTGTCAGGTGCTTCTGACAGGGCGACGGCGGCGGCATCGGCCCCCACATGGCCCGCGATGCAGGGCAGCAGATAGACACGGGCGGCCGGATGCAGGTTCAGATCCAGTTCCATCGCGCGCAACGACAGTGATTCCGACGTGGCCAGCGCAAAGGGGGCTTGCCCCAGCTCATAAGCATCAATGCCAAGAAACAGATGGTGCATGACGGGGTTACAGACGAATACCGCGTCCACGATAAACGAGGGGTCGATCGACGCCTCTGCCGCGATCTGCGTGAAAAGCGCGTTCATTCCGTCGCGCACGGCTGCGGTCATTTCGGCAGCCCCTGTGGGGTTCATCATGCCATAGCTGACCCTGCTCATCAGGTCTTCGCCATAGCGGATCTGCGGATTCATGATCCCCGACGATGCAACAACTTCGCCCGATTGCAGGTCGCAAAGATGAGCCGCGATGGTGGTCGAGCCAAGGTCCACCGCCAGCCCGTAGATCGTGCCTTCGTAGAACCCCGGCCAGACATGAATGATGCGGGGGCTGAACACCGCGTCGCCCAGATGCACCGCGACGGTGACTTTCCAGTCACCTTTGCGCAGCGCCTTTTGCAGGGTTTGCAGGACGGTCAGATCGGCCTCCAGATGCGGCAGGTTCCAATCGCGACGCAGCGCGTTCGTCAGCCGTTCCAGATCGCCGGACGGGTCGTGCATGTCCGGCTCTGCCACCTCGACATAATAGAGCCGTGTCGAGGGGTTCATGATGATCTCGCGCGCTTCGGCCCGTTTGCGCACAACCTGCTTGTGGACCTGGCTTTCGGCGGGCACGTCGATGACCACGTCCTTCTGGATGGTCGCCTGACAGCCCAGTCGCCGCCCCGGTTTCAGCCCGCGCTTTTCGTCATATCGCGCCTCGACCGCGTTCCAGTCTGACAGGGCATCGTTGGCGACGGTGACGCCGTGTTTGGAAAATTCCCCATAGGACGGCGTGATCTGGCATTTCGAACAGATTCCCCGCCCGCCGCAGACGCTGTCAAGGTCTACGCCAAGCTGGCGCGCCGCCGTCAGAACGGGGGTCCCTACGGGGAACCGCCCGCGCTTGCCGGAGGGCGTGAAGATAACGAGGGGATCGGTGCTCATGAACGCTGCCTGTCTTTGTTGCGGTGAACATAACGGCCATTGGCGCAGAGGGAAGGGCAGAACCCGTCATAATGATGATGCAAAACGTCTGGTTACTGCAGAATATCCGTACCCAAGAGCCAAACCGCCAGCGGCACGGGCAAGGTTGCAAGCAATACCGTCAGAAACGTCAGGCCGGGATGGAACAGGCGGCTGAAGCCCGCGACAAGCATGATCCCGCCTCCACCACCGATAACAATCGTGCCTGGGATGTTGATCAGCACGGCAAGCATTCCATAGCGATAGCGCACCAGCAAAGGCGCCAGCCAGCGCGGCAACCTGTCGTCGAGATCGGCAAGCCTGTCCTTGGGAGCACGGTCACGCATGTCTTCAAGAAGTGCCTTGACCCGATGCAACCGCAGGTCGCCGCAGATCCTGATCAGCCAGTTCAGCGCGACATAGCGCCCCGCAAAATAGGCAAGCGACATGCCCGTCACCGTGGCCAGATAGACAAAGGGGGCAGCGGCAGCCCCCTCGATCATCAGGATCGCGATGCCAAATTCCACACCGGGGATGAAGGGAATCGCCAGCAAGAGCGCATAGCCGACCAGGACCGTAATGATCATGCCGGTCATCGCACGGGCGGCGGCATCGTTTTCCATTACGGCCAGTCGCGCCGAAAATGCATCAAGGCCATATTTGACAGCCAGCACCAGCAGCAAGACAACAGCCAACCGCAGGCACATGCGTAACAGGCCCAGCCATTTGGGTGCTGAATTCGGGTCTTGTTCTGTGTTCATGCACCCTTGTGCGGTCGCCGCGCGCCCGCCGCAAGTCATGTTTGCCACGTTTTAGACTTTCGGATGCAGAAGAAGCATGCGATAGGGACGTGCCAACGAAGCCACCATTGGAGACGGGTTGATGGAGATTCGCGAGGCACTTACTTTTGATGATGTTTTGCTTGTGCCGGGGGCGTCCAGCGTGCTGCCGTCAACGGCCGATACACGCACCCGCGTGACGCAATCCATCAGTATGAACATTCCGCTGTTGTCCAGTGCAATGGATACCGTGACCGAAAGCCGTATGGCCATCGCCATGGCGCAGGCCGGTGGCATCGGCGTGGTCCACAAGAACCTGAGCGTCGATCAGCAGGCCCGCGAAATTCGCCGGGTCAAACGCTTTGTGTCGGGCACGGTCTATAGTCCCGTCACCCTGCGCCCCGATCAGACATTGGCCGATGCGCGTGCTTTGATGGAACGCTACCGCATCACCGGTTTTCCCGTGGTGGGCGAGGGCGGCAAGGTCGTGGGCATCGTGACCAATCGTGACATGCGTTTCGCACAGGATGACGATACACCCGTCAGTGTGATGATGACGACCGATGATCTGGCCATTCTTCACGAACCCGCCGATCTGGACGAGGCCCGTTCCCTGATGCAGGCCCGTCGCATCGAAAAGCTGTTGATCACTGACAAGTCCGGCAAGTTGACCGGCCTGTTGACACTGAAAGACAGTGAACAGGCCGTCCTGAACCCCAGCGCCTGCAAGGATGACCTGGGTCGTTTGCGGGTCGCCGCCGCTACGGGCGTGGGTGATGCTGGTTTCGAACGCGCGCAGGCGCTGATCGAGGCCGGGGTCGATCTGATCGTGGTCGACACCGCACATGGCCATTCCGACGGTGTGGCGCGGACGGTTGAACGGGTCAAGGCGGCGTCAAGTGCTGCACAGGTCGTCGCGGGCAACATCGCCACGGGCGAGGCTGTGCGCGCATTGGTCGGCGCGGGTGCCGATGCGGTCAAGGTCGGGATCGGTCCGGGGTCGATCTGCACCACGCGTATGGTCGCCGGTGTGGGTGTGCCGCAGCTGACCGCCGTGATGGATTGCGCGGCAGCCGCCGGTGACGTGCCGGTGATCGCCGATGGCGGCATCAAGCTGTCGGGTGATTTCGCCAAGGCGATTGCGGCGGGGGCTTCGTGTGCGATGGTCGGGTCCATGCTGGCGGGCACCGATGAAAGCCCGGGTGAGGTGATCCTTTATCAGGGCCGGTCGTTCAAATCCTATCGCGGCATGGGCAGCCTGAGTGCAATGGCCAGCGGATCGGCCGACCGCTATTTCCAGAAAGAAGCTGCCAGCGACAAACTGGTGCCCGAAGGGATCGAAGGTCAGGTGCCCTACAAGGGGTCGGTCCATGCTGTGATGCATCAACTTGTCGGCGGGCTGCGGGCCGCGATGGGGTATACCGGTTGTGCCACGGTGGACGAGATGCGCAAGAATTGCAATTTCGTGAAAATCACCGGCGCGGGCCTGAAGGAAAGTCATGTGCATGACGTGCAGATTACGCGGGAATCGCCAAACTATCGCATTGGGTAACGCGATATGACGCCCGGTGCGCGTGTTGCGGCGGCGGCCCAGATCCTTGACCGCATTCTTGAGGGTGCCGCGGCCGAGCAGGCGCTGACGGCATGGGCGCGCTCCAGCCGCTTTGCCGGGTCCAAGGATCGCGCGGCAGTGCGTGATCATGTGTTCGACGCATTGCGCGCCAAGCGCAGCCTTGCCGCGCGTGCAGGGGCGATGACGGGCCGTGGCCTGATGATGGGTCTGGCGCTGCGGGATGATCGGGGCCTTGATGTGCTGTTCGATGGCGCCGGCCATGCCCCGGAACCTTTGACCGACACGGAGCGCGCGCGCATCGCGCACCCCGCGGAAATGACCGCGCCAGAAGCGCATGATCTACCCGACTGGCTGTGGCCCGCGTGGTGCGACAGTCTGGGGGATCAGGCGGCAGAGACAGCATTGGCGCAACAAGCGAGGGCGGACGTGTTCGTGCGGGTCAACCGCAGGCGCGGGTCGGTGGCAGATGCGATCGCGGCTCTTGCCGCCGATGATATCACCTGCGCGCCGCACCCGACAGTCGCAACCTGTTTGCGCGTGACCGCCAATGCCCGTCGTATCAAACAGTCCGGCGCGTATCTGGACGGGTTGGCCGAATTGCAGGATGCCGCATCGCAATGGGCCGTTGCCAGGGTTCCTGTGCCGCAAGGTGCGCGCGTGCTGGACTATTGTGCAGGCGGCGGCGGCAAGGCGCTGGCGCTAGCCGACCAGTATGACGCCGCGGTCTTTGCCCATGATATCGTGTCCGCGCGCATGGCCGATCTGCCCGTGCGCGCCCGGCGCGCCGGTGTCGACATCACGCCCTTAAAGACCGACGCATTGGCGCAAACCGGCCCCTATGATGTGGTTTTTTGCGATGCTCCGTGCAGCGGGAGCGGCACATGGCGCCGCGCACCCGATGCCAAATGGCGGCTGACACAGGCTGATCTGGACCATCTGAACGGCACCCAGGAGGCCGTCATCAGCGCCGGTGCCCGCCTGACCGCACCGCAAGGCCTTCTGGTTTATGCAACCTGTTCTGTGCTGCGGGCCGAAAACGATGCAATCGTCGCGCGGTTTCAGGATCGCGCCCCGGACTGGCAGGTCGTATTTTCCGAGCAGCTCTTTCCTGACGCAAACGCAGACGGCTTTTTTCTCAGCGGCCTAAGACGACGCATCACAACCTGAGGGTGTTGCCATTAGGTGAAATGACATGCTTAAGTAAAAATTAATTGTTTTACGTTATCTCTGGCTAGAGGAAGCAAGAGGGCTGTTTCGTGCCGCAAGACCCGTCTTTACCAGTGACACGCGGTGCGCGCCTTTTGCGGTATGGCATTGCGGTACTTGCCGGTTTGGTTTCGATTTCTGTGGGTGGTTTGGCGTTTCCGGATCAGGGGGCGCCGGCCCTGCAAGGGGTGCTGATCGTTGTGGGCCTCTTCTGTCTGATCGTTCCACTTGCGCCAGTCATACACCGCCACTGGCAAAATCATCGCTTGAGGCACCTTGATGACGCGGTCGGGATGGTACTGTCCCATGATACAGATCATGCCTTTCTGACGGGTGCTGACGGGATTGTGCGCCGTGCCAATGCGATTGCCGATGGCAGGTTTGGGCCCAGTCAAGGCATTCAGCTCTCCGAGGTGCTGGGCACGATCATGGCTAACCCCGATGATGTGCTGGAACGCCTTCTGCAGGGGGCCGCATGCACCGGCGCCGTCAAAGAGGATGTCATCACCCGCAACGGTCACTTTCGGTTGGGGCTATCGCTGTTGGATGCCGATTGCCAAGTATGGCGGCTGGATGAACTGGGTGACATTGCGACGGCACGCGGCAGTGATGGCGCCACGCTGCCGGTCATGACCGTGGGGCGCAGCGATACGGTCATCCATACGAATAATGCATGCAGGTTGCTGCTTGGGCAGCGGCCCAAGACGCTTTCGGATGTGTTTGCTGACCTGCCGCTTGTTTCGGGCCAGGTGCATACGGTGCATGCCGAAAACGGGCGGATGCGGGCCATCGTCGCAATCATCGCGGGACGGGCCGGCACCCGCAACATTTTTGTCCTGCCGGGGGCCAACGTGCAGGGCGCCGCCCCGCCCATGCGCGCCGGATGGGATGAAATCGAGGACCTGCCGGTGCCGCTGATGAAGATTGCGCGTGACGGAGCGGTGCTCGGCTCGAACCGCGAGGCACGCCAGTTGCTCAGGATTACGGACACAGCCGGGATCCGGATGGGCGAATTGCTTGACGGGTTGGGGCGACCGATCAATGACTGGCTGAGAGAGGCCGCCGAAGGGCGTGGTGGTCAAACCTCACAGTTTCTGCGCGGGCGTGGCGAAAATCAGGATACATTCGTGCAAGTGACGCTGAGTGTCTCTGGCGATCCGACGGATCACCATCTGATTGCCGTTCTCAACGATGTCACCGAACTGAAAACACTGGAAGCGCAATTCGTCCAGAGCCAGAAAATGCAGGCGATCGGCCAGTTGGCGGGCGGGGTTGCCCACGATTTCAATAACCTTTTGACTGCAATTTCAGGCCATTGTGACCTGTTGTTGTTGCGCCATGATGAAGGCGATCAGAACTATGGTGATCTGATCCAAATTCACCAGAATGCAAATCGCGCGGCCAGCCTCGTGGGGCAGTTGTTGGCGTTTTCGCGCAAACAAAACCTGCAACCCGAAATCATTGACCTGCGCGATACATTGTCGGATCTGACGCATCTCTTGAACCGGCTGGTGGGGGAAAAAGTGACGCTGTCGCTTCATCATGATCCGGCACTTGCGCAGATCAAGGCCGACAAGCGGCAGTTGGAACAGGTATTGATGAACCTTGTGGTGAATGCCCGTGACGCCATGCCCGAGGGGGGGGAAATTCGCGTATCCACCGAAAATCTGGTTCTGAAAACGCAGATGACCAAGGATCGTGCGGTTGTGCCACCGGGGGAATATGTGGTCGTCAAGGTGATGGATTTCGGTCATGGGATACCACCCGAAAAGCTCCCAAAGATATTCGAACCATTTTATACGACCAAACGCACCGGCGAAGGAACCGGACTGGGCCTCTCGACCGCCTATGGCATCGTCAAGCAGACAGGCGGATTCATCTTTGCGGAAAGCGAAGTGAACCGCGGCACCCAGTTCTCGTTGCTGTTTCCCAGTTACGATTTGCCGGTTGCAGCACCCGTGGTGTGTCCGGAAGCCGCACCCCGCATCATGACCACCAATGCCGATGGCCTGGTCCTGTTGGTCGAGGACGAGGCACCGGTGCGCGCCTTTGCGTCACGCGCATTACGCCTGCACGGCTATACGGTGCTGGAGGCGGATTGCGCGGAAGCGGCGCTTGATCTTTTGGCCGATGATGATCTGAAAGTCGATATTTTCGTTACTGATGTGATCATGCCGGGCATGGACGGGCCGACATGGGTGCGCAAGGCATTGTTGAAACGGCCCGCAACCCAAGTGGTCTTTGTTTCGGGCTATGCGGAAGACGCCTTTGGTGACGGCCAGCCACCGATACCGAATTCGACATTCTTGCCAAAACCGTTTTCGCTGAACGCTCTGACACAGACTGTCCAGCAGCAATTACAGACCGAAAGCGCCGTCGCCTGACCGGCCAGGGTTCAGTCGGTCGTATCGCCGGTCAGCCCGACCAGATGGGCCGCAGAGCCGGTCAGGGCGGCATAATCGTCTTCGATCACACTCACCGGAAAATTCCCCATGAAGCCCGCAAAACGGCCCTTGTCGCGGAATGCATCACCAAAGCCAAAGCCGGACAGATGCGGCGCGAACGCGCGTGCAACCCCACCCACGAGGTACACCCCGCCAAACGGCAGCTGGATCAGCGAAAGGTTACCACAAACCGTGCCCAGCATCCGTGTAAACAGCCGTGCCGCGGCAATCGCACGGTCGTCGCGGCCATCGGCGCAGCCGGCCATGATATCCTTGGCCGCGCATTCGCGCGGGTCGTTTGCCTCGCGGCCAAGAAAGGCATAGACCCGTTCCAGCCCGCGCCCTGACAACACGTCCTCGACCGCTGGAAATCCATGGGCGGTCGATACGAACTGACACAGGCGCAATTCCATTTCATCGCGGATCGGCAGGTTTGCATGGCCGCTCTCGGATGGTGTTACGATCCGGCCTTGTTCCAGATCGAAAACAGGTGCGGCGTTGAACCCGGTGCCCACGCCGATAACCAGTTTGGCGGCATGGGGCTGTGCAGGCTGGCCGGGCAGGATATTGCGAATATTGGACGGGTCGATGTGTCCCAGGGCATGGCCCTGCGCTTGCAGATCGTTCAGGATCGCAACGGTCTCGGCACCTGTCGCACGCGCCAGCGTTTCCTTGTCGATGGTCCAGTCCAGATTGGTCATCGTCGCGCGCCCGTCGCGCACTGGCCCTGCCACCGCGACGCAGGCTGCCTTGGGATCGACCCCGCCTTCATCGGCGATAAAGCGTTGCAAAACGGATTCGAGCCCCGGAAAATCCGTGTTTGCATAGCGCCGGATCGTCGGGGCGATAATCCGCCTGCCGTCGGCCAGCGCGACGCGGGTATTGGTGCCGCCGATATCGGCCACGAGGGAATATATGTTCGCTGGATGACCCATGCCCGGCCCCTTATCTGGAAATTGCGGATTTCAGCGCGTGATAGGATGCCTTGGGCGTGCGCTTCAAGGTGTCAAAATCCACATGCACCATCCCGAACCGTTTTTCATAGCCGAAAGCCCATTCATAATTGTCCAGCAGCGACCAATAGAAAAAGCCCTGCACATTTGCGCCTTCGGCGATGGCCTGCTTGGCTGCCATGAAATGATCAGAGACAAAGGCCGTGCGCACAGGGTCGTAGACCGCACCGTTTTCAACGGTGTCATCCCATGCCATACCGTTTTCGGTCACATAGATCGGCAGATCACCCACGTAGTCCCGCGCCATACGCACCAGAACTTCACGCAGCCCATCTGGGTAGATCTCCCACCCCATCTGGGTCTTGTCGCCCGGTCCGGCGCTGCCGGTGATCTGTGGCCAAGGGGCACCTTGATCGGTGGTGACCATTTCGCGGGTATAATAGTTGACGCCCAGAAAATCCATCGGCTGGCTGATCAGCGCCATGTCATCCTGCCAGCCTGCGGGCATATGCGGCCCGAATCCTTCGAGCGCTTCGGCCGGGTAAGTGCCTTTGGTGATCGCCTCGATGAACCAACGGTTGTTGATCGCGTCCTGCCGTGTAGCGGCACGCGCCGCGCCTGCGCTGTCATCGGCGGGTTCGGTGTGGGCAAAGTTCAAGACGATACCGCAGTTTTCCATTCCTTTGGCGCGCAATCGCGACAGGCCGATCCCGTGCGCCAGTGTGATATGGTGCATCGCACGTGCAGCGGCGCGGATGTCGCGCAAACCTGGCGCGTGATGACCCAGAAAATGCGACAGATAGGCCACGCACCACGGTTCGTTGATCGTCGCGATCGACGTCACCCGGTCGCCGATCCGGTCGGTGATCACATCGGTGAAATCGCCAAAATATTCCGCCGTGTCGCGGTTCATCCAGCCACCCTTGTCCGCCAGCGCCGAAGGCAGTTCCCAATGATACAAGGTCTGGAACGGTTTCAGCCCGCGTTCCAGCATCGCATCGACCAGCCGATCGTAGAAATCCAACCCCGCGGGATTCACGGTGCGACCATCGGGCATGACCCGCGCCCAGGATGTGGAAAACCGGTAAGCATCCATGCCGGCGTCGCGCAGCAGATCAAGATCTTCGCCGTAGCGGTGGTAATGGTCACAGGCAATCGCACCATCCTCCGCCCGGACCACGTTGCCGGGGCCTTTGGCGAATGTATCCCAATGTGTCGGGCCGGCCCCGCCAAAGCTGTGCCCTTCGATCTGATAGGCGGCGGTTGCGGCCCCGAACAGAAAACCATCGGGGAAATCGGCGCGTGTAAATTTCATCTTTTTCCTTTCATAGCCCTATCTGGGGGCCGGGCCGGTCGAGCGACCGATCACGAGTTCAGCAGTCAACAGTTTGTTTTGCGGCGGTTCATCGGGATGGGTGATGGCATAAAGAAGCATGTCGGCCAACAGCCGGCCTGCATCGCGCACTGATGACCGTGTTGCGGTGAAAATCGGTGTGTCGCCGCCGTTTTGCAGATACGACAGCGCATCGTCATGGGTGATGATCGACACATCGCGCCCCATGACAAGGCCCTGTTCCTCGACTGCGCGGCGCACCCCCAGGGCCGAAACAAGCGAGGCGCAAATAATGGCGGTCGGCGGGGCGGTCAGTGCCAGCATCTGGCAGGTGCTTTCATAACCGATGACTTCGGTCATCTGGTTGGAATGCATCAGCGCCGGATCAGGCACGATGCCGCGTGATGTTAGCGCCGCCACATAACCGGCACGTCGCCGGTGCGCAAAATCCAGTTTTTCCTGTCCGTTGACCAGCCCGATCCGCCGATGGCCCAGGTCGAGAAGATAACCTGTCGCTTCGGCAAAGGCCTCCTCGTTATTCACGTCCAGCCACGTAAACGGTTTTTCAACGTGGCCGGTCCGCCCGTGAACAGCAAAAGGCAGATCGATTTCTTGCAAAAGTTCCACCCGCGGTTCCGAAATGCGCGGGCCGTGAACGATCACCCCGTCCACCGCACGCCGTGCCTTTAACCCACGATAAATGTTGTCTTCGTTGCGACCGTCAATGATCGAAAGGATCATTTCATAGCCATTGCGGGAATAGGTTTCACCGGCACCGGCAATGAAATCACCAAAGACCGGATTGACCATTTCCGGTGTCGTGCCAATTGGTATCACGTGACCAATGGCCAGCGCCTGCCCGGTGGCAAGCCCTTTGGCGCGGATGTTCGGGCGGTAGCCGAACTGCTGCGCGGCTCGCTCGACCCGTTGACGGGTCGCGCTGTTCACCTCTGGATATCCATTGAGCGCACGGCTGACGGTTGTTTGGCTAAGCCCCAGATTTTGCGATAGTTCTTTAAGGTTCATGGCGTTATTCGCAGTTTCCGGTGCAGTTTGCAGCGGCCCTTTCCTGTGCCGCCTGACGGACGACGATCTGATCCCGTAATCGTTTTCGTATCTGCTTCGACATCAAAAACCAATAGGCGTTTGCGCTAACAGTCCGTTGTTGACAGAACGGGCAACTTGAACAACTGTAGCCATAGTCAAAGCGCTTTGGGAAGTGATTCCGAAGGTGTTAGTGATGAAAACGAACGCATTTTGAGTGCAAACGATAGTTGCGCAAGTTGCGCGATAGGGAGGAATACCAATGAAAACCAAACTGTATGCCACCGCGGCAGCAGTCGCCCTTTGTGCGGGCGCTGTCCACGCAGAGGGGCACCTGAGCGGGGTTGATATCACCGTTTCGGGCACCTGGCTTAGCCCCGAAGCAGAAATCGTGAATGAAATCTTTGACCTGTTCGAGGCGCAAACCGGCGCCAACGTCAGCTATGTCGGGTCCGACAGCTTTGAGCAGCAGGTCATCATTGATGCCGAAGCTGGTTCTGCCGCGAACATCTCGGTCTTTCCGCAGCCCGGTCTGGCCTCTGACCTTGCCTCGCGCGGGTTCCTGACGCCGCTGGAGGAAGGGTCGGCAGAATGGATTGCGGAAAACTATGCCGCCGGGCAATCCTGGGTCGATCTGGGGACATATGCGGACGAAAACGGCGATCCGCAGCTTTACGGCATGTTCTTTCGCGTCGATTTGAAATCGCTGGTCTGGTATAGCCCAGAAAACTTTGAGGATGCCGGATACGAGATTCCGCAGACCATGGAAGAGCTGAAGGCGTTGTCCGATCAGATCGTGGCCGATGGTGAAACACCATGGTGCATCGGTCTGGGGTCGGGTGCGGCGACAGGCTGGCCTGCGACCGACTGGGTCGAGGATATGATGCTGCGCACGCAGCCGCCTGAAATCTATGACGCATGGGTCACGAACGAACTGCCATTCGACAGCCCGGAAGTGATTGCGGCAATCGACGAATTCGGCGCATTCGCCCGGAACGACGATTACGTTGCCGGTGGTGCCGGTGCCGTTGCCACGACTGATTTCCGTGACAGCCCCAAGGGCATGTTCTCGAGCCCGCCACAGTGCTACATGCACCGCCAGGCATCGTTCATCCCGGCGTTTTTCCCTGAAGGCACCGAAATTGGCGAAGACGTCGATTTCTTCTACTTCCCTGCTTACGAAAGCAAGGATCTGGGATCGCCGGTTCTGGGCGCGGGCACCTTGTTCGCCATCACAAACCCCGGCCCCGGTGTGCAAGAGTTGATCGCATTCCTGCGCCAGCCCGAAGCGCATGAAGTGTGGATGTCTTACGGCGGCTTCCTGACACCACACAAAGGTGTCGATACTGCCAAGTTCATCGACGATACTTCGCGCGGGTTGAACGACATTCTGCTGGGTGCGACAACCTTCCGGTTTGACGGATCCGACCTGATGCCGGGTGCGATCGGTGCCGGTGCATTCTGGACCGGCATGGTCGATTATGCCGGTGGCACACCCGCAGCCGAGGTGGCCGCATCCGTGCAGGATGCCTGGGACGCGATCAAGTAAGCGTCTGCTTTGATGACATGATGGATCAGTCCGGGCCACGTCCCGGGCTGATCCCACCAGACACATCGTTTCGGGGAGGGGACTATGGACGCTGCACTGCTGGGACTTGCAACGATCATTATCGGCGTCGGTGGATGCCTCGGGTATTTTTATTTTTCCAACCAGTTGCTGGACAAGGTGCTGTTCCCGGCCAAGGGTGAACATGCCGGGCGCAATATCAATCGCGCCAACCTGATCCGGCCCTGGATTTTCCTGTTTCCCGCGATTTTCGCGCTGGGTCTTTACCTAGCTTATCCGGTGTTTGCGACGCTGTGGTATTCCGTGACCGACCGGGATCAGGGCGGTGCCTTTGTCGGGTTCGCAAATTACAGCCAGATGTTCGACGAACCCAAGTTCTGGGAAGCATTGCGCAACAACATTCTGTGGCTGATCGTGGTGCCGGCGGCATCCACCGCCTTTGGGCTGCTGGCCGCACAGCTGACCGACCGGATCAAATGGGGCAGCATCGCCAAGTCGATGATTTTCATGCCGATGGCGATTTCCTTTGTCGGGGCCTCTGTGATTTTCAAACTCATTTATGACACCCGGCCTGTCGATCAAAACCAGATCGGTGTGCTGAATGCAGTCTGGTTGCAATTTGATGGTGGCGCGGGGTCGTTCCTGATCCTGCGGCTGGTGCCGATCTGTATCCTGCTGATCTTTGCCATGGTTGCGGCCTACGTCGGGTGGAGCCTGATGCGCCCGGTGATCAAGCCCGAAGGACAAAAGGTCAGCACCCTGAGTATCCCGCTGCGTATCGTGGCAGGGCTGGGTGCCGCCTTTTTGATTGTGCAGTCTGTGCAGTCCATCTTGGGGCTTGGCACCGCGTCATTCCCTTACGGCGTGCCGCAGACATGGCTGACCATTCCATTCTGGAACTCGTTCTTTCTGATGATCGTCCTGATCTGGATCCAGACCGGTTTTGCAATGGTGATCCTGTCGGCGGCCCTGCGTGGTATCCCCGAGGAAACCATCGAGGCCGCGATTGTCGATGGCGCAAACCCGTTTCAGGTCTTTTTCAAAATCAAGATGCCGCAGATCGCCAGCACCATCGTCGTGGTCTGGACAACGATCACGCTGGTCGTTCTCAAGGTGTTCGACATTGTGTTTGCCATGACCAACGGCCAGTGGGAAACGCAGGTTCTGGCAAATTACATGTATGACAAGCTGTTCCGTGCGAACGACTGGGGTGTTGGTTCTGCCAGTGCGATGGTGATCATGCTGCTGGTCAGCCCGATCCTGATCTGGAACGTCTATAACGCCCGCAAGGAAATGCGTTGATATGGCCCGCGACTGCATAGGAGCAAATCATGGATAACATTGCCGGCACGAAATCAAGCCTGACCTGGGCGGTGCATATCTCGGTCGTTCTATTGGTGGCGCTATGGCTGTTTCCGACGGTCGGGTTGCTGGTGTCGTCCTTTCGCACCGCCGATCAGATCGCCAGTTCCGGCTGGTGGCAGGCCCTGTTTCCGACCGAACAGAACCTGACGCTGCGCACTGCCGATCCCGATGACGACGGCGTGCAGCAACTGGTGGATGGTGTTTACACCGTCAGCGGCAACCTGTTCGTCGTCGAAGGGATGGCGGCATCCGCCGACGCGAGCGAGGCGGAAATCAGCGTCTGGGGCACATCCAGCCGCGCGATTGCCGATTATCAGCCCGGAGAGACCGCAGATCTGGGTGATGGTGAAACGATCACGGTGCAGGCAAATGGCGATTACGTCTGGACGGGAACGGATGAACTTTCGGGGCGTGGTCAGCGTGCGTTTGTAACGGCGACAACACCGCCGGAATTCACGCTTGGCAATTATGAGACCGTTCTGGCCAGCGAGGCCAGCACCGACAGCATGGCCAAGGCGTTTTTCAACACCATGACCGTGACGATCCCGGCGACGATCATTCCCATCGTGATCGCGGCATTTGCCGCCTATGCGTTGGCATGGATGGATTTTGCAGGTCGTGCAATCCTGATTGCCTGTGTTGTCGCGCTTTTGGTAGTGCCGCTGCAACTGGCGCTGATCCCGCTGTTGCGGCTGCATCTGGGAATCGGCATCGGCAAGGGGTATTTGGGGGTCTGGCTGGCGCATACCGGGTTCGGGCTGCCACTCGCGGTTTATCTGTTACGCAATTACATGGTCGGGCTGCCGCGCGATATCATCGAAAATGCGCGCGTGGATGGCGCGACCGAATTTCAGATTTTCACCAAGATAATCCTGCCTCTGTCCTTTCCGGCGCTGGCATCCTTCGCGATCTTCCAGTTTCTGTGGACATGGAACGATCTGCTTGTGGCCAAGGTATTCCTGATCGACAGTTCGGGGCAAACGACCGTCATGACCAACCAGATCGTCGAGTTGCTGGGCACGCGGGGCGGGAATTGGGAAATTCTGGCAACGGCTGCCTTTGTGTCGATCTCGGTGCCGTTGGTGGTGTTCTTTGCGATGCAGAAATACCTTGTGCGCGGTCTGCTGGCCGGGTCGGTGAAATAAGAGCTTCGGCCCCGGGGGTGATCCGGGGCAGGGTATAACAGGCCCAGGGCCAAATAAGGAAAACGACAATGAATGTGGCGCTCGCGCAGCAACCCCAGACAGTAATTGACAAGGATTGGTGGCGCGGTGCGGTGATCTATCAGATCTATCCGCGCAGCTATCAGGACAGCAATGGCGATGGCATTGGCGATCTGTTGGGGATCGTTCAGCGGCTGCCCTATATCGCTTCGCTTGGTGTGGACGCGATCTGGATTTCACCCTTCTTCATGTCGCCGATGAAGGACTTCGGTTATGACGTCAGCGACTATTGCGACGTGGACCCGATGTTCGGTTCCATCGCTGATTTCGATGCGGTCGTGGATACCGCGCACCGGCTGGGCCTGAAAGTGATGATCGATCTGGTGCTGAGCCATACCAGCGACCAGCACCCGTGGTTCGTGCAAAGCCGCGTCGACCGCACCAATGACAAGGCCAATTGGTACGTCTGGGCCGACCCCAAGCCTGACGGCACCCCGCCCAATAACTGGCTGTCGATCTTTGGCGGGTCCGCATGGCAGTGGGATGCGCGGCGCGAACAGTATTTCATGCATAATTTTCTTGTCTCGCAACCGGACCTGAACTTTCACGAACCGCAGGTGCAAGAGGCGCTGCTGGATGTTGCCCTTTTCTGGCTGCATCGCGGTGTCGATGGGTTTCGGCTGGATACGATCAACTTTTATATTCACGACAAGCAGTTGCGCGACAATCCACCACTGGCCAAGGAAAAGCGCAATGCCACCATTGCGCCGTCGGTGAACCCCTATAACCATCAGGAACATCTGTACGACAAGAACCAGCCGGAAAATCTGGAATTTCTGCGCCGGTTGCGGGCGGTAATGGAACCCTTTGGTGCCGCCGCCGTCGGCGAGGTGGGCGATGCGCAGCGCGGACTGGAGATCATGGGCCAGTACACCAAAGGCGACGATCTGATGCAGATGTGTTATGCCTTTGAATTTCTGGCCAAGGACCAGCCCACCGCCAAACGGATCGTCACCGTGATGGAGGAGGTGGATGAGGTCGCATCGGATGGCTGGGCCTGCTGGGCGTTTTCGAACCACGATGTCGCCCGGCACACCACCCGCTGGGATATGACACCGGCAGCACAGCGTATGTTCGCAACGCTGATCATGTGCCTGCGTGGCTCGGTCTGCCTCTATCAGGGCGAAGAACTGGGCCTGCCAGAGGCAGACGTGGCGTTCGAGGACCTGCAAGATCCCTACGGCATTGAATTCTGGCCCGAATACAAGGGCCGCGATGGCTGCCGCACCCCGATGGTCTGGGAAAGCGACAATCTGAACGGTGGTTTTTCGACGCATAAACCGTGGTTGCCGGTCGCACCCGAGCACTATCACCTGTCGGTTGCCAGCCAAGAGGACGAGCCGGGCGCGATCCTGCACCATTACCGCAAGGCGATCGCATTCCGCCGCAACCATCCTGCGTTGATGCAGGGTGATCTGGACAAGATCCGCGCTAGGGGCGACGTGGTTTATTTCACACGTTCGCTGGGCGATCAGGCGATATTCTGTGCCTTCAACGTCAGCGAAACACCGTCTGACATAGATTTGCCCGCCGGTGACTGGACCCCGATCGGGGCCGAGCTGGGCAGTGCGCATCCTTCGGCGGATGGGCGGCTGTATCTGGGACCGTGGCAAGTCTGTCTTGCGCTGAAGACATAAAAATAAAAGGGGAGTGAGACATGGCCGATCTGAAACTGACGGATGTTGCCAAGACCTATGGCGGCACTGTCGATGTGCTCAAACATATCAACCTGGACATCAAGAAAGGTGAATTGATCGTCTTTGTCGGGCCGTCCGGCTGTGGCAAATCCACGCTGTTGCGGATGATCGCAGGGCTGGAAAAGATCACTGGCGGCACGCTGGAAATCGACGGGCAGGTCGTGAACGACGTGCCACCGGCGCAGCGCGGGATCGCGATGGTTTTCCAATCATACGCGCTCTATCCGCATATGACGGTGCGCGACAACATGGCGTTCGCGCTCAAACTCGCCAAGAAATCGCCCCAAGAGATCGAACAGGCCGTTGCCCGCGCCGCAAAGATCCTGCAACTGGACGAATACCTTGACCGGCTGCCCAAGGCCCTGTCGGGCGGGCAGCGGCAACGTGTCGCCATCGGGCGGAGCATCGTGCGTGATCCCAAGGTCTATCTGTTCGATGAACCGCTGTCGAACCTTGATGCGGCCCTGCGCGTGGCGACCCGGATCGAGATTGCGCAACTCAAGGAATCAATGCCGGACAGCACGATGATCTATGTCACTCATGACCAGGTCGAGGCGATGACGCTGGCGACCCGCATCGTGGTGCTGGCAAACAAGGGCATCGCACAGGTCGGCACCCCGCTGGAGTTGTATGAACGTCCCGAAAATGAATTCGTGGCCCAGTTCATCGGCAGCCCGGCGATGAACCTCTTGTCTGGCGAAATCGTTGAAACGGGCGGCATGACAACCGTGAAACTTGATGGGGGCGGATTGGTCAAATCCGCTGTGCCCACCCAGGCCTCTGACAAGGGGCTTAAGGTCAACGTGGGTATACGCCCCGAAGATATGATCGAAAGCGACGGTGATGATTACGCCTTTGAAGGCAAGGTCAATATCACCGAAGCACTGGGCGAGGTGACGCTTTTGTATTTCGACAAGGTAGGCGGCAATAACGCAGTGATCGGCAAGTTGCCGGGGATTCATGGCGAACTGAGGGGAAAATCGGTGCGTATGGCGGCGGACCCCGAGAAAGTGCAAATATTTCAAAATGGTCAGTCGCTTTATTACCGCTAGCCGGTTTCCGGCTTGCAGGGATCGCGCCGATGTGGTGGCATCGGCGTGGTAATCACCTGCGAGGCTCAAGAGATGCAAAACCCTGAAAATAAACTAAAAACCGCTTTGAGGGCCGGGCAATCACAGTATGGGTTGTGGCTGGCTGGCGCATCGCCTGTTGTGGCTGAACTGGCCGGTGGGGTCGGGTTTGACTGGTGCCTGATCGACGGGGAACATGGCCCGAATACCGTCGCACAGATGCTCCCGCAGTTGCAGGCACTTGCGGCGGCGGGCACGGCTGCCGTGGTGCGGGTTGCCGCACCAGAGGTATGGATGGTCAAGCAGGCGCTGGACCTTGGTGTGCAAACGGTGCTGGTGCCAATGGTCGATGATGCGGCCAAGGCTGCCGAAATGGCCCGCGCCATGCGGTATCCTCCCGACGGGATACGGGGCATGGGCGCGGTGCTGGCGCGTGCGTCACGCTATGGGGCAATTGCCGATTATCCACACACTGCCAATGCACAGGTTTGCCTGATGGTGCAGGCCGAAAGTGCTGTGGCGGTGGAAAATATTGATTCCATTGCCACGACGCCGGGGGTTGATGGCATCTTTGTCGGGCCAGCGGACCTGTCGGCGGATATGGGATATCCAGGTCAACCCGATCATCCAGAGGTGGAGGCCGCGATTGACCATATGATCGCACGCACGCTTGCCGCAGGCAAGATCGCGGGGATCATCACCTTTGACCGGGCACGTTTTGCGGATTATTCCAGAAAAGGTGTCACCTTTCTTGGGCTGGGGGGTGACATGGTGGTGCTGCGATCAGCGCTGGAAGATCTGCTGCAAAGCGCCAGACCGTGATCTGTTGGCCGAGAATTTTCGCGAAAATTCTTTTTCAGAAAACCAGCCGGATGTATCCCGGATTGCAGATGACGACCAGCTGTTGTGTTGTCTCAATCAGATGAAACCCGCGTTTGCGGACCTCATCCTCGAACCGGGCACGCCCTATTTCACGCGCGACCCAGATCTTGTTGCGCCGGACGACGCCGCCGGACTGGGCCGCCTTGGCTGAAAAAAGCTGATCGATCCATAGCTGGGGGTCATGGGGGCGGAGAGGCATATGCATGCCCCCATCCGACCCCATAAAGGTTAACTCCGGGTTTATGCCCGGCGGCGGCGACCTGTCCGCGCGCGGCCTTCGCCCTCTTTCACGGGGGCGCGGTTGAAACGGATCCAGTCGGCACCCGACGGGTCGTTGTTGGTCAAGAAATTGGCTGCACGGATGGCTTCCATTTCCGATCCCGCGCGCGGTTTGGTCGATCCCATTCCCAGCAGCGCCACAAATGTTTCATCGTCGATATCATCGGGCAGGATAATCCCGGCGGCCGCAAGTTCTGCCTTTTTCTCGGCGATCTTGATGGGGCCGACGGGCAGGGCGACAGGGTTCATGATCGCGCTTGTCATGCCCGCGGCCATCGCCATGGGAAGGAACGCATTGTTGATCCCGTGGCGGTTGGGCAGACCAAAGCTGATGTTGGAGGCCCCACAAGTCGTGTTGACACCCAATTCTTCGCGCAACCGGCGCACCAGCGTGAAAACCTGCAAACCGGCAGTGGACATTGCACCAATTGGCATGACAAGCGGGTCAACCACGATGTCATGCGCGGGGATTCCATAGTCAGCCGCACGCTCGACGATCTTCTTGGCGACGGCGAAGCGCACGTCGGGGTCTTCGGAAATGCCGGTGTCGTCGTTGGAAATAGCCACCACGGGCACGTTGTATTTCTTGACCAGCGGCAGCACCAGTTCCATCCGCTCTTCTTCGCCGGTGACGGAATTCAGCAGCGGGCGGCCTTCGCATGCGGCCAGGCCGTTTTCCAGCGCGCCGGGCACAGAGCTGTCGATGCACAGCGGCACATCGACAACGGCCTGCACCCGCTTGACCAGTTCGGTCATCAGCGGCGGTTCAACAAAGTTGTTGTCGGCGTAACGCGGGTCTTCGGCCATCTTGTTGGAAAAAACCGCACCAGAGTTTATATCCAGCACATTCGCACCTGCGGCGACCTGTGCAATCGCGTCTGCCTCGACCCGGCTGAAATCACCCTGTTCCAGTTCGGCGGCCAGAATCTTGCGGCCTGTGGGGTTGATCCGTTCACCGATCACGCAAAACGGCTGGTCAAAGCCGATGATGGCGGTCTTGGTCTTGGATTCGACGATGGTGCGGGTCATGAGCGGTCCTTGAGGTGAGAGGCAGGCACAGCGGATGCGCCGCCGTGTGCGATGGCCCAGTTGGCGTTGGTCTTGATGCCGCCAAGCGGGAAAAAGTGGACGTTGGTGATGTTGAAATCCGGGTTTTCGGCCTTGTGGGCGGCCAGCTCGGCGATCACGTCGTTGGGTTCATATGGCAGTAACAGCTTGGTCACATCCATCGCACGCTTTTGCAACACCTTCAACGACGGGCCGACACCACAGGCGATGGCGAATTTGATCAGCGTTTGCAGCTTGGCGGGCCCGGCGATGCCGATATGGATCGGCAGAGTGATGCCTGCATATTTCAGGCTGTCGGCCCATTCGATGATCGGCTGTGCTTCAAATGCGAATTGCGTGGCGATCGCCATTTTCGCATCGGTGCGCGACTGGAAATCGTTTTTCCAACGCAGGGCCGCGTCCACTTTCAGGCGCTTGCCGTCCGTGTCGATGTCGCGGTTGCCTTCGGGGTGGCCGGCGACGTGCAGGCGTGTGAACCCGGCCTTGTCGAACAGCCCGGTTTCCATCAACTGCATGGAATCGCTGAAATCGCCGTGCGGCGTCGTGACGCCGCCGGCCAGCAGCAGCGCCTGTTTCACATTCGCCTCGCCCTGGTAACGGGCGATCCAGTCGGCCAGCGTTGCGCGGTCCTTGATGATGCGGGCGGGGAAATGCGGCATGACGTTATAGCCATCGGCGGCAAGCCGTTTTGCGGTGGCGACCATGTCGTCAATCGGCGTGCCCTCGATATGGGCGATATAGACGCGGGTGCCTGCGGGCAGTAGGTCGCGGAAATCATCGACCTTTTCGGCGGTGCGCGGCATCACCTCGATCGAATAATCCTTCAGGAACGCCTCGACCTGCGGATTGACCGGCGTGGTGGTTTCTTCCTTGGGTTTGCGAAAATTAAGCAGGGACATGATGGCCTCCGTGATGCGGGCGGGGAAAGGGCGCGGTGTTTTCAATTCCAACCGTCGTTGGCGATCAACGCCTTGATCCGGTCGGTGTCGTATTCAGCATCGATTTGCGCAACAGCCGCGGCTGCGGCCTCTGCGTCGGTGCCGTCGGCGGGAAAGGGGTCAGCCTTGCGGAACCCGGCCATGTAATCATCGGATTCCGCAGCGCCCGATTTCATCGCGGCGCGGTCGATCGCCTGTTCGAACCGTTCGGGCAGGGGCAACTTCGTGCCACGCCGACCACGGCCAACGATGACCTGCGCTGGCATGTCGCGCCAGTAAACAATGGTGACGTCGGGCATCTGATTCCCCCTGCTTGCGTTGCAATCCTTCTAGCACCCGCTCTTGCGTCCCGATGTCGGATTTCGACATGCCGGACGCATTCAGCGACTGCATCCGCATATCCAACCCGGCAACGTCCCGCCAGTGCGGCGCAGGCCCAAATTCCTCATATCCAAGATGCGACCTATTCACCTTCGCGTTGACAAGGCTTGCACGTGACAGCGCGCCGACATAGCTTGAACGCAACTCGAAATGGAGGGCGTAACAGATGGCGCCCAAGCGTCCCACTGGTGCGGGCGCGTTCCCCAAAGTGGTCGCAACCCCCGCGCCAACCCCGCCTGATCCGGCAACGCTTTATGCGGCATTGGATTTGGGCACGAATAGCTGTCGCATGTTGATTGCCCAACCCAAGGGCAGCCAATTTCATGTGGTGGACAGTTTTGCCAAGTCAGTGCAGCTTGGCGCCGGTCTGGAAAGCACCGGGCGGTTGTCGCGCGCGTCGATGAACCGCACGATTGCGGCCCTGCGTATCTGTCGTGACAAATTGCGCCGCCACGGTGTGAAACGGATGCGTCTTGTCGCGACCGAGGCGTGCAGGCGCGCGTTGAACGGTGACAACTTCATCGCGCAGGTGCGGCGTGAAACGGGCCTCCAGCTTGAAATCATCAAGCCAGAGGAAGAGGCGCGACTGGCCGTCATTTCCTGTGCTCCGCTGGTCAGCGTGAATACCGAACAATTGCTGGTGGTCGATATCGGGGGCGGGTCGACAGAACTGGTCTGGATCGACCTGACCAATGTGCCCAAACGCGAACGCCCCCGCGCGATCATGCGGCTGCATGCCGGGTTCAAGTCCGATCCTGGCCCCTTTGCTGCCGCCAAGGTGGTGGACTGGATTTCGGTGCCGCTGGGTGTCGCGACACTGCGTGACCAATTCCATGATGTCGAAGATGACGCCGCCCGCTTTGCCCTGATGAGCTGGTTTTTCGAGGAAAACCTTGAGGAATTTGCACCATACGCCGCAGCGCAGGCACGCGAGGGGTTCCAGATCATCGGCACCAGCGGGACCGTGACCACCGTCGCGGCCAGCTATCTGGGGCTGAAACGCTATGACAGGACCAAGGTGGACGGGTTGCGCATGACATCCGACCAGATTGACACGGTGATCCGGGATTACCTGTCGCTGGGGCCGGCGGGCCGCCGGGCCGACCCGCGTATCGGGCGCGACAGGCAGGCACTTATCATGTCAGGCTCGGCGATCTTGCAGGCGCTGATGCGGCTTTGGCCCACCGACCGGCTGTCGGTCGCGGACCGTGGTCTGCGCGAAGGCTTGCTTTATGCGCAGATGTCGGCGGATGGGGTCTTGGAAGATACACCTTTTTAGACGATAGCAGGAACATGGCCAGGAAACCGACAAAGAATACATCCGGACGCGGACAGCGCGACCTGACCGTCAAGGTCAAGACCGCCCGCGGCCGCAAGCTCAGCTCGACCCAATGGTTGCAGCGGCAGTTGAACGACCCTTATGTCAAACGTGCCAAGGCCGAAGGGTATCGCGGCAGGGCCGCTTACAAGATATTGGAGCTTGACGACAAATACCGCTTTCTGGTGCCAGGTGCCCGGATCGTAGACTTGGGCTGTGCGCCCGGTGGCTGGTTGCAGGTGGCGGTCAAGCGCGCCAATACGCTGGGTGACCGCAAGAGCAAGGCACAGGGCTATGTGCTGGGCGTTGATCTGCAAGAGGTTGAACCGATCGCGGGCGCGGAAATTCACCAGTTGGATTTTCTGGAAAATGACGCCGATGAAAAGGTCAAGACGTGGCTGGGCGGCAAGGCTAATGTTGTGATGTCCGACATGGCCGCATCGGCATCGGGGCACAAGCAGACCGACCACAACCGCATTATCGCGCTGTGCGAGGCTGCGGCCTATTTCGCATTTGACGTGCTGGAGGACGGTGGGACATTCGTGGCCAAGGTGCTGGCCGGCGGCGCCGAGGGTGAGCTGCAAAAGCTGCTCAAATCCCGCTTTGCCAAGGTCGCGAATGTCAAACCACCCGCGTCCCGGTCGGACAGTTCTGAAAAATTCGTGGTGGCGACGGGTTTCAAGGGCGAACAGGGCGCATCAGACGAAGGTTAATCGCGTGCCCCAGTCGGCACAGCGGTTTATCAACGCCTCTGACGGTATGCGGTCGGTCACGAAATGATCAACCTGCGCCAATGACGCGATCTTGACAGGGGCCTTGCGGGTGAACTTGCTGCTGTCGGCGACCAGGATCGTTGCGCGGGCAGCGGCGATGATCTGTTGGCTGACGCGGACTTCCTCTGGGTCGAAATCAAGCAGGTCGCCGGACAGGTCGATGGCAGAGGTCCCGATCACTGCGAAATCGACCTTGAAGCGGTCAATCGCCATGGCCGCCAGATCACCGACCAGCCCGCCATCGGACCGGCGCAGACTGCCACCTGCCACCACCACATCACAGCCGGGATTGCCGGCAAGGATATTGGCCACATTCAGATTGTTGGTGACCACCAGCAAATTGCGATGAGCATGCAGGGCGTGGGCCACCGCCTCTGTCGTGGTACCAATATTAAGGAAAAGCGACGCATGATCGGGGATCAGCCGCGCTGTGCGGCGTGCGATGCGGATCTTGATATCACGGTTCAACGCTCGCCGGTCGCCATAGCCGATATTGCTGACGCCCGACGGCAGAACCGCGCCCCCATGCACCCGTTCCAAAAGACCGGCGGCGCAAAGCTGCCGCAGATCGCGGCGGATCGTCTGAACGGCCATGCCGGTTTCTGCGGCCAGGTCTGTGGCGATGACCTTGCCGCTCGCTTGTGCCTGCGCGCGGATCAGGCTGTGGCGTGCATCGGTATCCATGTGTTCGTTCTTTCGCATAACCGAAAAGATGACAGGAATTTTGTATTGAATATATAGCCAAATGGCAATTCGGATCAGGTTCGCTTGATGAATGGCGAACAGGAACAGAGCAATAGGTTGCCGCCCCTTGGAGGTGCGCCTAGCACCTTTGGCAAATCAAGAGGTGGATCATGGCAACGGATTTCGATCTTTTTATCATTGGCGGTGGGATCAACGGTTGCGGCATTGCGCGTGATGCGGCGGGCCGGGGGTTGAAGGTCGGGCTGGCCGAGATGAATGATCTGGCGTCGGCCACGTCGTCCGCCTCGACCAAGCTGTTTCACGGCGGGCTGCGGTATCTGGAGTTTTTCGAATTCGGGTTGGTCCGCAAGGCGCTGATCGAACGCGAGGTGCTGTTGCGCAACATGCCGCATATCAGTTGGCCAATGCGGTTTGTGTTGCCCTATCACCCCGATATGCGGTTCGAAAACGACACACCGACATCGCGGCTGCTGTCAACGGTCATGCCGTGGATGAAGGGCCGCCGCCCGGCCTGGCTGATCCGCCTGGGATTGTTCATGTATGATAACCTTGGCGGGCGGAAAATCCTGCCCGCGACGCGTGTGGTCGACCTGACCAGGCGGCCCGTCGGTGCGCCCCTGAAGGACAAGTTCAAGCAGGCTTATGAATATTCCGATTGCTGGGTTGAGGATGCGCGCCTTGTCGTGCTGAACGCCCGTGACGCCGCCGAACATGGCGCACGGATCATGACCCGCACCAAAGTCATCAGCGCCGACCGTGTCAAAGGACATTGGCAGATCGTTACGGAAACCAATGGCAAGCAATCCACACATACCGCACGCGCGCTGGTCAATGCCGGCGGCCCCTGGGTCGAAAATGTCGTGCGCCAGGTGGCGCATCAAAACACGTCCGAAGGCGTGCGACTGGTGCGCGGCAGCCATATCGTGACCAAAAAGCTGTTCGATCACGACAAGGCCTATTTCTTTCAGGGGGAAGATGGCCGGATCATCTTTGCCATTCCATACGAGACGGATTTTACCCTGATCGGGACGACAGATCAGGAACATGATGATCTGAATACAAAACCCGTCGCAACCGAGGCCGAGCAGGATTATCTGTGCGCTTTTGCCTCGCAATACTTTGAAAAACCGGTGACGCGGGACGATATCGTGTGGACTTATTCCGGGGTGCGTCCGCTTTATGATGATGGTGCGAAATCGGCGACGGCGGCGACACGGGACTATGTACTTTCGCTGGATGACAATGGTGCGCCTTTGCTGAACGTCTTTGGTGGCAAGATCACGACCTATCGCAAACTGGCAGAAAACGCGCTGGGGAAACTGACACCGCTGATCGGCGGGACCTCGCCCTGGACAGAGGATGCGCCACTGCCCGGCGGGAATTTCAAGGTTGGTGACCGCGACAGGCTGGTATCTGACCTGCTGGCTGACTATCCGTTTCTGACCCCTGCATGGGCGTTGCGCCTGATAAAGGGGTATGGAACCGAAGCCCGCAGCATTCTTGGCGACGCGAAAAACTCTGCCGATCTGGGCCGAGATTTCGGCGCGACCCTGACCGAGGCAGAGGTCAAGTGGCTGATGGCGCGCGAATATGCGAAGACCGCCGAAGATGTCGTTTGGCGGCGCAGCAAGCTGGGCCTGCGGCTGACGCCCGATCAGATTGCGGCGCTTGACGCCCATATGGCGGGTTGAGGCCTGCGGCAAAAAACCACTATGCTGCGACGAAAAGCGGGGACAACATGACCTATATTCTGGCCATCGACCAAGGCACCACATCCAGCCGTGCGATCCTGTTTGATAAGGACATGCGTGTCAAAGCCACCGCACAAGAGGAATTTCCCCAGCATTTCCCTCAGTCGGGCTGGGTCGAACATGATCCGGCGGATATCTGGAACTCGGTCGTGGCGACCTGCAAGGCGGTGCTGGACAAGGCGGAGCTGTCCGCCGCCGACGTGGTCGCCATTGGCATCACCAACCAGCGCGAAACCACAGTGGTCTGGGACAAGACCACGGGTAAACCTGTGCACAATGCGATTGTGTGGCAGGACCGGCGCACATCGGGTTTCTGTCAGGAATTGCGCAAGGAAGGGTTCGAAGCCACGATTACCCACAAGACCGGCCTGCTGGCTGATCCTTATTTTTCCGGGACCAAGCTGCGCCATATCCTGCAAACCGTCGACGGTGCGCGGGAACGGGCCGAAGCTGGCGAACTGCTGTTCGGGACGGTGGACAGCTACCTGATCTGGAAGCTGACCGGCGGGGCCAACCATGTGACAGATGCGACCAACGCGGCGCGCACCATGCTCTATGATATCCGCAAAGGGCAATGGAGCAGCACGATCTGCGCCCGTTTCGGGATCCCGATGGCAATGCTGCCAAAGGTCAAGGATTGCGCCGCCGATTTCGGCATGACCGCACCAGAGCTGTTTGGCAAGGCGCTGCCCATTCTGGGCGTCGCGGGGGACCAGCAGGCGGCGACGCTTGGTCAGGCTTGTTTCCGGCCGGGCATGTTGAAATCGACGTATGGGACGGGGTGTTTTGCCCTGCTCAACACTGGCGAAACACTTGTCGAAAGCAAGAATCGCCTGTTGGGTACGATCGCCTATCAGTTCGATGGCAAGCCGACATATGCGCTGGAAGGGTCAATCTTTATCGCGGGGGCCGTCGTCCAATGGCTGCGCGACGGGCTGCATTTGATCCGCGACGCTGCCGAAACGCAAACGCTGGCCGAAAGTGCGGATTTCGGGCACGAACTCTATCTGGTGCCTGCCTTTACAGGGCTTGGCGCGCCCTATTGGGACGCCGAAGCACGCGGCGCGATCTATGGTCTGACCCGCAATTCGGGACCTGCCGAATTCGCGCGTGCCGCGCTTGAAAGCGTCGGTTTCCAGACCCGCGATCTGTTGGAGGCGATGAAGAGCGACTGGCAAAGCTCTGGTAAAGATGGTGTTTTACGGGTCGATGGCGGGATGAGCGCATCAGACTGGACGATGCAGTTCCTGTCAGACATCATCGGTGCGCCAGTGGACCGCCCCAAAGTGCTGGAGACGACAGCAATGGGCGTGGCCTGGCTGGCGGGGATGCGGGCCGGGGTCTATCCCGATCAGAAAGGGTTTGCCGCCGAATGGGCGCTTGATCGGCGGTTCAAGCCCCAGATGGACGAGGTAACGCGCGAACGCCGCTACGAAGGCTGGCAGGACGCGGTTGCGCGCACGCTGAGCAAGCCAGACGTCTAGATCACGCTTGCGCTGCATGCCATACGGCAAATTCATCGGGGTGTATGTCGCGCAGTTGCGCCGCTACTGTGGCTGAAAGGGTCAGGTCCATGCTGGGCGAAACATTCTTTTGCTGCGGTGCGACCCGCATATGCAGTCGTTGGTCCAGAAAACGGATTACCTTGTCCCACGCCTCGTAGCGAAACAAATGGTCAACACCAATTTCCCCGTCAGCGGTGCGCAGGAATTTCGCCTGTGATCCCACAGTGGCAAACGGGGCCGGTTGCGCCTTGCAATATTCCAGCACGAAATCGTCAAAAGTGACATCGCGGGTGCTGTTGGGATGACCTGCCAGCGCATCGCGGGTGCGGTAACGAAACCAGCTTCCCAGCCAGTCAACCGGGTGGCGCACAACGGCCATAAGTTCGGGCGCTTGCCCGCCTGGTTGCATCAACAAGGGGCGCAGGAATCGGTTGTAGCGACGGCAGGGCGTATGTTTCAGATGCGGCGGGTCACGTAAAACCATGCTGGCACGCGGGGCCAATGCACCTGCCAACGCGGTCGTTCCGGTCTTTGGAACCGCTAGAATGACAAGATTTTCCTTCGAAAAAACAAGCATTTGGATCGCGACCTTTGTATCTGTCGAGGTAAGCCATCTGGTGTAAACCAATCTTTAACCAGTCTTGGGCGAAGATGAACCCGTAAAATTCTGGTTGCAATGTTCCTGTTTTGATCCCATGAATAATGAGAACACAATAAGAACAAAAGCAATGATTGCCGCCCGGTCGGGCGCATGAAATAAGGACGGGAAACATGGCAACGGCAGAACTTCTCAAAATGGCAGACAAGAAATCCGCGGACAAGGAAAAGGCGCTGGAAAGCGCGCTGGCACAGATCGAACGTCAGTTCGGCAAAGGCTCCATCATGAAGCTGGGTGGCCAGAACCAGATGGCCGATATCGAGGCGACATCGACAGGGTCGCTTGGCCTTGATATCGCGCTTGGCATTGGTGGTCTGCCAAAGGGGCGCGTGATTGAAATTTATGGCCCTGAATCGTCGGGTAAGACAACGCTGACGCTGCATTCAATCGCGGAAGAACAAAAAAAGGGCGGCGTTTGCGCCTTTGTTGACGCAGAGCACGCACTGGACCCGCAGTATGCGAAAAAACTAGGCGTCAATCTGGATGAATTGCTGATTTCGCAGCCTGATACCGGGGAACAGGCGCTGGAAATCGTCGATACGCTGGTGCGGTCGGGTGCTGTGTCGTTGGTGGTGGTCGATTCCGTTGCTGCCCTGACCCCCAAATCAGAACTTGAGGGCGACATGGGCGACAGCTCTGTCGGCGTCCATGCTCGCTTGATGAGCCAGGCCATGCGCAAGCTGACCGGGTCGATCAACCGATCTGGCTGCATGGTGATTTTTATCAACCAGATCCGCATGAAGATCGGCGTCATGTTCGGCAGTCCCGAAACGACGACAGGCGGCAATGCGTTGAAATTCTATGCCTCTGTCCGCCTTGATATTCGCCGGATCGGCGCGATCAAGGACCGCGACGAGATTGTGGGCAATGCGACCCGCGTGAAAGTCGTGAAAAACAAGGTTGCCCCACCGTTCAAGCAAGTGGAATTCGACATCATGTATGGCGAGGGTATTTCCAAGACCGGCGAATTGTTGGACCTGGGCGTCAAGGCCGGTGTGGTCGAAAAGTCCGGTGCATGGTTTAGCTATGGCGACGAACGGATCGGCCAGGGGCGTGAAAACTCTAAACTGTTCCTCAAGGAAAACCCGAATATCGCCAATGAGATCGAGGATAAGATCCGCGCGGCACACGGCCTTGAATTTGACATGGCAGGCAGCGCGGGTGGATCCGGGGATGATCTGGTCGAGGTATGACATTCACAGATGGCGCCTGCAACAAACGCCCGCATCGCTGATCGCGGTGGAGAATATTCCGGGAAAGGGTGCTGAAAGTGCGGCACCCTTTTTCGTTGCGCGCCTGTGGACAGTGGCGGGGCGCATGTCTATTTCTCAGCGGAACGAACCCATGTGTTGAAAGTGCGCCATGTCCAGCCTTGCTGATATCCGATCCACCTTTCTGTCCTACTTTGAAAAGCAGGGGCACGCAGTCGTGCCGTCCGGCCCTCTGGTGCCGCGCAACGACCCGACGCTCATGTTCACCAATTCGGGCATGGTCCAGTTCAAGAATTTGTTCACAGGGATCGAAACCCGAGATTATACCCGCGCGACCAGCAGCCAGAAATGTGTGCGCGCGGGCGGCAAGCACAACGACCTTGATAACGTTGGATATACCGCGCGCCACCACACGTTTTTCGAAATGCTGGGAAACTTCAGCTTTGGTGATTATTTCAAAGCCGAGGCGATTGCCTTTGCTTGGGAATTGCTGACCAGGGATTTCGGCATCGACAAGAACCGCCTGTTGGTCACCGTCTATCACACCGATGACGAAGCCGCCGCGATCTGGAAGAAAGTCGCCGGGCTGAGCGATGACAAGATCATCCGCATCCCCACCGATGACAATTTCTGGCGCATGGGCCCGACCGGCCCCTGTGGCCCCTGCACCGAGATTTTCTATGATCACGGCGAACATATCTGGGGTGGTCCGCCGGGATCACCCGAGGAGGATGGCGACCGTTTCATCGAGATATGGAACATCGTTTTCATGCAAAACGAACAGTTCGAGGATGGCAGCATGAAGCCGCTGCACATGCAGTCGATCGATACCGGCATGGGGCTGGAACGGATCGGCGCGCTGTTGCAAGGCAAGCATGACAATTATGACACGGACCTGATGCGTGCCCTGATTGAGGCATCGGCGCAGGCAACATCGACCGACCCCGACGGTCCTGGCAACACCCACCACAGGGTGATTGCCGACCATTTGCGTTCGACCTCTTTCCTGATTGCGGAAGGCGTGCTGCCCTCGAACGAAGGGCGCGGCTATGTGCTGCGCCGGATCATGCGCCGCGCGATGCGCCATGCGCATTTGCTGGGGGCCAAGGACCCGGTGATGCACCGCTTGGTGCCTGCACTGATCCAGCAGATGGGGGGGGCCTATCCCGAACTGGGGCAGGGTAAGCGCCTGATCGAAGAAACATTATTGAACGAAGAAGTCCGCTTCAAGCAGACCCTTGATCGTGGCCTGAAGCTGCTTGACGAAGAGATGTCGCATCTGCCCGAGGGGGCCGAGCTGCCCGGACAAGCGGCGTTCAAGCTCTATGACACCTACGGTTTCCCGCTGGATTTGACGCAAGATGCGCTCCGTGAACAAGGCCGCGCGGTGGATACCGCAGGGTTTGATGCCGCCATGGCCGAACAAAAGGCAAAGGCGCGTGCCGCTTGGTCCGGCACCGGCGAGGCTGCGGACAGCGCGGTTTGGTTCGACATTGCCGATAAACACGGCACGACCGATTTTCTGGGATATGACACGCTGACAGCCGAAGGCCAGATCAAGGCGCTGGTGGTGAGCGGCACCTTGGCCGATCAGGCGGATGCGGATGTGCAGATCGTCCTCAACCAGACACCGTTCTACGCAGAGGCCGGTGGCCAGGTTGGTGATGCTGGAACGCTGAAAACCGATACCGGAACGGCGCAGATCACCGATACCAGGAAAGTGGCGGGCGTCTATGTGCATTTCGCCAAGGTGATCGCGGGCACAATCAGCACGGGACAGGGCGCCGAATTGTCGGTTGATCCTTTGCGCCGCGCCAGGATCATGGCGAACCATTCCGCGACGCATTTGCTGAACGAGGCACTGCGCGAAAGGTTGGGTGACCATATCGCGCAGCGCGGCTCGTTGAATGCGCCCGACCGGCTGCGGTTCGATTTCAGCCACACCAAGCCGCTGTCGGCAGATGAATTGGCCCGGATCGAACATGACGTGAACGCGGTGATCCGCCAGAACACGCCGGTCGAAACCCGCATCATGACCCCGGACGATGCCCGCGCCTTGGGCGCGCAGGCGCTGTTTGGCGAAAAATACGGTGACGAGGTGCGGGTGGTATCCATGGGCAAGCAGGCCGGGTCCGGCAAGGGCACTGGTGGCGACACATATTCGCTGGAACTCTGCGGTGGCACGCATGTTAAACAGCTTGGTGAAATCGGCACGTTCGTTTTGTTGGGTGACAGCGCATCCAGCGCCGGTGTCCGCCGGGTCGAGGCGCTGACAGGCGAGGCCGCGCTTGATTATCTGCGCGAACAGGATGCGCGGCTGGCGCAAGTGGCTGCCACGCTCAAAGCGCCGTCAAGCGAGGTGGCGGATCGCGTCAGGGCGCTGATGGACGAACGGCGCGCCTTGACGAATGAAGTCGCGCAACTGCGCCGCGAACTGGCCTTGGGCGGTGGCGCACAAAAGGCCGCCCCTGTCGAGGTAATCAACGGCGTGCCGTTTCAGGCGCAGGTGCTTTCAGGTGTGTCCGGCAAGGATCTGCCAGCGCTGATTGACGAAATCAAGACGCAGATGGGCAGCGGGGCGGTCTTGCTGATTGCCGATACCGGCGGCAAGGCGGCGGTTGCGGTGGGTGTGACAGATGATTTGACTGCACGTGTCTCTGCGGTGGATATCCTGCGCGCTGTGACGCCTGAACTGGGCGGCAAGGGTGGCGGTGGCCGCCCTGATATGGCGCAGGGGGGCGGCGCGTCGGCTGACAATGCTGACGCTGCGATTTCGGCTGCGAAAAACGTAATGGAGGGCTTGGAATGAGCGCACTTTGGATTGCACACGTTACTGTCACGGATGATGTGGCCTATAAGAAATACGCCGAACTTGCCGGCCCTGCCATTGCCGATCATGGCGGTCAGTTCATCGCCCGTGGCGGCCGCTATGTGCAGTTGGAAGGCACTGACCGCCCGCGCAACGTCGTTGCGCGTTTTCCATCGGTTGATGATGCAGTGGCCTGCTATAACTCCGCCGCCTATCAGGCTGCGTTGGATCATGCACGCGGGGCGTCAGAGCGTGAATTGGTTGTTGTTGAAATAGCAGATTGAAAAAAGGCGCGGTTTTAAACCGCGCCTTTTTCTCAGGCCTTGTCTGACAGGGTGTTGGTGTTTTCTGCGATCAGATCCTCGATCGCGTCGGCCAGATGGGATTTGTCGATGTTGTAATCCCCTGCCTTGACCCGGATCAGGTGCGCGCGGTGCAGCACATCGGTGTGGGTCAACCCGGCAGGTGGTTCAAACCGATAGCTGGCCATCTCGATCAGCATGCCGCAGGGATCCTTGAAATAGATGCTGTCCATAAAGCCCCGGTCCTTGGGGCCGGAATTGGCGATGCCGCGTTCTTTCAGGCGTCCGACCAGTTGATCGAATGTTACTTTTGATACGTTGAACGCCAGATGGTGCAGATACCCTTGCCCTTGATCCACGCTCTTGCGTTCCGGTTTGCGGTCTTCGGATGTGAACACAGTGATCAGACGCCCGTCGCCGGGGTCGAAATACAGATGCCCCTGTGACGGATCATCAAGGTTGGGCTGGTCAAAGACAAAGGGCATGCCCAGCACGCCTTCCCAGAAATCAATGGTGGACTGCCGGTCGGCACCGGTAATCGTGATGTGGTGAACCCCTTGGGTCTGTAGTTTACGCATGGTCATCCTCCTTTGTTAAAAAGGAAACTAGTGTCCATGCGCCAATGTGGAAAGGGCAGCCCATGCGGACTGCCCTGTGCAAAAATGCAGATGTGTGGCCGGATCAGGACGCGCGGGATTGCCGTTTGCGTTCATGCGGATCAAGGAACCGCTTGCGCAGGCGGATCGCGTTGGGCGTCACCTCCACCAGTTCATCATCGTCAATATAGGCGATGGCCTGTTCCAGTGACATGGTGACAGGCGTCGTCAGGCGCACGGCTTCGTCCGTGCCGGACGCGCGCACGTTGGTCAGCTGCTTGCCCTTCAGCGGGTTCACTTCCAGATCGTTGTCACGGCTGTGTTCGCCAATAATCATGCCCTGATAGACGGCTTCCTGCGCGCCGATGAAAAACTTGCCCCGGTCTTCCAGCTTCCACAGGGCAAAGGCCACCGATGTGCCGTTTTCCATCGAAATCAGAACGCCCTGACGACGGCCCTGGATCTTGCCCTTATAGGGGGCCCAGCCGTGAAACAGACGGTTCAGAATGCCCGAACCGCGCGTATCGGTCAGGAATTCACCATGATACCCGATCAGCCCGCGCGATGGCACGTGGGCGATGATCCGGGTCTTGCCAGCACCGGCGGGCTTCATTTCCACCAGCTCGCCCTTGCGGGGGCCGGTCAGCTTTTCCACAACGACGCCGGTGTATTCGTCATCAACGTCGATCGTGGCTTCTTCGATCGGCTCCATTCGGACGCCGTCGATGTCCTTGTAGATCACCTGCGGACGCGAGATCGAAAGCTCGAACCCTTCGCGGCGCATGTTTTCGATCAGAACGCCCATCTGCAATTCGCCCCGGCCCGATACCTCGAATGCATCGCCCATTGGTGTATCGGCGATCTTGATCGCGACGTTGACTTCGGCTTCTTTCATCAGGCGATCACGGATCACACGGGACTGGACCTTTTTGCCGTCACGGCCAGCCAGCGGGCTGTCGTTGATGCCAAAGGTCACGGTGATTGTCGGCGGGTCGATGGGCTGGGCGGGAATGGCCGCGTCCACCGATGGATCACAGATCGTATCGGCCACGGTCGCCTTGGTCATGCCTGCCAGCGTGACGATATCGCCAGCTTCGGCCACGTCGATTGCGGTTTGCGACAGGCCACGGAACGCGAGGATCTTGGACACGCGGAACTGTTCCAGCTTTTCACCCTTGCGCGACAGCGCCTTGACGGTTTCGCCTGCGCGCAGCGTGCCGGCCTCGACCCGGCCGGTCAGGATACGGCCGATGAAGGGGTCAGCGGACAGGGTGGTCGCCAGCATCTGGAACGGCTCGTCCTTGCGGCTGATCTGTGCGGGGGTGGGGACGTGCTTGACGATCAGGTCGAACAGCGCGGAAAGATCCTTGCGCGGTCCGTCCAGTTGTTCATCACACCAGCCGGCGCGGCCGGACGCATACATCACAGGAAAATCGAGCTGATCGTCATCCGCTTCCAGTGCTGCAAAAAGGTCGAAGACATCGTCGACGGCGCGGTCGGGTTCGCCATCGGCCTTGTCTACCTTGTTGACAACCACGATGGGCCGCAGCCCCAGCGCCAACGCCTTGGAGGTCACGAATTTGGTCTGCGGCATCGGCCCTTCGGCGGCGTCAACCAGCAGGACAACACCATCGACCATCGACAGGATGCGCTCCACTTCGCCACCGAAATCGGCGTGGCCGGGGGTATCAACGATGTTGATCCGCGTGCCCTTCCATTCGACGGATGTGCATTTTGCAAGAATGGTGATGCCGCGTTCGCGCTCGATGTCATTGCTGTCCATCGCGCGTTCGGTTGTCGCCTCGTTCTCGCGGTATACGCCGGATTGCTTCAAAAGTTCATCGACAAGAGTCGTCTTGCCGTGGTCAACGTGCGCGATGATCGCGATATTGCGGATATCCATGGGTCTGCCTTATGGGTAAGTTGACGCGCGAATACCGTGCAATCGCAGCAAATGCCACCCCATAAACGCGCGGCTGGCGCTTAGTGGGTAGCGGAAGCTGAAAATAGCTGGATCACAACGATCCCTGCGATGATCATTCCCATGCCAAGGACCGCCGCCAGATCGAGCTTTTGTCCGAAAATGGCATATCCGATGATCGCGATGCAGACGATCCCTAGGCCGGACCAGATCGCATAAAGAACGCCCACCGGCATGACCCGTAGCGCAAGCGCCAACAGGTAGAACGACGCGGCATAGGCCAAAACACACAGCACCGATGGCCAGAAACGCGTGAACTGCGCGCTGGCCTGCAATGCGCTGGTGCCGATGGTTTCGGTGATGATGGCCAGAATGAGGTGGATGTAATGGGGTGGCATCGGATGGTCCTTGTGCAGAAATGCGATGTCGCGGCCTGACAACATCATCACAAAGAAAGTGATGGTCGGCTTCGTCGATGTGCAGTGGCGTGGCGCAGGCAACGCACAGACAAATATTAAATCTATCCGAATACGTCCACTGCCTTGATGAAGGCGGGAAATTATGTGACGAGAAATGATTAATGCACGTTAAAGGAGAATTATTTGTGCTGAATAAAGTGTTGATCGCCTTCTGTATTTTGAGCGTCTCGGCAGCCTGATCATCGGTGACTGCAACAGACAGCCGCGCGGTGACTGGACTTGTGCTGGCTTCCTTGCAAAGGATTGGCGAAGAAAACCTGCTGGTCACGATTGACGGTCAGGAAATCGAGTTGGCGCCGCGTGGCGGAACTGGCACCGGTGGTGGACCACCTGAATATTCGCTGGACGAAGAACTGCCGGGGACCAATACAGCGGTTTATTCTTTTGCCAGCACCATCGCGGGCAGCGAGAGTCTTGGCGTCTTTGTCTTGGGGCATGAAACCAGTCCCGCGGGCTTGGGTGAAATCGGTGCGGTCACATATCGCATCGGCATCGTCGGCGGTGGAGTGCAGACCATTAATGGTGCTGATCCCCTGGGCCTGGAGATCATGGGTGACGGCACAATTGATGTCAGCTTTGATTCGTCAACGATCAGCGGGCGTGGCACCATTGGCTCGGATATTGGCGCAGGAACTGCCCCTGACGCGTTCTCGATCGTTGGCGGCCAGATCGTGGGTAATGGGTTCACTGCAAATATTGTCCGCGAGTGTCCAACCGGTTCCACCTGCACCTCGGACTCGAAAATTGGCGGGGCATTCTTTGGTGAAAATGCGGCAGAGATCGCTGGCATCGGAACAATCGCCGAAACACAGCAAACGAACGGTGACGTGGCGAAAATTGACGGGGTCATCGGTTTCAGTGGTGCGAAGGACGTGTCAACACAGTGACACTGCATATCGACGGGGCAGAGGAGGCGACCCTCTGCCTTTTTGATCCTTTTGATACCGGACTGCGGCCAGCCGTTGGTTTTTTCACACCGCGATATGGACCTGCCGTGGTTTTGGTGCAAATCATGATCGCACCACAAATGGCCAATGCGCAACTGGAGCCGCAGATGCAGGCATATTTTATGCGATCCGGCATCTTTTTGATGTTCTGCGCGATTGCTGCCTGCGGGGGCAGTGGTGGTGATGTTGTCCCTGCGCCACCGGTCACCGACCCAACGCCGGGTGGGGGGGCTGATCCACTGACGACGTTAGAGGGCACAGCGTTGTCATTGGCCGCTGCCACCTACATGCGCGCGGACGGTGCAGGTATCACACAAGGCATAAGCGTGACGCTGGATGATGGCTTTCTATCGGGTGGGCCACCAAGCGGCTCTTTTGAGGTATTCGGCGAAACGGTGCGCATCACCAATGGTGAGGCCACGCTGCCCGACCAGTCATTGCGAGTGATTTATGAACCGGTCCGGTCGGGTGACTATGCTGGCGCGATTGAACTGATTGCCTTTGACACGGCGACGGGAACGATCACCGGAGAGGCGCATTATGTCGTCGGCATTCAGACCGAGCCGGGTGCAATGCCGTCCGGGACGGCCATCTACTGGGGCGATTTTCAGGTGGCGGGGTTGCTGAACGGGGCAGCGGCCGAATACGAGGGCGGGATTTCATTTGACGTCGATTTTGGTGGCAATGTCATCGGCGGACTTGACGGGCGTCTGGATGCGGCAACCGATGTCGATCTTTCGCTTGCGGCCGTCCCGGTTGTCGGCAACGGTTTCACCGGCACGCTGGGCTGCAATGTGGGCTGTAGCGGCGATGCCGGAACCATTGACGCCACTTTCTATGGCCCAGCCGCGGCCGAGCTGGGGGGCGTTATTGCTGTCGGTTTCAACAGCTATATCGGCGCGGGCACATTCGTTATTCCCAAGCAATAGCGCCGCCTTAACGCGCCGTATACCTGTCCGGGCGGTGGTTCACACCGACGATCAGGTTGGTGACCACGGCCCCCGCCAGCGACAACAGGATCGGCGTGCCGCCGATAATGAACAGCGCCGCCGTGAATAGTACCAGATCAAACGCCAGTTGTGTCCAGCCCGCGCGGAACCCTGTCCTGTCTTGCAGGTATAACGCCAGAACCCCGATCCCGCCCAGCGATCCGCCATGCCGGAACAGCACCAACAGCCCGATCCCGATCATGCCGCCCGCAATGGCCGCCCCTACCAGCGGCTGCAATGTCTCGAACCGGATCAGGTCGGGCAGCACAATCGCGATCAGCGACAGCATCGCCACGGCGACAAAGCTCTTGATCGTGAAGACGGCCCCCTTTCGGGTCCAGGCCAGCAGGTAAAAGGGCAGGTTGACCACAAAGAACACCGCGCCAAAGCTCCACCCGGTGATATAGGACAACAGCACCGCCAGCCCTGCGGTCTGTCCTGTGATCAGCCCCAGATGGTTCAGCATCAACACACCATAGGCACACAGCGTCGTTGACAGCACAAAGGCCTGTGCATCCTCGGATACCGTGTGGGATTTGTCGATCATACGTGGGGTCCAATCAAAACGGGCCGCCCGTTGCGGGGCGGCCCTTTATTGCTTTGTAACAGTCGCTTACATTGCGGCGTTCAGGTTTTCGTCGATCTTTTCAAGGAAGCCTTCGGTGGTCAGCCATTTCTGATCGGGTCCGACCAGCAGGGCCAGATCCTTGGTCATGAAGCCGCTTTCGACAGTGTCCACGACGACCTTTTCCAGCGTTTCGGCGAATTTCAACAGTTCGGCGTTGCTGTCCAGCTTGGCCCGGTGCTTTAGCCCCCCGGTCCAGGCAAAGATCGACGCGATGGAGTTGGTCGACGTCGCCTTACCCGCCTGATGTTGGCGATAGTGGCGGGTGACGGTGCCGTGGGCGGCCTCGGCCTCTACGATCTTGCCATCGGGGGTCATCAGTTGGCTGGTCATCAGACCGAGCGAGCCAAAGCCCTGTGCCACGGTGTCGGACTGGACGTCACCGTCGTAGTTTTTACACGCCCAGACATAACCACCCGACCATTTCATCGCGGATGCGACCATGTCGTCGATCAGGCGGTGTTCGTATGTCAGGCCAGCCGCATCGAACTGGTCCTTGAATTCAGCGTCAAAGATGCGCTGGAAGATCAGCATGAACTGACCGTCATATTGTTTGAGGATCGTGTTCTTGGTGGACAGGTAGACTGGGTAATTCCGCTTGAGGCCATAGTTGAAGGAAGCGCGCGCGAAATCCTCGATGGATTTATCAAGGTTATACATCGACATGAACACGCCCGATGATGGCGCATCGAACACTTCTTCTTCCATCACGGTGCCGTCTTCACCGACGAATTTCATCGACAGCTTGCCGGGGCCGGGGAATTTCATGTCGGTCGCGCGATACTGGTCGCCGAATGCGTGGCGGCCAATGACGATCGGCTGGGTCCAGCCGGGCACAAGGCGCGGGACGTTGGAACAGATGATCGGTTCGCGGAACACCACGCCGCCAAGAATGTTGCGGATTGTGCCGTTGGGGCTGCGCCACATCTTCTTGAGGCCAAACTCTTCAACCCGGGCTTCATCGGGGGTAATGGTCGCGCATTTCACGCCAACGCCGACTTCCTTGATCTTTTCAGCAGCGTCGATTGTGATCTGGTCGTTGGTTTCATCACGGGATTCGATGCCCAGATCATAATAAAGCAGATCAACATCCACGTAGGGCAGGATCAGCTTTTTCTTGATGAAATCCCAGATGATCCGGGTCATTTCGTCGCCGTCAAGCTCGACGATGGGGTTCTCTACCTTGATCTTGGACATCCGTCCCTCCGATTGGTTCGCCAGTGTTTGGGGTGCAATAGCGTATTTTCAACGTGACGAAAAGGCTGTATGCACTTGTATACTAAAAACTGCCCAGTGGGCCGCAGAGGCCAGACCCGGCAGGACATGAACCTGCATCGACAGCGTTGCGGGCGTGTGTTTTCCGCCAGCCTGTTGAGTAGCCCTTGTAACTGAACCGACATGCCACCGAAATTCGCCTTGATCAGCCGTTACGATGTCCGCGCCGCGATGTCGGCAACGATGGCGTCATCTTGCGTTTTTATTGCACAATCCCGGGGCTGGCCCCGTGGTCAAAGCTATCGCACCCGCCCCCCCGTGATGGGGGAACGGGCTGTGATGCGGCAAAGCAGGGTGGTGCGCACATCATGACCTGCCGCCGCCCACGGGGCCCTTTAACAAGCTGGGCAGCGGGGGCCGTCTGTGGCGGTCAGATGCTGGCGAAATCAGTAAAAACAGGTTTTTCGGGCTTGCCCTTGGGCTGTTGCGCCGCAAGCGATGCGGGTGAAGGCGTAGAGGTTGTCTTGGTGTGATCCGCGATGGGCTTTGCTGTTGCCATCTTGCTTTATCCTGATGTTCCTTCTTTCCAACCATAGCCTTTGCAAAGGTTTGCAGGTTAGACAGGCTGTTTTTGTGTGGGTCACGGCTGTGATAAAAATATGACCTTGGGATTCCGTGTCAGGGTTTTCCGCGCCGGGGGGCACCGTGACCGGCTTTGCCCGGGCCCTTGCCCGCGCCCCTGGCGGGCCCTTTGCCGGGGCCTTTACCTGCGCCAGCACGGGGGCTTGCCTTGCCACCGGGGGGCACAAACCGCTTTGACGTGTCGCGGGCATTGCCGGCGGGTTTGCCGCTGCTGGCAGGATCACGCGGCTTTGCGTCAGGTTTGTAACCGGGTTTGCCGGTTTTCTTGCCATCCGGTTTGCCTTTGTATGGGGGCTTGCCCGGACGTTTTTCAACCAAGGCATCGCCATGATCGCGGCGTTCCTTTTTCTGGGCAGGGTTCTGGCGCGGCTTGCGCGGCGCGGGCCTGTCATCGGCGGCACCGGGGATCGGCCTGATCGGGGCAAGATCATCCTGCGCCGAGGGGGGCGGTGGCGCCTGATGGCGCGGCGCGTGGCGCTTCGGTTTGTTGTCAGCGGCACTGTCGTCATAATCGTGCTTGGTCTTGCGCGGGCCGCGTTCGCCCAGTTGAGGCGGGCCATCAAGTGCGGATAAAGTCGCCTGATTTTCCAGCTTCATGTCACCGCCGATCGCCCTGAGAAACCCTGCCACGGCAGGTTCAGAGATTTCGACGTAGGTTTCGTTGGGCTGGATGCGGATCGCGCCGATTTCGTTCTTGGTAATGCCGCCGGCCTTGCAGATCATCGGCAAAAGCCAGCGTGCCTCGGCCTTGCCGATCCGGCCCACATCGACGCTGAACCACTTGGACGGGCCAAAGGATTTATGTTCGCGCGGCGCACGTTCCTTAGTAGCTGCGGCAGGCCCATCCTTGTAATCGCTCAGATCTTCGGGCGCGGATTGCTTGCCGGCATAAAGCCGCAGGTAGGCGGCGGCGATTTTTTCCGGCGCGTGGGTGGCCAGCAGACGCGTTGCAAAGGCCTGTTCGTTTTCAGTAAATTCCTCGGTCCAGACAGGATCGGTCAGCAGGCGTTCTTCGTCGCGGGCTGTCACCTCTTCTGCGGTGGGGGGCAGGGCCCATGTAGCTTGCAGTTTGCCCCATGTCAGCAAATTTTGCGCGCGCCGCTTCATCTTGGCGGGCACGATCATGGCCGAAATCCCCTTGCGGCCCGCGCGGCCCGTCCGGCCGGATCGGTGCAGCAGTGTTTCGGCGTTGGTCGGCAATTCGGCGTGAATAACCAGTTCCAGATTGGGAAGGTCGATGCCGCGCGCGGCAACATCTGTGGCAACGCACACGCGCGCACGCCCGTCGCGCATGGCTTGCAGGGCGTGCGACCGTTCGGTTTGCGACAACTCGCCAGACAGCGCCACGGTGGCAAAACCACGGTTGGCCAGCCGCGTCGTCAAGCGTGTGACGGACGCACGGGTGTTGCAGAACACGATGGCATTCGGTGCATCGTAAAAGCGCAGGACGTTGATGATGGCGGCGTCAATATCATGGTTGGCCACCGACAGCGCGCGATATTCGATATCGGCGTGCTGGCTTTCCTTGGCTGTGGTCGCCACGCGCACCGCATCGCGCTGATAGGATTTCGCCAGTTTGGCGATCATCGGCGGCACGGTGGCCGAAAACATCAACGTGCGGCGGGTGTCGGGGGCCTCGCCGAGGATGTATTCGAGGTCTTCGCGAAAGCCCAGATCGAGCATTTCGTCAGCTTCGTCCAGCACGATGGCGCGGATATCTGACATATCAAGGCTGCCGCGCATGATATGATCCTTGAGCCGCCCGGGCGTTGCGACGACCACATGTGCCCCGCGATCAAGGGCCCGCCGTTCGTCGCGCATGTCCATGCCACCGACACAGGATGCCATGGTCACGCCTGCGCCTGCGTAAAGCCACTGCAATTCGCGTTTTACCTGCAGCGCAAGTTCGCGGGTCGGCGCGATCACCAGCGCAAGCGGGCGACCGGCGGGGCCGAATGTGCCATCCTCGGCCAGGATCGTCGGCCCGATCGCCAGACCAAAGCCCACGGTCTTGCCCGATCCGGTCTGCGCCGAAACCAGCAGATCCTGCCCTTCCAGCGCGGGGTCGGTCACGGCCTCCTGGACAGGGGTCAGGTCAGTGTAGCCCTGTTTGGCTAGGGCATCGGCAAGGGTCGGGATCATCGTGGTCATTTTTGGCTTTCCGGGCGAATAAGCCCTGCGCACTACGCTTGTCGTGGGCATTTGTATAGGGGCAAAGCGCGTTGTTTCAAAGGGTGCGGTATTGTGGTGTCAGGTCGCAAACCAGGCGTCGATCTGGTCGCGCAGGGCATGCCAGATTGCGGGTGCGCCGCGTTCGACCTTGACGCCGACGCGGCTGTGCAACTGCGTGGCGGTGACGTTGTATTCAGGCCAGGTGCCGCCATCTGTTTCAAGATTGGCGATCACCGGCTGCACCCGGTCGATGGATTTGGCGAAAATGGCGTCATCGGTTTCGGCCGCTTCGAATTCATCCCACAGGGCGCGTAGCATCGCAGCCTGGTCGGTGGGCAGCAGGCCAAAGATCCGGTCCGCTGCGGCCTGTTCGATGGTGGCCGTCCTGGCCGGGTCATGGGTGCCATGGATCGGGGTATCGCCAGCGTCGATTTCCACCAGATCGTGGACCAGCAGCATTTGGATCACGCGGCTGATGTTCACAGGCCGGGTTGCATGTTCAGCCATCACCAGCGCGTACAGCGCAATATGCCAGCTGTGTTCGCCGGAGTTTTCACGCCGCGACCCATCGCAGAGCGTTGTGGCCCGCAGGGTGGATTTCAGCTTGTCAGCCTCGATCAGAAAGGCCAGCTGTGCTGCAATTCGTTCCGTCATTCAGCGGGTGACACGCCGCGGCATGGTGCCGCTTGGTGGCGTGGCAGGGGCGGCCTGCGTTGCGGGGTCTTCGGGGGCATCGCTGGCATCTTCTGCAGCGGCTTCGCCGGTCTGCGCAGTGTCGTCCGGCAAGGTGGCCGAATTTGTTTTGACAGGCGCCTGGTACCCGCTGGCCGCCCGTTCGGCAAGGATCGTGCGGGCGCGTTCCTCGGCCCGGCGAACCCTGATCGCGGTCAGGTATGTTTCTTGCAAGGTCTGCGAAGATGCGCCCAGCACATCGCCGATCATGTCCACGATACCAATATCGCCGGATGCCTTTTGATCTGCCAGCGCCATGTCGGCCAATTCATTGGCGACCTTGTCAACATATGCGTTGGCCATCCGCTACCTCGTGGATTCAGTCAGTCGGCGTTTGACATATGTTTTCACGGTGTCGATCATCGGATCCATGTGTGGATCCTCGAAGAAGTGACCGGCCCCTTCCATTTGGTCATGGGTAATGGTGATACCCTTCTGCTCATGCAGCTTGTTGACAAGATTGACAGTGTCCTGCGGGGGCGCGACCCGGTCATTCGATCCGTTGATCACCAGACCGGAGGCGGGGCAGGGGGCAAGGAAGCTGAAATCATACATATTGGCGGGGGGTGACACGGAAATGAAGCCGGTGATTTCCGGCCGCCGCATGAGCAGTTGCATGCCGATCCACGCGCCAAAGGAAAATCCCGCGACCCAGCAATGTTTGGAGTTGCTGTTCATCGATTGCAGATAGTCCAGAGCCGATGCCGCATCCGAAAGCTCGCCTACGCCCTGGTCATACTCGCCCTGCGACCGGCCGACCCCCCGGAAATTGAACCGCAAGACGGTGAACCCCATGTTATAGAATGCGTAGTGCAGGTTGTAGACCACCCGGTTGTTCATCGTTCCGCCGAATTGCGGGTGCGGGTGCAAAACGATCGCGATGGGTGCGTCGCGGTCTTTTTGTGGATGATAGCGCCCTTCAAGGCGCCCTTCGGGTCCGGGAAAGATGACTTCGGGCATACGGGTTCCGTTATTATTGCGGCCATGCAAATTCTTGACGAAAATGCTCAGGCACATTAGAAAGATTCTAAATCGGGGCGCGTGTCCCAATCTTTGGCTTGGGCTGAAGTAATCACGCGGCCGCGCCACGTCAATGGAGTCACGCGTTTTCGTGGCCGGGGAGTGTCTATGAAACTGAGCACCAAAGGGCGATATGCCATGGTCGCGCTGGCTGATCTTGCTTTGCAGCCTGCGGATACGCTGGTGAACCTGACCGAGATTTCGAGGCGGCAGGATATTTCCCTGCCCTATCTGGAACAGCTGTTCGTCAAGTTGCGCCGTGCGGGGCTGGTGGAATCGGTACGTGGCCCCGGTGGCGGATACCGGCTGGCGCGCCCGGCATCGGATATTCGCGTTGTTGATATTCTTGCGGCAGTCGATGAAACCGTATCGGCCATGCACAAAGGTGCGGGTGCGTCGGGCGGCGCGTCGGGCAGCCGTGCACAATCGTTGACAAACCGCCTGTGGGAAGGGCTGAGCGCGCATGTCTATGTGTTTTTGCATCAGGCACGTCTTTCTGATGTCGTCGGCAATGGATTGGCCCCTTGTCCGGCGGTGCCGGCCCTGTTCGAGGTTGTCGATGATGAGTGATGGTATCGGGGCGCTGCCCCCGGCCCTGGCGGGCCTCCCCCGAGGTATTTTTGAACAGAAGAAGCGATGAGGGCCTATCTGGATCATAACGCAACGACCCCGCTGCGGGCCGAGGCGCGTGCGGCCATGCTGGCGGCGATGGACGTCGTGGGGAACCCGTCTTCCGTGCATGCCGAGGGCCGGGCGGCCAAGGCCGTTGTCGAGCGCGCCCGCGCGCAGGTCGCTGAAGCGGTGGGGGCGTCGGGTGCGGATGTTGTGTTTACCTCGGGTGCGACAGAGGCGGCAGCGCTGGCACTGGCTGGGCGCGGGTTGAAGGCGGCCCCGATCGAGCATGACGCGGTCCATGCCTGGGTTGATCCGGTCTTGCCGGTTCATGGCGGACGGGTTGTGGTGAAAGACCCTGCGGTATCGGTGGTGCAGATGGCCAATTCAGAGACCGGGATTTTGCAGGATCTGCCCGCCGGATTGGCTGTGTCGGATATAACGCAGGGGTTCGGGCGCGTGCCCTTTGCATTTTCCTGGTCCGGCGTCGGCATGGTGTTTCTGTCGGCCCACAAGTTCGGAGGGCCAAAGGGCGTGGGCGCCTTGATTTTCCCTCAAGGCACTGATGTCGCGTCACAAATACGTGGGGGCGGTCAGGAAATGGGGCGCCGTTCGGGAACTGAAAACGTGATCGCAATCGCGGGTATGGGCGCCGCGGCAGTTGCGGCACAGGCCGATCTGGCTGCCGGACACTGGGAACGGGTTGCACAACTTAGAAATATTCTAGAAAAGGCCATTGAGGCCGCCGAGAAGCGCACTATTTTTGTCGGGAAAGGCAATGATCGTTTGCCGAACACCAGTTGTTTCGTGACCCCAGGCTGGAAGGGCGAAACACAGGTGATGGCGATGGATCTCGCGGGGTTTGCCGTATCGGCAGGCTCTGCCTGTTCCAGCGGCAAGGTCAAGACAAGTCGCGTGCTGCGCGCTTTGGGTTTGAATGACGGGGATGCGGCCTGCGCTTTGCGCGTGTCGCTGGGGACCCGGACGACAGAGGAAGAGGTTCTGCGTTTCGCAGAAGCCTGGACGAAAAAACGGGCGCGTATGGCCGCCTGATGGAAGGATGAACAATGGCTGCTTTGGATGATGTGGACGTCAAGGAAGGTGTCGATCAGGAAACGGTAGATGCTGTTTCGAAACTGTCGGGCACATACAAGCATGGCTGGAATACCGAGATCGAGATGGATTATGCCCCCAAGGGCGTGAACACCGATATCGTGCGGTTGATTTCGTCCAAGAACAACGACCCCGCGTGGATGACCGACTGGCGGCTGTCTGCCTTTGCCCGTTGGGGCCAGATGAAAGAACCGGAATGGGCGATGGTCAGCTATCCCAAGATCGACTTTCAGGACATATATTACTACGCCCGCCCGAAAAGCATGGAGACCAAGCCCAAGTCGCTGGACGAGGTGGACCCCAAGCTGCTGGCCACTTATGAAAAGCTGGGTATCCCGCTGAAGGAACAGATGATCCTTGCCGGTGTCGAGGGTGCCGAGAATGTGCCTGCCGAGGGCCGCAAGGTGGCCGTGGATGCGGTATTCGATTCCGTGTCGGTCGGAACCACGTTCCAGAAAGAACTGGAAAAGGCCGGTGTGATTTTCTGCTCGATCTCGGAAGCGATCGAAAAGCACCCTGAGCTGGTCAAGAAATATCTGGGTTCGGTCGTGCCGCCTTCGGATAACTTTTACGCCACGCTGAACTCTGCCGTGTTTTCAGACGGGTCGTTCGTTTACGTCCCCCCCGGGGTCCGCTGCCCGATGGAGCTGTCCACTTATTTCCGCATCAACGCGGAAAACACTGGCCAGTTCGAACGCACGCTGATCATCGCCGACAAAGGGTCGTATGTGTCTTATCTGGAGGGCTGCACCGCGCCCAAACGCGATACGGCCCAGTTGCATGCGGCGGTGGTGGAAATCATCATCGAAGAAGACGCCGAGGTGAAATATTCCACCGTTCAAAACTGGTATCCCGGTGATGAAGACGGCAAGGGCGGGATCTATAATTTTGTGACCAAACGTGCCGATTGCCGGGGCGACCGTGCCAAGGTGATGTGGACGCAGGTCGAAACCGGGTCTGCCGTCACGTGGAAATACCCAAGCTGCATTCTGCGTGGTGATGACAGCCAGGGCGAGTTCTATTCGATTGCCATCGCCAACAACATGCAGCAGGCCGATACCGGCACCAAGATGATCCATCTGGGAAAGAACACCAAGTCACGCATCGTGTCCAAGGGGATCAGTGCCGGGCGCGCCCAGAACACCTATCGCGGTCTGGTGTCGATGCATCCAAAAGCCAAGAACAGCCGCAACTATACGCAATGTGACAGCCTGTTGATCGGCGATAAATGCGGAGCGCACACCGTGCCTTACATCGAGGTCAAGAACAACTCTAGCCGGGTCGAGCATGAGGCGACGACATCCAAGGTTGATGACGACCAACTGTTCTACTGCCGGTCGCGCGGGATGGACGAGGAGGAAGCCGTGGCATTGGTGGTCAACGGGTTCTGCAAGGAGGTGCTGCAGGCCCTGCCGATGGAATTCGCCATGGAAGCACAGGCACTGGTCGCGATTTCGCTGGAAGGGTCCGTTGGGTGATCATGTCTGGCAAAGTCCACCGAAAACGTCGTCAGAGCGTCACGGAGGTGCCGCGATCTTGCCGTAGTTGTCGTCGATACCCCGATGGGTGTCGGAACGGTGGGATTGTTGGCCATGTCAGTGAACGGATTGGAAGACTTCAACAGTCGGGTGCGGCGTATTACAAGTGCGCGAAATACATCCTATTACGATCCCGAATTGGGCATGAATATCCCCAAGCGCGTGTCTCAGGATACGATTCGGCGCAATGCAAAGGCGAAACTGCCATCGTTCAGGGCCTTTTTCTGGTCGCTGCTGATCGGCGCCGGCGCGTTGGTCATCGCGCAGGCACTGCGGTTTCGCGTGCTGGATTTGTCAGAGCCGGGCAACGTCACATTGTTTACCGATCTGTTGGTCGCGCTGTTCATCGTGCTGACGGTGTCGGGCGCGCTGCGGTATCGCAGGCGGCGTTACCGGTTGGCGCAGGGGTTCGGGGTGCTGGCGGCATTGGTCGCGGGACACAACCTGATGTGGTATTATCCCGATCAGCTTGCCGTGATCTATACGCCGGAATACGTCCAGATCGTGCGCGACATGACAGAGCCAGGGTCGTTAATCTTTCGGGACGTGACGATCAACCTCTGACCCTATTCACATTCATGGGCAACGCGTCCGCCGGCTTTGACCGCGCGGGGGCTTTCGCCTGTTCTGCTACATATCCGTTCTGAGGAGAAGAAAATGTTGGAAATCAAAGGCCTGAAGGTCAAACTGGAAGAAGAAGACAAGCAGATCCTCAAGGGCGTGGATCTGACGGTTGAACCGGGCATGGTGCATGCGATCATGGGGCCCAACGGGTCTGGCAAATCGACGCTGTCCTATGTGCTGTCCGGCAAGGGCGGCTACGAGGTGACAGGCGGGTCGGCCACGCTCGGTGGACAGGATTTGCTTGATATGGAGCCCGAAGAGCGTGCTGCCATCGGTCTTTTTCTTGCGTTTCAATACCCGGTCGAAATTCCCGGTGTGGGCAATATGACCTTTCTGCGCACGGCCGTGAACGCCCAACGCAAGGCGCGCGGGCAGGACGAATTGAGCGCGGGCGATTTCCTGAAGGTCGTTCGCGAAAAGGCGAAGAACCTGAAAATTGATGCTGAGATGCTCAAGCGCCCGGTCAACGTGGGCTTTTCCGGGGGCGAGAAAAAGCGCAATGAAATCCTGCAAATGGCAATGCTGGAACCCAAGATGTGCGTCCTGGACGAAACGGACAGCGGTTTGGACGTCGATGCGATGAAGCTGGTGGCCGAAGGCGTGAACGCGCTGCGGTCCGAGGGGCGGTCGTTTCTTGTGATCACGCACTATCAACGCCTGCTGGACCATATCAAGCCGGATGTCGTGCATATCATGTCGGATGGTCGGATCGTAAAAACCGGCGGCCCGGAACTGGCGCTTGAGGTGGAACACAACGGCTACGCCGATATCCTGACAGAGGTGGCCTGATGGCATTGGCAAAACTGAAACAGGACACGACAGAGGCGCGGCTGGAAGCGGTGACGTTGCCGACAGGTGCGGCTTGGGCAAATGCAACGCGGGCGGATGCGCTGGCGCGGACGCGGGCGATGGGGTTGCCGACGCGGCGGGATGAATACTGGAAATTCACTGATCCGACATCGCTGACGGCAGTGGATGCTTCGCCGGCCGCGCTGTTTGACGCGGATGAAACGCCGCTGTTCGATACTGTGGACCGTGTAAAAATCGTCTTTGTCGATGGTGTCTTCGACGCGGCGGCGTCTGATGATCTGACCGCCGAAGGTGTCGTGATCGAACGTCTGGCCGACGTAATGGCGGCGGATATTCACTGGGCCAAGGATCTGTATGGCGTGCTGGAAACTCGGGGGCAAAAACCCGTTGACCGCCCGCTGGCTGCGCTGAATACCGCGTTGGCCACCGATGGTGTGGTCATTCACGCCACGGCCAAGGTCGGCAAGCCGATCAACCTGATCTATCTGCACAACGACCCGTCGTCTGACGTCGTGCTGCACAACTTGGTCAAGGTCGATGCGGGTGCCGAAGTCACCTTGCTGGAAACTGGCCCCGCAGCGGCGCGGTTTTCCAAATGCCTGGAGGTGGACGTGGCCGAAGGCGGGGCGTTCCACCACGTGCGCGCCCAGGGGCGCGACCATGAACGTCGCGCTGTAACGCATTGTTTTGCAAGGATTGGCGTCGAGGCAACCTTCAAATCCTTTACGCTGACGTTTAACGGGGTGCTGACGCGCAACGAATGTGTGATTGAGATCGTCGGCGACGATGCAACCGCCCATGTGGCTGGGGCCTGTGTCGGTGACGGGCGCGATTTTCACCACGACGACACGGTGTTTGTCACGCATGACGCGCTGCGCGGGGAAAGCCGTCAGGTTTTCAAGAAGGTCCTGCGCAACGGGGCTGTGGGCGTCTTTCAGGGCAAGATCCTTGTAAAGGAAGGTGCGCAGAAAACCGATGGCTACCAGATCAGCCAATCGTTGCTGCTGGATGACGACAGTCAGTTTCTGGCCAAGCCGGAACTGGAAATTTATGCCGATGATGTGGCCTGTTCGCATGGGTCCACCACGGGGGCGATTGATGAAACCGCGTTATTTTATCTGCGCTCGCGCGGTGTGCCAGCGGATCAGGCACGCACGCTGCTGACGCTGGCCTTTCTGGCGGAATCCCTGGAAGAGATCGCGGATGAGGTTTTGGCAGCGGATTTGCGCGACCGGCTGGAAGCCTGGCTGGCGCGTCATCGCTGATGGCCGTCACCCGTGACATGATGCGCAGCTGGCGCGCGCCGCGGGCGGTGATGCGCGACCTGCTGGATCAGGGCAAACGCGAGGATCGGGCGATCGCTTATCTGATGATCGCCTGTTTCCTGATCTTTGTGGCGCAATGGCCGCGGCTGTCACGCATCAACGCGGGGTTCGAGCCATCACCATGGCCCGCGGACATCAATTTCGAGGGTATGATGACCTATACCTTCTATGCGGTGGTGATCATGTTGCCGCTGGGGTTGTATGCGGTTGCGGCCGTGTCGCGGCTGATCGCCAAGGCAATTGGCGGGCAGGGCAGTTGGTACGGCGCGCGGCTTGCGTTCTTCTGGACGTTGCTGGCGACGACCCCGCTTTTGCTGCTGCACGGTCTGGTGCGCGGCTTTGTCGGGCCGGGGCTGCAATCCAGTCTGGTGGGTGCGGTGTGGGTCCTGGTCTTTGGTTATATCTGGGTGCAATCCCTGCGCGAGGCGGAAAGCGGCACATGACATTTGATTTTCAAAGTTTTCTGAACCTTGTCGGGCGGTCCATAACCGAACCGGCCGCTGTCGCGCGTGACGTCATGCAAACCGACTGGCGCCGCGAGGCCTTGTGGACGGCGCTGGCGCTGGTGGCGGTTCTGAACGTGATCCTGATTGCGCTGATGCAGATGCTGTCGCCGCTGCCTGATGCGCTGGAACAGCAGGGTGTCGTTCTTTCCCCCTTTACGTATACCATTCTGGTTGGGGCATTTCTTGTGCTTTTTGTCTTTGCGGTCAAAGGGGCCGGGCGGATGCTGGGCGGGCAGGGCAGTTTTGATCAGACGCTTGTCCTTATGGTGTGGTTTCAGGTGGTCAGCCTTGTGCTTGAGGCCGCGCAGGTGCTGCTGGTGCTGATCAGCCCGTTCCTGGGCGGTGTGTTTGGCATGGTGTCGCTGGGTGTGCTGTTATGGTGCATTGTCAATTTCATTGATGTGCTGCACGGGTTTGAAAACAGGGGCAAGGCGGTCGGCACGCTGATCCTCGCCCTGATCGGCACAGCCATGGGGGCCGGGCTGATCCTTGCAATTTTGGGGGTGGGTGCCACCGGAGGAACGGTATGACGTATGATGTGGCCAAGATCCGCGCCGATTTCCCGATCCTGTCACGGCAGGTGAACGGCAAGCCGCTTGTCTATCTGGATAACGGGGCATCGGCGCAAAAGCCGCAGGTGGTCATTGACGCGGTGACGCGCGGCTATGCCGAAGAATATGCAAATGTGCATCGCGGTCTGCATTACCTGTCGAACCTTGCGACCGAAAAATACGAGGGCGTGCGCGGCACGATCGCGCGGTTCCTGAACGCGGCGTCCGAAGACGAGATCATCATGAACTCGGGCACCACCGAAGGTATCAATATGGTCGCCTACGGCTGGGCGATGCCCCGGATGGAGCCAGGCGACGAAATCGTGCTATCGATCATGGAGCATCACGCCAATATTGTGCCTTGGCATTTCCTGCGCGAACGGCAGGGTGTTGTGATCAAATGGGTCGACGTTGACAGCAACGGCGATCTGGACCCGCAAAAGGTGATCGACGCGATTGGCCCCAAGACAAAACTGGTGGCCATCACGCATATGTCCAACGTGCTGGGCACTGTTGTCGATGTCAAAACGATCACGCAGGGCGCGCAGGCCAAGGGCGTGCCGGTGCTGGTCGATGGATCACAGGCGGCGGTCCATATGCCTGTCGATGTTCAGGATATCGGTTGCGATTTCTATGCGATCACGGGCCACAAACTCTATGGCCCGTCGGGATCTGGCGCAATCTATGTGCGCCGTGATCGGATGATGGAAATGCGCCCCTTCATGGGGGGCGGTGATATGATCCGCGAAGTCGGGCGCGATGTAGTGACCTATAACGACCCACCGATGCGGTTCGAGGCAGGCACCCCCGGTATCGTGCAGATGATCGGCCTGGGTGTTGCGTTGGATTATATGACAGGCGTGGGGGTGGACAATATTGCCGCCCATGAAAAGGGGCTGTGCGCGTATGCCCGCGACCGGCTGGACGGGCTCAACTGGCTGACTGTGCAGGGCACATCGGCCACCAAGGGAGCGATCTTTTCCTTCACGCTGGATGGTGCCGCCCACGCGCATGATATTTCCACCGTGCTGGATAAAAAGGGCGTGGCGGTGCGCGCGGGGAGCCATTGCGCCATGCCGCTGATGGACCATATGGGCACGATGGCCACCTGCCGCGCGTCTTTCGGCATGTATAACACCACGGACGAGGTGGATGCATTGGTCGATGCGCTGGAACTGTGCCACGACCTGTTCGCCTGAACCGGTGTGCTGACTGATCAGTCGGTGCGCCCCATCAACCGGTCAACAGGTGCAAAATCATCTGTCAGGATCAGATCGTCACGCGCGGCAAGTTCATCGACCCATGATTGCGCCAGTGCCCCGAAAACCATCCTGTCGGGCGCAAGGGCGGAAAAACTGTCAACAGGCGTCGGTTGATCCCCGGCCGTGACGACGAACACCATCCGTGCGCCGGGCTCTGGAACGGCTTGCTGGGTCCACACCTCGACCACGGGAAAGACACTTTGCAATGTGCGCACCACGGCTGACATTGTGTCCAGCCGGTCCTCGAAATCAATAACGTTCATCAGATAGCTGCCCTGCGGGGTCAAGCGGGCCTGCACCAGTTCAAAGAACTCTTGCGTGATCAGATGGGCGGGCACAGCGATATCGGTGAAAGCATCGCCAATAATCAGGTCATAGCGTTCATCGGGGCGCCCCCGCAGGGCAGAGCGCGCATCCTGATGCAGAACGCGGGCACTGGCCGGATCGAACCAGAAATCGCGGACCGCCACTTGCGTTACTGCCGGGTCAATCTCGGCTACGGTCAATGCGCCTGCACCTGTAGCATGCAGGGCGCGGGGCACCGAATAGGTGCCGCCCCCGATGAAAAACGCGCTAAAGTCGACCTGAGGCGCGCGCAGTCGCGCCAGCGACTGCAACATGGCCGCATGTTCTGTATAGGCGATGGAGGGTTCATGTTTGGCGCTGATCCCGTGCACAAGGTGGTCGATAACCATCAAGCGCACCGGAAAGCTGGGGTCGGTGCTGATATCGACGGTGCGGATGCAGAAATACCGGCTTTCCACCTGGCAGGGCCCCGCCGCCACGGCACCGCGTGCGGCAAGGCCCATTGCGGCAAGGGCCAGCAACAGCGGTATGATCAACCGCGCGCGGCCCATCACAAGACAGATTAGCGCCGTGCCGATATAGGCCAGCGTTACCACCGCGAGCGTGCCTGTTGACCCCAGCCATGAAATGAACACGAACCCCGCCAGCAGCGTGCCCGCAATCGCCCCGATTGCCCCGGCGGCAAACAACGCCCCCAGCGCGCGCCCTGATCTGGATCTCTCTGAAATGGCGATCTGGGTCAGCACCGGCGCTGGCACGCCAGCAAAAAGAGACGGCAGAAAAAATACCGCCATGGCAATCATGACGATTGACCACACAGGATGCCCTACAGCTGCCAGGATCGGCCCCGCAGTCATGAACAGCAGCGCGGTGGCGCCAGACGTGCTGATTGCTGCCGCCATCAGGATCCAGCCGGTACGGCGCAAGGCATCTTCGCCAGTGCGCTCGGCCAGCCGCCCGCCCCACCAATGCCCTGCGGAAAACCCTGCCAATACCACCGCGATGATGGCTGTCCAGGTATACAGCGACATGCCAACATAAGGCGCAAGCATGCGTCCGGCGACAATTTCAACCACTAGCGACGCGGCTGAAACCGTGGCCTGCAACATGACAAGTAGAAAAAGCGAAGGTTGGCGCATGCGGTCACTCTGGGCTTCGAGGTCAATCGACTTTGCGCATTGTGACGTGTCACGGCAAGCCCGAAAAATTCAAAACAGCCCGTTGCAGCATGCGACGGGAAGGCGTAAGAGAACGCACAGGCACCCGTAGCTCAGCTGGATAGAGCGCTGCCCTCCGAAGGCAGAGGCCAGAGGTTCGAATCCTCTCGGGTGCGCCATTATCTTTAAATTTGGTTTATTTCGAAATACTTG
>NZ_CBFIBD010000013.1:0-58754 GCF_965660735.1 Yoonia sp.
CCACAGGCACGCCCACGGTCAGCAAGGGGGCGGCAACCATGAAGATGATCAGCAGCACCAGCATGACATCCACAAAGGGCGTGACATTGATTTCCGCCATCGGTTGGGTGCGCCCTGCGCGGCGGCGGCGGCGCCTGCCCCCGTCGCCCTCACCTGATTTCATGATACCGGCACCCATGATCAGCTATCCAGTTGGCGGCTGAGAATCGTCGCAAATTCGTCTGCAAACGCCTCGTAGCCCGCGATGATGCGATCACTGTCAGCAGACAGTTTGTTGTAGAAAACAACGGCCGGGATTGCAGCCAAAAGACCAAGACCCGTTGCCAGCAATGCCTCGGCGATGCCGGGGGCCACGACGGCAAGGTTGGTATTCTGCGCCTCGGCAATTTCGATAAAGGCGTTCATGATCCCCCAGACCGTGCCAAACAGGCCGACAAACGGTGCCGTCGATCCCACAGTGGCCAGAACTGGCAATCCTTTTTGCAGCTTTGCGGCCTCTTTGGCGATCGCCACATCCATCGACCGGTCGATCCGCGCCGTGGCCCCCGCGATCAGCGCCCCATCCTGCCTGTGGGACCGGCGCCACTCCAGCATGCCGGCTGCGAAAATCTTTTCGCTTGATCCGTCCGGGTCTGGTCCAATCTGGTCGAATAGTCCGTCCAGCGGTTCACCCGACCAGAACAACCGGTCGAACACATCCGCCTCTGCCCGTGCCTTGCGATACTGGATGATCTTGTCGATGATCACGGCCCAGCACCACACGGATGCAATGACCAGCATGATCATGACAAGTTTCACGATAATCGTTGCGCGCGCAAAAAGCGCCCACATGGTATAGTCGGATGCTGCTTCCATGGTGCCTGCTCTGCTTTGGGGCCCCGTTTTGGGCTCTCGTTGAAATCAGCAATACCGCAACTGTCCCGGGAAATCCAACCAATCCGGCATCACATCTGCGAAATGCCGCGTCACATCATGGTGCCGACCGGCGGATCACCGCCGGTAGCCGGACAGGCGCGCCAGCGGCATTCATGCAAATAATCGTGACCAAGGCCGAGAACAGGATCGTTTCGTCACGCTTGACCACCTGTCGCAGGACAAGGCGCGCGGCAGAGACCTGTTCAATCTCTGTCCCGACCACCAGCGCGTCGTCAAATTCCGCCGGTGCAAGGTAATCCGCCTCGACGCGGCGGACAGCAAAAACCAGTCCTTCGGCTCTCATCGCGCGCTGATCAATGCCCATGTCGCGCACCCAATCACTGCGGGCGCGCTCGATGAATTTCAGATAGTTTGCATAATAGACGATCCCGGCCAGATCGGTGTCTTCATAATAGACGCGCACGGCAAAATGATGGGTCATGACGGTGGCACCACCCGCGCCGCAAGACGCAGTGCATGGCTGGGATCATGCGCTGCGGCAGGCATGACAGGATCATAGGCGGCGCGGATCACATCGGCAATCTCGGGGCGCAACACCGCCTTGTCGTCAATCATCGCAAGCGGCGGCGCGTCATCGAACGCCCGATCCGACCAAAGCAGGATCGTCTGCACAGCCTGCGACAGGGCCAGCGTGTCGGATGCGACCTGGGCAAGATGGTCGTCCATCCGCAGAAAGACAAATGCAGCGCGAATGGCGCCTGCCGTGTCAAAACGGAAAATGCGATATTGATTGGCATCTGCCTGTTTCAGCCTGGCCACCAAGGGATGCAGATCGGGCACCAACTGATCCAGATGCGGCACATCCGTCAGCTCGTCCCAGTCACGGCAGAAAAACACCATGAGATTTGCGCCCAAATCGGCGTCCGTCTCGGCCATTTTGTGCCCGGCAAGGGCAACAACCGCCTCGATGGCGCCTTTGAAAACAGACAGGGACGCATCATCGACGCCAAAGATAACCGGCACGATCGGTCGCCCCCAGCGGGCAAAAACATAGGCCCCGTCCGCACGGGTGAACAACTGCGTGACATCCATGTTCATTCTGGCAAAAACTCCTGCGGGAGGCGCTCAAATATCGGGGAATTCAAGCCGCCCCTTATCCAAATAAGTCCGTCGGTGATTTCGGGGCCTGCAACCCCAGATGCGCCCAAACAGACTGCGTCAGCATCCGGCCGCGCGGCGTGCGCTGAATCAGGCCTTTTTGCAACAAGTAAGGCTCAATGACATCCTCCAGGCTGTCGCGGCTTTCAGACAAGGCCGCCGAAAGGGTCTCAACCCCAACCGGGCCGCCACCATAACTTTCGGCAATCAGGCGCAGATAGCGGCGGTCTGCGTTATCCAGACCCAAATGATCAACGCCCAATCGGGTCAAGGCCAGGTCTGCAATCGCTTGAGTCACCGTGCCATCGCCTTCGACGATGGCGAAATCCACGACGCGGCGCAACAGACGGCCCGCAATCCGGGGCGTGCCGCGCGCGCGGCGGGCGATTTCGCGCGCGCCCTCATCGGATGCCGGCGCACCCATCAACCGGGCGCCGCGTGTGACGATCTGGTGCAACTCGTCTTCTGTATAAAATTCCAGCCGGGTCGGAATGCCAAACCGGTCGCGCAATGGCGTCGTCAACAGCCCCATGCGCGTCGTTGCCCCTACCAGGGTGAAAGGCTGCAATTCGATGCGCACGGTGCGCGCCGCAGGCCCTTCGCCGATCACCAGATCCAGTTCGAAATCCTCGAGCGCCGGATACAGCACCTCTTCCACCGCTGGGTTCAACCGATGGATTTCATCAATGAACAACACATCGCGTGCTTCAAGGTTCGTCAGGATTGCGGCCAAATCACCTGCCTTGGCCAGCACCGGCCCGCTGGTCATGCGAAAATTGACGCCCAGTTCACGCGCCATGATCTGCGCCAGTGTGGTCTTGCCCAATCCGGGCGGGCCATGAAACAGCGCGTGATCCATGGCCTCGCCCCGCCGCCGCGCACTTTCGATGAATACCTTGAGGTTCGCGCGGGCATCGCGCTGGCCGATAAATTCGTCCAGTGTCTGCGGACGCAGGGCGCGATCGGAATCCTCTGGCCGGGGATCAGGGCGCAAGGTTGGGTCAGGTTGGGTCATGCACCTTCCCTATCCTTTCGGTGCCAACAGCTTCAAGGCCGCACGGATCAGCGCCGCGGTATCTGCATCGGGGTCATCTCCGACCGCCTCGATTACGGCGCTTGCGGCCTCGCCGGGGGCGTAGCCCAGATTGCCAAGCGCGGACAGCGCCTCTGCCTGCGCGGGGTTTGCGCGGTCGGAAACCGCTGGGCGGGCCGGAACGGGCGCAGTGACCTCGATCACCGCCTCGCCTTGTGCCTCGGCCATCGTGCCGCCCATGGCCATGACACCCGGCGCCTTGTCTTTCAGTTCGATCGTGACGCGCTGTGCGGTCTTTGGGCCGACCCCCCTGGCCTTGGCCAGCGCGTTCCAGTCACCCAAGGCAATCGCCCGGCTGACGCCATCCGCACCCAGCGTGCCCAAAATCGCCAGCGACGCCTTGGCGCCGATGCCTTGCACCGACATCAACAGGCGGTGCCATTCTTTTTCGATCAGCGTGGTGAAACCAAAAAGCTGCAAGTTATCTTCGCGCACCAGCAAATCAGTGAACAGCGCGACCTGCTCTCCGTTGCCGGGCAGGCCGGCCATCACACGATCCGACACATATACGATATACCCCACACCACGGACATCAATCAGCACATGGTCCGCCGCGCGATAGTCCAGCCGCCCCGCGATCTTGCCAATCATGCGCCCGCCCTCGCCAAGGCCGCAGCCAAGGTGCCCGCTGATTGCAGATGGTGCGCGTGACAAATCGCAATGGCCAGCGCGTCTGCTGCATCAGGGCCGGTCAGTTGCACGCCGGGCAGCTGCAATTTGACCATATGTGCGATCTGGTGTTTTTCAGCATGGCCCACGCCGACCACGGCCTTTTTGACGGCATTGGGGGCGTATTCGCCTACGGCAAGCCCCGCTTGCGCGGGCACCAGCATCGCGATCCCGCGCGCCTGGCCCAGTTTGAGCGTCCCCACCCCGTCCTTGTTCACAAAGGTCTGTTCGACCGCAGCAGCGCCCGGCTGATGCAGATGGATCACATCGGTCAACTGTTCATGCAGTGACAAAAGCCGGGCCGCCAGATTATCCCCAACCGAATGACAGATCCCGTTGGCCACATGCATCAGTCGTGATCCCGTCACCTCGATCACGCCCCACCCCATGTTGCGCAGGCCCGGGTCGATCCCCAATACACGCATCTGCCGCCCCGTTTTTATTGTTCTGGCCAACGCCTAGCACAAAACGCGAACAAAGACCAAGAGGCTTTGCAGTCACCTGCCCGGCAAGGCCAATACCGAAATGCCAGATTGCGTCATCGCGACGCTTGAAAGCGACACGAATAACGTATTGTTAAAACGCGGCTTATCGCGTCTACTGCTTAATTATAAGGCATTCTGAAAACGCATATGTCCCATGCAACATCGGCACTGGTAAGATGCAGAGTTCCCTCCTAGATGCGGCTCATCATCATTCACGCTGCATTGCAGCAACCGCAAGAGGACTTTGGCCATGGCCACTATTGATACAACCCGCCCCGCCGCTGGCTTTTCCACCAGCACGATCGTTTCCTTCATCGCGCGTGTATTTTCCACAATTGCCGCATGGAATGACGCACGGATCACACGCAAATCGCTGTCCAAGCTTTCGGATCGCGAACTGGATGACATCGGCCTTTCTGCCGCCGATATCGACATGATCGCAACGCGCAGCAGCCGTTAAGTCCAGTCGCCTGCGTAAAATAACAAACGGCCGCCCTGTCATCAGTGGCGGCCGTTTCGTTTTTTCAGTCTAGAATCTGATTACGGTGCCAGCAACGCAATCTGGCCAGCAATGAATGTCGTTGCCGGGTCGGGTTGCATGACCCATGCCCCTGCCTGTTCGATGACCGTGCCCTGCTGCAACACTGCCAGCCGCGCCGTGTAATCGTCGCTGCCGAGATAGAAAAACAGCAGCCCCTTGAAAAGAAATCCGGCCCCAACCAGCGCCAGAATACCCTTCAGCGGAAATCGCGGGTGGTAGATGCGCGGGCGCGCTACGATCAGGCCGTCAGGCCCAACAGTGCGCACGACGCCGTTGGCCATACGATCATGGCGGCGCACAATGCGCTTTAATCTTTTATCAAATGGAACATGTGCTTGGGGCATCGTCGCCTCCGCTAATATAAACTAGGTGTGAATGTCCCCAAAAAACGGTAACAAAACAAGAAAAAAGGCCCGTTCCTGTCCTTAAAGACCTATTCGTGTGATTTTTTGCACATTGTCAGGGTCGTCCAGTCAACAATCATATCTGATTTCACAAGATTGAACCCATTTTGGCGATAAATATCAGTCACCTCCTGCGCCTGCTCGTTCAGGATACCCGAGAGAATCACATGCCCTCCTCGCGCGACGGATCGCCCCATATCAGGGGCCAATCCAACCAAAGGGCCCTTTAAGATATTGGCAAAGATCAGATCGAATGGCGCCGCATCGGCCAGAACCGGGGTATCAAAACCTGCGGCCACGACACAATCGACGCGTCCCGTCAGCCCATTTGCTGCCACATTTGCCGCCGCAACCTCGACCGCGACAGGATCGATATCACTGGCCAGCACCATATCGGGCAAAACCTTGGCTGCGGCCATCGCCAGCACGGCAGTCCCACAGCCGATATCAGCCACTTTACCCCCTGCAAAACCCGCCTCTAACAACGCGTCAAAGGCACGCAGGCAGCCCAAAGTCGTGCCATGGTGACCCGTGCCAAACGCCATTGCCGCCTCAATCAACAAGGGGATGCGGTCGGCAGGAACCTTGTCTGCATCATGCCCGCCATAGACAAAAAACCGCCCGGCCTCGACCGGGGCCAGTTCCCGCTGAACCTTGGACACCCAATCCTGATCGGGGATTTCAGAGATCGTGAAAGGTTTGGCATGGTGCAGCGCCGACAGCACCGCCAGAGCCCCCGCATCGGGGTAATCCATGAAATAGCTGGCCACCTCCCACAGCCCCGATCCGTCCTCGATCTCGAACACGCCCACGCCGGTCGGCTCGGGTGTCAGTTCCTCAACGGCTTCGGCAAGACGGGTGGCGGGGTCTTCGCCCATGATTGTGGTCAGTGCGGAATAAGTGGTCATGCGCGCGGCCCTTTGCAGTGTCTGCTTTCCGTTAGGGCCTGGCACCGGCCGGGTCAAGCAAACCGGGATCGTCCAGTAGGCTGTCACCGATGGTCTTGGCCCATGCGGCATAGACAGCCGGGCCAGGATGAAAGCCATCCGCAGACATGTTGTCCGGCCCCAATGCCACATCCACGCGCACCGTGCGACATGTCGGACGGCTGGCGACCATATCGCGCAGATGCCGGTCAAATCGGTCCGCTTGACGCCCCAGCACCCAGCGCAACGGCTGTGGCAAAAGTGGAAACTGATCGACCGGAGGGAGACCGGATACGATCACGCGCCGCGCGCCGAATTCACCGGTGAAACGGTCGATCAACCGCGCCGTTTGTGCCAGCCAGCGCCGCAACGGCACGACTTTGGTCACGTCGTTCACACCCAAGGCCAGAATGACAATATCGTAGTTCCGCTCTGGCAGATCATCCAGCCATCCCATGACCTCGCCGGTTTTTGCACCGGTGCGGGCGACAAGCCGGTATTCCACACGTGCCACAGAGGCAAGCCGCCGACTGACCAATCCCAGCAGGGCCTGATCCTGTGTCGGCACCCCCACCCCGGCCGCCGAAGAATCGCCGATGATCAGCAAACGCAGCGGCGGACCCGACCCGATGAACCCATGGCGGTCCCCTGGAGGTTCCGGCAGTTTGAGCGCCCGCACCCTTACAAAGAGCGCCTGACCAAGCAGCACGGGAAGCAGCAGAATCCGCGCTGTAAAATCAAGAAGCACCGCAGGTCAGACGTTGACGCCGATGGGGCACGTCACACCCGTGCCGCCAATACCGCAATACCCCGCGGGGTTCTTGGACAGATATTGCTGGTGGTAGTCCTCTGCGAAGTAAAATGTCGGGGCGTCCACGATCTCGGTTGTGATGGCGCCATATCCGGCCTGCGCCAGACGCGGAGAAAAGGCATTTCGCGATCCTTGCGCGGTCGCTTGCTGCGCGTCCGTGTAGGTATAAATGCCCGACCGATACTGCGTGCCCCGGTCATTGCCCTGCCGCATGCCCTGGGTGGGGTCGTGCCCTTCCCAGAACACCTGCAACAGCTGGTCGTAGGATAGCCTTGCGGGGTCATAGATCACGCGCACCACTTCGTTGTGGCCAGTCTTGCCGGTGCACACCTCTTCGTAAGTGGGGTTAGGGGTATAGCCGCCCGCATAGCCGACCATCGTGGAATACACACCGTCCAGTTTCCAGAACATCCTTTCCACACCCCAGAAACAGCCCATGCCGAACATGGCTTGCTCCATGCCTTCGGGCACCTGTGCGCTCAGCGGGGTGCCAAGCACGTGATGGGTATCTGCGGTCGGAATTGCGGTTGCCCGGCCCGGCAGGGCGGCATCGGGGGTGATCATTTCGGGCTTTGTGCGGTTCATGAAAAACATCTGGTGGCCTTTCGTTTGGGTCAAGGGTGCAATATAGCCCGATCAAGTCGCTTTACTACTCTGCAGCGGCCAGCAGGCGGCCCTGAAACACGGTCTCGTGACCGGGTGCAGGGTGGCGCGGGATCAGCATGGACAAAAGTAGCGAAATGATCGCCATGATGGACGCCAGAACAAACACCATCCCCGGCGAGGTCAGCCAGACATACCCCAACAATGCGGGAAGAAAGACCGCAGCGATATGGTTGATGGTAAAGGCCACGGCGGCTGTGGGTGCGATGTCCTGCGGATCCGCGATCTTCTGGAAATAGGTCTTGATCGCCAATGCGAGGCTGAAAAAAAGGTGGTTCACCACATAAAGCATTGTCGCAAGCACCACGCCCCAGCCAAAATAATAGATGCCGCCATAGGCAAAGAAGACCAGACACAGCCCGGCATATTCAATGATCAGCGCACGCCTTTCGCCGAAAACGGCAACCAGCTTGCCCAGCAAGGGGGCGGCGATCATGTTGATCACAAGAGTGAACAGGAACAACTGTGTGATCTCATCCACTTTGTAGCCAAACCGTTCAACCATCATGAACCCGGCGAAGACCACGAAAATCTGCCGCCGTGCGCCCGACATGAATTGCAGCGCGTAATATAGCCAATACCGGCGGCGCAGCACGAATGTCTTCAGCTGCGGGTGCGGGGCCTCGAACTGTGGATAGGCCAAAAGGCAGACCAGGGCCACCACCGCCGTAAAACCGCCCGACAACCAATAAACGATCGAATAGGTCAGCCCCAGCGCCTCCCAGCTCAACACGATCAGCACGTAGACGACAATGGTCGCGCCCGATCCCGCCGATAGCAGCCAACCCAGCGTCTGCGGCGCGCGGGTCTTTTCGATCCATTGCAGTTGCAGGGACTGGTTGACCGTTTCGTAGTAATGGAACCCGATCGACGACAGCATGGTAATGGTCAGGATTCCGCCCATCGACGGGAACTGTGCGGTCAGCGCGGTGGCCACCCCCAGCATGATCAGCGCGACCAACCCCAAAACCTGTTCGCGGATGAACATGATAAGAGCAATCACGCCGATAGCGAAAAACCCCGGAATTTCGCGGACCGTATGCAGCCAACCGATATCGCCGCCATCGAAACCCGCCACCTCGATCACGAAATTGTTCAACAGCGCCGACCACGTGGCAAAGGCGACAGGCATCGCCATCGCCATCAGAAACAGCAGCGAAACGGGCCTGCGCCACAGCGGCAGGCTTTGAACATCATCGAGGCGCACAATTCTCATGGGTTTGCTTTACGCCGGTTTTTCCAACTTGGCGAGAGCCGGCAGTGATGCGCCGGCTCACCCCATCCAGCAGAGCATGCTTTGCCCAACTCAAATCAGCTGCACAAGTTGATCAATCGCCCCGAAAATGGACCGGCCCGTGTCATCCTCCATCCAGATCCTCACCCGGTCTCCAGCGTCCAGAAAGCGGGTTCTGGGGCTGCCATGTTCGATCGTTTCGATCATCCGCTGCTCGGCGATACAGGCATAACCGGCGCCGCCCTGCGCGACGGCCTTGCCCGGCCCACCGTCCAGCTTGTTGGACACCGTGCCCGACCCGATGATCGTGCCGGCACCAAGATTGCGCGTTTTCGCCGCATGGGCAATCAGTTGCCCGAAATCAAAAGTCATGTCGACGCCTGCGTCGACCCGCCCAAAGGGTTCCCCGTTCACGTCGATCTTCAACGTCCCGTGCAGCGTGCCATCGCGCCAGCCCGGCAGGTCATCAACGGTGACGGCAACCGGTGAAAACGCACAGGCCGGTTTCGACTGCACGAAGCCGAAACCCTTGGCCAGTTCGCCGGGGATCAGGTTGCGCAGCGATACATCGTTGCACAACATCACGAAACGGATCGCCGCCAGCGCCTGTTCCCGGCTGGCGCCCATCGGCACGTGGCCGGTGATCACAGCAATCTCGCCTTCGAAATCAATGCCCCAGTCAGGATTGCCGACAATCGGATCAGTAGGGGCAAGAAAACCGTCAGATCCGCCTTGATACATCAACGGATCATGCCAGAAACTGTCCGGCATCTGCGCCCCGCGCGCGCGGCGCACCAATGCGACGTGGTTGACGTATGCCGATCCATCCAGGAACTGATAGGCGCGAGGCAACGGGGAAAAACACCGCGCCGGATCAAAAGCGACCGGCGGCCCTGCAACCTGCCAATCCATTCCGTCCAGCACCGACTGCAACCCACAGTGCGGATGGCTGATCCGGCAGGCGGTCAGATCATCGTCTACCACGGCGAAAATGCCGTCGCGCTCTGCCGCGCCATTCGTCCGGATACTGGCAACCTTCATGCTACCCTCCCTATTATCGGCCTATAAATATCCTGGGGAGCGCGAGGGGTGAAACCCCTCGCCCACCGCGCCCTGCATCGCAGGGCGCAATCACTTCTTGCCAGGCGTGCCATCAAATTTCTTGTCCAGATCGGTCCAGCAGTCGATGTAATCGTCCTGCAAGGGGGCCTCCTTGGCCGCAAAGGCCGTCAGGTGCTGCGGAAAGCGGGTTTCGAACATGAATGACATGGTGTCCGACAGCTTCTCGGCCCTCAGCGCGGCATTCGAAGCCCCCTCAAAGGCATTCTTGTCCGGCCCATGTGGCAGCATCATGTTATGCAGCGACATACCGCCGGGGACGAACCCCCTGGGCTTGGCGTCATAGATGCCGTGGATGTTGCCCATCAGCTCAGACATGACGTTCTTATGATACCACGGCGGGCGGAACGTATCCTCGGCCACCATCCAGCGGTCCCGGAACAGGACAAAGTCGATATTGGCCGTGCCTTCGACGCCGCTGGGGGCCGTCAGCACGGTAAAGATCGATGGGTCGGGGTGGTCGAACAGCACAGAACCCACAGGGCAATAGGTGCGCAAGTCATACTTGCAGGGCGCATAATTGCCATGCCATGCCACCACATCCAGCGGGCTGTGGCCGATCTGCGTTTCGTAGAACCGGCCCGCCCACTTGATTGTGACGGTCGACGGCACGTCGCGGTCCTCGAACGCGGCAACCGGGGTCTTGAAATCGCGCCGGTTGGCCATGCAGTTGGCCCCGATCGGCCCGCGCCCCGGCAAGTCGAATTTCTGACCGTAGTTTTCGCAGATAAAACCGCGTGCGGGGCCGTCCAGCACCTCGACCCGGTAAACCAGACCGCGCGGCAGGATGGCAATTTCCTGTGGTTCCAGATCAATGATGCCCAGTTCGGTGCAGAACCGCAGGCGGCCTTCCTGCGGGACGACCAGCAGTTCGCTGTCGGCAGAATAGAAATAGCTGTCGACCATCGATTCCGTGACCAGATAGATATGCGCGGCCATGCCGACCTGCGTGTTCACATCCCCCGCCGTGGTCATCGTCCGCATCCCCGTCAGCCAGGTCAGCGGCTGGTCGGCATGCGGCACCGGATCCCAGCGATACTGGCCAAGGCTGATCACATCGGGGTCCACATGGGGGGCGGATTTCCAGTATGGCAGCTTGATCATGGCAAACCGATGCACATGCTTGACCGATGGCCGGATGCGATAGCACCACGTGCGTTCGTTTTGGTGGCTGGGCGCGGTGAACGCGGTGCCGGACAGCTGTTCCCCGTATAGGCCATAGTTGCATTTCTGCGGGCTGTTCATACCTTGGGGCAAGGCATCCGGCAGGGCCTCTGTTTCAAAATCATTGCCGAAACCGGGCATGTAACCGGGTGTCGTGCCCACAGGCGTTGGGGCTGTTTGCAACGTGCTTGTCGGCTTGTTCATGGCAGGATCCTCCATTACCTGCGGGGATATTGGTTGTTTTTGTAACTAACAAGGGAAAGTCTGGTGATATGAGCGACCACGACAGCTTTGATTTGCAGCGTTTCCTGCCCTATCTGCTGGCACAGGCAGCAGAAACCGCCGGCACGGGATTCCAGCGTCACTACAAGGGGCGTTACGGGATGCTGCGCACCGAATGGCGCGTGCTGTTCCATCTGGGACAATTCGGCCCAATGACCGCAAAGGAGATCGGCGATCGTGCGCGGGTCCACAAGACCAAGATCAGCCGGGCAGTCTCGGCCTTGACAGCGAAACGGTTTTTGACCCGTCATGTCGTTGCTGACGACCGACGCCAGGCCACGCTGGTTCTCACACGGCAGGGTCGCGCGGCCTTTGATGATCTGAACGCGGCAGCACAGGCTTTTGACGCACAATTGATGGCGCAATTCTCAGCGAAAGAAGGGGCCTTGTTGAAACGGTGCCTGGCCGCACTGGCCGCGACCTGAAGAGGGTCTGAAGGGGCACGCGTAAAATTTTTCAAATCGGGTTTTCCAGACCTGTTGACACAAGGTCGCAGCACGCCTACCTACGCATCGTTATCACTCGGCCATGCTGAGTGCTAACATGGGAGAAACACGAACTGGAGAAGTTCAGAAATGGCATTTAAACCACTTCACGACCGCGTATTGGTCCGGCGCATCGAAAGCGATGACACGACAAAGGGCGGTCTGATCATTCCTGACAGCGCCAAGGAAAAGCCCGCCGAAGGCGAAATCGTCAGCGTCGGCGAAGGTGCCCGCAAAGACAGCGGCGAACTGATCGAAATGGCCGTCAAGCCCGGCGACAAGGTGCTGTTTGGCAAATGGTCCGGCACAGAAGTCAAGATCGACGGTGAAGACCTGCTGATCATGAAAGAAAGCGATATCCTGGGGATCATGTAATCCCGGCGGACATTCGCGTCTTTCAATCAAATCATAATGCAAGGAGCACATGAAAATGGCTGCTAAAGAAGTCAAATTCGACACCGACGCACGCAATCGCATGCTCAAAGGTGTCAACACCCTCGCCAATGCGGTGAAGGTCACACTGGGCCCCAAAGGCCGTAACGTCGTGCTGGAAAAATCCTTTGGTGCACCCCGCATCACCAAGGACGGTGTTTCTGTCGCCAAAGAGATCGAGCTTGAAGACAAGTTCGAGAACATGGGCGCACAGATGGTCAAGGAAGTTGCCCAGCGCACCAATGACGAAGCAGGCGACGGCACCACGACCGCCACCGTTCTGGCCCAGGCCATCATCAAGGAAGGCATGAAATCTGTTGCCGCCGGGATGAACCCGATGGACCTCAAGCGCGGGATCGATCTTGCCACGACCAAAGTCGTCGCAGCGATCAAAGCCGCAGCACGCCCCGTGTCCGACAGCGACGAAGTCGCGCAGGTCGGCACCATTTCTGCCAACGGCGAATCCGAAATCGGCCGCCAGATCGCTGACGCGATGCAGAAAGTCGGCAACGAAGGCGTCATCACTGTTGAAGAAAACAAGGGTCTGGAAACAGAAACCGATGTCGTCGAAGGCATGCAGTTCGACCGCGGTTACCTGTCGCCCTACTTTGTGACCAACACAGAGAAAATGACCACAGAGCTGGAAGATGCCATCATCCTGCTGCACGAAAAGAAACTTTCGTCGCTGCAGCCAATGGTGCCCCTGCTGGAATCCGTGATCCAATCCGGCAAGCCCCTGCTGATCATCGCTGAAGACGTCGAAGGCGAAGCACTGGCAACCCTCGTGGTCAACAAACTGCGTGGCGGCCTGAAAATCGCTGCTGTCAAGGCACCTGGTTTCGGCGATCGTCGCAAGGCCATGCTGCAGGACATCGCCATTCTGACCGGCGGTCAGGTGATCTCCGAAGATCTGGGCATGAAGCTGGAAAACGTCACCATCGACATGCTGGGATCTGCCAAGCGCGTTTCGATCACCAAAGACGAAACAACCATCGTTGATGGTGCCGGCGACAAGGCCGAGATCGAAGCACGGGTCAACCAGATCCGCGGCCAGATCGAAGAAACGACTTCCGATTACGACCGTGAAAAACTGCAAGAGCGCGTGGCCAAACTGGCCGGTGGTGTTGCCGTGATCCGCGTTGGCGGCATGTCCGAAATCGAAGTGAAAGAGCGTAAAGACCGCGTTGATGACGCCCTGAACGCGACACGTGCCGCCGTTCAGGAAGGTATCGTTGTCGGTGGCGGTGTTGCACTGGTGCAAGCCGCGAAATCGCTTGACGGTGTGGAAGGTGCGAACAGCGACCAGAACGTCGGTATCGCCATCGTCCGCAAGGCACTGGAAGCACCACTGCGCCAGATCGCCGAAAACTCGGGCGTGGATGGTTCAGTCGTTGCCGGCAAGATCCGCGAATCCAATGACCTGAAGTTCGGCTTCAACGCGCAGACCGAAGAATATGGCGACATGTTCAAGTTCGGCGTCATTGACCCGGCCAAGGTTGTGCGCACAGCACTGCAAGACGCTGCATCGGTTGCCGGTCTGCTGATCACCACCGAAGCCATGGTAGCCGACAAGCCATCCAAGGACGGCGGCAACGGCGGCGGCGGCATGCCCGACATGGGCGGCATGGGCGGCATGATGTAAGATGCGGCTTGGGCCGCAGGCCCAAACGCGTCGACAGGTAGCAGGCGTTTGCTTGCAAATGCCGAGAACCTGAAAGGCATCACAAAAAGACCCAAGGGCGTCCCAAACGGGGCGCCCTTTTCCAATTGCGCTTGCCCTGTCGGCGGCCTAGCGTCGCAGCCATGACCTGGCTCCAGACACCGCAATTTTCCCGTGACATGCACAAAGGCGAAGAAGACGCCGTTGACGCCTTGCTGCGCGCGGCGTTTCCCGGCCCTGAAGAGGCTGCACTGGTGCGCAGACTGCGCAAATCGGGTGCCATCGCGGGCGAAACCGTCTTGCCTATGGATGACCGGATTGTCGGTTACTACGCCCTGTCCCGCATGGTTTCACCCAAGGGGTGGCTCTGTCTCGCACCGGTCGCGATGCACCCCGATGTGCAGGGGCGCCGTCTTGGCAAACGCATGATCGGCATGCTGACAGAATGGGCGCGACTGACCGGAACCCCCGTCGTGGTCGTGGGCGATCCGGGGTTTTATACCAAGGCCGGTTTTTCGGCCGCACAGGCAGCGGGCTTGCAGTCACCCTATCCGGCAGAGAACGTGACGATCGCCGGCGTGGGTGATACGGCCCCAACCGAACAACTGGTCTTTCCACCGGAATTTGGCGGGCTCTGATCGGTGAAACTGTTCCTGCTGACGGCATTGACCATGACAGCCTTTGCATCGAATTCACTGCTGAACCGGATCGGTGTCGCGGAATACGGCATGCACCCGCTGGATTTCGCCGTGATCCGGGTGGCGGCAGGTGCGCTGATGCTCTGGGCGCTGGTGCTGCCGCGCCGCGCGGCCTATCCGCCGATGCGGACCGGCAAGCGGCTTGCCGGGGCTGTGGCCCTGACAATGTATATGCTGGGGTTTTCATGGGCCTATATCAGCCTGGATGCCGGGCTTGGCGCACTGATCCTGTTTGGCGTGCTGCAAGTCGTGATCTTTGGCTGGGCCGTGATGGGCGGACAACGGGTGCCGGCGCTGCGCTGGTTGGGCGCGGCCATCGCGTTGGCGGGCCTTTGCGTGCTGCTATGGCCTTCGGGTGCGGCTGCTGTCCCATTGGGTGGGGCCATCGCGATGAGCATCGCCGCCGTCGGCTGGGCCGCCTATACCCTGCTGGGGCGAGGCGAGACCGATGCATTGGGCGTATCAGCCGGCAATTTCCTGTTGTGCCTGCCTTTTGTCCTGGCCGGGAGCATTTTATCAAACAGTCATGCGATGACGCCGCGAGGCGTGCTGGTCGCCGTTGTCGCGGGGGCTGTCACCTCTGGTCTGGGGTATGCCTTGTGGTATCGGGTGCTGCCCGGCCTGCCCAGCACATTGGCGGGGATTGCACAGCTAAGCGTACCGGTCATCGCCGTGGCCGCAGGTGTGCTGTTGCTGAACGAACCCTTGACGCTACGTCTGATCATCGCCAGTGCGCTGGTTCTTAGCGGGATTGGCGTATCGCTCCTGGCGCGACGCTAGGTTTTCCACAACCGGGGGTTTCGTTGTGCAGATGCGCTGCTATCTATGTCGCATGAAACTGATTTTCGCCGCCTTGATCACACTTTGGGGAACCGCCGCCATGTCACAAGACTGCGTGGTGCTTCTGCACGGGCTTGCGCGCACCGAAACCTCTTTCGCGCCGATGCAGATCGCACTGGAAAACGAAGGCTACAAGGTCATCAACCGGGGCTATCCGTCAACCGAGGCAACGATCCAGACGCTTGTCGATGAATATCTGGCCGAAGACGTGGCCGCCTGTGGCGATGCACGGGTGCATTTCGTCACCCATTCGATGGGCGGTATCCTTGCGCGGTTGTGGCTGACCAACAGCCGCCCTGTGAACATGGGGCGCGTGGTGATGTTGGGGCCACCTAACGGCGGGTCGGAACTGGTGGATATCTTTGGTGACTTTGAACCGTTTCAATGGGTCAACGGCCCTGCCGGTCTGCAACTTGGCACCGAGGCGAACAGCGTGCCCAATTCACTGGGCCTGCCGGAATACGAGGTGGGGGTCATCGCGGGCACACGATCGTTGAACCCGGTCTATTCCGCCCTGATCGACGGACCCGATGATGGCAAGGTATCGGTCGCCTCGACCCGGATGGAAGGCATGAAAGACCATATCATGCTGCCGGTGACCCATACCTTCATGATGAACAACCCGCTTGTCATGGCCGAAGTCATCGCCTTTCTGCGCGATGGTCATTTCGACCCCGACCTCAGCCTGACGGGTGTGATTTTCGGCACTGAGTGACACGGGCCATGATCAAATTTTGCTAAATTTGATCGCCTCCGGCGGGGATATTTTTACGACAAAGAAGCAGTTATGGCTTTGCCGTCATGATCCGGTTGACATGCCCCATCTTGCGGCCCGGTTTCACCTCGGCCTTGCCATAAAGATGGATTGCCGCATCGGTGCGGGCCAGTGCTGGCACTTTTTTCATATCATCGCCAATCAGGTTTTCCATGACCACATCCGCATGGCGCGAGCCGTCGCCCAAAGGCCAGCCTGCGACGGCACGGATGTGCTGTTCAAACTGGCAGATCGTGCAGCCGTTCTGTGTCCAATGGCCTGAATTATGCACGCGCGGCGCGATTTCGTTCACGATCAGGCCTTGGGCCGTCACGAATAGTTCGACCCCCATGACACCGACATAATCCAGCGCGTTCAAGATCCGCGCAGCGATCAGCACCGCATCGGTTCGTTGCGCCGCTGTTAGCCGCGCGGGAACGGTCGTGGTGCGCAGAATACCTGTTTCATGCACGTTTTCACCCGGATCATAGCAGGCGACCGATCCGTCCGGCGCGCGTGCGCCGATCACCGATACCTCGTGCGTGAAATCGATGAATCCTTCCAGTATCGCCGGCGCACCCGCCATATCGGCCAGTGCCGCTGCTGCATCATCTGGCGTCATGATCCGCGCCTGCCCTTTGCCGTCATACCCCATACGTCGGGTTTTCAGGATGGCGGGCGTGCCAATGTCGGCCACTGCCGCAGTCAGGTCGGCCATATCGGACACATCCGCAAAGGGCGCTGTTTGCAGCCCAAGCGATTGCAGAAATGTCTTTTCCGTCAGCCGGTCCTGGCTGGTTGCCAGCGCCTGCCGGCCGGGGTGGACCGGTGCCAATGATTCAAGCAGATCCAGCGCGCTTGTGGGAATGTTTTCAAATTCATAGGTGATCACATCCACCGACTGGCCAAAGGCGGTCAGCGCGGCAGCGTCACCATAGCCGGCCGTCGTCACCCTTTGGGCGACGTCACCTGCGGGCGGGTGCGCGCCCGGTTCAAAGATATGGGTTTTCAGCCCCAGCCGTGATGCCGCGACGGACAACATGCGGCCCAACTGACCACCGCCAAGAATACCAATGGTGGCCCCCACGGGCAGGGGTTCAGTCATTGCATGGCTCATCAGGGATGGAAGTGGACAGGTCGCTGCGCCAGGCATCCAGCCGCGCGGCCAGTTCTGCATCCTGCAACGCAAGGATACCCGCCGCCATCAGCCCGGCATTGGCGGCACCGGCTGCACCTATTGCCATTGTCGCCACCGGAAATCCACGCGGCATCTGGACGATTGAATAAAGACTGTCCACGCCAGACAGCGCCTTGGTCTGCACCGGCACGCCCACGACAGGCACGCGCGTCTTCGATGCCATCATGCCGGGCAGATGGGCAGCACCGCCAGCACCGGCGATGATCACCTGCAAGCCCCGGTCCACCGCCTGTTTGCCATAGTCCCACAGCCGGTCGGGCGTGCGATGCGCCGAGACGATTTTCGCCTCGTATGCAATGCCAAGCTGATCAAGGATATCAGCCGCTTCGCGCATGGTGGGCCAGTCCGATTGACTGCCCATGATAATGCCGACCAAAGGTTGGGTCATATGTCTGCGTCCCCTAGCAAAACGAAGCGGAACTATAGCCATGCAGCGCGCGGCTGCAACGGCAGATCACGCGATAATATCGGGGAAAATGCGATCTTCCAGTGCGGCGATCCGATCCTTCAGGGCCAGCTTTTGCTTTTTCAACCGCTTGATGGTCAACATATCGGCGGATCCCCGCACCTGAAGCGCGTCAATCGCTTCGTCCAGGTCGCGGTGTTCGCGCTTGAGAACCTCCAGCTTGATGCGCAGAACGTCAAGCTGTTCCATTTTTGCCGATGTGTTCACAGGGTTTCGACCTAAATTGCAGACAGTCACATATCGGACGATAACGGTTTATCCGGCAACATCCTAATACTTCCTCTTGATCCGCCACCGCGTCCACCCCATATTTTTGGTCAAGGGGCCGCCGAAATCGGGGCCACGCCGACAGTCGCTTAACGAAAAAGGGCATGTCTGATGACAAAACTGGCTTTGGGAACGCACCCGTTCCTGTTGGGGTTCGAACAGTTGGAACGACTGGTCGAACGCACCGCAAAAACCGGGAATGACGGCTATCCGCCGTATAACATTGAACAGACATCCGAACATTCCTATCGGATCACGCTGGCCGTGGCCGGATTTTCGCAAGGCGATCTTGCGATTACGGTAGAAGATAACGCGCTTGTTATCCGCGGCCGTCAGACCGACGACAGCGAAGGCAGGATCTTTCTGCACCGTGGGATAGCAGCACGGCAATTCCAGCGGTCATTTGTTTTGGCCGATGGTGTCGATGTCGGCGAGGCTGTGATGGAAAATGGCCTGCTGCATGTGGATCTGACACGCGCCGTGCCAGACAGGATCGTGCAGACAATCAACATTCGCAAAGGATAAACCATGAATACGAAATATGATCTGGAGCAGTTGGGGCAGGACATCGTCTATGTCAAACCGGTGTCTGTCGCGGAACTTCCGGACGACATGAAAGAACAGGTCGGCGATCTGAAAACGCTGTTTGCAGTCCACAACGCCGAGGGCGAACAACTCGCGCTGGTTGCCAACCGGAAACTGGCCTTTCATCTGGCACGTGAAAACCACATGCAGCCTGTGACAGTGCACTAAACCGGATCAGTGGCCCGCACCGTCGGGCCATTGCCATATTCCATATCTGTCTTGCATGTATTTGACACAGGCATCGTTGGCCGTTCGACGGTCTGCGCCGTCAAGGGTCGCAAGGTAAAGCGCGGAAACATCTCTGCTTTCGGTCGGAACCGGCCTTGGTAAATATGCGCACCCCCAGATAGGCACGCCCTTGCGTGCGAAGTGGCCGGATATCCAGTAATCATCCACGGCCCAAAGCACCGGCGGAATGTCGTAGAAATGCGCGTCAAAAAACGCCGGCCGGACCAGAACACCGCCATACCCCTGCGCGATATTCACATAGCCGGCCTCGGTCAAGGCAGGGCGATATGGCTTTTGTTCTTTCACCCCTGTGCGCCATTGCCGCCAGAATTGCCCCGCTCTTTGCAGCCGATAGGTGATATCCTTGGGTTTTGAAAACCCGACAGGGGCGCGTGACGGCTGCATGATCTTGCCGTTCCGAAAGATGAAACCTGCCTCGGCGGTCACGCAATGATCCAGCCGGTCACCACGCGCGGCCAGCAGGCGGGCAAACTGGTCAGGTTCGAACAGCATGTCATCGTCGCAATAGATGATGTCGCAGTCCTCGCGGCGCAGGTCATCGGCTGCAAACAAAACCTTGCTTGCCGGACCAAGATCGTCGTCTGGCTGGATGATCCGCACACCCGGGGGAACGTCAGGCAGGCTACCGTCATAATCGGGGAACCGCCGGAAACGCCGCGGGATGTAAAGGCGCAGTTCGTCGATGGGGGCGGTCTGCGACAATATGTTTTCAAGCACCCTGTGAATACTGGCAAAGCGCGTTGGAATCGTCGCAATCGATACAACAGTCGTCATCTTAGCAGTCTTTCCACCGTCAGGATGTGCAGGGTCCGCACCAGTTTGGCCAGCGCACCCTGCTACGCCCTTTACGCCCGGATCAAACCCATGCTTTCAAGTTTCAAAATCACCTGATGGGCACAAGTATCAACCGCGACATTTTCGGTATCCAGCCGCAATTCAGGGCTGTTCGGCACATCATAAGGGTCTGAAATGCCCGTGAATTCCTTGATCTTGCCTTCACGGGCCAGTTTATACAGCCCCTTGCGGTCACGCCGTTCGCATTCTTCGATGGATGTGGCGACATGGACCTCTAGGAAGGCACCGAACTGTTCGATATCTTCGCGGACCGCGCGCCGGGTCGTGGCATAGGGGGCAATGGGCGCGCAGATCGCGATACCGCCGTTCTTGGTAATTTCCGACGCGACATAGCCGATGCGGCGGATGTTCAGGTCGCGGTGTTCCTTGCTGAAGCCCAGTTCGGACGACAGGTTCTTGCGCACGATATCGCCGTCCAGCAAGGTGACGGGCCGCCCGCCCATTTCCATCAGCTTGACCATCAGCGCATTGGCGATGGTCGATTTCCCAGACCCGGAAAAACCGGTGAAAAACACGGTGAACCCTTGTTCGGCCCGCGGCGGGCGGGTCTTGCGCAGTTCAGACACAACGGCGGGGAAACTGAACCATTCGGGAATTTCCAGACCTTCCGACAGGCGGCGGCGCAGTTCTGTTCCCGAGATATTGAGGATCGTCACATCGTCCTTGTCGAGGATTTCATCGGCAGGTTCATATTGCGCGCGGTCCTGCACATAAACCATGTGTTTGAAGTCCACCATTTCGATGCCCATTTCATCCTGATGCGCGCGGAACAGATCCTGCGCGTCATAGGGGCCGTAGAAATCGACACCCGCCGAATTCTTGCCCGGACCCGCATGGTCGCGGCCTACGATGAAATGGGTGCAGCCATGGTTCTTGCGGATCAGGCCGTGCCACACCGCCTCGCGGGGGCCGGCCATGCGCATGGCAAGGTTCAAAAGGCTCATGGTGGTCGTGGATGACGGGTATTGATCCAGCACGGCCTCATAACAGCGCACGCGGGTGAAATGGTCGATATCACCGGGTTTTGTCATGCCTACCACGGGATGGATCAGCAGGTTTGCCTGCGCCTCGCGGGCGGCGCGGAATGTCAGTTCCTGATGCGCGCGGTGCAGCGGATTGCGGGTTTGAAAGGCGACAACCTTGCGCCAGCCCAGTTTGCGAAAAAGGCTGCGCAATTCGTTGGGCGTATCGCGGCGGGCACGGAAATCATAATGCACCGGCTGCTGGATGCCTGTCACCGGACCACCCAGATAGACCTTGCCAGCCGTGTTGTGCAGATAATTTACTGCCGGATGGGCGCTATCGTCGGCACCGAACACCTTTTCGGCCTCGCGCACCTTGTCGGGCACCCATTTATCAGTGACCGTCATCGTCCCAAGGATCACGCCTTCTTGGTCGCGCAGGGCGATATCCTGCCCCGGCTGCACCTTTTCGGCAAACGCTTCGGATACATCCAGCGTGACCGGCATAGGCCACAGCGTGCCATCGGCAAGACGCATGTTTTCGACGACGCCATCATAATCGGCTTCGCTCAGGAAACCCTTGAGCGGATTGAACCCGCCATTCATCAACAGTTCCAGATCACAGATCTGGCGCGGGGTCAGGTCATGGCTAAGCAGATCGCCGGCAGATACCTTCAGTTTCTGCGCACTGTCGTAAGACACGTAAAGTTCGGGGATCGGGGCAAGGTCTTGGGGCATATGGAATCTCTTGTAAAACTGGTCACATTCCAGACGAGGCATAGACCCCGCCTTTGATACATGTCCAGCGCAGTCAGGCCATTAAAGACGGAAATTCGCACCCTGTTGCCAACAACGGAACCAAGACCGGTCAGCCCGTCATTCCTGCAAACTATCTTCACCGCAAGGGTGACGATCTAGTCAGACGGGGTCACTCGCCCTGTGCGGCCAGAAACTTTTCCGCGTCCAGCGCCGCCATGCACCCCATGCCCGCCGATGTCACCGCTTGGCGGTAGATATGATCGGTCAGGTCGCCAGCGGCGAACACGCCGGGAATGGCCGTGCGCGTCGTCCCCGGGGTGACCTTGACGTAACCGCCATTGTGCAGCTCCAGCTGGTCCTTGACCAGTTCGGACGCGGGCGCATGGCCAATGGCGATGAACACGCCTTTGGCGGGAATATCGGTGACTTCGCCGGTTTTCGTGTGCTTGACGCGAATACCTTCGACACCCAGCGGGCTGTCGGCGCCGTAAATCTCGTCCACTTCATGAAACCACAGCGTTTCGATCTTGGGGTTCTTTTCCAACCGGTTCTGCAAGATCTTTTCGGCGCGCAGTTCATCGCGCCGGTGGATCAGTGTCACCTTGCTGGCAAAATTCGTCAGAAACAGCGCCTCTTCTACCGCAGTGTTCCCACCGCCGACAACGACGATTTCCTGACCCCGATAAAAGAACCCGTCACAGGTCGCACAGGCGCTGACGCCAAAACCCTTGAACTTGTCTTCTGTCGGCAGACCCAGCCATTTGGCGCGCGCGCCCGTGGCCAGAATGACTGCATCGGCGGTATACACCGTCCCGCTGTCTGATTTTGCGGTAAAGGGGCGGTTTTGCAGATCAAGTTCGGTGATGATATCGCTGACAATATCGCAACCCATCGCGCGGGCGTGCGCCTCCATCCTGACCATCAGGTCCGGGCCTTGCACCTCGGTGTCGCCAGGCCAGTTTTCAACCTCGGTCGTGGTGGTCAATTGGCCGCCCGGCTCAATCCCTTGCACCAGCACGGGGTTCAGCATCGCACGTGCGGCGTAAATCCCGGCGGTATAACCGGCCGGGCCAGAGCCAACGATCAAAACGGGGGAATGGCGGGTTTCGGACATGGGCGGCCTCTTGTCTTTGTTCCCCGCCCATATACCCCCCCGACGGTCCGGTTGAAAGACCGCGCAAAGCCAGTATGCAAAGTTATTATATTGCGCAATCATGAAATAATATTGCGCATTTCGCATCTGTTGCATAGTATTTGCAAAACTGAGTTGGAGTTTCCCATGACCGGATCGAAACTGGACGAAATTGACCGCATGATTCTGGCCGAACTGCAGGCCGATGGCCGAATGACCAATGTGGAACTGGCCAAACGTGTCGGTATTTCTGCCCCGCCGTGCCTGCGCCGCGTGCGCACATTGGAAGAGCAGGGATACATCCTGGGCTATCATGCCGATGTGAACGCCCGCGAACTGGGGTTTGAAGTGCAGGTTTTCGCGATGGTCGGTCTGGTCAGCCAGGCCGAGGTCGACCTGAGCGCATTCGAGAAACGCTGCCAGGACTGGCCCTTGGTCCGCGAATGTCACATGCTGAACGGCGAGGTGGATTTCATACTCAAGTGCGTGGCGCCCGATCTGCGCAGCTTTCAGCGATTCCTGACCGAGGACCTGACCAGCGCGCCCAATGTCGCATCGGTCAAGACATCACTGGTGATCCGCGGAGCCAAAGATGACCCCGGCGTGCCGTTTGACGTGCTTGAGGCACGCCTGGCGCAACGGGCCTGACCCCCGACAAAGCCCATATTGATTTGCATCAACGTCAACCGTACGCCTATCGTAACAGTCTGAGAACAGGGAAACGGATAAGGGGACGACGCGATGGATTACAAGATCATTGCGACTATTCTGACCAACACAAATAACGCAAGAGACGCGCTGGATGCCGCCATCGCACTGGCGACACGCATGGATGCGCATCTGGATATCCATATCGTCTCCATCAACCAGAACAGCATGGCCTATGACCTCAGCGGCATGGCCACTCCTGTCGTCGCCACCCAGACAAAGGACGCTATCGCAGAGCGGGACAAGCTGGAAAGCTGGCTGCAAGACCGAATGCAACCCGAGGTGGTCCGCTGGTCGGTGCAGGCTGCGATGGTGCAGTCGCTGGTGCTGGGAAACTATCTGGCCGAAAAGCTGCGGTTTTGCGATCTGGTCGTGCTGGGCCGCCCCTATCAGGACGATCCCGAAATGGCCGGACTAGTCGAAAACTGCATGTTTATCGCGGGCCGTCCGGTGCTGATGATCCCCAAGGGCGGCAGCGCGCCAGAGCCGCGCGCGCGCGTGGTTCTGGGCTGGAACGACGGGACCGAGGCGCTGTCGGCAACCCGTGCCGCCCTGCCCTTTCTGCGCACGGCGTCAGAGACCGAAATTTGCATCATCGACCCGCCCCGCCATGGCCCGGACCAGGCCGACCCGGGCGGTGGGTTGGCACAGTTCCTGACCCGCCACGGCGCGCGGCCGGTCGTCAATGTCAGCCCTGAAACGAAAGGCAGCGTCGCAGAAATGCTGCTGCAATGCGCACAAGACCACGACGCCGGGCTGATTGTTTCGGGGGCCTACGGCCATTCGCGCCTGCGCGAAGCGGTATTTGGCGGCACCACCCGTAGCCTGCTTGAAAATGCCGATATCCCGATCCTGATGGATAGGTGACAGGTCGCACCGGTTGGGCGTATCTTGCGCGCAGCCAACGCTTGTGCCGACATGGGCAATAACACGCTGACTGCGCCGATGACCTGCGAAAATGAATTTTCTATCTTCGCTTTTGTACGGGCTCTTGATTGCTTTCGTGCCACTTGCCGTGCTGTTGGCCGACAATGCCAACCGCAATAAAATATTGTTTGTTTTCGGCGCGGTCATCTTTGCTGTGTTCGGTTTGGCTGTGGGTGTGCGCATCTTTCGCGCAAGCCTTGCGGTCCTGCACGAGCGGAAACAACAGCAACCAACAATCCATCCGATCCTCGTCGATGGCTCGAATGTGATGCATGGGGGCGGCACGCCGTCAATCGTGGTGCTCTACGGCGTGCTGATCGATTTGACACAACGCGGGTATACTTCGCTGGTCTGTTTTGACGCCAATGTCGCTTACAAACTTTTTGATCACTATGCCAACGACACATATATGGCGGGGCATCTTGGGCTTCGGCGCGAACAAGTCGAAGTAGTCCCCAAGGGCGTGATCGCTGATGAAATGCTGCTGGAAGTGGCGACCAAACACAACCTGCTGATCGTCACGAATGACCGGTTTTTTGACTGGCAATCGCAGTTTCCGCGCGTTGCGGACCACGGATTTCTGATCAAGGGGCGTTGGACGGATGGCGATGTGATCTGGCGATTCCCCCAGGATCTGCTTCTTTCGTTGGCCGCCTGAACGCGGGTGGGAAAGCTTCGTTTCCTTTCAATCTACGACCGCTTGCCGCCATATCTGCTCTTGCCGCCACGCATGCCCCCCCGGCCGCCCGTGCTGCGCCCTGATGCCTTGGCCGCGTCATCGACCGCCCGGTCCACGGCCTGCTGCCGCGCAAGCGGGTCGTCCGATATGGTCAACTCGACAGTCTCCAGCCGCTTGACTTCGTCGCGCAGCCGCGCCGCCTCTTCGAACTCAAGGTTCTCGGCGGCCTTGCGCATATCGGTGCGCAGCCCGTCCAGCACAGCCGCAAGGTTTGCACCAGCCATCGGTTTATCGACCTTGGCAGTGACGCGGTTCATGTCCACATCGCCCTTGTAAAGTCCGGCCAGAATATCCTCGACATTCTTCTTGACGGTCTGGGGCGTGATCCCGTGTTCGACATTATAGGCCAATTGCTTGACCCGTCGCCGCTCGGTTTCCTTCATCGCACGGTCCATGCTGCCGGTGATCCGGTCTGCATACATGATGACGCGACCTTCGGCATTGCGCGCGGCACGTCCAATCGTCTGCACCAAACTGGTTTCGGATCGCAGAAACCCTTCCTTGTCGGCATCCAGAATTGCCACCAGCCCGCATTCAGGAATATCCAAGCCCTCGCGCAGCAGGTTGATCCCGATCAGCACGTCAAAGGCACCCAGCCGCAGGTCGCGCAAAATCTCGATCCGTTCGATGGTATCGATATCGGAATGCATATAACGGACGCGAATGCCCTGTTCATGCATGTATTCGGTCAGATCTTCGGACATGCGTTTGGTCAGCGTGGTCACCAACGTGCGATAGCCGTTTGCAGCCACCTTGCGCACCTCGTCCAGCAGATCATCGACCTGCATATCCACGGGGCGTATCTCGATTTCAGGGTCGATCAAGCCTGTGGGGCGAATGATCTGTTCGGTAAATACCCCTCCGGCCTGCTCCAGCTCCCAAGCGGCCGGTGTCGCCGATACGAACACGGATTGTGGGCGCATGGCGTCCCATTCTTCGAATTTGAGGGGGCGGTTGTCCATGCACGACGGCAGGCGGAACCCGTGTTCAGCCAGTGTGAATTTGCGCCTGTAGTCGCCCTTGTACATTCCGCCAATCTGCGGAACTGAAACATGGCTTTCATCCGCAAAAACAATCGCATTGTCTGGAATGAATTCGAACAGCGTCGGGGGCGGTTCACCCGGGGCACGGCCAGTCAGATAACGCGAATAATTTTCGATCCCGTTGCAGACGCCCGTCGCCTCCAGCATTTCGAGATCGAAATTTGTCCGTTGCTCCAAACGCTGTGCCTCAAGCAGCTTGCCATCGGCAACCAGTTGGTCCAGCCGCTGTCGCAACTCTTTCTTGATGCCTTGCACAGCCTGCTGCATTGTTGGCTTGGGCGTCACGTAGTGGGAATTTGCATAGACGCGAATCTTTTCGAAGTTGTCCGTCTTGGTCCCCGTCAGCGGGTCGAACTCGGTGATCGCTTCGAGTTCTTCACCAAAGAACGACAGCTTCCATGCGCGATCGTCAAGGTGGGCAGGCCAGATTTCAAGGCTATCCCCGCGCACCCGAAATGTGCCCCGCTGAAATGCCTGATCATTGCGCCGGTATTGCTGTGCGATCAAATCAGCAATGATTTGCCGTTGGTCATAGGCGCGACCGACGTGGATATCCTGGGTCATTGCCCCGTAGGTTTCGACCGACCCGATCCCGTAAATGCAACTGACCGAGGCGACGATGATCACATCGTCCCTTTCCAAAAGTGCTCTGGTCGCAGAATGGCGCATGCGGTCGATCTGTTCGTTGATCTGCGATTCCTTTTCGATGTATGTATCCGACCGGGCGACATAGGCCTCGGGCTGATAATAATCGTAGTAACTCACGAAATACTCGACTGCATTATCCGGAAAGAACCCCTTGAATTCACCATAAAGTTGCGCAGCAAGTGTCTTGTTCGGCGCCAGAATGATCGCGGGCCGCTGGGTTTCTTCGATCATTTTCGCCATGGTAAAGGTTTTGCCCGTACCGGTTGCACCCAGCAGGACCTGATCACGCTCACCGTTCATGATCCCCGCGCTCAGTTCCTTGATTGCTGTGGGTTGATCGCCAGCCGGGGAAAATTCGGTTTTCAGGACGAATTTCTTGCCACCCTCCAGCTTTTCGCGGGTTTTGACATCAGGAGACGGGTTGGCAAGATAAACGGGCGCATCCTGCTGGGCGGTTATTGCGTCGGACACGTTGGCGAGACTCCATACAGTGATGCCCTAGACTTGTTCCTTTCGCCGGAATTTTCAACCCGCCCATTCGCGATGTTTCTGTTTTGTCCATCAGGCGGCCACCGGTGTATTCCTGCTTGGCCTACTTGCGTTGGTCGTAAAACGTTCCACGGTTTCACCCAATGCCGCCGCCTGCATGCGCAGCGACTGGCTGGCCGCATCAGCGCTTTCCACCATGCCGGCATTCTGTTGGGTCACCTTGTCCAGTTGGCTCACACCGATATTGATCTCGGCCAGACTGCGCGATTGTTCAGTCGCAGCATCGGCCATGCCAGATGTCAGACTGGCAATTTCCGTGACGCGCCCTGTGATTGATGTCAGCACATCGCCGGCTTGGCCAACCAGCTTCACACCGCGTGCGACATGCTGCGAACTGCTGCCGATCAATGCCTTGATCTCTTGTGCGGCTTCCGACGACCGTTGGGCCAGTGCGCGAACCTCGGATGCGACGACGGCAAACCCGCGGCCGGCCTCGCCCGCACGGGCAGCTTCAACACCTGCATTCAGCGCCAAGAGATTGGTCTGGAAAGCAATGTCGTCAATAACGGATATAATCGTTGAAATCTGTGTTGAAGACCCTTCAATCTCGGACATGGCCGCAACAGTCTGCGCGACGATCGCTGCGCTTTCATTCGCCTCTGTTTGTGCTTCATGCACAATCCCTTCCACCTCTCTGGCACTATCAGCAGCAGCCTTCACACCGCCGGTCAGTTGATCCAGCGCCGCAGCCGTTTCTTCCAGTGTTGCGGCCTGATTTTCCGTTCGTCGGGAGAGGTCACTGGAATGGCCACCTATTTCGTCCGACTCCTTGCGGATCATTTCCGCATTCTGCACGACAGTCAGCACAGCATCATGCAAGGTGCGCGCGGTATTGTTAAAGTCCATGCTAAGCTGTTGGTAGCGCGTCGTGAAATCCTGCGATATCTGCGCCGTAAGGTCGCCAGCAGCGAGGCATTGCAGCCCATTTGTCAGCGCCGCAATGACGTTTTCTTGTTCCACCTGATCGGCCGCGGCCCGGTCCGAAACCAACTTGGCCTCGGCCAGCCCCATGCGCATCTGGTCCAGATTGCGCGCAAGCCGCCCAATTTCATCTGCCCGGTCAGTTCCGGCGATCGATACCTCATAGTCGCCATTGGCGACGGATTGAACGGCAACCTCGAGGCGGTGCAGCGGATTACCCAGTATGCGTCGCAGCAGGAAAATTGAAAACCCCAGCATGGCACAAAGCGCCACTGCGGATATGATCAATGTGCGCAGTTTTTCATTGGCCAACCGCGCCAGAACCGGTGCGGCAGTCCAGCCGACCGCGAGCACACCGACGGTTTCACCGCTGTTGCCAAAACGCACGGGGACCGCAATTTGCAATCCATTGGCGCCGGTTCGCGCCATGTTATCCACCAGTGCAGTTCGGGCAACCTGCGCCAGCGGTGCAACATCGCCGCCCGGACGCACCAGTTCCGACAGAACCTCCCCCTGCAGGGACAGGACTGTTGCGGCACGGGCCCGCCCATCTGAACCGTCTAGTAATTGCGCTAACAATTTGTCTATTTCATCCTTCTTCTGAAACCGGATGGCCCCGCCAATCCCCTTGGCGGCATTGGCAGTGTTGGTGGCGCCAAGATCGACAATGCTTTCTCGTGCTATTCTTTCACTCACATTGAAATTTTGCACACTGACCAGCGTGGCGACCACGATCGTCGTAATCGCGGTAATCCAAAGACATTTCGCATAAACCGATTGACCGAACATGCGACGTATCGCACCAGAGCTTGAGACAGACATGGGCACACCCGTTGTGTTATGTGATTAAAACAATGCCTCGGCGTTCAGCCCGATCGTCATCGCGCCGAGAAGGTCACCGGTCTTGGGATCGCTGATGCTGATGGACACCTGCCCAAGGTAGGTTTGCGTCGATTCGTCAAATTCGACCTCTGCGATATGTGTGGCGCCGGCACCGACCTGGTAGGTCTGGATGAACTTTTCCTCGTCGCCCTGCCACATGTCAGAGGTCACGGAGGATGCGGCGGCGTTCAACCCGACCTGATCCATGATAAAAATTTCAGCGATGACACCGTCCGATGCAGCGACCCTGTCACGCAGGAAATCCGCCGCATTATTTGTCAGAACAGGCGTGATTACAGGAGTTTCGGGCATCCCGACTTCTGCCCGCCAGGTCATGTCCAGCGCGTTGATTCTGGCAAGGTCATATCCAGCGGTTTCCGCATTGGCTGTGCGCAACACATCAAGGATGACCGGATCGGTCGCCCACTGACTGATGTTGGTGTTCAGGTAATCCCGTAGCGCAGGGGTAAATTCATCTGCCAGTGCAGCCTGGCAGGCAACCAACATGGCGAGGGTCGTAACACTTTGCTTGATCATGGTCTTTGTTCCCAACTGATAATCAATTGCCAAAATGAGGCTTGTGACAAGCACCCTAGACCCGCTAACTTGACGTTTGATTAATCCGGACTCTTTTTTCGAAGTGCCCCACCTTGCCAAGCAACCCCGAATTCGAAATAAGTCACAAGCAAGGAGAACCCGCATGCGCGCACGTATCTACAGACCAGCCCGAACCGCGATGTCGTCAGGCACGGCGAAAACGCATCATTGGGTTCTGGAACATGTAGCCGAAACCGCCCGCGAGGTAGATCCTCTGATGGGGTGGACGTCGTCTTCGGATACGCAGGCACAGGTGCGACTGACGTTCGACACCAAGCAGGCAGCATTGGATTATGCGCGTGAGCACGGCATAGACGCCATTGTGCAGGACCCCCACAGACGCAAACCGAACATCCGCCGCGGCGGATACGGCGAAAATTTCGCGACAAACCGGCGTGGCGCCTGGACGCATTAGAGCGCCTTATCTGTTCCTTCAGATGCCGGAACCTGCACCCTAGGTGGCCAGGACATTGCGGAACTGCCATGGGTCGGTTTCGTCAATATCTTCGGAGAAATGCTCCCACCGGTCCTGTAGGGGTGTCCAATCGGTATAATGCGCCTCGACCGGGCCCAGATAGGGGCGCTGCACCTCAAGGCAGCGGGCGTGATCCATCTCGTCGGTCTCGACGATCCCCGCATCGGGGTTTTCCAGCGCCCAGACCATCCCCGCCAGCACAGCCGATGTCACCTGCAACCCGGTCGCATTCTGATAGGGGGCCAGCGATTTGGTTTCTTCGTTCGACAGGCGCGAGCCGAACCAGAGCGCATTCTTTTCGTGGCCATAGAGAAGCACACCCAATTCGTCGATACCGGTCACGATTTCGTCCACATCAAGGATTTCATGAACTGTCTGCTGGCGACCCGCGCCGAACATCTCATGCAAGCTGAGGACCGCATCGTCGGAAGGGTGATAGGCGTAGTGACAGGTCGGGCGGAAATCGGGGGCGGATTTGTCGCCCACGGTATAGTAATCCGAAATGCTGATCGCCTCGTTATGGGTCACCAGAAAACCGAACTGCGGGCCGGGTGTGGGGCACCACGTGTGGACACGGGTAATCGCGCCGGGCCGTTCAAACCAGATGCCAGCCTGACAGCCTGTTTCATAGGTGTGCGCGGTTTCCGGCATCCATTTTTCGTGGGTTCCCCAGCCCAGTTCGGCGGGCTGAAAACCTTCGGCGATAAACCCTTCGACCGACCAAGTGTTCACGAACACATCACGCGGGCGCGGTTTGTCGCGGGCCTGCGTGTCGCGTTCCGCGATGTGCACACCCTTGACGCCCAAAGACTGCATCAACGTCCCCCATCCTGCGCGGTCCGCAGGCGCAGCATCGTCGCGCCCTAGATCGCGGGCGAGGGTCATCAGCCCTTCCTTGACGAACCAGCTGACCATGCCGGGATTTGCGCCACAACAACTGACCGCAGTCGCGCCACCGGGGTTTGCCGCCTTTTCGTCGCGCACCTTCTGGCGCAGGGCGTAATTTGTGCGTTCGGCATTTTCCGTCGTGTCGAAATAGAACCCGGCCCAGGGTTCGACCACCGTATCAATATACAGCACACCGATCTCGCGGCAGAATTTCATCAGATCCAGCGATGATGTATCGACCGACAGGTTGACGCAGAACCCCTTGCCATCAGGAAACAACTCCCCCAGCACCTCGCGGTAGTTTTCGGGGGTCAACGCCACCTGATGATGGGTGATGCCCTGTTCGCCCAGGAACGCCGCACTTGCCGGGTTGGGGTCAATCACGCTGAACCGCGCCGGATCATAGTCGAAATGGCGCTGGATCAGTGGCAGCGTGCCTTTTCCGATCGACCCGAAACCGATCATTACGATATCGCCGTCAATGCGGCCATAATTTGGGTGAGTTGTCATACGTGGCCCCTTTCCCTTGTTCAAACTTGCGCACCTCATAAGCCATGCGCGGCAGGATTGAAACAAACCCCCCGCATCAACGAAAAAAGGCCACCCTGACAGGTGGCCTCTTTCGATTTCTTCTTGGCCGGGACTTTAGTTCTTGGCGTAGAATTCGACAACCAGATTTGGTTCCATGTTCACCGGGTAAGGCACATCGCCAAGTGCGGGTGTGCGTGTAAAGGTGGCGACCATCTTGGAATGATCGACATCCATGTAGTCGGGCACGTCACGTTCGGGCAGTTGCGCCGCCACAAGGACCATTTCCATTTGCTTGGATTTCTGGCGCACTTCGATGACGTCGCCTTCCTTCACGCGGTAAGACGGGATGTTCACCCGCTTGCCATTCACGGTCACGTGGCCATGGTTCACGAACTGGCGTGCAGCAAAGACGGTTGGCACGAACTTGGCACGGTAAACGACCGCATCCAGACGCCGTTCCAGCAGGCCGATCAGGTTTTCACCGGTGTCGCCTTTGACACGTTCAGCTTCTGCATAGATGCGGCGGAACTGCTTTTCGGTCAGATCGCCGTAATACCCCTTCAGCTTTTGCTTGGCGCGCAGCTGAATCCCGAAATCGGACAGTTTGCCCTTGCGGCGCTGGCCGTGCTGGCCGGGGCCATATTCACGACGGTTGACGGGGGATTTGGGACGGCCCCAGATGTTCTCGCCCATCCGGCGGTCAATTTTATACTTGGCAGCGGTACGTTTAGTCATACGCTGATCTCCTTCTTTGCATTGCGAAGGGCGTTGTCCTTTCCCCGAATTTTGACGGGACGACAGGGTTCTGCTTGCGCGGTCCACCAACACCAATGAAGCGCGGCTTATACGTTGCAAAAGCGGCGTGTCAATACTTAAGGCAACACTGTTCACCTCCTGTCATGTAAGTGACCCGAGAAAGCGCAGTTTATGTCTAATTGTCACCACACCCCACGCCTAGATGTAGCGAAGGGCATATTGATCTGGCCCAGATATGTCTTGGTTTACGAGTGTCTTGTTAACTAGTCAGGCAGCGGTGGGCTCTAGGGTGGCGGATGGTGCTATTTGCACAGTTTTACGCCCACAATAACCGCTGCCTGCCTCCTTGCCGCGTGCCTTGCGCCATTGCACCTCTGAACCCCTAAAATTGATTGCTTTCGCAAGACGAAAGCGTGATGACCCTCGCATGACCGGCAAGACCACACACGACCGCCTGATCCCCGCCATCCTCGCCTTTGGTGCAGGCGGGCTTTTGACGCTGATGGTGTTGTTCAATGGGACATTGGCAGCGTATGGATCGCTGCTTTTTGCATCATGGGTGCCGCACCTGATGGGCACAGTGGCAGCCTTGTTGTTGCTGGCAGTTCTGCGCCCCCGCCGGGCGACCGCCACCCGCCCCCCGATCTGGACCTATCTGGGAGGTGTTTCCGGCGGCGTGACGGTGATGTTGACGTCATTCGCGGTCAATACGCCGCTGGCCTTGTCGGGAACCATCGCGCTGGGGCTGGCCGGGCAGATGATGTTCAGCCTGCTGGCCGATATACGCGGCCTTTTCGGCCTGCCGAAACGGATGCCGGGGCGGCGTGATCTGGTGGCACTGGCACTGATCGTCGGCGGCAGCCTGATCCTGATCTTTTTCGGGCGCGGGCCATGATGCTGTTTGCCGCCCTTGCAGTGCTGGCCGGTGTGCTGGTGTCGCTGTCGCGCCAGATCAACGGGCGGCTGGCGCTGTCCACATCGGCGCTGGAATCATCGTTCTGGAACCATATCGTCGGTTTTGTCTTTATCACCCTTGTGGCGCTGGCGATCGGTGGACTGTTTGCAGGTGAACCGCAGGCGGCGCCGTGGTTCGCCTGGCTGGGCGGGCCGATTGGCGTGGTGTTCATCGCGGCGGGCAGTTGGCTGATCCCGCGGATCGGGGCGGCGCAGACCGCGATGCTGATCATCGCCGGGCAAATGATTTCGGGCGTGGTGCTGGATGTGGCGATGGGCGCGCCGGGCAGCCCGCTGGCGCGGATAATCGGCGTTGCGCTGATCCTGGCTGGCATGTGGATCGCGCGGTCACGCAAGGCCTGACCGCGCGGCAGGTCAGCTTTTCTTGCGATCGTCGATGATATTCAACGCAGCCACGCCGGAATTGCCCAACTCGACCGTCGCAAAGGGGCCGCCGATGCACAGGTTCGCCAGATCCTTGTTATCCAGCGGCGGCGTATCGGCAAAGACCTGAGCCGCAAAGTGTTCGGCGTTGTCCTTGGGGCGGTAGCCCAGATGCCCCGCCTTTGTATTGTCCACCACGGCGCGGTCATTGTTCGAAATGCCGTAGACCACTGTGAACCCGACAACGGGGCTGTCGATGGACCGCTGCACCAGATGGATCAGATCGTCATAGGACAGCCATGTGCCAATGCTGCGCGCGTTATTGGCAGGCGCGCAGGAAAAGATGCGAAGACAAACCGCTTCAATCCCGCGCTTGTCCCAGTAAAGGCTGGCGAGGTCTTCGCAGAAACATTTGGCCAGCCCGTAATAGGTGTCGGGCTTGTGTGGCGCATCAAGGCCGATCGTGTCGGTTTTCTTGTGCATCCCGACCGCATGCACCGAACTGGCATAGACCACCCGTTTCACGCCATGCCGATAGGCGGCCTCCCACACGTTATAGGCCCCGATGATGTTGGATTGCAGGATGTCATCCCATGGCGCCTCGTCCGCGATCGCGCCGAAATGCACGACCATATCGGCGCCCGCGATCACCTCTTCCATCGCGGCAAGGTCGGACAGGTCCGCCTGCACATAGGTTTCACCCGGATAGGTCGTGCCAATTTCGGGCGCGATATCCGTAGAGACCAGCGTGTCACACATCTTGCTTAGCGGTTCGCGCAGGTAGGATCCAAGGCGGCCGGCGGCCCCTGTCAGTACAAGTTTTTTCATCATCTTTCCTTTGTCGTTTTGCGCATCTGCGCCAGCAAGTTATCAGCCCCCTTGGCCAGCAACCCGGTATCGGTGCCGCAGGCCACGAATGTAAAGCCGTCGTTCAGCAGGTCCGCCGCAAAGGCGGGATCGGTGACAAGCGTGCCGACGGGCATGCCTGCATCCATCAGCGCCCGCGCTGCGGGTATGATCCGCGCCCAGACATCCGCATGCATCGGCTGCCCGATCAGCCCCATATCGGCGGCAATATCGGCAGGGCCGAAAAAGATGCCATCAACGCCTTTGACGGATGCAATCGCCGCCGCACGGTCAATCGCCACTTGTGTTTCAAGCTGGATCAGCACGCAGGTTTCATCGCCCACCCTGGCATAATAATCCGTGATCCGGCCAAAGCGGTTGGCGCGGATCGACCCGGCCACACCCCGGATACCGTCGGGGGGATAGCGGGTGGCAGCAACAGCGGCGCGCGCCTCGTCCACCGTCTGGACCATGGGAAACAACAGCCCCGGCGCGCCGATATCCAGCAGGCGCTTGACCATCACGGCGTCATTCCAGGGCGTGCGCACGATGGCAGTAGATGCATAGGGCGCAATCGCCTGCAACTGACCCAGCGTGGTCATGACATCGCCGGGCGAATGTTCCATATCCACCAGCAGCCAGTCATAGCCCGCACCTGCCACCACCTCAGCCGCGTAATTGCTGGCAAGGCTGGCCCACAGCCCGATTTGCGGCTGGCCCACACGGATCGCGGCCAGAAAGGGGTTTGCGGGCAGGTTCATATCACGGCCCTTTCCATGAATGCCGCACCCTGCGTGATCCGGTCATAGTGGAATGGCGTCAGATCAAGCGTCTGATATGCGCCATGTGTGATCCATTCCGCCATCCCACGCCCCACAGCGGGCGATTGCTGGAACCCGTGGCCTGAAAACCCGTTCACGAAAATGAAATTGCCGACCTCTGGGTGCGGACCCAAAACGGCGTTCTGGTCCAGCGTGTTATAGGCGTAATGACCGACCCATGAATTGCGCAACTTGATCGCCTCGAACTGGGGGATGCGGTGGGCAATGACGGGCCAGACGTGGTTTTCCCAGATGTCATGGTCGGGCGTGAAATCGTTATAATCCACAGCGTGGTCATCCTCTGGCGGGCAACCTGCCATATAGAATGTGCCATCGGTGCGGACATGCACGCCGGACGGGTCGATCGTCAGCGGCAGGTCACGGTCCAGCGGTTTGGCTGCCGCAAAGATAAAGGTGTACCGCTTGCGCGGTTCCACCGGCAGGTCAATCCCCGCCATGCGCGATGTCAGCACCGCACGGGGGCCGGATGCATTCACGACCGTGCCGCAGGCGATCACCTCGCCCGATTGCAGGATCACGCTTTCTACCTGCGTTCCGGCAGCGTTTCGGTTCATCGCGATGACTTCGTTCGTGACATATTCCACGCCACGTTCCCGCGCCGACCGGCGCCACCAGTCAAACAATGTGTTGCCGTCGAAATAGCCTTCGTCGATCAGGTTATGATTGCCCGCGATGATGTCGTCCAGATTGTAGAACGGATAGGCGGCGGCAATTTCATCGGGCATCATATGCCGCGTGCCTGCACCGCAGGCCGCCTGCACCTGCTGGCTGTCGCGCAGCGCTGCGGCGAATTGTTCGTTATCCGCCAGATACATATAGCCGAAACTGTGTAGACGCGGGTGCGGCACCCGTTCGTCACCACCCATATAGGCGCGGAAATTCTTTACGAAATCCGCGCCGAACTGGGAAATTTTCACGTTGATCGGTGCGCTGAACTGCTGGCGGATGCAGGAATTGGTGTGCGACGTCGAACACCATTCATAAGTCGGGTCGCGTTCGACCACCAGAATGCTGCCATCGAAACCAGGATTATCCGTCAGGAACCACGCCACCGACGACCCCAGCATCGCACCGCCCACGATCACCACGTCATAGCTGGATTGCAGCGGTGCCTGCGTCATGTGGTTTCCCCCTTCGCAACGGCGGCCAGAACAGCCGTAACATCGGCCTCGGACATGCCATAGTCCTGCACCGCAGCTTTGGCGGAAATATAGCCACGCGCAAGGTCGCGTTTCACCAGCGCGGGGTCACGGCTGACCGCAGGGCCATAGCCCGCCCCGCCGGGAAACCCCAGTATGACGCGCCGCCCGGCGGGCACGAATTGCTTGCCCTTGCCGCGCATGGCCGTGCCATCATCCTGTGCAATCGTGGTGGGCGCGCCATCCGCACCGCCCTGCCGTCCACGTGCGGGGTGATCCACGCGGTCGAACATGGCGGAAAAATCGCATTCGTGGCCTGCGGCGGCGCCCACCTCCATATACTGGCCCAAGCCGCCGCGATATTGGCCCGCACCGCCGCTGTCGGGGCGCAGTTCCTTGCGCCAGATGATGACGGGGCCGGTGTGTTCCGTCGCCTCGACCGGCATGGTCATCACACCGGACGGAAAGGCGGTGGCGTTCAGCCCGTCCACGCCCGGCCGCGCCCCTGCCCCGCCAGAGTTGAAGGTCAGCACCTCGGCCCGCCGCCCGTTTGCGCCAGTGGGGCGCAGGCTGACCTGAAAGTTGCACAGACAGCCCGCACCCTCGGCGGGGACCGTCGCGGGCAGGATTTTATCCAGCGCATCAAAGACGGTATCGGGGATCATATGCCCGATGATATGGCGCAGCGCGACGGGCGCGGGATGCACCGCGTTCACGATGCTATCCACCGGCGCTGTCACCTGAAACGGGGCCAAAGACGCGGCATTATTGGGGATTTCGGGCGCAATCGCGCATTTCAGCGCATAGCAGGCATAGGCCTTGGTATAGACCAGCGGGACGTTGATGCCCTTCTTGTCCAACCCTGATGTGCCCGCGAAATCGCACAGGATATGATCGGCGGCGATGGTCAGTTTGACACGCAGATCAATGGGTGTGTCAAAACCGTCAATCGTCATGCCGCCCGATGCGGTTTCACGTGGCAGGGCGGCGATGCGTTCCAGCGTGGCGCGGCGCGAATTTTCAAGGATAAAGTCGCCGATGCCCGCCAGATCGGTCAGCGCAAATTCATCCATCATTTCCGCCAGACGCCGCTGGCCGATTTCATTGCATGTCGCCAGCGCGTAGATATCGCCGATCAACTGGTCCGGTTCGCGCACATTGCCGCGCAATATCCGCACCAGCGTGTCGTCAACGCGGCCGCGGTCGGCGAATTTCATGATCGGGATATAGATCCCTTCCTCGTAAACGCTGGCGGCATCCGCGCCGAAACCGCGCCCACCGATATCGACGACATGCGCCGTGCAGGCAAAGAACCCCACATGATTACCCTTGTGAAAGGACGGGGTGACGACGGTGATGTCGTGCAGATGGCCTGTGCCTTCCCACGGGTCATTGGTGATATAGACGTCACCTTGGGTGATATTGTCCGGCCCGATCCGCCGGATGAAATGCGCGACCGCATCGGCCATGGCGTTCACGTGGCCCGGCGTGCCGGTCACCGCCTGCGCCAGCATCAACCCATCCGCATTATAGACCCCGGCGGACAGATCTCCTGCCTCGCGCACAGAGGTTGAAAAAGCGGTGCGCACCAGCGCCTGCGCCTGTTCCTCGACCACGGAAATCAGGCGGTTCCACATGACCTGATAGGCAACGCTGCTCATGGTTTCACCTCTGTGATGTCGATGGTGCCGTCGGGGCGCGCGATGGCGGTGCGGCTGGCAGGGATGACGATGGTCGTTTCATCCTCGGTGATCAAAGCGGGGCCGGTGATCGTCTGGCCCGCTGTCAGGCTGGCGCGGGCAACAACGGCGGCTTGCGTCATCGTGCCAAGGGCGGGGTCGAACAGATCACGCCGGGCTGCCACGGTGGCGTCGCTGGCATCAGGCGTGTCGGCCAGGGCGGCAGGTTTTGCCGCCTCGGTCGTGGCGTTGACGGCCCAGACGGTGATTTCAATATCCATGCCCGCCACTGTGCGACCAAAGAGAGTTGTATAATCCGCCTCGAACAGCGCCTGAAAACGCGCCGCATCAGGGTCGCGCGCGTCATCGGCGCTCAGGCTGATGGGGATTTCCCAGCCCTGCCCTGTGTAGCGCATATAGACCTTGTATTCGGCCTGAATGGCGGCTGTCGCATCGCATGTGCGTACGAAACCTGTCGCCTCGGCCGCCAGATCGGCCAGCAGTGTTTTCACCACATCGGGCGCGAAATCCGACAGTTTCATATAGACGCTGCGCGTCGCCTCGAAACTGAAGGGCGCGCGCAGGAACCCAATGGCGGAACCGACACCGGCCCCCGTGGGCACCAGCAGGCGGTTGATGCCCAGCTTTTCACACAGGCGCCCGGCATGAAGCGGTGCCGCACCGCCAAAGGCGATCATCGTGTAATCGGCCAGATCCTCGCCGTTTTCGACCGCGTGCACGCGGGCCGCGTTGGCCATGTTTTCATCCACGACCTCGGCCAGACCATAAGCGGCCGTCACCGCATCCATGTCCAGCGGCGCGCCCAAAGTTGTCAATGCATCGGTTGCCGCATCGGGGTGCAGCGGGATCGACCCACCAGCAAAATGATCGGGGTCCAGCTTGCCCAGTGTCAGGTCGGCATCGGTCACCGCAGGCCGGTCGCCGCCTCGCCCGTAACAGGCAGGCCCCGGTTCTGACCCCGCACTTTCCGGGCCAACACGGATCTGGCGCATCGTATCCACATGCGCCAGACTGCCACCACCCGCACCGATTTCCACCATGTCGATCACCGGAATCGAAATCGGCATCCCCGATCCCTTTTTGAACCGATAGGTGCGCGCCACCTCGAACACGCGCGCGGTTTTCGGCGTCTGGTTCTTGATCAGGCAAATCTTGGCCGTTGTGCCGCCCATGTCGAACGACAGCACCTTGTCCAGCCCGTGCCGCGCAGCAATATCGGCGGCAAAGACAGCGCCCCCCGCTGGCCCGGATTCCACCAGCCGCACCGGAAAATCCGCCGCACTTTCAAGGCTGATGATTCCGCCACCCGAATGCATCAGGAAGATCGGACACATCGTGCCTTCATCCGCCAAGCGCCCCTTGAGCCGGCCAAGGTAGGATTTCATCAGCGGCTTGATATAGGCATTGGCGACAGTCGTATTGAACCGTTCGTATTCGCGCATCTGCGGCGACACCTCGGACGACAGCGACACCATGACACCGGGCAGTTTTTCGGCCAGCACATCGCGGATCATCCGTTCGTGCGCATCGTTCAGATAGGCGTGAATCAGGCCCACGGCGATGCTGTCAAACCCCATCGGTGCGATCTGGTCGGCCAGTGCCGCGACTGCGCCCCGGTCCAGCGGGATCAGCACGTTGCCCTGCGCATCTACCCGTTCGGACAGGGTAAAGCGGTGCTGGCGTGGCAATAGCGGTTCAGGCAGTTGCAGGTTCAAATCGTATTGTTCAAACCGGCTTTCGGTGCGCATTTCGATCACGTCGCGGAAACCTTCGGTCGTGATCAGCGCCGTGCGCGCGCCGCGCCGTTCGATCAGCGCGTTCGTCGCCAGCGTGGTGCCGTGGATGATCTGGCCGATCTGCGCAGGCACAATTCCGGCCCTCTTGCAGACCTGATGCATGCCCTCGATGATCGCATCCTCGGGGGCGGCATAGGTGGTCAGCACCTTGGTGGACTGCTGTGTGCCGCCCACCTCTAGCACAACGTCGGTGAATGTGCCGCCGATATCGACGCCAAGGCGAATATGGTGTTGCATCTCGGCCCCCACAGATTGGAATGGGATTAGCCTAGACGGGCAAGGGTATCGCATCCAATTATTTAATGCGATTTATTAGATCATTTTTTCTGATCATAGGCTTGTGCTGTTGCCAACGCGACTTTTGCGGTATCGGCCACGATACGCCCTGATCTTTCGGCATCGAACCGGGCGAAAAAATGCAACGGCTCCGGCACCCAGTCATACCCGACCTGCACCAGGGCCCCGCTGGCAATATCGCTGGCCACCATAGCGGCGGGCAGCGTCGCAATGCCCATGCCATCGGCCGTCATATGCAGGCACGCCGCCAGATTGCTAGACGGCACCAGCCGGAATGCCAGATCACGGCGGCCGGAAATATGCGCTGTGACCTCTTCATACAGACGCGTATTGCGGGCATGGGTCAGGATCGGATGCTGCGCCAGATCATCCAGCGTGACATGACCGGCAGGCAACAGGCCGGGCTTGGCCACCCAGACCAGCGGATAGGTGCCCAGATCGATCTGCCCGCTTGTCAGGCGGCTGAAGGGCGCATTCTGCAAAGCCAGGTCGATGGTGCGCCCCGACAGTTCCTTTTCCAGATTGGCGGACAGATCGACCGTCAGCTCTACGGTCAGCTTTGGAAACTGGTCTTTGAGCGCGCGCAGATAATCGCGCAGCCACGTATGCACGACCATCTCGGTTACGCCCAGACGCAGGGTGCCTTCCAGCAAATCACGGTTGTCGGCCGCCGCAATCAGCGCATCAGTGGCATCAAGCACCCGGCGCGCATGCACCAGCAACGCCTGCCCTCTGCCCGTCAGCCGCACCGAACCCGCATCGCGAGTCATCAGGTCCGCGCCCAAGGCGGCCTCTAACGCGGCAATCCGGGCCGAGATATTGGGCTGAGTGGTGTTCAGCCGGTCTGCGGCGCGGCGAAAACTGTGCAAGTCGGCGACCCAGACAAAGGCCTCCAGTTGTTTCAGGTTCAGACGCATGTGTGGATCATCGACGACACTTAGAAAACATTCCTGTTACAAGGCTGCACTCATACTTTCACAAACGCGGCAAAAAGAAACCCCACTTGCCGACGCCAAACCGCAATGATAATCCAGCGTCCGTCAGGGATTAGCTCAGCCTGGTAGAGCGCTGCATTCGGGTTGCAGAGGCCAGAGGTTCGAATCCTCTATCCCTGACCATGTTGTGCTTGTGCGCGGTCGTTACGCCGGACGAGCGGAGTTGACTGCACCACTTCGGTGACTGATCCGCGGCGTGTGAACATCGCACCCCGGTTCCACCACACGACAACGGCCGCCACGACGACAAGAATCCACGTGTCCCACGGTTGTGCATCGGGCCAGAACGGGTTGTTCAGCTGCCAGTGGAACAGCATCGGCCAGAGCAAGCTGCCACGCGCACTGTTGAAGATCGGCGTCACCAGCACCGCGAGCGTTATGTTGCCGATAAAGAAAGGCAGAAAGTCCCAGTCGGCGAATACGACCCCCGCCAGAAAGAACGCGGGCAGGTGCCAGAACCCCCATGTCGCGCCGATGATCAGGCCCGCCCAGATCGGTGCCATGTGACGTTGCAGCAAGGGCTGCATGACACCGCGCCAGCCGAACTCCTCGATCGGCCCCAGAAAGAGCATCATGAACAAGACCGCCACGACCGGGCCGATCCCCTCGGGCGGAAGCGGCGCAAGCACCGGCCCGCCCTTGATCAGCGAACCGGCAACGAAGACGAGAGGCACAAAGAGCAGGATAAAAGCCGCCCAGCCTGTGGAACCGCGCCACATCAAAAGCCGCGAGAAGAAGGCGCGGAGACCGGAGGGCCCGGAATACAGAAAGACAACCACGAAGGCCGCGATCGCCGGCGACCACGTCGCAAGAAAGAAGAATGGATGTGAACCGCTGATCTCGCCGAATGTAGCGGCAGCCCGTTCGGGGGCCATCACATATAGTCCGATCAGCCCCCATGTAATGACAAACGTGATACCCAAGAAGCTGGCAAGTGCCCCGGACGGTATCGTGATCGGGTGCCTTGAAGGCGGTCTTGCTTGCATCGGGAAACCTCCTTGGGTCGGATGGACACAAAGAGTGATATTCGCGCGTCTATGCGCGCCCGTCGCTGATCTTGATCAATGCATGCACGTCCTGCGCCCGCAGCGCGGGGGCTAGTCCGGCGGACAGAGGGGCCACAGCCGGTTTTCCCGCCAGACGAAAACAGCCCCCCTGCATTGGCCCGTTTCCCACAGCATGGTCGTTCAGGCGGATTGCGCCGTCAGGTCTTGGCGTCGTCTGCACATGAGGTGTGCTAGCGCTGCTCCATCGCGTTTTCCCATTCCGTCAGAAAGGTCCGGCGGTTCAGCGGGTCCAGATAGACCATCAAACCCGGTCCCAGCCGGATCGGGCCAAAGCCCACGGCTTCGCCTGAACCGGACTGGCTCAGGGACGGCAAGGGCCACTCTTCGGGGGCATCCCGCAGGCCCAGCCTGGCCAGCATGTCGATCATCGCGCCGGCGGCTTCGGTTTCCCGCGCGTTGGCAAGAAGAACGACTGTGCGCAACATGACATTGGTGAAATCCTGCATCCTCAGTATTTGCATCCGGCCCTGCTCATCCTCGGCCATTCGCCCGGCAACATAGCTGCCCAGCACATTATAGGCCAAAGCCAGCCGCCCTTTTTCGACGTCTTCGATCATCTGCGAAGAACAACAATATAACTGAGGGCCAAGTCGCCCCATCACTTCGTTCAGCCGCCAGAAGGCATCGGTTGAACGGTCCTCTTGCGTGGCGAACAGAAACCCCAATCCACTTTCACGCACATCATATGTCCCGACCGCACCAGCAAAGCGGTCAGGATTATCACGCAAGATCGCGATCAGCTCTTGCCGGTTCACAGGCAGGTCAATCCCCCTGAATCTGGCGGTGTTGATCACAAGAACCGCCGGCTCTGCCGTAAAGGCAAAGATCAGGTCACGCCAACGGGCCCATTCCGGCAGCGCCTCTGTCGCGGTCGAGCGGTAGAACTGTGCAAACCCGTCATTGGCAAGCTGGAACTGCAAATCCATCGCGGACGACATCGCCAGATCGAATTGCGCACCATCACGGATTGCACTGTGCAGCACGCTTGAGGAAACGACGGTGTAGTCGATTGCGACATCAGGGCGCCCGGCCTGATATGTCAGGATATAGGGTTCAAAGACATCCAGATCCGTTGTCGAGATGATCCGCAGAACACGTTCACTCGTCCCCGGATAGAGCCGGTGCTGTTCGACCTCCAGCGCCTGCGCGGCGCCAATAGCCCAAAAAATCAGGCCGAGGGTAATACCAAGGACACGCATGCGCCTCTCCCGTTTTTGTTTGTCGCAAGGTCCAGTCGCCCGCCGTGGGCGCCAAGCACTTCTGCCGCAATGGTCAGCCCAAGGCCCGATCCGATGATGTCGGTCGCATTGCGTCCGCGCTGGAACCGTTCAGTCAGGATTTCGAACGGCGCATCACCCAGTCCGGGGCCCTCGTCGATGACGCTCAGCTGCACTTCGTCCGGCGTCTGGACAATACGCAGTGTGATGGTGGTGTCCTCGGGTGAATATTTGATCGCATTGTCAAGCACATTGCGGATCGCATTTTCAAGCAATACCGCATCGCCGGTCACTTTGGCCGGGCTGGCTTCAAGCACCAGATGAATATCGCGCATCGCGGCTGTCGGTTCCATTGCGGCAACCGTTTGGCGGGCCAGATCAGCCAGATCAATCGGGTCGCGCGTAAGGTCTTCGGTGCGGTAGGCAACGGTCGCATGGTCCAACAGTTGCCCCGCCGAACGCGAGCTTTCATCGACAGCACGGACGATCCGGCGCAACCTTTCCTTTTCGGTTTCATCCGAGACGGTGCGCAAGGCGATTTCCGCTTGTGCGCGGACCGTCGCCAGCGGCGTGCGGATACGATGCGCCGCCTCGGCAATGAAATCCTCTGACCGGCGGATCGATAGCCGCAAGCGGTCCATCAGCCTGTTCAACGCGGTCAAAAGGGGGGCCAGATCAGCCGGTGCCGCGCGCAGCAGCGGGCGCAGGTCGGACGGACCGCGCCGTGAAACGGCAGCCGCGATTTCGTTCAAAGGCCTGAGCGAAGTCTGTGCAACAAGTGCTGACAAGCCGACCGCAACAAGGAAAAATGCCACCGACAGAATTGCGGCAAGCCGCGACAGTTCCGCCGCGATAGCCCCGACACCATCGCGGGTCTGGCCCACCGTCACCGTGACAAGGACAGGGCCGTCACCGGCCAGAACCAGCCGCGATATCGACGCGATGCGGATCGGCGCCCCACCATAATTGGCCGTCGCGAACATGACCTGACCTTGCCTGCCCGGTTCTGGTTGTGGCAGATCATCATAGCCGGTCAGGGTCGTGTCACCGGCGATCACCCGGTAAAACACGCGATCCTCGCTGATCGCCCCCAGCATTGCAAAGGCGGCATAGGGCAGTTCCAGCCGCACTTCGCCCTGTTCGCTGCGCAGGGTTTCGGCAATCGTCGTGGCCGAGGCTGCCAGCACATTGTCCTGCGTGCGCTGGGTTGCTTCTCGGGCAAGACCGGTCACCATCCCCCAGCTCAGCAATGAAAGAAGCGCTGCAACCCCCGCCAACAGCACCGTCAGCCGTTTGCCGATAGAAACTGTTTCGCCCGTCATGAAGCGTCGGTCTCGATCCGGTATCCAAGGCCCCGCACGGTTTCGATGCGCAGCCCAAAGCCGTCGATCCGGCGGCGCAACCGGCCCACATAGACCTCGATCGCGTTTTCTGTAACGGCGGTGTCATAGGAAAACAATCGGTCCATCAGGTGCGATTTCGACAGGATCTGTCCCGGATGGCGGGCAAAGACTTCTAGCAGACGGATCTCGCGACTGCGCAATTCCAGTGTGTCACTACCATATCGCAGCGTGCCTGCCAGCAGGTCAAAGACCACAGAGCCCAGTGCAATTTCATTGCGAGCCGATCCGCCGCGGCGCCGCAAAACGGCCCGGCAGCGGGCTTCGAGTTCCGAGAAATCGAACGGCTTGGTGATATAATCATCCGCCCCCTGATCAAGCGCCCCGACGCGGTCGGAAACCTGGCTGCGGGCCGTCAGCACAATGACGGGCGTTGCAAGATGCGCGCGGCTGCGGGCGAGAAAGTCGCGACCATCGCCATCGGGCAGCATCACGTCAAGCAGGATGAGATCATAGCTGGCCGCCGCCAGACAATCCTCGGCCTCGGCAAGGGTCGTTGCGTGATCGACCGCGTGACCATCCAGCGCCAGCCGTTTGATGACAGCCTCCGAAAGCTCGGTATTGTCCTCGACCAATAGATAACGCACCGAATTCCCCCGCGACCGTTCCGTGCTCGGCTGGCTTTCGTCACCTGTCAGGGTTCTGTCAGCTTTTTGTGATTGAACAAAACTATGGGCGGTGGAGGATCGCCTGTCAAATGGGAGGATTACCAATGAACACTCTTGAGTGGACACGCCGCGCGGTCATCGCTGCGGCCACCGCAACCGTCGCAATGTCGGGCATGGCCCGGGCCGATGGGCACCAAATGATGGATTCCGTGCATTTCCTGATCCCCGGCGGTGCCGGTGGCGGTTGGGACGGCACGGCGCGCGGCACGGGTGAGGCGCTGATGAATTCCGGCCTTGTCGGAACCGCGACATATGAAAACATGTCCGGCGGCGGCGGCGGCGTTGCAATCGCCAACCTGATCGAAAATGCAAAAAGCAGCCATGGCACGCTGATGGTCAACTCGACCCCGATCGTGATCCGGGCTCTGACCGGCGAGATTTCGCAAAGTTTCCGCGATCTGACTTTGGTTGCAGGCACCGTTGGTGACTACGCAGCACTGGTTGTCACCGCTGACAGCCCGATCAATTCGATGGAGGACGCGCTCGCTTCCTATCGCGAAAGCCCCGAAGATTTTGCCATCGGTGGCGGTTCGGTGCCGGGCGGCATGGATCATCTGGTTGCCGCGATCATCATGCAGGGTGCAGGCGAAGATCCGACCGCATTCAACTATATCGGATATGACGCCGGCGGCGAAGCCATGGCCGGTCTGCTGTCCGGTGAAATTGATGCTCTGTCCACCGGCTTTTCCGAAGCGGTGGCATTGGCCGATCAGGGCGAGATCCGTATTCTTGGCGTCACATCTCCGGAACGTGTGCCTGCCTATGATGCCGCCCCCAGCTTTGTCGAGCAGGGCATCGACGCGCAGTTCGTCAACTGGCGCGGCTTCTTTGCTGCCCCGGACCTGCCCCAAGAACAGCTGACCGCCTATCAGGACATGCTGGCGTCGATGATGGAAACCCCCGAATGGGAAACGATCCGCGCGCGCATGGGTCTGGTCAACATCTTTCGCCCCGGCGATGATTTTGCAACCTTCCTTGAAGCGCAGGAGAAGCAGATCGGCGATCTGATGCGCGATCTGGGCTTCTTGTAATCAACACAGACCGCTGGGTCTGCAAATGATCGATACCCCGGCAAGGCTTGCCGCGCCGGGGTATCAAATACCACAATACCAACCACAATAAGCGGAGGGACGACGAATGGCGCTTGATCGCTGGATCGCGCTGGCCTTTATCGCGCTATGCTGCGTCTTTGGCTATACCGCGTTTTTCACCATGGACGACCAACTGCCGCCCATCCTGCGGCGCAATCCGGTCTGGCCATCGACATTTCCCAAGATCCTGTCGGTCCTAGGCATCATCGTTGGGCTGATCGTTCTGTTCACCCCCAAGCCGACATCCAAGGATGACACACCCACCGACGGGACAATCGATCTGAGCCGGCTGGGTGACTATCATGTTGGCCAGGCACTCGGTCTGCTTGCGCTGATGGTGACTTATGCACTGTCGCTGCGCGCGCTTGGTTTCCTGGGATCGACAATCGGCTTTCTGGTCTTCGGCGCAGCCATTCTGGGTGAACGACGGTTTCACATCCTGATCCCCGTCGCGGTCATCGCGACCGGATCAATCTGGTATCTGGTGCAAGAGGTGCTGGGGATATTCCTGCGCCCGTGGCCAGGCATATTCATGTAAGGGGGCTGGACATGCTCGAAGGTATTCTGATTGGCCTGACCGCCGCCGTGACGCCATTCAATCTGATGATGGTGGTCATGGGCTGTATGATCGGCACATTGATCGGTATGTTGCCCGGTCTTGGGCCGATGTCGATCATTGCGATCATGATCCCCGTGGCCATCGGCATCGGCGATCCCACAGCCGCGCTGATCCTGTTGTCAGGGGTCTATTATGGCGCCATCTTTGGCGGCTCGACGTCTTCGATCCTGCTGAATGCGCCGGGGGTCGCGGGCACTGTCGCCACCAGTTTCGACGGATACCCCATGGCCCGCAAAGGGCAGGCCGGCAAGGCCCTGACCATTGCCGCCATCGCCAGCTTTGCGGGCGGGACCATTGGTGCAATCCTGTTGATGATCTTTGCACCGGCACTGTCGACCGTGGCGCTACTTTTCCATTCGGCCGAATATTTCGCGCTGATGGTGGTCGGGCTGTCGGCGATCGCCGCCTTTGCCGGGACGGGCCAGGTGGCCAAGGCACTGATGATGACCATTCTTGGGCTTCTACTTGGCACGGTCGGCGAAGGCGCGCTGACGAACATGCCACGGTTCACCTTTGGCATGATGGAGTTACAGTCGGGTTTTTCCTTTATCACGCTGGCCATGGCGATGTTCGCCCTGCCAGAGGCGCTGTTTCTGGTGATGAACCCCGCCCGCGCCGCCACTGGCGACAGCGGAAAGATCACGGGCCTGCGCATCACCCGTGCCGAGGCACGCAGCATAGCCCCCGTCATCGGGCGGCAATCGGTGCAGGGTTTCTTTATCGGCGTATTGCCGGGGGCGGGCGCCACGATCGCGTCGTTCCTGGGCTATGCGGTGGAACGCAACATCGCCAAAGGGGCCGAGCAAGAAGAATTCGGAAAAGGTTCCATCAAGGGTCTGGCCGCGCCGGAAACCGCCAATAACGCGGCCTGCACGGGGTCTTTCGTGCCACTTTTGACGCTGGGCATCCCAGGGTCCGGCACAACAGCCATCCTGCTGGGCGCGTTGCTGGCCTTGAATGTGACGCCCGGACCGCGCCTGATGATCGACACGCCCGAAATCTTCTGGGCTGTGATCATCTCGATGTATCTGGGCAATCTGGTTCTGCTGATCCTGAACCTGCCGTTGATCCCCTATATTGCGAAAATCCTGACGATCCCACGCACCTTCCTTATCCCGTTCATCTTGTTCTTCACGTTGATGGGCAGCTATCTGGGGCAGAACAACGCCACCGAATTACTGATCCTCGTGGGCTTCGGGATCATCGCCACGATCTTGCGTTTTGCCGATTATCCGCTTGCCCCGTTGCTGATCGGGTTCATCCTTGGGACCATGCTGGAAAACAACTTTGCCCGTGCGATGCAGCTATATCGCGGCTTCGACTTCATTCTTGAACGTCCGATGACCCTTGGACTTCTGGTCGTGGCGCTCCTTCTGGTGCTGCTGCCCAGCTTCCGTAGCTACCGCGCGCGCAAGCGGGCCGAGGGCGTGGCAGATGGCGACTGAGGACGGATCGGCACAACGACCCCTTGCCGGGGTCCGCGTGCTGGATCTGGCGAATGTGCTGGCCGGTCCCTTTGCCTGTCACCAACTGGCGCATCTTGGCGCCGAGGTCATCAAGGTCGAGGCGGTCGGCCATGGCGACCTGGCACGTAACCTTGGCGCTGACCCAGCCCTGTCCGCCAGTGGCATGGGGATCAGTTTTCTGGCGCAGAACGCGGGGAAAAAATCGCTGGCGCTGAACCTCAAGGATCCGCGCGGCAAGGCGGCACTGAAACGGCTTGTCACGACCTCCGACGTGCTGGTCGAAAACTTTCGTCCCGGTGTGATGGACCGTCTGGGGCTAGGCTATGACATCCTGAAAGTTGAAAACGACCGGTTGATCTATTGCGCGATTTCGGGCTTTGGGCAAACCGGGCCTTGGGCTGACAGGCCCGCTTATGATCAGATCATTCAGGGTGTGTCGGGGGTCATGTCCATCACCGGCGATGCGCAAGGCGCGCCATTGCGCGTAGGCTATCCGCTTGCGGACACGCTGGGCGGGTTGACTGCGGCGATGGCAATCTGTGCGGCGTTGAATGCACCGCAACGCGGCGCCTTCATCGACATATCAATGCTGGAATCCGTTCTTGCGACGATGGGCTGGGCCGTATCCAACCACTTGATCGGCGGCGTGGCACCTGCCCCTTTCGGGAATGAAAACCCGACATCAGCGCCTTCGGGTGCGTTTCAATGTGCCGACGCGCTGCTGAATATTGCAGCCAACAAGGACGATCAATGGCGCGCCCTTGCCCGCCACCTTGGACGCGACGATCTACTTGATGTCCCCAGCTTTGCCACGCGCGAGGATCGCAAACGCAATCGCTTGCGACTGAAGGCGGAACTGGAGACCGTCCTGACAACCCGCGATGCCGAAGACTGGGCAAAGGAACTGAACGCGGTTGGCGTGCCGGCGGGGGCGGTGATGCAGGTGCCTGATATCCTTGCACATCCACAGGTGTCCGATCGCGCCTTTCTTGGCCAATTCGAACATGTGCCTGGTGTAAATCGCCCGATCACGGTGGCCCGGATCGGCGCGATGATCGACGGAAAACGACCCGCTGTAACCACGCCGCCGCCGGAATTGGGCGCTGACAGCACAGAGGTTCTGCAAGATCTGGGCTATACGCCCGCAGAGATCGAACAGCTACGCAAGGAGGGTGTGATTTGAACAATGGAACCGATGTATCCGACTGGTGGCGGACAAAAATAATCGACATGGAGCCGGGGCGCATTCACCTGCGCGGCCGGCCCGTGCAAGATCTGATCGGGACGACCGACTTTGCCCAGATGATCTGGCTGATGGTGACCGGCGCGGTCATCGAAGGCCCGCGGGCCGCGCTGTTCGAGGCGGCTTTGGTCGCTGCCGTCGACCACGGGCCACAGGCCCCGTCGATTGCGGCAGCGCGGATGGCCGCGACCTGTGGTGTCGGGTTGCAATCGGCCATGGCGACCGGATTGAACATGCTGGGCGATGTGCATGGCGGCGCCGGAGAGCAGGCCGCAGAGCTGTATCATGCGATAAACAAGTCCGGTGTCGGGGCGCTTTCAGATACGCTTGATAAATGGCGTGCCGCGCATGGGCCTTACCTGCCGGGCTTTGGGCACCGTTTTCACAAACCGGTCGATCCGCGCGCACCACGCCTGCTGTCGTTGGTGGACGAAGCCGCTGCGACGGGTGCCGTTACAGGGACCTATGCCGGGATCGGACGCGCCATTGAACGGCAACTGGCCGAAGAACGCGGCAAGCCCGTGCCGATGAATATCGATGGTGCGACAGCAGTGATCTATGCTGAACTCGATTGTCCCCCTCCTCTTGCGCGGGGTTTCTTTTGCCTTTCGCGTTCGGTCGGTCTGTTGGCCCATTCATGGGAACAGTTGCAGCAGGGCGGGCGCAACAAGGGACCGACCCCACCGTCTTATCGCTGGACCTACGATGGCGACTGACAAGACCACGCAAGATCCGCCGCCCGGTGCCCTTGCAAGCGGCGGACCCCAATAAAAAAGGCGCGTCTATGCCGCCTGAACGAAATCGAGTGACGCCCCGTTGATGCAGTGCAGGACCTGTTCCTCCACAAGAAGGATGTGGCCCATGTGGCTGCCACAACGGCGGCAATGCACCTCGATTTCGGTGTTCAGGATATTTCGCTCGGCGCTCATATCGCCGCTGATATCCTGAGACATCAGTTGCGCGTTCGGTTCGCTGGCGACAAAAAACAGCCAGCCCTTTGGCAGGTTGACCTTGGTGTCCCAGCGATACTGCGTCAGGCCGCAACCGCGGCAGTCATACCGGCCCTTGCGCGACTCGGCCCAGATATCGCTCGACATCGGCATTTCGGTGCTGCCCTCGCGCAGGATCGCATAATCCTCGCCCAAACGTGCGCGCCATTCCGCATCGGTGCGCGTGATTTGATAGTTGAACGGGTCGCGCCCCGCCGGAACATCGGCGTGGCCCGCCTTGGGCAGGGCAAGGGCACCAGCCAGAATGGTGGACCCGCGCAAGAGATCTCTTCGGTGAATTGATGTCATTGGACTTTCCCTTTCTATAATGGCTGAAAATATCTTAATTCCTGATTATATATTTTAATCGACTCACGGCGTCGCCTCACATCAGCGTGCTTCACCAGTATTTCATCAGCCAACACTTTTTCGTTTTCTTCATCACAATTTGCTATTCGCCTTCTCTCGATGGCGTGTATTCCCTGTAACTCAAGCCGACGTGATTTGATATTACAGGGCGTGGAAGAAATAATTGGGATGCAATTAATAGAATTGCGAAATTCAATTAAGGCGAATGCGTTCGGCAATACCGACCGCCGCCAGAATGGAGACACAACATGAAAAATATTTTTGCAGCAAGCATCCTCGCAATGGCCGTTGCCGGCGCCGGGGCCGCCAATGCCCAAGATATGTTCGCATATATGGGCGATCAGGCAGACGGCATCTCAACCGTCATCATCGATCCCTTTAACGCCTCGGGTGACGGGTATGTCGCCGTATACGATCATCACCGGGGCGACGTGGGAAAACTTCTGGGCGTTGCGTCTGTCCATGAAGGCGCAAACAACGAAACCCGCGTCCAGGTTGGCCGCCCGCTTCGCAACGACGTGATCGCTCTGCTTTTCGTTGGCGATGATTTCTCGAACCCGTCAGAGGCCGTCGACAGCGTCGAGATCGATATTGAAGAATGACTTTCGGGCGTGCCTGATGAAAAAATGGTCTGCCAATGAGAATTGGCCGACCATTTCGAAATTGCAAATTATAGACACTTATAATTTTGAAAGTTACATTTATTTTATTTCACGATATTTCTTGATTATTTTTTATTTGTGAAAATACGCACGCGTGAATTTTTTAAACCTTAGTCGCGTGATAACAGCACACTTGGAAAAATCACGCAGTGGCATGTCTTGCCCGCGCGCGCCATTGCAGGGGCAGTCATATGGCCTGACCTCAAATCATGCCGCATGCCGCTGACCTCCACCCAGGCGATCAGTAAGGCCAAGCCGCCGTCCATCGGCACGACAGGCCCGTGCGCGTTCGATACTCTGGTATATAAAACAAAAAACCGCGCAAATTGCGCGGCTTTCCGAACTGTCTGGTCGCACGATCAATTACTTGATCTTGCCTTCCTTGTATTCAACATGCTTGCGCACGACGGGATCATATTTCTTGATCGACATCTTTTCGGTCATCGTGCGTGCGTTTTTCTTGGTCACATAGAAATGCCCGGTCCCCGCGGTGGAGTTCAGGCGGATCTTGATGGTGGTAGGCTTCGCCATATCTCATCTCTCCTGGTTGCGGGCCGTATCGGGCACTGCGCATGAAATCATTGAGCCTGCCTTTTACCCTTGCGCGGGGCCGAGTCAACCGCAAACCCACGTTGAACGGTGCAGATAATGCGCGGATGGCCTGTAAGCCGGATTCTGTCCCCCGCAGTTGCCCACGGATGGATGACCATTCATCTAGACCGCCTGTTACCAGACGATCTCTAGCTGCCAACCCGGATCTCTCGGGCTCAAGCCACCCTGCCTCGCGGCGCGAGATCCCTATTTGGCATTGCTCCCGGTGGGGCTTGCCGTGCCGCTTTGGTTGCCCATCGCGCGGTGGGCTCTTACCCCACCGTTTCACCTTGACCCTGCATGCAGGGCAGTTTGTTCTCTGTGGCGCTTTCCCTGGGGTTGCCCCCGCCGGGCGTTACCCGGCACCGTGCTTTGTGGAGTCCGGACTTTCCTCGGCATTGCTGCCGCAGCCATCCAGCCATCCGCGCATCTGTGCAGTTAGGTGCAGGCGGCGTTCACGTCAACGGGGAAACGGCGCGCAAGATCACGGATCAAGCCGGCATCTGTCGCATCCAGCGGGCCAGTCCACCAAGGGCGGAACCGCAGGCGAAAGACCTGCAACAGCAGATCGGCGTCTTCCGTCGCCGTATAGCCAAAGGCGCGCATCAGCGGCGGAAAATCAGCAGTATCCACATTTTCCGCCGGTTCCGGCCAGACAGACAGCCCTTCACGGGCCAACCTGCGCCAATCGAATCGCGCACCAGGGTCTATCTTGCGCCCCGGGGCCATGTCGGAATGGCCGATCACCCGTTCCGGCCGGATATCCCAGCGCGCCCTGATCCCGCGCAGCAGATCGGCCAGCGCGTCCATCTGTGCGGCTGCAAAGGGGCTGAAGCCATCATTGGCAAGCTCGATCCCGATGGAACGGCTGTTCACGTCCGTCACCGCACCCCAGTGCCCTGCCCCCGCGTGCCATGCACGCAATGCCTCGGGCACCAGCGACATCACCGCGCCATCCGCAGCAATCAGATAGTGGGCCGATACTTCGGTAGCGGGGTTGCACAGGGTCTCAAGTGCGGCCCTTGCAGATGGCATCGCGGTATAGTGGATCACGACCAAGTCGGGACGCGCATCGTCCCTGCGCGGCCCGCAATTGGGCGACGGATGCGATGCGATCTTCAGTTGCCAGCGGCCCGCTTGAAGGGGGCGGGGTCCCACCCACAAGCAAAGCCGTCACCATCTGGGTCAATCCCCAGACGATCACGTTCCGGCCCGCCACGGGCCAGAAAATCGCGCTGGGCCTCATCCGCATTGGCGTAAGCCGCACAATTGCGGATATAGCGGCCCTGCGTCGTCAAGAGCGACCTGCTATACCATTCCTGCCCTTTCACATTGGGTGCATTGATGGCGTATGCCACGATGTTCGGGCCTGTGGTGCTGGGCCGCTCGGGCACCGCGGTCGGCGTGATCTGTTCGCGTGCCGCGGCCTGTGCAGCGCGGCGTTGGGCATCGCTTTCGATGGTTTCGCGGGTCGCCACGGCGTCAAAGTTCTGCTCGTCGGAAATCCCGGGATTGTTCGTAATCACAGGCGCTGCATTGCCGGGGCTCGCATCCAGCCCGGCGGTCCGGCCGGGGTCGGTCGCAGTATTGACCGGTGGTCTGGGTTGCCCGATCCCGGCTTCGGCAAGAGCGCTGGAGGGGATCGCTTGCACTGTCGCTGGTGCGCCTTCGGCTGATGCTGTGTCGACCGGGCTGGAACGTCCGGGAATGGCTGTCACACGTGGTGGTGGCACGATGCTGCCGCGTGGCGAAGAAAGTGCGGCCTCGCGCTCGGCGCGCTCCAATTCGAACGTCGAATAGCTGTCAAAACCGATGCCACGGCTACGTTCTGAATCGGATGTGCAGGCCGCAAGAGCGACAAACGCCATCGCAATGGTAAAACCTCTGGTCATCGGGATCCGCCTGCCATCTGCGTTACATTTTTTCAGGTAACTACCACCACTTTTTCGGTTTGGCTACAAAACCTGCCGCCTGTTCCAGCACATAGGCGGTGTTCAGCAATCCTGCTTCTTCCCATGGGCGACCGATCAGTTGCAGCCCCAAGGGCAGTCCCTGCGCGTCGATCCCCGTGGGCACGGCGATGCCCGGCAGCCCGGCCAGGTTCACCGTCACGGTGAACACATCGTTCAGATACATCTTGATCGGGTCCGCATCCGCCATTTCGCCAAGTCCAAAGGCCGCCGAAGGCGTCGCAGGCGTCAGGATCGCATCGACCCCATCGGCAAAGACGGCTTCAAAGTCCTGTTTGATCAGCGTGCGCACCTTGCGGGCGCGGTTGTAATAGGCGTCATAGAATCCCGCCGACAGGACATAGGTGCCGACCATCACCCGCCGCTGGACCTCTGCGCCAAACCCTTCGGCACGGGTCTTTTCATACATCTCTGTGATACCATCGCCCTGCGCGAGCTTGGCACGGTGGCCAAAGCGCACCCCGTCATAGCGTGCAAGGTTCGATGACGCCTCGGCAGGGGCGATCACATAATAGGCCGGCAGCGCGTATTTGGTGTGCGGCAGGGTAATATCGCGGATCACCGCGCCTGCGTCTTTCAGCATCGCGGTGCCGTCGGCCCAAAGCTTTTCAATCTCGGCAGGCATCCCGTCCATGCGGTATTCCTTGGGGATGCCGATGACCTTGCCCTTGATGTCACCGGTCAATGCGGCCTCGAAATCGGGGACCGGCAGATCGGCGCTGGTGCTGTCCTTGGGGTCGTGGCCGCACATCGCCTGCAACATGATCGCGCAGTCGCGCACGTCCTTGGTCATCGGTCCTGCCTGATCCAGCGAGGACGCGAACGCCACGATCCCCCAGCGCGACACGCGCCCGTAGGTGGGTTTCAGCCCCGTGATGCCGGTAAAGGCTGCAGGCTGGCGGATTGATCCGCCGGTATCGGTACCGGTCGCCGCAAGGCAAAGGTCCGCCGCAACCGCCGCCGCCGACCCGCCCGAAGATCCGCCCGGTGTCAGTTTCACATCACCCGCTTTCCACGGGTTGACCGCATTGCCGTAAACGGATGTTTCATTGGACGAACCCATGGCGAATTCGTCCATGTTCAGCTTGCCCAGCATGACCGCGCCCGCATCGAACAACTGCGTCGTGACGGTGGATTCGTATTCGGGCTTGAACCCTTGCAGAATACGCGAAGCCGCCTGTGACGGCACGCCCTTGGTGCAGAACAAATCCTTGATGCCCAAAGGGATGCCGCACATGTCCGGCGCGTCGCCCGCCTTGATGCGTGCATCGGCGGCGGCGGCCTGCGTGGCCGCAATATCAGGCGTGTGATGCACGAATGCGCCCAGCGCGCCGGCGCCATCGATGGCGGACAGGCAGGCCTGTGTAATCTCGGCGCTTGTGGTGTCGCCCTTGCGCATCGCATCGCGGGCCTGAGCAATGGTCAGTTTGGTCAGATCGGTCATTATTCCACCACCTTCGGCACAGCAAAAAACCCTTCGCGGGCATCGGGCGCATTGGCGAGGATCGCCTTTTGCTGGTTCCCGTCGGTCACCACATCATCACGCCGTTTCAGACGTTGCGGTGTGACGGATGTCATCGGCTCCACGCCGTCTACATCCACTTCGTTCAATTGCTCGATAAACCCAAGGATCGCGCTGAATTCCTGGGCCAGCGCCGGCAGCGCGTCATCCGCGACCTTGATGCGGGCCAGCTTGGCCACACGGCGGGCAGTTTCGGTGTCAATCGACATGGGCATTACTCCGATTAGGCGTTGCCACTGCGTTTAGCGTCAGGCCGTGCGGCCCGCAAGCATGTGGCGGCGGTAAACTTCGATCATCCAGCCCAGCATGACGCCATTCAGCACATGCCACAGGAAATGCGTGCCGATCGGCAGCGCATCGCACAGGCGCGCATCCAGTGACCGAAAGGTGATGGATGCCGTCAGAATTGCAGCCCCCGCCAAAAATCCGCGTGCCAGTTCCGCCTGATGACGCAGGAAAACGGCGTAAACCACCAGCAGAACGGGCACAGTCCAGTAAAAGTTCGAAATCTGCAGGAACGGGATCTGGTTCAGAACCGGCACCATCAGGGCGGCATAGGGGAAAAACAGCAGTGTCGCCAGGAATGCCCACGATGTCCGCATCAGCACCGCATCGCGATTGATCGCGAAAAGATAGGTCAGAATGAACAACCCGATCGGGGCAACATCCGCCAGCGCCGCCCATGCCGTTGCGTGGGTGTGAAACAAGTAGCTGCCCACACCAATCGCAAACAGGATCAGGCACAGCGCCCGTGCGATGGGCAGGCCTGCACTGCGCGGCCACATAATGGCTGCGGCGATGATGAACGAAAGGTTCGTGACAGCGTTGACCGGCTCTGCCCAATAGGACGCATGAAGCCGTTCGCAATAGCCATCGATCTGTGCAAACCAATCCATCTTGCGCCTTTCCTATCAGGGTTTAGTCTGGTGCGGCAAACGTGGAGGACAAGATGAAAATTACATGGCTGGGACATTCAAGTTTCCGGATCGAGATCGCGGGGCAGGTTCTGCTGGTCGATCCATGGCTTGCGGGCAATCCCGTATTGCCCGAAAATCATCATGACGCAGCCATCGCGGGGGCCACACATATATTGCTGACCCATGGCCATGGCGACCATGCCAGCAGCGCCCTTGCCATTGCCAAGGCTGCGGGGGTTCCCATTGTGTGCATCCATGAACTGGCCACGCTTTGGGCTGACAAGGATCTGGTTGAAACGCAGGGGTTCGGCAAGGGCGGCACCGTCAAACTGGGCGATGTGGGCGTGACGATGGTGAACGCCTGTCATTCGTCGAGCGTGGATTTCGGCGAAGATCGCCCATTCTACGCCGGATCAGAGGCCGGGTTCATGATTGCGGGCGAAGGGCATGTGATCTATGTCAGCGGCGACACCGATATCATGGCCGACATGGACTGGATGGGTGATTACCACAAACCCGACATCGGAATCTTATGCTGCGGCGGGCATTACACGATGGACATGGACCGCGCGGCCTATGCGGCGAAACGATATTTCAAATTCAAGACGGTCATTCCCTGCCACTACAAGACGTTCCCCCTGCTGGCGCAATCCGCACAGCCGCTGGTCGATGCCTTGCCGGGGGTCGATGTGAAAACGCCCGACGTGATGGAAACGCTGACCTTCTAGCGTCCGACCAAAGAAATTTCGCGAAATTTCTCAGCGCCGCTGTGCGAAGAAATCGCGCAGCAATGCCTCTGATGCGGGGGCGGCGATGCCGTCGTACACCTCTGGCGCGTGGTGGCATTGCGGGTGACTGAACACCCGCGCGCCATGCGCCACGCCGCCCGATTTCGGGTCTGCCGCGCCGTAATACAGTCGCCTGATCCGCGCGATGCTGATCGCGGCGGCACACATCGGGCAGGGTTCGAGCGTCACATACAGGTCGCACCCCGTCAGCCGTTCCTGCCCCAGTGCCGCACAGGCCGCACGGATCGCCAGCATCTCCGCATGTGCGGTGGGGTCGTTCAGTTCACGCGTGCGGTTGCCGGCCTGTGCGATCACCCCGTCCGGTCCCACGATGACGGCGCCAACCGGCACCTCGCCCCGCGTTGCCGCTGCGCGCGCTTCGGTCAGCGCGATATCCATGTAGCTGCGAAAAACCATGATGTCGTGATGCCCCGACAACCATGCCACTGGCAAGGGCAGATCAAAGCGGGTATGGGGCGCATATGACCGATACACCCCCCACAGGCGACCGCATCGCCAAAGTCCTTTCCCGCGCCGGCATCGCCAGCCGCCGCGAGGCCGAACGCATGATTACCGAAGGCCGGGTCAGCGTGAATGGCAAGACCATCGACAGTCCTGCGCTGAACGTCACTGCCGCCGACAAGATCGTCGTTGATGGCAAACGGGTGGGTGAACCCGACCCGCCACGCATCTGGCTTTATCACAAACCGGCGGGCCTGGTGACGACGGAACGGGATGAAAAAGACCGCGAAACCGTGTTCGACGCCCTGCCCGACGACATGCCACGCGGG
>NZ_CBFIBD010000014.1:0-12674 GCF_965660735.1 Yoonia sp.
TTGCAGGTCGTGGAAGTAGATGGAAATGGATATTTCTCGGGCTCGCATACAGAAAAGTGGGAAACTGGTGCTTCAGATTTGTGATATTTCTCCCAGTTTTTAATACAACAGCTGAGGGATGATTGAATTGACCTTCAGATCGATAGCATGGTCCGGACAGCGCCTTGTGGGGACTCTTCTAGTCAAAACATTCATAGTTTGTACGAAGCTACTAAACGAGCAGGGTAACTGATTGATGCGCAAGTGTAATTACCAGGAACTCTACCAGAATAATCTAACACGTCAGCAGCGCCTTTTTTATGAACAGATATCGCTTGATCCAAGACTCATTCCTGTCGATGGGCTGATGCGCGACCGATATGGGATCACCATTTGTGAAATGTCTCGGATACTGGGCATGACGGAGCCGGAATGTCGTGCCGCGATCCAAGATCTTCTTGATCTTGGCGGGCAAGTCGAAGCCTTGAAATGCAAAAAAGCCGGCCTGTATTTTTTCCGGCTAGATGGTTATATCTTGAGACGACGTCTTGATGAGAGGTGGTTCCAGAAATCTGAACAGTCGGGATAAGTGGATTTTCTGCGCAACAGCGGCATGATGCTGCGAGCAAGGAGAAGACCATGGCAAGACGACCACGCCGGAATCACAGCCCGGCATTCAAGGCGAAAGTGGCAGTAGCCGCGATCAAGGGCGAGAAAACCTTGATCGAGCTGGCGCAGGATTTTGACGTTCATCCGAACCAGATCAAGCAGTGGCGCGACCAGTTGCTTGAAGGTGCGACCGAGGTGTTTGGGGAAGCCCCAAAGGCAACCTCAGAACCGGTGATCGATGTGAAGACCCTGCATGCGAAGATCGGAGAGCTGACGCTGGAGAATGATTTTTTGTCCGGCGCGCTCGGCAAGGCGGGTCTGTTGTCGAGCGCAAAAAAATGATCGATCCCACCGCCAAGCTGAGCGTCAGCCGCCAAGCGATCATGCTGGGGATCAGCCGGGGCAGTGTCTACTACAAGCCCCGCCCGGTGTCGGACGCCAATCTGAAGCTGATGCACCGGATCGATAAGCTGCATATAGAATTCCCGTTCGCGGGCAGCCGGATGCTGCAGGGACTGCTGGTTCAGGAAGGGTTCAAGGTCGGGCGGTTGCACGTTGCCACGCTGATGAAACGCATGGGCATTGAGGCGCTCTACCGCAAGCCGAACACCTCCAAACCGGCACTGGGGCACAAGATTTATCCCTATCTGCTCCGGAAGCTGCCCATCACCCGGCCCAATCAGGTCTGGGCGATGGACATCACCTATATCCCGATGGCACGCGGGTTCATCTACCTTGCTGCCGTGCTGGACTGGTTCACACGGCGTGTCTTGGCTTGGCGGGTATCGATCACGCTGGAGGCTGATTTTTGCATAGAAGCTGTGGAGGAGGCGTTGGCAAAACACGGCACGCCCGAGATCTTCAACACGGATCAGGGCAGCCAGTTCACCTCGACCGACTTCATCAAAGTGCTGGCAGCCAACGAGATCAAGATCAGCATGGATGGCAAGGGGGCTTGGCGAGACAATGTCTTCATCGAACGCCTCTGGCGGAGCATCAAATACGAGGAGGTCTACCTGCGGGCCTATGCCAGCGTGTCCGACGCCCGCGCCGGGATCGGCCGGTATCTGATCTTCTACAACACCCGCCGACCGCATTCATCACTTGACGGCAGAACCCCCGATCAGGCCTACTTCAACCAGCCGATGCCCGAAGCGGTAGCGGCGTAACCAAGGCGGGAAACCACTTAGAAAACGCCCGGAACCTGTTCAAACAAACCGAACCACTTCTCATGCACTCGCTGACTTCAACTCGCACGGGGTGAGCCAGAGAAAGAAAAAGGCAAGACGATTAGCTGCAAAGGCCGCTAGATCTGGTATGAGATTTCAACCTTAGCGAGGACTATTTTGTCAAGAATGTTGGGTCCGCTTTTGGCGAAAGTGTTCATTCAAAGTGACATGAAGGGTAGCTTGGGGCCGAAAGTGGTACCCACGCACTAAAAAGGAAAAGCCCGCACGGTGAGGTGCGGGCTTCCAAGTTCGGCGCAGACTATTTTTCTGCGGATATCTCTATACCCCCCCCCATGGGGAGGGCGCTTTGCACCCACCCCGAGGTTCGCGTGTTTCATTGATGTTTTACCGAACACTGGCAACCTGTCTGGCCGACGATCCCGCGCTGTGCGGCCTTTCTGTGGTGCAAATGACGCGTCAGCCCGCCTTGCCCAGATTGCCCGCCATCTTGCGCCCGTCGCGCCCTTCGATCAGATCAAATGTCACTTTCTGGTCGTCGGCCAACCCGGTCAGCCCCGATTGTTCCACCGCGGAAATATGCACGAACACATCCGACCCGCCGTCGTCTGGGGCGATAAACCCATAGCCCTTGGTTGTATTGAACCATTTTACGGTGCCTGAGGGCATCTGTCTTCTCCTTCTTGGTGGTCAGTTCACAGGGGGTGCACCCCCTGTTCCTCCACAGTTATTTGTTTTAGATAAAACGCAAATGACACGTCGTCGCAGTTGCGTGATTGGGCGGCTGTTGCACAAAAGGTGGGCAAAATGCGCTTTTTTGGTCTGAAATCCTGCGATACGTGCCGCAAGGCGCTCAAGTCTTTGCAGGCCGCCGGGCACGCGCCAACGGTGATCGACGTGCGCGCCGATGGTGTGTCTGATGCTGATCGTGCGCAGATCGTCGCGCGTTTTGGCGATGCCGCGATAAACCGTGCGTCAACCACGTGGCGCGGGTTGACCGATGATGAAAAGGCCGGCGATCCCGCCACTCTGCTGGCCGCCCATCCCACGCTGATGAAACGGCCCGTCATTGCAAACGGCGACGTCTGGACAATCGGCTGGAAGCCGAATGTGCAGGCTGTTTACCTTGGCAATTAAGCTGCGGCATCATAAGTGAAAACGAACAAACAAGGAGAGACCCGATGCGCAACGCCGCCATGACCCTTGGCCTGATTGCAGGCCTGATTGGTATTCTTGTCGGGTTGTTCGGCTATGGTTACGCCGAACTGTCCGAACGCCGCGCCGAGGTCGGCGAGATTTTTGGCGTGTTTGAAAACCCCGGATTCATCCGCTTTGCTAGTTTCATCGCGCCGCTTCTGGCGATTGCCGGCGGGGCCATGGCCAAGGCGCGCGCACTATGGGGCGGGGTGTTGATGCTGATCGCGGCGGCCTGTTTTTATACCGCTTTCGGGTTCAACGTGGCCACGATGTTCCCGATCGGTTTCGCCGCACTGGGCGGATTACTGGCCATCGGGGCCGGTAAACCAGATGAGCCTAAGGCGCATTTTTGAAAATTGCCCGGTCCGCTGACAGCGCGCCTGCGCCCTTGAACACAAGCACCGTCAGGCAAAAGACCCAGAACGCGCGCTGATCAAGGATCAGCGCATCGGGCATCCGGTCGAACCACGCCCCCAGCGTGCCGTCATGGGCAAGCCCGCCGTGACCGAAAAGATCGGTCAGCGACTGCACCACGATAAATCCGATCATGCCAACGGCGGCCAGCCGCGTCAGCAGCCCGACGACGACCAGCAACGGAAGAATGAATTCCGCCGCCGTCCCGCCCACGACCACGGCCCAGTGAAAGAAGGTCAGCTGCGAAGTGTCATAGCCTGCCGCCTCCATCGCGCGGGGGAAGATCTGGACATAGGCCCCGGACGACGGAAAGAGAAAACCCAGCGGACCGTCGCCCAGTTTGGTCATCCCCGAGGCCCAGAAATACGGCAACAGCACGCCCGCAAAGACCAGCCGCGCCAAAAGCGGCAGCGCCTGATCGCCCGCGCGGTCGATCTGTTTGGCAAGCGGGGCGAGGGGAGAGATGACCATCGTCATGTGATCGGGCCTTTCAGGTGATATCGGTGATGGCCTCTTGGGCCAGAAGGATGCCAAGCGCGGCACCAAGATCAAGATCGTCGCCCGCTGTCGTCATCGCCCGGCCCAGGGTTTGCCCCTGCGCCAACGCAGCGATACACGCGGCAGTCGCCGCATTGATCAGGTTCAGGGCTGGGTCGAATCCGGGCCGCGTGATCAGTACGGCCTCGGGGCGCATTGCGGGTTTGGGGGCATCGGCCGCGGTATTGGCACGGTAAATTGCGTGGATCGGGTAATCTGACGTCATGACGTGCGTCGCGGGGGCCAACGCCAGACGCACATCCATCAGCGCATCCGGGGTCAAGGCCGCCAATGCCTGCGCATCAATCGGCGTGGCATCCGCGGCGTGATAGGCATGGCGCATGGCCAGTTCCAGTGCGGCGATGTCAGGCAGGTAGGGCAGGGTTTTCGCGGGTGCAAACCGGCGCAGAAAATCGGGCATCGCGTCACCATAGAACATCATCAGGGGTGATTTGGGCGGGTGTTTGCGCAGGTAAACGCCTGCCATCGCGCGAAAAAATGCGTCACCGACCAGTTTGCGAACCACAGGAAAGGCGGTTTCCAGCGCGTCAGACAGGCCGACGGCGACATTGTTGCGATAAACATCGAACCGTTTGGTCGCGGGGGTGCCATCGGGATTTTGCACCCCTTGTGGCACATCCGACTGTGGGTCCAGCACGCGCGCGATAAATGTGCCCGCATCTGTCATTGCAAGGCCAGCGCGGTTTCGGCCCGGGCGGCCTCGGCGGCCAGAACGGGCCATGCCGGAACATCGGTGTCCCATTCGATCAGCACGGGCTTTGGCCCGGATCTGGCAAGCGTATCATCCAGCAGCGCCCAGACCGGATCAACAACGGCTTTGCCGTGGCTGTCGATCAGCAGGGGCGCGCCGGTTTCGTCGGCGTCCTCGTCGTGGCCGCCAAGATGGATTTCGCCCACGGCATCAAGCGGGAAATCCGCGATGTAGTCCTGCGGGGCCGTTTTCAGGTTGGTGGCGCTGACAAAGACGTTGTTCACATCCAGCAACAAGCCGCAGCCAGTACGGGCCACAAGTTCGCGCAGAAAAACCGTTTCGGACATGCTCGATTGCGCAAAGGAAAGATAGCTGGACGGATTTTCGAGCAGCATCTGCCGGCCCAGCACATCCTGCACCTGATCGATATGCGATGCGACACGCGCCAGCGTGGCCTCGTTATAGGGCAGCGGAAGCAGATCGTTGAAAAAATGACTGTCATGAGTGGACCAGGCCAGATGTTCGGAAAAACTCGCGGGGTTCAGCCAGGTCATCAGATGTTTCAGCCGGGCCAGATGGTCGGTATCCAGATCGGCCCCGCCGCCTATGGACAAACCAACTCCATGGACCGAGATGGGGAAGCGTTCGGCCAGTTGGCGCAATTGTGCAATCGGCCTGCCCCCGTCGCCCATGTAGTTTTCCGCATGAATTTCCAGCCAGCCGACAGGGCCGGGATCTGCGATGATGTCATTGTAGTGCTGGGGCTTGTAGCCAACGCCGGGACGTGGCGGCAGCATTGCGTGGCGCGCGGCATCAAACATGTCGGACCTCTTGCAGGGGTGGCGCAGGATGGGGTTGCCCCACCCTGCGTTGTGTGCGGGTTATGCGGGCAGATCGCGATCCAGCGCTTCCAGCGCGCCCATCCGCGGGGTGCCGTCGGCCATTGTGGGCAATTCCATGCTTTCGCATGTGCCTTCTGGCACCAACGTCCAGGCGTTACCCTGATAATCGACGCTTGATGTGCCCGCACATGTGGTGCCGGGCCCGGCCGCGCAGTCGTTTTCACCGGCCAGCGAGACGCCGAAACATTTTACTTCGCCCGCAGCGGAAGCGGTGGTGGACAGGCCAGCGATCGCGGTTGCGACGGCACTGGCAAGGACAAGGGTTTTTGTAGCGTTGGACATAAGAAATAATCCTTTGGTTCGGTTGGGTTGCAGGTTCACCGTTGACCGGCGATGTGCAAAACCTACCCCTTGCCGGTGATCATCATCCATTCACAGGCCCGTGCATCGCGCGCCTGTGAGGTGATGTGAAACTGGAAAAAGACTGTGACACCCTGTCGCACAAGGAGAATTCTTGAAAATGAAAAACCCGCCGCAGGCAACTGCGACGGGTTTGTTACAGGTTCCTGCACTGGAATGTTACAACAGATCCGGCGGTGTCGCGCTTTTTGACAGTTCGCTCACGATCTCATCGAAAGATGTTACAGTCGTCCGGTTCTCGCCCAAGCGGCGGGCGGTCACGGTGCGTTCCGCGACTTCGCGCGCACCTAGGGCCAGAATGACAGGCACCTTGCCGACGGAATGTTCGCGGACCTTGTAGTTGATCTTTTCGTTGCGCGTATCAGCCTCGGCGCGGACACCGGCGGCCTTGAGTGCGGCGACAACCTCGTTCACGTATTCATCCGCATCCGAGATGATGGCGGCCACGACAACCTGCCGCGGCGCCAGCCAGAACGGCAGCTTGCCTGCATGTTCTTCGATCAGTATGCCGATGAACCGCTCGAAAGATCCCAGCGTGGCACGGTGCAGCATGACGGGCCGGTGCTTGCTGCCATCGACGCCGACATAGTTGGCGTCCAGTCGTTCGGGCAGCACGAAATCCACTTGATGCGTGCCGCACTGCCAGTCACGCCCGATTGCGTCGGTCAACACGAATTCCAGTTTCGGACCATAAAACGCGCCTTCACCGGGGTTGAGTTCGGGTTCGATCCCTGCGGCACGTGTCGCCGCCAGAAGCGCTGCTTCGGCCTTGTCCCAGACTTCGTCGGACCCTGCGCGCGTGTCGGGACGGTCCGAGAATTTTACGCTAAAATTCTCGAACCCGAGGTCTTTGTAGATTGCGCTGAGAAACCGGATAAATTCCGCTGTTTCACTTTCAATCTGGTCCTCACGGCAAAAGATATGCCCGTCATCCTGCGTAAAGCCACGCACCCGCATGATCCCGTGCAGCGCGCCCGATGGTTCATAGCGGTTGCACGATCCGAATTCGGCCATGCGCAGCGGCAGGTCGCGATAGGATTTCAGCCCCTGATTGAAGATCTGCACATGACAGGGGCAGTTCATCGGTTTCAGCGCATTGACAGCTTTTTCGCGGGCGTGTTCCTCGTCTACCTCGACGATGAACATGTGGTCCTGGTATTTTTCCCAGTGACCGGATGCTTCCCACAGCTTGCGGTCCACGACTTGCGGTGTGTTCACCTCGACATAGCCGCCTTTGCGCTGCTTGCGGCGCATGTAGTCCTGCAATTCGGTGTAGACCGTCCAGCCGTTAGGGTGCCAGAAGACCTGACCGGGGGCCTCTTCCTGCATGTGGAACAGGTCCATTTCGCGGCCGAGTTTGCGGTGGTCACGCTTGGCGGCTTCTTCCAGCATGTGCAGGTGCGCGCGCAGGTCTTCCTTGATGCGAAAGGCTACGCCGTAGATGCGTTGCAGCATCGGGCGGTTGCTGTCGCCGCGCCAATAGGCACCCGCGATGTTCATCAACTTGAAGGCATCTGCGGGCACTTGCCCCGTGTTCTGCAAATGCGGGCCACGGCACAAATCCTGCCAGTCGCCGTGCCAATACATGCGCAGTGGTTCATCGCCGGGGATACTGTCGATCAGTTCGACCTTATAGGGTTCGCCCCGGTCATGGTAATACTGGATCGCCTTTTTGCGTTCCCAAATCTCGGTCCGGACTTCATCACGCTTGTTGATGATTTCCTTCATCTTCTTTTCGATCAGCCCCAGATCTTCGGGCGTGAAAGGTTCGGCGCGATCAAAATCGTAATACCAGCCGTCCTTGATCACGGGGCCGATTGTGACCTGGGTGTCGGGCCAGATTTCCTGCACGGCGCGCGCCATGATATGCGCAAGGTCGTGGCGGACCAGTTCCAACGCCGGGGCGTCGTCCTTCATGGTGTTGATTGCGATCGCGCTATCAGCCTTGATCGGCCATTGCAGGTCCCAATGGGTCCCGTTTACGGTCGCGCTGATCGCCTTTTTGCGCAGGCTGGGGGAAATATCGGCGGCCACATCGGCTGCGGTCACGCCCGTATCATAGCTGCGCACATTGCCATCGGGGAAAGTCAGGGAAATCTGGGCCATATCTGGCTCCTCGTCGGTTTGGCGCCCACGGAACGCCCGGTTGCGGGTTATGTGTCGGCGTTAAATGCCCCTGCGCGCCCGGATGGTCAAGTGGGCTGTGTCAGGGGCGTGAATTGTATGCACAGATATACGTTGACTGCGACGTATCGGGTGGTAAACACGACATATGTTTCCGATTGGAAACGCAATATGTTGGGGGTATGACATGCCAAGCTACAACCGGAAATTCGATCTTTCTGTCGAGGACATTGACCTGATTGAAGAATCCCTGCGTGCCCGCGGCCGCGAGTTGAGCCGGATGCGCCTTGCCCTGTCCGAGGAAAACCCCGCCCATCTGGAATCGATCCGCGTGATCGAGGACGATCAGCGCACCGGCGAGGAATTGCTGGGCCGTTTACACGACCAGAAGATTTTTTATCGCCCCCGCACATCCGTTTACGTCAGCGGTTAAAGACAGGCTTCGATCAGGTCTGTCCGGTCTGGTTGCGCACGCGCGGCGTTCCGTTTCGTGACATTTTGGCGTGGCCCGATATGTTCTGTGCAGAACAGCAAAGGGGCGCGTTTTGACGAAAGACGTCACAGATCAGGTTTTTGATGCGGTCACAGCGGACAGCGGCATGGACAGTGGCCTGTCGGACAAGGCCGAAGCCGCCGAACCGGGCAATTTTTTTCGTCATATCCTGTCCCTTAGCGCCAGCAAAGTTGCCGACGGGCTGATCGACCCCAAGCTGGTCCTGAGTTGGATTCTCAGCGCGCTGGGCGCAGGCCCGTTCTGGACGGGGTTGCTGGTGCCGGTGCGTGAATCCGGTGCGCTGCTGCCGCAACTTTTTATCACTCCCCATATCGCCCGAACGATGATCCGGAAATGGTTCTGGGCCGGTGGTGCCCTTGTGCAAGGGCTGATGGCGGCAGGAATCGCATTGACCGCGCTGACACTGGATGGCGGGCAGGCGGGGTTTGTCATCGTGGTCCTGCTGGGGGTGCTTGCGCTGGCGCGGTCGGTCTGTTCGGCCAGCTACAAGGATATTCTGGGCAAGACCGTGGGTAAATCGCGGCGCGGCACAGCGACTGGATTTGCCAGTTCAGTGGCGGCGGTGGGGGTGATCGCGTTTGCGGGGTTGCTGTTGTTGAACGTGGGCGATCGCTTTGTGCTGGTTGTTGCCGCTCTTGGACTGGCTGCCGGTCTTTGGATTGGATCGGCGGCGGTTTTCGCTACCCTGCGCGAGCGTCCATCAGACCCCACTGATGTGACAGGACAAGCCGCGCAATTCAGTCTTTTGCGTGAAAACCCGCAACTGACGCGCTTTATCATCACGCGCAGCCTGCTGGTGGGAACCGCGCTGGCGCCGCCCTATCTGATCCTGTTGCAACCTGACAGCACGTTCGGGCAGCTGGGCGCGCTGGTCCTGGCCTCTGCTGTGGCGTCGCTGGTGTCATCTTATGTCTGGGGGCGCCTTTCCGATCTGTCGTCGCGGCGCGTGCTGCAACGCGCAGGGCTGGCGGGTGGCGTTGCATTGGTGTTGGTGCTGCTGGCCGATCTGTTCGGGCTGTCTGGTGTTGCAGGTGTGATCCCGGTGCTGCTTTTCGGTCTGATGATCGCCTATCAGGGTGTGCGCCAAGGCCGGACCACACATCTGGTCGATATGGCCGGACCCGACGAACGCGCGCATTTCACGGCGCTGTCCAACACCATTGTGGGGATCGTCCTGCTGGTGGCGGGGGCCGCCTTTGCCGCGATTGCCGCGATCAGCGTGCCCATGGTGATTGGCCTTTTTGCGGCGATGTGTTTTGCTGCCGCCATCGTCGCAACAGGGCTGCAAGAGGTGCAACATGGCTGACACATTCATCACCCCCCAAGGTCGTCGGATTGCCTTTCACCTGACCGATGGGACGGGTCCGGCAGTGGTGTTTCTGGGCGGGTTCAAATCCGACATGCAGGGCACCAAGGCGGTCTATCTGGAAAACTGGGCGCGCGCGCAGGGTCGGGCGTTCTTGCGGTTCGACTATTCCGGCCATGGCGAAAGCGGGGGCGCTTTTGCGGACGGCGCGATCGGCGACTGGTACGAAGACGCCTGCGCGGCACTGGGCCTGGTCGCGGGGCCTGTTGTGCTGGTCGGGTCGTCGATGGGTGGCTGGATTTCGCTGCTTGTGGCCCGCGCCATGCCCGACCGGGTCGCAGGTCTGATCACCATCGCCGCCGCCCCCGATTTCACCGAAGACAGCATGTGGGCGGGGTTTTCCGACGCACAGAAGGCCGCGCTGGAAAGCCAAGGGCAGTTGGCTTTGCCTTCCGAATACGGCGACCCCTACATCATCACCAAGCGTCTGATTTCAGAGGGACGAAGCCGTCTGGTGTTGCAGGATGCGCTGCCGCTTCCGTTTCCGGTGCGGTTCCTGCAAGGCACTGCGGATGCAGATGTGGATATGTCTGTTGCTCTGCGCCTGCTTGATCACGCCACGGGGCCGGATATGCGCCTGACGCTGGTAAAGGGGGCCGATCACCGGTTTTCCGATGCCACCTGCCTTACGCTTATCACGGACGCGGTCGCAGAAGTGCTGCACCTGACATGATGTTTCACCTTGGCGGTTTGCGCGGGTCTGCCTGACTGGCCACATGGCACTAAAGTGTGCTGGTTCTGGCTGCGATCCCCGATGGTGCACAGTTAGGCGAGATCACGCAAGATCCGTGCAAACGGTCTGCGAGGACGGGCTGGCGCATGGGGTTGGCTGGTAAGCACCGGCGAAACCTTGCTTGGCTGGCCCTTGACCCGCCCAACCCTGACTTGCACGGTCGTGCGGTAAGGGGCACAGTGCTGCAAAACAAGGCGAGAGTTGCGCATGACATCAAGATCCCGACGCCATGCCAAGTGAAACGCTGGTCATGATCCCGCCCGCGCTGTGCGATGCGCGTGTCTTTGCAGATCAGATCCGAGATTTATCGCATGACCACGCAGTGACATTCGCGCCCACCCACAAGGGCGAACGGATGGAAGAAATCGCATCACAGATTCTGACATGGGCACCGGCAAAATTCGCGGTGGCCGGGATGGGTATGGGCGGCATGGTCGCCATGGAGATACTGCGGCGCGCCTCTGATCGGATCACGCGGATCGCCCTTATCAGCACCAGCCCTCAGGCCGACACCCCCGAGGCTGCAGCCGCGCGCGAGGCACATATCATTGCAGCACAGTCCGGTCGCATGGCCGATGTCCTGCAGCATGAAATCAATTCTACGTGGATGGCGCCGGGGGCGGACAAGGTCGAAATCGTGCGCTTGCTCCAGGATATGGGGGCTGTCCTGGGACCGGATGCATTTGTCAGGCAATCCCGCGCCTTGCAGCGCCGCCGCGAACAACAAGCGACGTTGCACACGATCAAACAGCCGGCAATGGTGCTTGCGGGGCGTTTCGATGGGCAGTTCCCGCTAAAGAGGCAGGAATTCATGGCAGAGATGATTCCCTATGCCACGTTAGAGGTTATTGAAAACGCAGGATATATGCCCACGTGCGAGTCACCTGATGCGGTCACGGACGCGCTACGGCGCTGGATGAAAGCGCCGCTCGTGCTCCGCCACTAGCGGTGTCAGGCAGCTTGCTCGTTCTTGTTGGCAGGCTTCTTGGCCTGATCCGCGTTGGCGTCGATGAAAGCCAGCACCAACGGGCGAATATTGTTGCGCCAGCTGCGGCCCGCAAAAATACCGTAATGCCCTGCACCCGGTTCCAGATGTGACGCCTTCTTTTCATCGGGCAAGCCCGTCAAAAGGGGCAGGGCCGCAAGACACTGGCCGGGGGCGGAAATATCATCATCCTCGCCTTCAACGATCTTGACGGCGACTGTCGTGATCTTGCCGATATCGACCTTGTGACCATCCACGGTGAAATCGTTGCGTGCGATATCGCGCCCCTTGAAGACACGTTCGACAGTCGAAAGGTAGAATTCCGCCGTCATGTCCATGACGGCTAGATATTCGTCATAAAATGCATTGTGGCGGTCGTGATCGCCAGCTTCGTCCTTGGCGACCTTGATGATCTGGTCCCGAAACGCGTTTGCGTGGGTTTCGGCGTTCATCGAGATAAACGACGCCAGTTGCAGCAGCCCCGGATAGACCATCCGGCCAACACCGCCATATTTGAATCCGACACGCTGGATCATTGTCTGTTCCAACTGTCCCATTGTCACGGACCGGCCGAAATCGGTCACCTCCGTATGGTTCGCTTCGGGGTCGACGGGACCACCGATCAGGGTCAGCGAGCGGGGCTGCGCAGTTGGATCCTGTTCGGCCAGATAGGCCGTAGCGGCCAGCGTCAGCGGCACGGGCTGGCATACGGCGATCACATGTAGATCGGAACCAAGTTCGCGCATGAAATCAACCAGATAAAGGGTGTAATCCTCGACGTCGAACTTGCCCGCACTGACGGGAATTTCGCGCGCGTTGTGCCAGTCGGTAATATAGACGTCACAATCGGGCAGTAAGCTGATCACGGTCTTGCGCAGCAGGGTGGCATAATGGCCCGACATTGGCGCGACCAGCAGAACCCGGCGCTTGCTGGGTTTGCGGCCGGGGGTGGTGAAATGGATCAGATCGCCAAACGGGCGGGTGACGACGGTTTCGATAACGACAGGGTGGTCGCGGCCTTTTTCACAGGTCACAGGCGGCAGGTTCCAGTCCGG
>NZ_CBFIBD010000014.1:12684-58183 GCF_965660735.1 Yoonia sp.
CTTTACGACCATCCGTTCGAATGTGCGTTCCGTCACTTCGCCCCATGCCTTTAGCCAGTCCATCGCCGGGTTTGCCCCTATCGACATCATGGGATAAGAAGCAAAGGCGCGCGCGGTTGCGCCCAACCACTGATTGGTATTACGCATGCTTTCCATCAGGTCATAGGTCATCATATACTTCATCGAACAACTCCGGGCGCGTGGGCAAAAGGTCCATGCTGCACGCGCAGCATAGGCACAGGAAGGTTAAAATGACAACAAACGATTTGGCGAACGACGTCACTTCCAAACAAAACGTTGCAAAACTGGAGGCCAACCTGGCAAGGGTCGAGGCGCTGACCCAGCGGTTGATCACCGCCCTTGGCCAGGCGCGCCCGGTGCCACCTGCATTGCAAGGGCCAAGCCAGGATCTGTATCTGAAGGCGGCCACCGGCTATCTGGCCGAAATGATCAACAATCCGGCAAAGTTGCTGGAACATCAGCTGGAATTCTGGGGTAAATCGGTCAAACACTATGTTGCCGCCCAGCACCTGCTGACCCAAGGTAAACTGGAACCGCCCGAAGACGACAGCCCCAAGGATCGCCGGTTCACCCATGAATTGTGGGAAACCCACCCCTATTTCAATTTTATCAAGCAGCAATACCTGATCAACGTCGCGGCAGTGCAGCAAGCGGTCGAGGATATCGACACGCTGGATTCCGAAGAAAAGAAGCGGCTGCGCTATTTCAGCCAGCAACTGATCGATATGCTCAGCCCCACGAATTTCCTGCCCACCAACCCCGAGGCATTGGCACTGGCCGCCGAAACCGATGGCGAAAGCCTTGTGTCAGGGCTGGAAAATCTGGTCGCCGATCTAGAGGCGAACAACGGCGATCTGGTTGTCACGCTGGCCGACAAGACGGCATTCAAGCTGGGCGAGAATCTGGCGACTACGCCGGGGTCCGTGGTCTATCGCAATCATCTGTTCGAGCTGATCCAGTATGCGCCGACGACCGATCAGGTCCACGAAACGCCGCTGATCATCTTTCCGCCCTGGATCAACAAATTCTATATCCTGGATCTGAAGCCCCAGAACAGCCTGATCAAATGGGCGGTCGATCAGGGCTATACGGTGTTCATCGTGTCATGGGTCAACCCGGATCCGGGCTATCGTGATACATCCATGTCGCATTACATCGAAGACGGCTATCTGACTGCGATCGACGAAGTGAAAAAGATTTGCGGCGTGAAGAAAGTCAACGCCGTGGGCTATTGCATCGCGGGCACCACGCTGTCGCTGACGCTGGCGCTGATGAAACAGCGCAAGGACACCTCGGTCAATGCCGCGACCTTTTTCACCACGCTGACCGATTTTTCCGACCGGGGCGAGGTCGGCGTTTTCCTGGAAGACGATTTCGTCAACGGGATCGACGCGGAAGTGGCGGAAAACGGAATTCTTGATTCCTTTTTCATGTCACGCACGTTTTCCTATCTGCGTGCCAACGACCTGATCTATGGTCCCGCGATCAAAAGCTACATGATGGGCAAGGCACCACCGGCCTTTGATCTGCTATATTGGAACGGTGACGGCACAAACCTGCCCGCCACTATGACAATGGAATATCTGCGCGGGCTGTGCCAGCAGGACAAATTCGCCACCACGGGTTTCGATGTTTGCGGCACAACCGTGCATATCAAAGATGTCACCGTACCCCTGATCGCGATCGCCTGCGAAACCGATCATATCGCGGCCTGGAAAAGCAGCTATAGCGGTATTCAGAAGATGGGATCGAAAGACAAGACTTTCATCCTGTCCGAATCCGGCCATATCGCAGGTATCGTCAACCCGCCGTCCAAGAACAAATACGGCCACTACACCAACCCAGAACTGGGGTTGAGCGCGGATGACTGGCACGCTGCGGCTGATAAGCGTGAAGGGTCATGGTGGCCGCTGTGGGATGCGTGGTTATCCGGAAAATCAGGCAAAATGATACCTGCGCGTCAACCAGGAGGCGAGGACCACCCAATGCTGGCCCCTGCTCCGGGCACCTATGTTGTCGCTAAGTAGCCGATTTTCAGACTAAAAATACAGCCCGGGAAAAATTATGCTGCAATGCAGAAAAAAAACTTGAAATGCTGCACTGCAGCATGCATATTGGTGTCAGAGATAACAGCGGGTGTTCCCCGCACTGAAAACCGAAAGGGCTGACACTATGACTGCCAAGACTCAAGACTTTTCCGCTGTGTTCAAAGACATGATGGGCGCATTCCCTGTCGATACAAAGGCAATGGAAGAAACCTTCAAGACGCAAACAACTCTGGCCGAAAAAATGTCCGCCGTCGCAATCGACGCTGCCGGAAAATCGTCCGAACTGTCTGCGAAATGGACCCAAGACACGTTGTCCAAGATCGAAGCCATGTCCAAGGCGAAGGCAGAACCTGCCGATTACGCCAAGGCAATGACCGATTTCGCATCTGCGTCTGCTGAAGCTGCCGCAGAGCACATGTCCGCTTTCGCTGAAATCGCGAAAAAAGTGCAGACACAGACGATGGAACTGGTTCTGTCCGCTGGCAAGGATATGTCCGAGGACATGACCGCTGCTGCCAAGAAAGCAACCGGCGAGATGACTGCTGCTGCCAAGAAAGCAAGCGCAGCTGCCAAGTAATCTGTTTTGATCAACCCTTGCCTCCCTGAGGGTTTGATTTGAAAGGCGGTCCACTTTGGGCCGCCTTTTGTTTTGCGCGCTTGCCTCTTTCTTTTTGCGCAGCCGCGGCATAGGCTTCTCTGCAGTGCAAAATGTTTTGGAAGGGACGGCCGTGGCAGAGACCAACAAACCGCTACTGATCAAGCGCTACGCGAGCCGGCGTCTTTATAACACCGAGACCAGCGACTATGTCACCTTGGAAGATATCGCGTTTTTCATTCGCGAAGGGCGGGAAGTGCAGATCGTGGATCTGAAATCGGGTGATGATCTGACACGGCAATATCTATTGCAGATTATAGCAGAACACGAAAGTCGCGGTGAGAACGTCCTGCCCGTTGATGTGCTGACCGATCTGGTCCGCAGCTATACAACGCAGGCCGCCTCGGTGGTGCCGCAATTCCTGCAAGCCAGTTTCGAGATGCTGCGCGAAGGGCAATCGAAAGCCATGGAGAACATGGGCAAGGCCAATCCGATGGCCGCGATGCCGGGTTTCGAGGCGATGCGCGCCCAGCAGGAGGCGTTTTTCAAGGCCATGACTGGCGGCATCATCCCCGGCAGCAGCACCCCTGCCAAGGAAGAAGATGATCTGGGCGAAATCAAAAGCCAGCTGGCTGCATTGCAGGAAAAGCTGTCTAAGATGAACAAGTAAGCGGGCAGGTGGCATGACCCAGGGTCAGGCCACCTCTGCGAACACGCCATTGAGCGCCTTTTCCAGCTTGCCGAACATCTCATCCATATGCGCGGGTGTGAAAATGAACGGCGGGCATAACACGACTGCCTGACCCAGCGGGCGACAGATCAATCCCTGATCGGTGCAGGCATTGGCGATTCGTTCGCTGACCGACAGCGACCCGTCAAAGGGGCGCTTTGTCTCTTTGTCGGCGACAGCCTCGAGCGCGCCCATAAGGCCCTTGCCACGCCACTCGCCGATGTTGGGGTTTTCGGCCAGCCGCGCCATGCCTTCTTCGAACAGTGGCGTCAGGGTGCGCACGTTTTCAGCCAATCCTTCGTTCATCACCACATCAATTGCTTTCAACGCAATCGCGCAACCTACCGGGTGGCCGGACGCGGTGAAGCCATGCGGGAATTCCTCGATCTCTTCGGCGGCAGATTGGAGCCTGTCGGCCAGGTCAGGGCCCAGGATAACCGCCCCCATCGGGAAAAAACCCGCCGTCAGATTTTTTGAGGAAATGATCGCATCGGGCATGAAATCATAGGTTTCACAGCCCCATGTATTGCCAGTGCGGCCAAAGCCGGTGATGACCTCATCCGCGATCAGGGGGATGCCGTATTTGCGCAAGACCGGCTGGATTGCCTGAAAATACCCTGCAGAGGGTGGGATAACGCCACCGGCCCCCATGACCGGTTCTGCAAAGAAACCGGCGATGGTATCGGGGCCTTCACGATGAATGGTGTCTTCAAGCTCTTGCGCCATGCGGGCGGTGAATTGCGCCTCGCTTTCACCCTCTTTGCCGAAACGCCAGTAATGCGGGCAAGACAGATGGATAAACCCGTCCAGCGGCAGGCCGAACACGCTGTTATAGGGCTTGCCTGTCATCGAGGCGCTGACGACAGTCACGCCGTGATAGCCGTTTTCGCGGGTCAGGATCTTGCGGCGCTCTGGCTTGCCTTCGGCGCGGGACAGAAACCACAGCATCTTGACCATCGTGTCATTCGCCTCGGATCCCGAGTTGGTGTAAAACACCTTGGCCCTGTCAAACGGTGACACCTCGACCAGTTTTTCCGAAAGCATGACGGTTTGGTCGGACATGCGGCCGAAAAACGCGTGATATCCGGGGAACCTCGCGTATTGGTCCTGTGCCGCGCGGATCAGTCCGGGGTGATCAAATCCGGCAACCATATTCCACAGGCCGGAATTTGCATCAAGATATTCGCGCCCGGCGATGTCATAGACATATGGACCCTTGCCATGGGTCAGCACGATCGTGCCGCGGTCATGGACCGTAGGCAGATCGGTGAACCCATAAAAGGAACTGGCGTCGGCGCGCGCCTCCCAACTGTTGGGGGAATCGTCAGGCATGGGTGACCTCTTTACTATCGTTCAGTGCACGATAGGGGCGGAACGTGCTGCTTACAATGGGGGCAATGCTGCCCAAGCCGTAGCTATATCGCTTGTGGTGGCCCGCTCCGAAGGAGTTGATTAAAGAGCACATCTGCCAGCCCAACGGCGATCACAGCGACAGCAACGCCGCCGATCAGGTCGGCCACGTGGTGGCTGCCATGGATCAGGACGGCAGGGACCACAATCAGATTGATCACCACGATCGGCCAGAACAAGATGGTCGCTCTGCTGAACCAGACGGCAAGCACGCATATGACGATTTGATAGGAAGGGAACGAAACTTGCCCAAGCATCCGGTCCAATTGCCCCAAAGGAAGACTGTTTGCCGCCATATCAAGCAAAGATCGGGCATATATGTTGCCGGACAGCAGATGAGTTCCTTGCGCTATTTCTGCCGGGACGGTTTGATAGGTGGATTGGCTCAGGTTGGGAAAGACCTGCCACATGAGAAAGACCAGGAGCAGTCCGATTGCGTTGGCAAACACCATCCTGTCCACATCACGAAACCGCCCAAGATATGACAGCAGTCCCAGGACAGCGACCACCTGTAGAAATGCCGACCAATAGAAAACCTGCAGTAATTCGCCTAGATGGGGAACGCCCGCGACCCACGCCGACAACATCGACCAGTCGTATCCCAACCAGCGATCCATCGCTAAAAGGCTGTCGGACAGGGCGGGGGCAGGCCGGGGCATGTGCAGCGAAAAGAAGACAAGCATGGATAGCCCGAAAACCGTACTGAGGCCAATGACCACCGCGCTTTTTGCAGTGCGTTCGGTCCCTTTGAACACGCGCATGTAAACGCCCCCGAAGACGAGGCAGAGTGCGGCTGTCAGACTTGCCGCCATACGATGCCAGGCAACCACTTGATCGCCAGTCAGGGACATTAGGATAACGGTGCAAAACACAGCACCAATCAGCCCGATAAAAGCCAACTCTGCCCTGTCAAAAACATCCGCAAGGCCAATGTTACGATCGATTGAATAAGAGGTCATTACGATCCACCGCACGTCATTCCGCATCATTGTCGGTAAATAGACAATGTGGCTTTACTGCGTCAGATTAGCGCCCAGAATTGGTCAAACACCAAGCCGATCACGCAGGGCATACCATGTCATCGCAAGTGTCAGCAGCGGCGCACGCAACGCAGTGCCGCCGGGAAAGTTGGGCACTTTCAGTCCTGCCAGCGTATCAAAACGCCCTGCCTGACCGGCAATCGCTTCGGCCATGACCTTGCCTGCAAGCCCGGAGAGGGCCACGCCATGGCCGGAAAAACCAGCACCTGAAAGCACGTTCGGCGCAACGCGTTGGATCGCGGGCAGGCGGGTCATGGTGATGCCCAGCGTACCGCCCCAAACGTAATCGACCGACACACCCGCAAGCTGCGGGAACAGCATGGTCATCCGCGCGATCAGCGCGGTGCTGATGTCGCCGGGAAAGCCGATGGAATAACTTTCGCGTCCGCCGAACAGTAGCCTTTTGTCTTCGGACAGGCGGTAATAATTCACCACGAATTTGCTGTCGGCGACGGCGATATCGCGCGCCAGCACATCGGCGGCACGGTCGCCCAAGGGTGCGGTTGCGCAGATGAAACTGTTGATAGGCATGACTTTGGCGGCCACCTTGCGTTCGATATTCGGCAGATAGCCGTTACCTGCAAGGATCACATGCCGTGCCTTTACACAGCCCTTGTCCGTGCGCACCTCGGCTGGGTCACCATGGGCGATGTGATGCACCTCTGACCGGTCAAAAAGCCGTGCGCCTGCTTCTTCGGCCAGTCTTGCCAGCCCCAGTGCATAGCGCAGCGGGTGGAGATGGCCCGCCCCCATGTCCAATTCGCCGCCCTGATAGGCGGGCGATTTGACAAGTGCGCGCATGGCGTCGGCGTCAAACTGTGTGATCTGGTCATAGCCATAGGTATCGGCCAGATGTTGCGCCTCGGTCGCGGCGTCGCGGGCCTCTTTCGTGCTGTAAAATCCATGGGCGACGCCGGGGGTGTAGCGCGCCTCGGGGATGTCATGTGCACAGGTGTCGCGGATGTCCTGCTTGGCCTCTTCGGCCAGCGCCCATAGCGCGCGGGCGGCATCAAGCCCCAGCTTTTTCTCCAACGTACTTTGGCTGGCGTTATAGCCGCTGCCGACCTGCCCACCGTTGCGCCCCGATGCGCCGAAACCAGCACGGTGCGCATCCAGCACGACCACATCCAGCCCCTTGCGTGCCAGATGCAGCGCCGCCGACAGGCCGGTAAAACCTGCGCCGATCACGCAGACATCCGTCACCGTCTGCCCATAAAGCGGCGGGCGTTCGGGCGGCAGTTCGGCCGTCGCGGCGTACCAGCTCTTGGGAAATTGGCCGGGGCGGTCGTTGCGGTAGAGCGGATTCATCGGGTCAGACGTTCAGCAACAGATGTTCACGTTCCCACGGGCTGATGACTTGCAGGAATTCATTGTATTCTGCCCGTTTCACGATGGAATAGACCCGCGCAAAATCGGGTCCGATCACGTCGTGAATGGCTTTGGCGTCATCGAACAGTTCAAGTGCTGCATAAAGCCCCTGGGGGATTTCATCCTCGGCCTCATACGCGTCACCGCGCCAGCGTTTGTCGGGGCGGATCTCGTCGCGCAGGCCAAGATAACCGCAGGCCAGCGATGCGGCGATGGCCAGATAGGGGTTGCAATCCATCCCCGCCAGCCGGTTTTCCACGCGTCGTGCGGCGGGGTCTGAAATCGGAATACGGATGCCCGTTGTGCGGTTGTCGCGGCCCCATTCGAGGTTGATCGGGGCGGCGTGGTCGCGCACGTAGCGGCGGAAACTGTTCACATAGGGCGCGATCATGGCGATCACGCTGGGCATATGTTCCTGCAATCCGCCGATAAAATGGAAAAACGCATCCGTTTCGCCACCCTGCGGGCCGGTAAAGATGTTGCGGCCTTTTTCATCCAGCACCGAATGGTGGATATGCATGGCAGATCCCGGCTCGCCCTCGATCGGCTTGGCCATGAAGGTGGCGAAACAATCGTGTTTCAACGCGGCTTCGCGGATCAGGCGCTTGAAATAGAACACCTGATCCGCCAGCAGGATCGGATCGCCGTGGCGCAGGTTGATTTCCAACTGCCCCGCGCCGCCTTCCTGCGCGATGCCGTCGATCTCTATCCCCTGGATTTCGGCGTATTCATAAATATCGTCGATCACCGGGCCATAATCATCGACCGCCGACATCGAATAGGCCTGCCGCCCCGCCGCAGGGCGCCCGGTGCGGCCCATCATCGGCTCGATCGGCTTGGCGGGATCGATGTTGCGGCCCACAAGATAGAACTCCATTTCCGGCGCAATGACCGGCGTCCAGCCTTCTGCCTTGTAAAGATCAAGCACCCGGCGCAGCACATTGCGCGGCGAGAAGGGCACCGGCTTGCCCTTTTGGTCAAAGGCATCGTGGATCACCTGCAATGTGCCATCCTCGGCCCAGGGGGCGGCGGTGGCGGTGGTCAGATCGGGCTTCAGGATCATGTCGGGTTCAAGGAACCCGTCGGGGCCCGCGGCCTCGCCCCAGTCGCCGGTGATGGTCTGGAAAAAAATCGAATTGGGCAGGTGGAAATGGGTTTGCTTGTCCCATTTGACGGCCGGTACTGCCTTGCCGCGGGCGATGCCGGGCAGGTCGGCGATGACGCATTCAACCTCGTCCAGGCGGTTGTTTTCAAGGTAACGTTTCGCGGCTTCGGGGATATGGTTTGTCCATGTCATTGGATCGTTCTTTCTTTGAAGAAACCCGCAATCTGTGCGGCGATCTGTGCGTTATCGACAGCGATATCAGCCCGGGCGCGCAGATCGGCCAGTTGATCGTCCGGCACAACGCCGGGTCCGCGGTGGGTGGCGAGGCCGGAAATGAAATTGGCATCGTATTCAGGATGCGGTTGGACCGTAAAGGCGCGGCGGCCGTAAACCAGGGCTGCGTTTTCGCAAAAGTCACTGGAGGCGTAGACGGTCGCGTCCCGGGGGCGGACGACAACCTGATCCTGATGCCATGCGTTCAATGAAACGGCAGTGCCATTCCAATCATATGTCGTCGGGCCGACGGACCATCCGCCTGCGAATTTCTCAACCCGTCCGCCAAGCGCCTGCGCAATGATCTGGTGGCCAAAACAGATACCGACCAAAGGCACATCTGCATTGTAGATGTCCTGTATCAGGGCCATCAGCGGCGCAATGAATGGCAAATCCTCATAGGCCCCGTGTTTGGACCCGGTAATGATCCAGCCATCACAGTCTGTTGCTGACAGCGGAAAGGCCATATCGACGACGCTGTAGGTGACAAAGTCAAAACCCTGTCCCGACAGCATTTTTTCGAAATGATCAGAAATATCACCCGATGAACGCAATTCATCAGGTGCATGGCCAGTTTGCAGGATGCCGATTTTCATGGATGATCCGTGGGTTTATTTAGGCTCAGGCTACCTTGGCTGAATGGCCGCTGCAAGCGGGTCCATCGGACAGAAATTTCGCGAAATTTCTGTCCGGCCCCTCACACGGTGTCAAGATAGAGTTCCAGCTGCTCTTCGGGGCTGAGTTCCTGAAAATAATGCATTTCCTGCCGTTTTGTCCGGATCAGGTTCACCACAAGTTCATCGTTGAATATCCGCCGTGCCAGCACGCTGGCTTCGAATGCGTCAATCGCGGCGCCCCAGCTATGCGGCACCTGAGGTAGTTTTTGTGTATATGCGTTTCCGATGATGGGATCAGGTGGCGTCAGGTTATCCTCGATCCCGACGAGGGCCGACCCCAGCACTGCCGCGATGAACAGATAGGGGTTCACATCGCCGCCCGCGACGCGGTGTTCGATCCGCCGGGCCTTGAAACTGCCGCCCGGCACACGCACCGATGCGGTGCGGTTGTCATAAGCCCAGCATATGCCCGTGGGCGCGTGGCTGCCGGGGACCAGCCGTTCGAAACTGTTGCCATGCGGCGCAAAGATCAGCGCTAGGTCGGGAATGCCGGCAATGCACCCGGCAATCGCGTTGTGCAGCAGTGTGCTGCCGTCATGCGTGTCATTGGCAAAGACATTGTTGCCTTGGTTGTCGATCACGGAAAAATGCATATGCAGCCCGTTTCCGGCATAATCGGGATAGGGTTTGGCCATGAAACTGGCCGCCATACCGTGATTGCGCGCCGTGCCGCGCACCAGCATCTTGAACAGCCATGCATCATCTGCAGCCTTCAGCGCGTCGGGCACATGTTCAAGGTTGTCCTCGAACTGGCCGATCCCCCCTTCCGAAATAGCGGCCTCGGCGGGGATGTCCATGATGTCGCAGGCGTCGTAAAGCTCGTTGAAAAACTGATCGAATGAATCCAGTGCGCGCAGCGACAGCACCTCGGCCCCGGCGCGGCGTTTGCCGGACCGCGGGGATTTGGGTTGGCGGATGTCGCGGCCACTGTCATCGACCAGATAGAATTCCATTTCGGTGGCGACAACCGGGGTCAGCCCGCGTTCCGCATAGCGTGCGACGACACTGGCCAGCGCATGGCGCGGATCGCCGCCAAAGGGTGTGCCGTCTTCGTGAAACGACCACAGCGGCAGGATGGCAGAGGGCGATGACAGCCAAGGCATCGGCACATAGCCACGTTCGGTCGGCAGTAGCACGCCATCGGCATCGCCGCTTTCGAACACCAGCGGGCTGTCGTCGATGTCTTCGCCCCAGATATCAAGGTTCAGTACCGACAGGGGAAACCGCGTGCCTTCCTTTTCCAGCTTGTCGGCGAAACGGCGCGGCACGCGTTTGCCGCGCGCCTGTCCGTTCAGGTCAGCCGCACCGCAGCGCACGTTGCGCACCTCCGGGTGATCGTCGAGCCAGCTCATCTGATCACCTGTGGGCGGAACCGCAATTTGGGCCGGTATTCTTGCGGAAGATGCCGGTTCAACCGTTTGTTCACCAGACTGAAGACACCGATGATCGCCAGCGTCAGCAGAATGAAATACCCTGCAAGGATCGGGTAGGGCACAAAGGGGTTGAACGTCTTGTCCGCGAAATAACTGGCGTAATACAGCGCGTCACCCCGCTGCTGCACGGCGGGAAACCCCGAAAAATAGACCAGCGTAGTGGCGTGGAACAGAAAGATCGCCTCGTTGGTATACGCGGGCCAGGCCAGCCGCAGCATGGTGGGCCAGATCACCCGTCGGAACCGTGTCCAACCGGACAACCCGTAAGCGTCGGCGGCTTCGGTGTCGCCCTTGGGGATGGATTGTAGCGCGCCATAGAAAATTTCACCGGTGTAGGCGGCGGTATTCAGGAACAATACCAGCAACGCCCCGGCCCAGGCCGATGTCAGCGGGCTAAAGAATGGATACGAGCCCTTGAGGCTTAGAAACAGAAAATACGCAAAGAAGAACTGAATGAACAGGGGCGAGCCGCGGAAGACAAAGATGAACCATTCGGCGGGTTTGCGTAATAGAGGGTTTTGCGCGGCCTTGCCCATTGCGACAGCCGTGGCAAGGAAAAAGCCGGTGCAGAGGGCGAAGATGCCGAAATAGATATTCCAGATCAAGCCCGATCCGATCAGCGTGAACTGCTGGCACAGCGTGAAATCGCTGCGTGGCAATAGCCGTTCACCGTAGCCGATACTGCGCAGCCCGTAATCCAGAACCGTTTCCCAGCAACTCATACTGCGGCCTTTCGTTGCCGTTCACCTGCGGCGGTCGCCTGGCCTTTGGTCAGGCGGGCCATCACCCGCCCAAGCACGACCTCTGACACTTTGGTAAAGCATAGATAAAAGACCAGCAGCGCCAGAAAATACCACATCCGCCAGTCAGGGTGGGGGTAGTCGGTGAATTGCGGGGTTTTGGTGCCGCCCAGCTCGCGCGCCCAATAGACGATATCCTCGACCCCCAGCAGGAACAGCAGCGGCGTCGCCTTGATCAGGACCATCCAAAGGTTCGACAGGCCCGGTAATGCATAGACCCACATTTGCGGCACAAGGATGCGCCAAAAGGTCTGGCGGCGCGACATGCCATAGGCTTCGGCCGTTTCCAACTGGCCGCGGGGCACGGCGGTCATTGCACCATACAGGACATTGGCGGCAAAGGCCCCGAAAACCAGCGCAAAAGTAAAGACCGCAATGAAAAACCCATAGGTCTCGTGTACCCATTGCGGCGCATTGCCCAGCGGCATCTTGGCGGCCTCACATACCACGAAATCGTTGCCTTGCCGGATGGCATCGGGCCAGTCGGGGCATTTGACCTTGTGACGTAAATATTCGATCGCCTGGTCCAGCGCGATCACGAAGAACAGGAAAAACGCAATGTCGGGCACACCACGCACGATGGCGATATAGGTTTTGCCGAGCCAGCGCAGTGGCGGCACATGGCTGCGGGCCGCAGCCGCCCCGCCAAACCCGAATGACAACGCCAGGGGGGCCGTAATCGCCAGCAGGATCAACACTGTGCCCACGGCCCAATACAGTCCCATATGCTTGCCTGTGGTCAGGTAGCACGACAGCCACGTCAGGCCGTCAAGGGTCGCGGGATCGGTGCAGTAGCTGAAAATGGCGGGGCCTCTGGGTGGGCGCGGGAATGCTGCATGTTCTTGGAAAGAGGGTGGATGCAATTGCGCCCCGGCGGTACGGGCCGGGGCGCGAAATGCTTAGTATGTGGCCGTGTCTTCGCCGAACCACTTGATCAACATCGCATTCAGCGTGCCGTCTTCCTTCATCGTTGTGATGGCGGCATCCATTTTGGTGCGCAGTTCGGTATCACTTTCGCGGATACCCATGCCGATGCCCCCACCAAGGGGCACGTCATCGCCCACGAACATCAATTCGCCACCCGACGCATCCACGATCGGCACAAGGAAATCCTTGTCGGCAAATACGGCATCAGCCTCGCCCGCGCGGACGGCAGCAATGGTTTCTTCGGGGGTCGCGAATTCCAGCAGGGTGGCGCCGGTGTCAACCACGTGACCGGCCTGAATGGTCGTGGCCTGGGCGGCAACGACGCCGCCGGTCAGATCGACACCGTCAGAGGCCGCGACATAGGCCGAAGCAGTGGGTGGATAGTAGTCTTGTGTGAAATCAATGACTTCATCACGTTCATCGGTAATCGACATACCGGCGATGATGGTGTCATAGTTCCCGGACACAAGGTTGGGAATAATGCCGTCCCAATCCGTCGTGACCCACTCGCAGGTCAGTTCTGCGCGCGCGCACATTTCGTCGCCGACCTCACGCTCGAAGCCATCAACCTCGCCATCGTCATTGAGATAGTTGTACGGAGGGTAAGCGCCTTCGGTGCCCATACGCACGACAGAGTGCCCGGCGGCAAAGGCCATGCCGCCCACAAAGGCCAGCGCGGTGGTGGAAAGGATCAGTTTTTTCATCTTTTTCTCCCGTTAGATGTTCATGAAACCGTGGCGGACAGAAAGCCGCGCAGCCGGTCGGTTTTGGGGTGGCCAAACAGTGTCTCTGGCGGCCCTTCTTCCTCGATTTTGCCTTGGTGCAGGAACACGACGTGATCGCTGACATCGGCGGCAAGGCGCATGTCGTGGGTAACGATGATCATGGTGCGGCCTTCGGCGGCCAGATCCTTGATGACCTTGACCACCTCTTGCTCCAGTTCGGGGTCCAGCGCGCTTGTCGGTTCGTCAAACAGCAGCGCCTTTGGCTCCATGCACAACGCGCGGGCGATGGCGGCGCGCTGTTGCTGCCCGCCGGACAGTTGCGCCGGATAGACATCACATTTGTCGCCGATCCCCACCTTGTCCAGATATTTGCGCGCGGCGGCCTCGACCTCTGCCTTTTCGCGCTTCAGCACCGTGACCGGCGCCTCCATCACGTTTTGCAGGATCGTCATGTGGGCCCAAAGATTGAACTGCTGAAACACCATCGACAGGTTGGTGCGGATGCGGATCATCTGCGCATGATCGCCGGGCCGGCGGTTCATGCCGGTCCCTTTCCAGATCACCAGCTCGCCGCAAAAGATCACATCCCCTTGCTGGCTGTCCTCCAGCAGGTTGGCGCAGCGCAGCAGCGTGGATTTTCCGGACCCCGATGATCCGATCAATGACACGACGTGCCCTGCAGGTGCAGTGATATCGACACCCTTCAGCACCTCAAGTGCGCCATAGGATTTGTGCAGATTACGAATTTCGATGACGGGGGCAGGATTAGTCAATTTTGGCAGCTTTTATTACTCTACCGGTGATTAGGGCGCATTTTTTAAACATTTGCAACGGTATCATGCACTTTAACCCTGCGTCAGGTTGCGATTGCCCGTTTCGCAGGCGTAAAAGGCAGATCATGTGCGTGTGAGGGAAGGGTCGTGATCCCGCACAGGTTGTTCGCCTGATGATCTGTGGGCGCAAGGGTAGGTATCGCTGCCATGCAACGGCGCCTTGTCGCGCCCTTGAACAGGACCACAGAGACAGACAGGCTTTCAATCATCCCTTGTCGGGGCTGACGCGCAGGCGCGCCTTGTGGCTGTCCTGATCGGATACGCCCAGCAGCGATGCGGTCATGCGCATGATACTGTCCTCTTCTTCTTCGCGGCTGCCATCGGCCATGACGACGGACCATAGCGCCTCGATCACACCGACCCGGTTGTCGTAGTCAACCGCGTCCTTGATCGCACGGGTGAAACGAACCGTGTCGGGCGCCTCTGATTCCAGCGCTTCGCATTGCGCGCGCAGGGCCGTTGCCTCGAATGGGGATAACCCGTATCGGCTGGCCAGCGATTTATCGATCTGGGCGATCTCGATTGCGGCATAGTGACCGTCGGATCGCGCGATGCGCACCAAAAGCGCACCCAGCGCAAGTCGCGCATCGGGATCAGATAGTCTTTCGGGGGCGGGGGCGGTCAAACGCCGGAGAAGATCAGCAAACATGCGCCTTACATAGCCCCCTTCAGCTGTTCTTGAAAGAGGGCGGCAAGCCGTGCTCCCTCATGTGTGAAGCCATAGGGCGGGTTCACGACGAACAGGCCTGATCCGACCATGCGGTGACCGGGGCGCGCAGGGGGAAAACGCACCTCGTGCACCACGCCGTCGGGAATCGCGGCGCGCAGGGCCTTGACCATGGGCAGATGGGGCGCGTCCGTCAGAATCGGATACCACAGCATGATGACGCCAACCCCCCATTTGCGGTGGATCTTGGCAATGGTATCGGGGATGGTCTGGTAATCAGTTTTCACCTCATACGACGGATCGATCAGCAACAGCCCCCGGCGCGGGTCGGGCGGGCACAGCGACAGCGCCATGTCCCAGCCATCGCGCTGACGGAAAATCCCGCCATAAGGGGCCATGTTGGCCTGAAGGGCCGCAAATTCCTGCGGATGCAGTTCCGACAGATGGATGCTGTCCACCGCGCGCAGGATTTCGGCCGCGACCAGCGGTGATCCGGGGTAGGCATCAGGCCCGTGGGTGGCACGGATGCGCGCCAAAACCTGTGCATAAGGGTGATCGGGCGCGAACCAGTCTGCCGCAATGGCGATTCCCTTGGCGGCTTCGCCGGTCTTGGTCGCCGCTGCATCGGTCAGGTCATACAAACCGCGCCCGGCGTGCGTTTCCAGATAGGACAGGGGTTTGTCCTTTTGGATCATGTAATCCAGCGCCCATGCCAGCAGGCCGTGTTTATGCACATCCGCGAGATTGCCTGCGTGATAGCCGTGTTGATAGGAAAGCATGTGACCCCTTTGGTTTTCCTCGCATTAGCCGTAAACGGCACCGGGGCCAAGTGTTGCCGCAGCACGGGCGCGCGCTAACCTAGTAAAAGACAGGAAAAGGATTTCGTTTCGATGCTTATACGCATGTTCACGATCATTACTGCGATCAGCGCGGGGCAAACTCTGTCGGCGCAGGATGGCGGCAACGGGATTTCCGCCCATATCGGGGTCGGCGCGCAGGTAAAGCCGGGGTATTTCGGATCGGACGAAATGGTCGTTGGCCCGACTGGCAGTTTTCAGCTGGAACGGCTGCAACTGGGCGGGGTGACTATCGGTGGGGCCGAAACCAAGGGGTTTGGTTTTGGCGGGTCTGTCCGGTTCATCAGCGAACGCACTGCCGATGAATTTGATGAACTTGCCGGATTGGACACCATTGACGCCTCGGTCGAGTTGGGCGGCGGTGTCCGGTATTATGGTAGCGGCTATGATCTGTTTGCTGATCTGCGCTCCGGCGTGATCGGGCATGATTCCCTGGTTGGTGAAATCGGCGGCGACCTGATCTATCAGCCCAGCGCACAGGTGACGCTGCGCGCGGGGCCGCGGGTGTTCTGGGGCAGCGACGATTATGCACAGACCTATTTCGGGATCACTGCGGACGAGGCGGCAAACAGCAGCTTTGTCGCCTATGACGCACAAGGCGGCATCCTGAGCGCGGGGGTCAAGGCCGAGGCGCATTACCAGTTCAACGAAGACTGGGGCCTGACCGGCACGATCCGCTATGACCAGTTGCAAGGCGACGCCACCAACAGCCCGATCGTGCAGACCACCGATCAAGTTGGCGCCAGCGTTGTCCTGACGCGTAAGGTGACCTTTGGGTTTTAAGGGAAATATCTTGGTGTGCTGCGAAGTTTTGCTTGGAGCCCGGATTACCGTTTAGATTTGCTCAGATGCCCTGCATTGTAGAGGCCTGCTCCAAGAGCCAGCACAGCGAATAAGAACCATGCGGCCCCTGATTGCTCTAAATATACGATACCCGCGTCATCGTCGAAGCACCGGCCTAGTTCATTGAAACAATTGCGCCATTTGAAATACCTGGCGTAGTACAAATACCCAAAAGCGAAGGCGAGCCCGAGAGAAATCAAGGAAGAAATTTTTCTAATCATCCACTAGCCCCTTGTTTCACTGAGGGTTTTAGTGCTTCAGCATTCAACTTCAACGACCGATTTGTCCGGCAAAATGGACATTGAAGTACGCCTAGACTAACCGCGACGTCTCCACCGCTGCCCTGACAAAATCCGCGAACAGCGGGTGCGGGGCGAAGGGCTTTGATTTCAGTTCCGGGTGAAATTGCACGCCGATGAACCAGGTGTGGTCCTGCCATTCCACGATTTCGGGCAATTTGCCGTCGGGGGACATACCCGAGAATTTCAACCCGACCTTTTCCAGTGCCTCCCGATACTTGATATCCACCTCGTAGCGGTGGCGGTGGCGTTCGTCGATGGCGGTCGTGCCATAGATTTCCGCTACCTTTGATCCTTCGGCCAGTGTCGCGTGATAGGACCCGAGGCGCATTGTGCCGCCCTTGTCGTCATCTGCTTTGCGCGTCACGCTCTGGTTGCCCTGCACCCATTCCTTGAGGTGATAGACCACAGGCTCGAACCGCTTCTTGCCCGCCTCATGGTCAAATTCTTCGGACCCGGCGGTTTTCATGCCGGCAACGTTGCGCGCCGCCTCGATCACGGCCATCTGCATGCCCAAACAGATCCCCAGATAGGGGATTTTCTTTTCGCGGGCGAATTGCGCCGCCTTGATCTTGCCCTCAGTCCCGCGTTCGCCAAAGCCGCCGGGCACGATGATCGCGTGATACCCTTCCAGATAGGGGGCAGCATCGTCGCGGTCGAACAATTCTGCATCGACCCATTCAACCTTTACCTTGACCCGGTTGGCCATGCCGCCATGGGTGAGTGCCTCTGCGATGGACTTGTAGGCGTCTTCCAGCTGGGTGTATTTGCCGACGATGGCGACCTTGACGTGGCCTTCGGGGTTGTGAATTCGGTCATAGACATCGTGCCAGACGTCCAGCTTGGGTGCAGGAGCGGGCGAGATATCAAAGGCATCCAGAACCGCCTGATCCAGGCCCTGTTCGTGATAGGCCAGCGGGGCTTCGTAGATGGATTTCAGATCATAGGCGGCAACCACGCATTGTTTGCGCACATTGCAGAAAAGGGCGATTTTTTCGCGCTCTTTTTCCGGAATCGGATGTTCAGATCGGCAAACAAGGATATCGGGCGCGATGCCGATGGATTGGAGTTCTTTGACGCTGTGCTGGGTCGGTTTGGTTTTCAATTCACCGGATGCAGCCAGATAGGGCAGCAGGGTCAGGTGCATGAATATGCACTGGCCGCGCGGTTTGTCATGGGCGAACTGGCGGATCGCTTCAAAGAAGGGCAGGCCTTCGATATCGCCGACGGTGCCGCCGATTTCACACAGCATGAAATCGACCTCGTCTTCGCCGATCTTCAGGAAATCCTTGATTTCGTTGGTGACGTGAGGAACCACCTGAATGGTCTTGCCCAGGTAATCGCCGCGGCGTTCCTTTTCCAACACGTTGGAATAGATGCGGCCCGATGACACCGAATCCGTCATGCGCGCGGGCACGCCGGTAAAGCGTTCGTAGTGGCCAAGGTCCAAGTCTGTTTCTGCGCCGTCGTCCGTGACGAAAACCTCGCCATGTTCAAACGGTGACATGGTGCCGGGATCGACGTTCAGATAGGGATCAAGCTTGCGCAGCCGCACCGAAAAACCGCGTGCCTGAAGCAATGCGCCCAGGGCGGCGGATGCGAGCCCCTTGCCCAAAGAGGACACAACGCCACCGGTAATGAAAATGTAACGCGCCATAGCCTGAGGCCCCCGTGAGAAGTTCCAAATTTTGTGGGAAAGCGAACCGTCAAATTCGCATCATCACGGGATTTGACTATTACCGGATTCGCACCCGAAGCGCAACCGGCGGCGCAATATCATGTTGCCAATCGTGTTGGCCCTGCAACTGCTTGTGGTCAGTCACCCGACGGCAGCAAGGGCGCATCATCTGCGACCGGGGGCAACAGGCTGCCACCCAGGTCAGGCGCATCCGTGTCCTGCTCGGTCGCTGTATCGCCGCCCAGGCGGTCCACAACCGATGATCCAGCCGTGTTATTGGCCGCAATCAATGTCAGCGCAATGGATGTGCAGATGAACGCAACTGCGAGTGCCCAGGTGAATTTACTCATCGCGGTTGGGGCCGGCCGTCCGCCGGTGGCACCGCCGCCGCCGCCGCCCATTCCCAGGCCACCACCTTCGGACCGCTGCAACAGAACGGTTCCAATCAGGCTCAGCGCCAAGATCAGGTGGATGATAAGGACGACGTTTTCCATGAAATTGCCTTTCAGGGCGCGGGTGCGGACAGGCGGTATCTAAAAGCTGACGCGCAGGCCCGCAACCCCTGATCTTGCCTGCGGGCGCGTGCGAGCTTTATGTCTGGCTCTGTCCAGTGCAGGCCTGCGGCAAATTTCCTGTTTCGCATGGCAGGGTGCAACGATATAGGGGGCAGGTCAGCGTAAAAGGAACAGATATCTTATGGCAAATGTTGTGGTCGTTGGGGCCCAGTGGGGCGACGAAGGCAAAGGCAAGATTGTGGACTGGCTGTCCGAACGTGCCGATGTGATCGCCCGTTTTCAGGGTGGACATAACGCGGGGCATACGCTGGTCATTGATAGTCAGGTCTACAAACTGCACGCACTGCCATCCGGCGTGGTGCGCGGGGGCAAGTTGTCTGTCATCGGCAATGGTGTCGTGCTTGATCCCTGGCACCTGCTGGCCGAGATCGAGACATTGCGCGCACAAGGTGTGTCCATCACGCCGGACACATTGATGATCGCGGAAAACACGCCGTTGATCCTGCCGTTTCATGGCGAATTGGACCGCGCCCGCGAAAGCCAGAATTCCGTTGCCAAGATCGGCACGACCGGGCGCGGCATTGGCCCCTGCTACGAAGACAAGGTCGGTCGCCGCGTGATCCGTGTGGCCGATCTGGCCGACGATGCGACACTGGAACTGCGGCTTGACCGTGCGCTGATTCACCATGACGCGCTGCGCCGTGGTCTGGGGCTTGACCCGATTGATCGGGACGCGGTGCTGGCAAAGCTGCGCGAGGTCGCACCCGCCATCCTGCAATATGCTGCCCCCGTCTGGAAGGTGCTGAACGAAAAGCGCAAGGCGGGCAAGCGCATCCTTTTCGAGGGCGCGCAGGGCGCATTGCTGGATATTGATTTCGGAACCTACCCCTATGTGACTTCGTCCAACGTGATCGCGGGCCAGGCGGCAACGGGTGTCGGGATGGGACCGGGGGCGATTGATTTCGTACTGGGTATCGTCAAGGCCTATACGACCCGCGTAGGCGAGGGCCCGTTTCCAACCGAATTGCACGATGACGACGGCCAGCGGTTGGGCGAAAGGGGCCATGAATTCGGCACGACCACCGGGCGCAAGCGGCGCTGCGGCTGGTTTGATGCCTGCCTTTTGCGCCAGACCTGTGCGACATCGGGTATCAACGGTATCGCCCTGACCAAGCTGGATGTGCTGGACGGGTTCGAAACCCTGCGCATCTGCGTCGGTTACGAATTGGATGGCAAGCAACTTGATTATCTGCCCACGGCCGCAGATCAGCAGGCCCGTTGCACGCCGATCTACGAAGAAATCGAAGGCTGGTCGCAATCCACCGAAGGCGCACGGTCTTGGGCCGACCTGCCGGCGCAGGCCATCAAATACGTCCGCCGGATCGAGGAATTGATCGACTGCCCGGTCGCACTTGTGTCCACCTCGCCAGAACGCGAGGATACGATCCTTGTTACCGATCCCTTTGCCGACTGATGGCGCTGGGATACAAAGCTCGCAAGCGTCTGGCGCTTGCCGTTCTGGTGATCGGGCTGCCCGCCTATATCGTGGTCGCCGTCACCGTGATGAGCGAGGCATCGCGTTTTCCCAAGGCGATCGAGTTCTTTATCTATGTCGCGCTTGGGATCGGGTGGGCGTTTCCCTTGAAATGGGTGTTTCAGGGGATCGGGCAGCCGGACCCCGACGACAAGGCGGATTTCCACTGACGGAAATGCCGCGCACTGGTGTTCATTGGTCGTTATATTCAATAATCCATATATGACCTGCATTGAATATCAGAAAAGAAGTCCTCATGAAAAGCATAAGACTTGCCGGTGCCGTCGTCGCAGTTGCTTTGTGCACGCCTGCGATTGCGGCGCACAATAACCCTTGGGCGACGGAAACCGACGCCGTTTTGGCCAAGAACCATGATGAAAACCAGGCCCAGAGCATCGACACACCCGGCACAGATGAAATGCGCGGCAACGTCGTGCAGAACGTCAACGACAAGGCGGGCAGCGGCACTGGTGGTGGTGCGGGTTCAGGCGCACCAAGTCGGGGTCAGGGCGAAGGCTGACAGCCGGTGTAGTGGGCCTGCGCGACAAGCAGCCGCGATATTCGGCCGCTTGTCTTTGATCGTTTCGTGCTGATCAGCCTTGAGCGATCTTGTCGTCAGGCCGGAACCGGGTGTCTTTGGACACCTGAAAACGCCCGTTGTTCAGTTTGATGATCTTGCTCTGGCGTAACAAGCGTCCAAAGGACCGTAGCCCATCTTCGCGGCTGATTTCGTCGCTGGACGCCAATTGCACCTTTTTCATTACTTGTGGCCGTGAAAAATCATCATCGCCTTCGACAAATTCGATATAGGCGGCGGCAGCTTCGAGAAGTTCTGCCAGTTCGCTCGCCCCTTGCTTGGCTGCGAATTCAGCGAAACCGCCACTCTGAGCCTCTGGGGTGTCCTTTTGTGAAGCGATCTTGCGCAAGCGGTCGCTTGTCCGGTCGGATTGTTCCGTCGTTTCATCCACGCGCTGGGCGGGCACAAGGCGCAAGGGTGCGCGATCGGCCGGTGCGTCGGTTGCGGCTTCGGTATCTTCCGCTTCATGAGCGTCAAGATCTTCGCGGAACGCCTCTCCGGGGTCGCGGGCATCGGCACCGGGGTCACCCAACTGCCGCGCAGCCTCGGTTGCGGCGACGGCGGCCTTCAACTGGGCGAACGCATCACGCTGGCGGCGCCCCTCGGGTTCGTTCAGGCGTTGGTCGGCCTGCGACAGGATGCGGCTGATGGCCGCGTCAACATTGCCCGGCAGCCCCTGCCGTTTGGAATGGTTTTCGCGACGCATTGCAATCGTGCGTTCGATTTCGGCCACTTCCCCGGCAAGGTCAAAGTCGTCTTCACCCTTCTTGCCGCTTGGCTGATCATCGTCAGAAACGCTTTCCACGGGAACTTCCTGTGGTTCTGCGGCCTGCTCTGATTCGGCAAGCGCGGGCAGGATGTCATCTTCGGCCGGCGTTTCCGCGGGCTCCTTTGCCACGGGCTCCGCGTCCGAAAACGGCGCATCGCCAAGGTTTTCTTCGGCCTCGGTCGTGACTTCATCAACGGGCGCTGTAACCGTGTCAGTTTCTTCGGCGGCCGCTGCTGCATTCCGCTTGGCCAGTTCGGCAAGCCGCTGGGTCAGGGGATTGGCGCCTGCTGGCGCATCCTGCGGCGCGGTCTGCTCAGTCAGATCCTCGGCATAAGTATCGCTTGTTTCAGTGGCGGCGGAACGCCCCACAACAGCGCGGATCCGCTGAAGCTTTGCTGCAACGCTTTCGGTCGTGTCAACTGCCGCAGGAGTGACCGGCGCGGGGGCCGCCTCGACAATGGGGGCAGGGGTGTCGTCCTGCGCAACCTCGGCATAGTCGGTTTCGGCCTGTGGCTCTGCGTCATTCCGGAGTGCGGGGGCGTCTACTGCGATGTCTTCTTCTTCCCAGGCAAGGGTATCGCCGGCATTGGTCTCTGTGGCGGCCTCTTCTGGCGCGGTATCCCGTGCAACCCGCAGACTGGGGCGCTCTTCATCTTGCGCGACAACTTCGGTGTCGGGCTGCTGGGCCCGCAAATGCAGGGGGTGCGTTTCGGTTTCGGCTTTCACATCGACCGGGGTGCCGGTCTGTCGGGCTGTCAGTTCGGCCAGTGTTGCAAGGTCGGGGGCTTGCGGGGCCATATCCATGAAACGGTCATGACCTGCCAGTTCGTGAAAGAACGTGACCACTGTTTTCATCGTCTCGACAGAGTCGTCGAACCCTTCTAGCCGGCAGGAAAAGGTGCCATAGCTCACATCCAGAATTTTGTTGCTGTCGCTCATGATATCTGTGCTTTCCACTGTTGTCGGCTGCTACTGGGTAAGATTAGATTGGTATGAAATCGAACACAGCAAGACGTTCCATTCGGGATCATTTTGTGACCGTTTTAAGGAATGTTTGTGAAACGGGGGCAATTTCGTGTCAAATGATCACATTGTTTCCAGTGTTGGCGCCATTGGCCTGATTGGCGGTGCGAAAATTGAACCGGCTGAGATTACAGCGCTTTTGCCTCTCGTTACCGATATCGTGGCAGCCGATGGTGGTGCGGATCATCTTTTGGCTGCGGGGCTGACGCCTGCGGCGGTCATCGGTGATCTGGATAGCATTACTGATCGGGCGCGCGCGGCTTTTCATGATCGAACATATCATATTGCCGAACAGGAAACCACGGACTTTGAAAAGGCACTGACGCGCATTGGCGCATCATGCGTTCTCGCGCTGGGGTTTACCGGCGGGCGGATGGATCATGCGCTGGCCGTGCTGAATGTTCTGGCCCGGCACAGGACCCGCCCTGTCGTTCTGTTGGATGGCAGCGATGCCAGTTTCGTCGTCCCCCAGGTGCCGGTTTCGCTGATATTGCCCCATCGCACACGGATTTCGCTGATGCCATTGGCCGATACGGTCGTCACCGCGACCGGGTTGCGCTGGCCCTTGGACCGGGCACAGATGCATCCTGCGGGAATGACCAGTGCGTCAAACGCTGTGTCCGAAGAACAGGTGACGATTTCAGCCGATGGCCCTTTGTTGGTCACACTGCCGCGGGCACATTTGGCGCAGGCTTTGAAAGCCGTCGTTCCCGGATGATCACGTAAAGCCCCGCCGCGACGGTGATGCAGATACCGACAGCGGCCAGTCCGTTGGGCAGATCGGAAAAGATCAGCCAGCCGATCGCCGTGCCAAATGGGATTTCAAGGTATTGCATCGGTGCGACGGTGGATGCGGGCGCCAGACGCAGGCTCCATGTCATGCATAAATGCCCCAATGTGCCGACGATCCCCAGCGCAGCCAGCAGCCACAAGACGCTGACATCCGACAAAAACCCAAGGCTGCCGCGCGCCTCTGGCCAGATCAGCAAAAGCGGGCCAAGCAGCAATGTCGCCTGCACCCCGCTGACCGCCTGCAACTTGATCGGGTCCATCAGCCGCGCCACCCGCCGCGTGACCATCATGAAAAATGCAAACATGACCGCCACACCCAGCGGTAACAGCGCTGGCGCGCCGACTTGGGCAAAATTCGGCTGGATCACCAGCAGCGTGCCGATAAACCCGACGGCACAGGCAACGGTGCGATGCAGGCCAACCTCTTCGCCCATGAAAAAATGCCCAAGGATCAGCATGATGAAGGGCAGCACAAAGATGATCGCGAGCGCATCCGCAAGGGGCAGAAAACGCAGTGCACTGAACATCATGGCAATGCCGATCCCGTGCAGCGCGGTGCGCAACACTGTCCAGCCCAGCAGGCCGGGCGGCAGGCGCAGATCGCCGCCACCGAGGAAAACCATCGGCACAAGGATCAGCGCCTGCGCGCCGAAACGCACCAGCATCAGCACGCCGAGAGAAGCGGTGCCAATCAGGAATTTCGCCATGCCGTCGCCGAGTGGCGCCAGCACGCAAAAGGCCAGCATCAGCAGGATACCGACAAAGGGGCGATCAACTGTCATGGCGTCACTTTGGCCGCCGATTCCACAATTGGCAAAGGGTGTTTTCGCGCCTCTTTCAACCTGCCCGGAAATCGCCGGGCTAAGGCATGAAGGTTATTCGCACTCATCCGCGCACGCCGTTCAGCAATTCGGCACATTTACGGCCAACCCGCCAAGCGCGGTTTCCTTGTACTTTTCCGACATATCCGCGCCGGTCTGCCGCATGGTTTCCACTGCCACGTCAAGTGACACAAGATGCTTACCGTCTCCGCGCAATGCCAGCGATGCCGCTGACACCGCCTTGATCGCGCCCAGCCCGTTGCGTTCGATACACGGCACCTGCACCAGTCCCTTGACCGGATCGCAAGTCATGCCAAGGTGATGCTCCAGCGCGATTTCAGCGGCGTTTTCAACCTGCTCGGGCGTGCCGCCCAATACGGCGGCAAACCCTGCGGCGGCCATCGCCGCAGCACTGCCGACCTCGGCCTGACAACCGCATTCAGCGCCGGAAATCGATGCGTTGAACTTGATCAGGCCGCCAACCGCCGCTGCCGTCAGCAAGAATTCGGGCACCCGCGATGCAGTGGCCCCCGGCACATGGTCAAGCCAATAGCGGATTGTCGCGGGCACGACGCCCGCCGCCCCGTTTGTCGGCGCAGTGACGACCTGCCCACCTGCGGCGTTTTCCTCGTTTACGGCCATGGCATAGGTCGACATCCAGTCGTTGATCGTATGCGGCGCGGTCAGGTTCATGCCGCGTTCGGCCAACAGCGCGTCATATATCCCCTTGGCGCGCCTGCGCACCTGCAAGCCGCCGGGCAGGATCCCATCGGTGACCAGCCCACGGTCGATGCAGGCATTCATCACCTCCCAGATGCGGGACAGCCCGCGGTCCAGGTCGGCATGGGGCATGCGCGACAGTTCATTGGCGCGCTTCATGTCGGCAATGCTCTTGCCCGATGTCGCGGCCATTTCCATCATCTGGTCGGCGGATTTGAACGGAAAAGGCACCGGTGGGCCTGTATCGGTATCCTTTCCTGCGGCCAGCTCGGCCTCGGTCAGGACAAAACCGCCACCGATGGAATAATAGGTCACTTGCGTGATCACGTCGCCCTGGCTGTCAACGCCCCGCAGGATCAGGCCGTTGGCATGGCCGGGCAGGGCCGGGCCATAATCGAATTGCACGTCTTCGCTGGGGTGAAACCGCAGGGTGCCAAGGCCGTGGGGCGTGATCGTATGTTCGGCATTGATCCGGGCCAGTTCCGTCTCTGCTCGGGCCGCATCATAATCATCGGCGCGCATTCCGGCCAACCCCAGGATCACGGCCCGGTCGGTCGCGTGGCCGACGCCGGTAAAGGCAAGGCTGCCGTGCAGCGACGCGCGTACGCCTGCCACGCCAAAGGGTTGCGCGCGCAGATGGTCCAGAAACCGTGCGGCGGCGACCATCGGTCCGATTGTGTGCGACGATGACGGGCCGACCCCGATCTTGAACATATCGAAAACGGACAGGAACATCAGATGGCACTTCCTTCAGAAGGATTGCAGGGGGTGGGTGCGGAAAACGGCGTACGGCCGAGCCCTTCGGCAAGGGCGGCGCGCCGGGCTGCGGGGCGTGCCTCGAATCGGCGGGCAAAGTGGGACAAACGCGGCCAGCGTGCCAGATCGAACCAGTCTGTTGGCCCGCCGTAAAGTGCAGGCCAGCGTAGCAGCGGTGCCAGATAGCAGGCCTGTGCCGTCGGCGTAACCGCATCCAGCCAATTGGCGTAGCGTGCGTTTTCCAGCAAATCAAACTGCGTGATCAGGCGTTGGCGCGTGGTGGCGCGCAGCGCCCCGGTATCGCCGCTTGTATATTGGTCGGGATAAAACAGCATCCGCTGCGCCGGATGCAGCGTATTTGACAGCCAGATCAGCCATTGCAGCGCATGGGCGCGCGCAGGATCATGTGGTGCAGGCATCAGCGCGCCTTGGGTATCGGCCAGCCACAGCAAAATCGCACCGGTTTCAAACAGCGGTCCCTGCGGCGTTTCCAACACCGGGATCAGCCCGTTTGGGTTCAGCGCCAGATACGCGGGCAAGCGCTGCGCGCCTTTGGCCCGGTCCACCAGCACCGCGCGATACGGCAGGCGCATTTCCTCCAGTGCCAGCCGCACACAAAGCGAGGCATTGTCGGGGGCGTAATGCAGGATCAGGGGCGCAGTCATGCGCGCAAGTTAGCGTAACGGCAGCAGACAATACGCCCAAATACGACCATTGTTTTGAAAAACGCGCTTGTGTGGCTTGCGGGGCCGCATTTGAGGTCTCGCACCTGCGGCGGATATTGTTATAAGGTCGATATTCTATGTTGGAGTATGCCCATGACCAGTGAATTGTCCCCTATCGACAAGGCGAAATTCATCGCCGCAAAGCAAGCGACGGAATACGTCAAATCCGGTATGAAGGTCGGTCTTGGCACCGGGTCGACGGCGGCCTGGCTGGTGCAATGCCTAGGCGAGATGGTCCGCGAGGAAGGCTTGCAGATAAAGGGGGTGCCAACCTCCAGTCGGACGGCGAAACTGGCCCGCGATGTCGGCATTGAAGTGATCACTCTGGACGAGGCAAAATGGCTGGATGTGACGATTGACGGCACCGACGAATATGACGCCGATCTGTGCCTGATCAAAGGCGGCGGCGGTGCCCATTTGCAGGAAAAGATCGTCGCGACCGCCAGCGACAGGATGATCGTGATCGCGGACGCCAGTAAAAAGGTGGCCACACTGGGGGCGTTCCCGCTGCCGGTGGAGGTAATACCTTTTGGCGCGAAAACCACCGAAGGGTTGATCGCGGAAACGCTGATCGGCATGGATGTGCTGGGCCGTGATATCACGCAGCGGATGGCAGGCGACAAGCCGTTCATCAGCGACGAGGGAAACTTTATTTTCGATCTGCATCTGAAACGCATCGGCAATCCGCGCCAGCTTAGCCTGATCCTGAACCAGATCCCCGGTGTCGTTGAAAACGGATTGTTCATCGACATTTGCGACGTGGTGATCGTGGGTTATGGGGACGGTCGCGTGGAGGTGACGGACATCACCAACGACACCACGGACGAAGTGCGCTTTGACGTGCGCGACGACGACAATATTTTCTTTGATCTGGCAGATTGAACACTGATCGGATACCCGACTGAACGGAGCCGCGACATGGCATTTGATTACGACCTTTTCGTTATTGGCGGCGGCTCGGGCGGGGTGCGTGCGGCGCGTGTCGCTGCAGCCACAGGGGCCAAGGTGGCGCTGGCCGAAGAATACCGCATGGGCGGCACCTGTGTGATCCGGGGCTGCGTGCCAAAAAAGCTGATGGTTTTTGCGTCGGGTTATTCGGAAATGTTCGACGATGCCCGCGCTTATGGCTGGGATGTGACCGAGGGGTCGTTCGACTGGCCGAAATTCCGCGGTCACCTGCACAAGGAACTTGACCGGCTGGAAGGGATTTACCGCAAGTTGCTGGACGGGTCCGGTGTTGCGATTTTCGATGCCCGCGCCGCGTTGAAGGACCCACATACGGTAGTGCTGAACGATGGGCGCGAGGTGAGCGCGAAACACATTCTGGTCGCGACCGGTGGCCGGCCTGTCATGCCGGACATTTCGGGCGCAGAACTGGGGATCACCTCTAACGATATTTTCAACCTTGATGACATGCCCAGATCTATCCTGATTATCGGGGGCGGTTATATCGCGTCGGAATTTGCAGGCATCCTGAACGGGCTGGGCGTGAAGGTCACGCAATTCTATCGCGGTGCACAGATCCTGCGCGGCTTTGACGGCGAGGCCCGCGGCCTGATTGCCGAAGGGATGCGCGAAAAAGGGGTCGATTTGCACCTTGGCACGAATATCGTTGAAATGCGCGCCGCCACCGATGCGGATATGTCCGATGCGATGGGCACCCCGATGGAAGGTGGCAAGCCTGCGACGGTCGCCAGTGGCGGATCTGGCAGTGGAATATGGGTCAAGGCCAGCAATGGCATAGAACGGGTGTTCGATCAGGTGATGTTCGCCACCGGACGTGCGGCAAATACCGACGGGATGGGGCTGGAACAGGCCGGTGTAGAGGTCGGCCGCCGGGGTGAGATCGTGGTCGATGAATACAGCCAGACCAAGGTGCCGTCGGTCTATGCCATCGGTGATGTGACCAACCGCGTGCAGTTGACGCCCGTCGCAATCCGCGAAGGCATGGCCTTTGTTGAGACTGTGTTCAAGGGCAACCCGACGCCTGTGGATCACGACCTGATCCCGTCGGCAGTCTTTACGCAGCCTGAGTTCGGCACAATCGGGCTGAGCGAGGAAGACGCCCGCGAGGTCGAACCGGTCGAGATCTACTGCAGTTCCTTCAAGCCGATGAACCACGCCTTTGCCGGACGCAGCGACCGTGTCATGATGAAACTTGTCGTGTCCAAGGCGACCCGCAAGGTGCTGGGTTGTCATATCGTCGCAGATCACGCGGGCGAAATGATCCAGCTGGCTGGGATTGCCGTCAAGATGGGTGCAACAAAAGAGGATTTCGACCGCACCGTCGCAGTGCATCCGACCGTGGCCGAAGAACTCGTTACAATGAAGGAACCGGTGCGCACCGCTTGATATTGCGGGCAAAGGCCACACATGTCACCAAGGAACGACCCGATACGGAATGGGTCAGCGACAAGGGAAGTAAAACAGCACGATGGCAGGAAATACTGGAGGCCCCTGGGGGGGCGGCGGCAATAACGGATCTGGTGGCGACGACGACCGCAACCGCGGTGGGCGCAAGCCCGGCAACGAAGGCCCCGGCATCCCTGAAATCGACGAGCTTGTGAACAAGGGGCGCGAACAGCTCCGCGTCTTGATGGGCGGCGGTGGCCGTGGCGGGTCAAACGGCCCCGGTGGCGAAGGTGGCGGCGGAGGTCCGCAACTGACTCGGGGGACTGTCGGCGTTGGTATTCTTGGCCTGATTGCGCTCTGGCTTTTTGCGTCATTTTATACGGTCCGTCCCGAAGAACGCTCTGTCGAGCTTTTCCTGGGCAGCTATAGCCAAACGGGCGAACCGGGCCTTAACTTTGCCCCATGGCCGCTTGTCACCCGTGAAATTCTTGCAGTTTCGACGGAACGCACGATCGAGGTCGGCACCAACCGGTCGCGATCAGAGGGCGGTCTGATGCTGACGGGTGATGAAAACATCGTGGATATCGAATTTCAGGTTGTCTGGAATATCATTGATCCGCAACTTTACTTGTTCAGCCTGTCCGATCCACCACAGACAATCGGGGCCGTTTCCGAATCTGCCATGCGTGAAATTATCTCTCAGTCTGAACTTGCGCCAATTCTGAACCGTGACCGGGGTGCGATTGCGGACCGCTTGCGCGAGGATATTCAACTGTCTCTGGACAGCTACGATTCTGGTGTGAACATTATCCGTATCAACTTTGACAAAGCCGACCCGCCAGAGCCGGTCATCGCATCGTTCCGTCGGGTGCAGGATGCGCGTCAGGAACGTGACCGTGTCCAGAACGTGGCTGACGCCTATGCAAACCGCGTCGTTGCGGAAGCACGCGGTAGTTCTGCCCAAATCCTGGAAGAGGCCGAAGGTTACCGCGCCCGCGTGGTCAACGAAGCCCGCGGTGAGGCAAGCCGGTTCAGTGCTGTCTTGACCGAATATCAGAAAGCGCCGGATGTGACGCGCAAGCGTCTCTATCTGGAAACAATGGAAGGTGTGCTGGGCGGTATCGATATCATCCTGATGGATGAAAACGCTGCTGGCAGCCAAGGCGTGGTGCCCTATCTGCCGCTGAATGAAATGCGGCGCACGCCCACCGAAACCGGAGGCACAAACTAATGCGGAAAACTGCTTTTCTTATCCCCGCCGTCGTTGTGGCACTTGTGGTGGCCGCGTCGTCTGTCTTTATCGTGGACGAGCGCGAAAAAGTGCTGGTGCTGCAGTTCGGACAGATCGTAAAGGTCAAGGAAGAGCCTGGTTTGGGCTTCAAGATACCGCTGATCCAGGAGGTCGTTCGCTATGACGACCGTATCCTGAGCCGTGATCTGGACCCGATCGAGGTGACGCCAGCGGATGATCGGCGTCTTGTCGTCGATGCCTTTGCGCGTTACCGGATTGCCGATGTCGAACAGTTCCGCCGTGCCGTTGGTGCCGGCGGGCTGGCGGCCGCAGCGCAACGGTTGGACAGCATCCTGCGGGCCGGCACCCGCGAAGTTCTGGGTTCGGTCAGTTCCAATGATATCTTGTCAACGGACCGTGCTGCACTGATGCTGCGGATTCGTAATGGCGCGATCACGCAGGCGCAGGCGCTTGGGTTGCAAGTGCTTGATGTGCGCCTGAAGCGGACCGACCTGCCGGAATCCAACCTCAACGCCACCTACGAGCGGATGAAGGCGGAACGTGAACGCGAAGCTGCCGACGAAATCGCCCGCGGTCGCGAGGCTGCACAACGGATCGAGGCCGGCGCAGACCGGACGGTAATCGAACTAGTGTCTGACGCGGAACGTGAAGCCCAGATCATTCGCGGTGAGGCCGATGCGCTCCGCAACGAAATCTTTGCCAGCGCCTTTGGGGCAGACCCGGAATTCTTTGAGTTCTATCGTTCGATGGCGGCTTATGAGAGGTCGCTGCAATCGGGCAACACGATGATGGTGATGTCGCCGGAAAGCGAGTTCTTCAATTATCTCAAGTCCGATCAGGGCGCACGTGCGGCGCAATAGATTGACCTGAAAAACAGATCAAAGGGCCAGCCGTCGTGCTGGCCCTTTCTTGTTTCAGGGGGCGCCCCGTTCTTCACAGGCTGGTGACTGGGTTTGTGTTGTATTTTCTCTGCACTATATAAAAGATCAATAATACAATTTACCCATGTGCGTCATGGGCCAACCAACCCACAAGGAGACTGCTCGTGAAATCAACGGCAATCGCAATCAAAAAAGATCAGCGACAGGCCCGTCGTTTGCTGACGACGCTATTCGCCGCGCTTGCACTGGCGTTGGCCCTGGTGTTGGCGCAGGCCACCGCGTCGAGCGCGCAAAGCCGCCCGAATACATTCGCGGACCTGGCGGAGCTGGTCAGCCCCTCGGTCGTGAACATCACAACCAGCACCACAATCGCAGGTCGGACCGGCCCGCAGGGGTTGGTGCCCGAGGGATCCCCGGTTGAAGATTTTTTCAACGATCTTGATCGTGGCGGTCCCAATGGTGGGGCACGCAGGTCCTCTGCGCTGGGTTCGGGTTTCGTGATTTCGGCTGATGGGTTCATCGTCACCAATAATCACGTCATCGAAGGCGCCGACGAAATCCTGATCGAATTCTTTTCGGGAGAGGAACTGCCGGCCGAGTTGATTGGCACCGATCCCAATACCGATATTGCTGTGCTAAAGGTTGACGCCGAAAACCTGCCTTTCGTGGAATTCGGGGACAGCAATGCATCCGGCGCCCGCGTCGGCGATTGGGTCATGGCGATGGGCAATCCGCTGGGGCAGGGGTTTTCTGTGTCCGCCGGGATTGTTTCGGCCCGCAACCGTGCGCTTTCGGGGACATATGACGACTACATCCAGACAGATGCGGCGATCAACCGCGGCAACTCTGGTGGGCCATTGTTCAATATGGACGGGCAGGTCATTGGCGTGAACACGGCAATTCTGTCGCCCAATGGCGGTTCTATCGGCATCGGCTTTGCCATGTCGTCTGCTGTTGTGACCAATGTGGTCGATCAGTTGAAAGAGTTTGGCGAAACCCGCCGTGGCTGGCTGGGTGTGCGTATTCAGGATGTGACGCCCGACATGGTGGATGCCATCGAGGGGCTTGATATGGCGCGTGGCGCATTGGTTACCGATGTGCCCGAAGGTCCGGCAGAAGATGCAGGAATGGTGTCGGGCGACGTGATCGTGAACTTTGACGGTGTCGCGATCGAGGACACCCGCGAACTGGTCCGGATCGTCGGCAACTCGCCTGTTGGAAAATCTGTTCCGGTCGAGGTTTTGCGCGAAGGTCGTATTGCGGAACTGACCGTGGTGCTGGGCCGCCGCGAAACGTCCGAGGCGGTTGCTTTCCCAGCCTCCAGCGAACAGCCCGAAGATCCCGCAGAGGCCGAAGTGCTGGGTCTGACCCTGTCAGAGATCACGCCGGAACTGGCCGAGCAGTTTTCGCTGACAATCGAAGAGGGATTGGTCATCACGGCAATCAACCCCGACAGCGAAGCGGCCTCTAAGGGGTTGCTACAAGGAGATGTCATCACCGAGGCAGGCCAGCAGGCTGTCACGTCCGTCTCTGATCTGGAAAATCAGATCACCGCAGCAAGCGAGGCGGGCCGCAAATCCATCCTTCTGCTGGTGCGGCGCGGCGGTGATCCACGGTTTGTGGCACTTGTGCTGCAAGACTGAAGCACCCGGACAAGACAAAAAAGGCGGCCTGCGAGCCGCCTTTTTTTATGTGATCAAGTGACGTCGGCCTGCCTGACCGGGGATTGTTGTAGGTTCCACACCAACAACGCGACAACGACAACAGCGCCCCCAATATGCAACAGAAATGCGCCGGGCCAAAGGCAGGCCAACCCCGCTATCCCAAGAGCAATCCGCACGATCGGCCCCACCGGCCGTTCCATGCAGCCCTGCATGGCCGAGGCCAGCGCGTAAATACCCACGACCCCAAAACCGAAGATCAACAGCATGACCCCCCAATCCCCCGACAGAAACGGGGTATAGGCAATCATCAGCGGCACGATATACAGCCCCTTGGCCAGTTTCCAGCTGGCAAACCCTGTCGCCATGGCTGGCGCCTTGGCAATCGCGGCAGCGGTGAAGGCAGCAAGTGCAACGGGTGGTGTGACGTTGCTGTCCTGGGACAGCCAAAAGATGATCATATGCGCCGACAGGACCGCGCCCATCATCACCTCGGCCGGGACGACCATGTCCCGCAGGGGGGCCGCGACCTCGAGCGGCAGACCCTTGATGATGGACCCCGCCTCGGTCGTGGTCAGGGGGCCAGCCAATACCGATGGGTCAGGCAGGCCGAACATCAAGATCGCATTGGCCGCATCGGGCAGGGTGCCGCTGGCCAGCGCGTCGATCACGAAACGGTCTGCGATCATGCCGGCCAGCGCAGGGGCAGACAGCGTTGCCAGCACGATATAGGCCGCAGTGACCGGCAGGCCCATGCCAAGCACAAGACTGGCCAAAGCGACCAGAATGATAGCGACAAAAAGGTTTCCACCCGCCCATTGGGCAATCATCAGGCTGAACGTATTCCCGATCCCGGCCGTGGCGATGACGTTCACCACCAACCCGACCGCGCACAACAGCACGGCTGTCATGATCATGCCTTTGGTGCCCATCACCAGCGCCTCGACCACGGCCTTGGGCCCCATGGGATTTGTCGTCAGCCAGCTTGACCCGACAACAGCCAGAATACCGAACACGGCGGCATAGGCGGGGGTGAACCCCGCCACCAGCATTCCGATCAGCCCTGCGATGGGAAACACAAAACTTGCCCCCCCTTTGACAAAGGCCGACCGCAGGGTTTCGCCGTCACTTTCCATTGGTGGCAGGCCTAGACGGCGCGCCTCGATCCGGACGAAAAACGTGACCGACAGGAAATACAGCAGCGCCGGCAGTGCGGCGACCGCGACGATGGTTTCATAAGGGATCTGGGTAAAGCTGGCCATCACGAAGGCACCCGCGCCCATGATCGGGGGCATCAACTGGCCACCGGTGGATGAGGCGGCCTCGACCCCGCCGGCGAATTTCGCGGGGAAACCTGCTTTTTTCATCAGCGGAATGGTGATCACCCCTGTCGATGCGGTATTGGCCACGGCAGAGCCCGATATTGTGCCAGTCAGCCCCGACGCGATCACCGCGACAATCCCCGGCCCCCCCACCATGCGGCCCGCGACGGCGCGGGCGAGGTTGATCACGAAATCACCCGCACCAGAGCGCAGCAGGAATGCGCCGAAGATGATGAACAAGAACACATAGGTCGAAGAAATCCGCGCAATTGTGCCAAACATCGCGTCATCGCCATAGATCGACCGAAACGCGATGGTTTCCCAACTGAGCCCCGGAAAACTGAACACCCCGCCAATAAATTGCCCCCAAAAACCAATGTATGACAGCGCGATGATGATCAGCCCCGGTATGACCCAGCCGGTCAGGCGGCGGGTCAATTCAATCGCACCGATCACACAGGCGATGGTTGCGGCCCAATCAAGCGGGGCCAGTTTGACGCCGCGGTCGTAAATCGCGTTTTCGGCGGCAGGCATGTATATGGCGGCGGCAGCGACGATGACACCCAAGGTCAGATCAAAGGCCAGCATCGCGCGGCTGCGGGTGCGCCCCCGGATCAGCGGATGCAGCAGGGCAGCCAGAAAGGCAAAGCCCGCGAAATGGTAAGCATTCCGCTGGAATTCTGAAATGATCGGGTCGAACGCCACATAAATGTGACCCACGGCGATAAGCAGACACAGGATCGTCAGGGCGACATCGGGCAAACCGGTGAATGCGCGCTGGACAAGCCCCTCGGACGGGCGTTCTTCGGACATGGGGGAAATCCTCTGAAAGATGTGCGGCCCGCGCGGGATGGGCGGGCCGCAGAAGTGCTTAGTTGGCGATCAGGCGGGCAGGGATATCAACCCCGACTTCCTGATAATAGCGTGCTGCACCCGGGTGCAGTGGCACGGGCAGCCCGGCGATGGCCTGCTCGATTGCCATTACCTTGGTGGCAGGGTGAATAGCCTGCAAGAAGGGCAGGTTTTCATAAATCGCCTTGGTGATCAGATAGACGTTTTCCTCGGTCAAGTCTGCGTGGGTCGCCAGAAAGTTCGGCTGCGCCACGGTGTTCACATCCTCGGCCTGGTTGGGATAGGTGCCCGCCGGGATCAGGTAGGGTGTCCACAATTCGCGACCATTGTCAGCGGCGACACGCTCTTCCTCGGTAAAGGACAGCATGGTGACGCTGTCACCGGCAGAGGCCATCAACTGGCTGATCGCACCGGTTGGCACACCGGCAGGGGTGCTGATGCCCTTGACCTGGCCGTTTTGCAGCGCGTCGGCAGCCGGACCATAACCGCCAAAGACCAGTTCATAGTCTTCATAGATATCAACACCCAGACCGGCCAGCAGCGCCGCGTTGGACCCGATCGTGCCAGAGTTCTGCGCACCGAACGCCATCGCCTCGCCCTTTAGGGCAACCAGATCAGACATCGTGCCGGTGTTGACAGCGTCAGAGGCGATCACGAACTGTTCCACGTTCTGCCACAGCATGCTGACCGAGCGCAGATGTTCCTGCGGACCGGACTGTTCCAGCGGGCCGGTACCGGTGGCGGCGTAATAGCCGTAAAGGCCCTGCAAAATGGCGAATTGCGCCTCGCCTTCGCGGATCAGGCGGACGTTTTCACCCGACCCGGCAGAACTGATTGCCGACATTCCGATGCTCTCGGACGGTTCCAGCTTGACCTTGACCAGCGTCGACAGTGCGACACCGACCGGATAATAGGTCCCTCCTGTTGATGCGGTCGCCAGAATATAGCTTGCCTCTTCGGCTTGCGCAGCCGGGGCTGCCAGCACAAAACTCGCCGCGACGGCGGCCTTCAGGACATTCATGATGTCTCCTCCCTATGATGTTTCGATAGCGCCCGGTTTCCCGAACGCGCACACAAAGCAAACATGGCTGAGCCTGCAAGAACAAGGTGCATTGGCGATTGCGGCATAAGACGTTGACATAAAATATATAAAAAACGCGTCGGTGCCAGCTTCTTTGGCAGATGTGTGAAAAGTCGCACATTTGGTAGCGCCAACATATTCGGCCTTTGCCACGCGAAACATCATGAGTCGCCCCATGCGACGTGCAGGCATTTCGAAATTAGACTGGCAGAGCGCGCTACCCTGCACTAAATACCCAGAGAGCGAAAATACAGGCGTAAGGAAATACGAAATATGGCCAAAATCACCTACGTTGAACATGGCGGCAAGGAACACGTCGTTGACGTCCCAAATGGGCTGACCGTCATGGAAGGTGCGCGCGACAATGGTATTCCGGGGATCGAGGCGGATTGCGGCGGGGCCTGTGCCTGTTCGACGTGTCATGTCTATGTCGATGATACATGGGTGGAAAAACTGCCAGCCAAGGACGCCATGGAAGCGGACATGCTTGATTTTGCGTATGAACCAGATCCGGTAAAGTCGCGCTTGACCTGCCAGTTGAAGGTGACAGACGAACTGGACGGTCTGCGCGTCCAGATGCCAGCCAAGCAAATCTGATGCGGGGTTGCGCCCTGGCGCTGGTCCTTTGGCCCGCATTGGCCGGGGCGCAACCCATAACGGATGCCTGGTTTGATACGCCTACGTCCCGGTATGGCCACGGTGTTCTGGGTGACGCGGCAGAGTGGGGGGCGTTGCGGTTCGTCGCTGATGGCCGACAGTATGCCATCACCCTGCCTGAAACCCATGTCTTCGAAGACTGGGCACCACGTTTGGTTGATGTGACCGGCGACGGCGCACCCGAGATTATCGTTGTTGAAACCGACATGCGCGCGGGTGCGGCGCTGGCGGTTTATGGCCCCCGGGGCAAGATCGCAGAAACGCCGCATATTGGCCGCGTCAATCGCTGGCTCGCGCCGATTGGGGCGACCGATCTGGACGGTGACGGCGCGATTGAGTTGGCTTACATCGATCGTCCCCACTTAGCTAAAACGCTTACTGTTTGGCGTTTTGCAGATGGTGCGCTGTCGCCCGTGGCGCAGCTGCCGGGGCTGACCAACCATCGCATCGGTGAAACCGATACAGGCAGTGGCATACGCGATTGCGGGCAGGGGCCGGAGATTCTTACCGCCAGTGCGGATTGGACGCGAGTGATGGCGACGACACTGCGCGACGGTGTGCTGCGCAGTCGCGACATAGGTGCGCATGTGGACCGTGACAGTTTTACAACGGCCCTGCGCTGCGCGCCGCTGGCAGATTAACCCAGCGCGGCAACCACATATAACAGAACGCAAATTTCAGAAATCTGCTGTGTCGCACCAAGGATGTCGCCGGTCTGTCCGCCGATCTTGGCCCTTGCGATCAGCCCGCAAGCGATCACTGCCAGACCGGCCAGCAATATCGCGGAAAATCCCAAGCAAATCAGGCCGGTCAGACCCGCGAGGACCACAGCCAGCCAGACCGTTGGTGCGGCAGGCCGGCCGACATGATGGCTAAGCCCGCCATCGCGCGCATTCGGCATCATCCCCATCAGCACAACCATGCCCCCCCGGCTAAGTGCGGCGGCCCCGATCAGTGCCGCCCAATAGCTGCCAGTCGCGACAAGTGCCGTCAGCGCCAGCCAGCGGAGCAACAGCGTCAGCCCGAGCGCCAATACGCCGTAAGTGCCGATGTGGCTGTCCTTCATGATGGCCAGCCTGCGCGCGCGGTCCCATCCGCCCCACAGCCCGTCTGCGGTATCGGCCAGCCCGTCTTCGTGCATGGCCCCCGTCAGCACGATGCTGACCGTCAGCGCCAATGCGGCGACAATCCCGCCGGGCAGCCCCAGCGATAGAAGCAGTGAAATCGAAGCTGCCACGACCACCCCGATCACGATACCCGCTACCGGATAGGCCCAGGCTGCTGCCGCGCCGCGCGCCATGGCGCGGTCAGGTTGCAGCAGAACGGGCAGCCGGGTCAGCAGGCCCAGTGCCGCAGGCAGATCCTGCGCATCTATCAACATGGTGTCGCGTTTTTCCAAACGGATGCCCCTTGTGGCCCTTTTCATCCCCGGTCTGATCGTTAGACAGGTCGCAGACTTGATGCAACGAGGACCTGATGCAAGCGCCGTTTGACACCCTTTCCGCCTTTCGCGACATTCTGGGCCAAGCGCCTGCCACCGATGCCGACGCACAACGCGCCGCCCATGATCGCAACGGGCAGCTGACCAAGCCCCCCGGCGCGCTTGGCCGGTTAGAGGATCTGGCAATCTGGTATGCGGGCTGGCGCGGCACGGCGCAGCCACAGATCACGGCACCGCAGGTGGTCATCTTTGCAGGCAATCACGGGGTCTGCGCGCAAGGCGTATCTGCCTTCCCGCCAGAGGTGACGGTACAGATGGTCGCCAATTTTGAACAGGGCGGTGCGGCGATCAACCAGCTATGTAAGGCGTTTGGCGCGCGGATGGATGTCTTGGCGCTCGCGCTTGACACGCCGACGGCCGATTTTACCCAAAGCCCCGCGATGACGGAACAAGAGGTGATCACCGCCTTGCAAACCGGCTGGAACGCGGTTGATCCACAGGCGGATCTGCTGGTGACGGGTGAAATGGGTATCGGAAACACCACATCTGCCGCCGCAGTTGCCGCCGCCGTTCTGGGCGGGGATGCCGCAGCATGGACCGGCCGCGGCACAGGGGTGGATGATGCCGGGATGGCCCGCAAGATCGAGGCCGTCGCACGTGGGCTGGCGTTGCACGCCCCGACCGATCCCCTGGAGGCGTTGCGCTGCCTTGGCGGGCGCGAACTGGCTGCGATGGCGGGGGCGATTGCCGCGGCGCGCCACTATCGGATTCCGGTCATTCTTGATGGTTTCATCTGCTGTGCTGCAGCTGCCGTGCTGGAAATAGCCCACGCCGGTGCACTGGACCATGCCGTCGCGGGGCATCTAAGTGCGGAAGGCGCGCACCAGCGGATGCTTGATGCGTTGGGCAAGGTGCCGCTGCTGGATCTTGGCCTGCGCCTTGGCGAAGGGTCGGGGGCTGCGCTGGCGATCGGGGTGCTGAAGGGGGCGGTTGCCTGTCATTCCGGTATGGCGACATTTGCCGAGGCAGGGGTCAGCGACGGCTGATATGCTGGCCTACTAGCTTAGGTTTTCGCTTTTGCTGCTGGTCTTGTGGTCGTCCGTTGGCTGACGCGAGGCCAGCGCGGTTTCCAGATCGTTGTTCAACTGCTTGGCACGGGCCACATAAGCGGGATTGTTCTGGATCGGCACGCCGGGCTGCCACAGGTCAGCCAATTCGCGCAAAGCGGTCCGGTCGTGGTGATAGAATGTTGCCTGCGCTTCGGCGGCTTCAAATTCGCTCAGCCCAAGCCGTTCCAGCGCATAGCGGCCCGCGCGCAGCGAGCTGTCGAACATTTCGCGCACAATGTCATTTGCCCCGGCAGCATACAGTTCATAGACATGCACGCGGTCGTGTGCACGCGCGATAATATGCAGATCCGGGCGTTCCCGGCGGGCATAGGCTACCAGACGGATCGCGGCGGCCTTGTCGTCAATGGCGACAACCAGCACCCGCGCGTCCTCCAGCCCGGCCGCCTTGAGAAGGTCCGGCCGGGTCGGATCACCAAAGAAGCCGCGAAAACCGAATTTCCGCATCATCTGAACGGTAGACAGGTTGCTGTCGATCACCACGGTTGAAAACCCCGCACTTTCGACCAACCGGTTCACGATCTGCCCAAAGCGGCCAATGCCGGCGATGATGACCGTGCCGGTTTCGTCGACATCGTCATGTACCTCCTCGTCGGTATCGGTCATGCGTTGGCTAAGAAAATCATAAAGGATGAAAAGCAGCGGCGTGATCAGCATCGACAATGCGATCACCAGCAAAAGCTCGTTTCCCAAGGTGCTTGTCATCACGCCCTGCTGGGTGGAAAAAGATGTGAGGACAAACCCGAATTCGCCCGCTTGCGCCAGTCCAAGTGTGAACAACCAACGGTCCTTGCCCCGCAGCTTGAACAGCAGTGCCAGACCGTAAAGGATCAGCCCCTTGGTGACAATCACGCCTGCCGCAAGGCCCAGAATGTAGAATGGTTCAGCGAACAACAGTTCAAAATTGATCCCCGCCCCGACAGTGATGAAAAACAACCCCAGCAGCAGCCCCTTGAACGGTTCAAGGTCGCTTTCAAGCTCATGGCGGAATTCAGAGTTGGCCAATACGACACCGGCAAGGAATGTCCCCAGCGCGGGCGACAGGCCTACCATGCCCATAAGAACTGCTATGGATACCACCATCAGCAAGGCCAGCGCGGTATACATTTCGCGCAGGTGGGCGTGATGGATATAGCGAAATACCGGACGGGTCAGAAAGATGCCCGCAAGAATGACCGCAGCAACCGCGCCAAGCGTGACAAGCGTCACACCCCAGCCCGGCAACCCCTCGACAAGGCTGATGCCGGCGTGATCATCTTTGGCGGCGGCCTCGGCCAGTTGCACCGATCCGTCGGGTAACAGGGATGCGGCGGCAGGAACCGCCAGCAACGGCAACAGCGCCAGGATCGGGATCACGGCGATGTCCTGAGTGAGCAGTACAGAAAAGGTGGATCGCCCGCCGCCCGTCTGCATCAGCCCCTTTTCCGTCAGTGTCTGCAATACGATGGCAGTGGAGGACAGCGCGATGGTCAACCCGATGGCCAGCGCCGTGGTCCAGCCATAGCCCAGCATCATCGCACCGCCCATGATCGCGACGGTGGTCAGCGTGATCTGCAATCCGCCAAGCCCGATTAGCCGTTCGCGCATATCCCACAGCGCGCGCGGCTCCAGCTCCAGCCCGATCAGGAACAGCATCATGACCACACCGAATTCGGCGAAATGCTGGATGTCCTGTGCCTCGGTGCCGACAAGCCCCGTCAGCGGGCCAATGACGATGCCCGCCAGCAGATACCCCAGCACGGACCCAAGGCCCAGTCGCGCCGCAAGGGGCACCGCGATCACTGCGGCACCCAGATAGATTGTGGCCTGAAACAGAAAGGATTCCATTTGTGAACTATCGCAACCCCTGCACAGACAAGCAACGCGGGAAATCATGACCTTGCCTATTCAGAGGGGCAAGGGCGCGTCGGGTTTGACCCGTTCCATAACGATCTGGCTTTGCACCCTGCTGACAGCGGGATGCGGCAGCAGCACCTGTTGCACCAGCAGGTTCAGTGCCGACAGATCGGCACAAAAGACGCGCAGCAGATAATCTGCCTCGCCCGTCAGGGTCCATGCGCCGGTGATTTCGGGGCGGGTCCGGGTCATGCGCACAAAGTCCTGCGCGTTCTGGGCCGTATGGGTCGCCATGACGACGCGGATAAAGGCCTGCACATGCAAACCCACCTTTTCCGGGTTCAGGTGGGCGTGATAGCCTGCGATGTATCCTTCGGCCTCCAGCCGCTGCCGCCGCCGTCCGGCCTGCGATGGTGACATGTTCAAGGCAGCCCCCAGGTCATGGGCCGTTTGCGTCGAATCGCGCTGAAGCGCGGCCAACAATCGCAGATCAGTCGGGTCAAGTGACATGCGGTATTCTCGCGGAAAATCCTAGTAATACGCCCATGATACGCAAAAAATGCCAAGATGCCATCATGAAACAAAAAGAATACGCAGGTTATACGCAGTATCATTGCATAAAATGACATTCAGGAGATATTACTATGGGTCCGTTCCCCCATGATGCCCCCAAGGCAACGATCACACCCGAAAATCCCGCTGGCACTGATGGTTTTGCCTTTGTCGAGTTCGCCCATCCAAAGCCGGACACGCTGCGCGATTTGTTCGCAAAAATGGGTTACGCCCACACTGCAACCCACAAGACCAAGGCAATTGAACTCTGGCAGCAGGGCGATATCACCTACATTATCAACGATGAACCCGGCAGCCATGCGCGGCAATTCGTGGAGGAACATGGGCCCTGCGCGCCGTCGATGGGCTGGCGCGTCGTCGATGCGCAGCACGCCTTTGATCACGCGGTCAGCAGGGGCGCTACACCCTACACAGACTCCGGCAAGACGCTGGATGTGCCCGCCATCGTCGGGATCGGCGGCAGCCTTCTCTATTTTATCGACAGGTATTACGACACCAACCCGTTCAACGCGGAATTCAATTGGGTCGGCGATGCGCATCCTGCAGGTGTCGGGTTCTACTATCTCGATCATCTGACGCATAACGTCCACAAGGGGAACATGGACACCTGGTTCCGGTTTTACGGCGATCTGTTCAACTTTCATGAAATCCGTTTTTTCGATATCGAGGGGAAATTCACGGGCCTGCTGTCGCGCGCGCTGACCTCGCCCTGTGGGCGTATCCGTATCCCGATCAACGAAGACCGGGGTGAAACAGGGCAGATCGTCGAATACCTCAAGCGTTATAACGGTGAGGGGATTCAGCATATTGCCGTCGGTGCCCGCGATATCTATGCCGCGACCGATGAAATCGCGCGCAGGGGGATCAAGTTCATGCCCAAGCCCCCAAAGACCTATTACGCGCAAAGCTATAAACGCGTCGCGGGCCACGAAGAGCCGAAGGAAAAGATGATGAAGCACGGCATACTGATCGATGGCGAGGGCGTGGTGGATGGCGGTGAAACCCGCATCCTGCTGCAAATATTCTCCAAGACGGTGATCGGTCCGATCTTTTTCGAATTCATCCAGCGCAAGGGCGATGACGGCTTTGGCGAGGGCAACTTCAAGGCGCTGTTCGAAAGCATCGAGGCCGATCAGATCGCACGCGGTGCGTTGAAAGCTGGCTAGCCGGACGGCAATTCAAGCGCATAGGTGCGGCCACGCTTGACGTAGTTCAGCGCGCTTTCGCCAATGGCGGTGACTTGTCCGCCATCCAGCGTGCTTCCGACCTCGACCCGCACATAACGCCCGTTGCTAAGCCGGACAAGCGCGCGACGGTCCTTGGACCGGCCATAGACGCCGATAAGGTTCATTTCGCGCAGGGCGATCACGCCATCTTCGGTTGCGGCACGGGCCACGCCGCCGGGAACGGGGGCGGTGGTTTGCGGCAAGGTCAGTTCGATCGGTGCCTCGTCACTGGGTGTTGCCGTGTCGGGCGGCGCGGCAGCTTGCTGACGCGCCTGTTGGCGTGATCGGGCACTGGCCACCACGCGGTCGAAATTACGCGGCCGCAATTCGGGGCGTGTCGAAACGCCGACGGCGCGCGGTGTCATGTCGATAAAGGGTGCAGCCGTTGCATCCGTCTCCAGCCCTGCGATGACTGCCGTGATATCGGGGTTGCCCGGCGCCTGCGCCCCGGGTGCTACCGGCATGATGCCACCGGGGCGCAGGCGCGGCCGCACCGTGGCCGTCAAAGGTGGACCGTCATTCGCGGTGGCGGCATCGGGTTCAAGGCTGGACAGGGCGACACCACCGGGGCTGACCGGTGCCGCTGCCAGATCATCGGGTCGCAGAGGTGGCGCGACACTTGGCGGGCCGGGCACCACCACCACACCATCGGGCGCGGGCCGCAGGGCGGTCAGGCGTGCAAGCGCATCTTCGGATAACCTGGGCCGTTCGCGCAGTTGGATGTCAGGCAAACCGGCAAAGACGATCGCGCCCTCGGGTGTGACCGTGCCGTCGGCCGTCGCGCGGATAAAGCCGTTTTCGTCGATCGGAAAAACGACCCCTGCAGGCGGCGGATCCGCAGGTGCAAGAAAGCTGAGGTCGGTTTCATCCACTGGCAATGCAGCGGTTTCGGGCTTGATGATCCGGTCTGGGGCCGGAAGGACGCCAGGGCGCTTTACATCACCCGATGACACCGCGCGCGGTGCCTGCGCAAAGCGAGGCGCCCGTTGCCATACGCCGGTTGCTGCGTAAATTCTGGCGGCCGCGTCAGGGCTGAGCACCCGGCCACGCAAGACTGGCAAGGTTTGTGTAACAGGGGGCTGCTGCACGTCGGGCAGGGTGCTGTCAGCGGCGGGGATCGACCCAATCTGCGGGGGCGACGAAATGGCCGGCGGCGCAAAAGAGCCGGGGGTTGCCAAGGCAAGCGCCGAGGGCGGGGGTGGGGTCTGTGCCGTGACGATTTGCATTGGCGCGACGGTGGCATTGTCGGTGGGAACGATCGGGGTGGTGGCCGCAGCCTGCACAGACGTTGCGTTAGATGGCAGCGGATCATCCTGCGACCAGACCAGCCCGATAGCCAGCAACACGCCCGCCGCAAGCGCGATGGCCGCAACTGGTGCCCTGCGACGGGGCGGCACCGCAACCGTCCGTCTGTCCGCCGTTGGCGCGGCAGGAGGCGTATTTACTATTAGAGGGCTGATTGAAGGCCTGACATGATATTCGGCAATCACCCTGTCGATCTGCGGCATAGAAATTTCTTCTGGCGGCGTATGGGCCGTGGGAATTGCCCGTGTCGGGTAATATTCCGCCACGATGGGATCGACCCGGACCGCTGCGGTTGTTTCAGGGGGCGGCTCTGGCTGGTCTGCGGCTGCGAACAGGTCGGCAATTGCCGCCTCTTTGGCCTGTGACAGGGGCGCGTCCGTCACACCTTGTTTTGGTGCGGTCCCTGCGCCACGCGACAGTAACCCTGTCAAATCAAGGTCATGGTCGGTGGAATCGTCATTCTTGTCAGGGTCCAGCACCAATAGCCGTGATTTGATCCGCGTGCCCACCACCAGCACCGGCAGTGGATCACGATCGACTGTGCCATTGGGGCCAAGCAGATCCGGCATCATGCGCGTGGGCCCGAAAAACACTTCGGTCTGGAAGGTAAAAGGTTCGGGGACCGCCACAAAACAAACCGGATTGAATCCGTGATCGCGCGCAAAGGTTTCCGCCTCGATCAAGGTTTCGCGGGCAACGGCGGCGATCTGGGTCCGTCCGCCTGCACGCGCATGGTCAATGACAAGGTCGTTCAGCCCATAGGGCGTCGCCCCGTCCAGCGCGGCGTGGATGTCGGCCGCATCAGTTTGCGTGCTATCGATCGCAAGATATTTGATCTGTTCTTGGGGGATGATGATTTTGCAGCGCATTGCGCCCGGGGCCAAGGCGTTCGCCTTGTCGCGCAGCCGTGCAAGCGTCGCGCCGAGATCCGGATCATCCAGATCGGCGCTGCCAACCAATTGCCAGCCCCCCTGCACGCGATGCAGCAGGTCAATCCCTTCAAACGAGAGCGAAAGCGCGAAGTCGATTGTCATGGCCCGCATCTAGCATGTTGGTTTCATCGGCAAAACGCGTTTTGCCCGTTTGCCTTTATCGTATAGCGGAAACCCGCCCACGCCAAGGGCGGGCGGGTTTCCATCGGGTCACGCGACGGCCTTGTCCAGCGCCTGATCCAGATCGGCGATCAGGTCGTCTGCATCCTCGATCCCGATGGACAGGCGCACGATGTTCGGTCCGGCGCCTGCGGCCTCTTGCTGTTCGGGGCTCAGCTGGCGGTGGGTCGTGCTGGCGGAATGGATGATCAGGCTGCGGGTGTCGCCAAGGTTGGCCACATGGCTGAAGATTTCCAGACTATCAACCAGTTTGACACAAG
>NZ_CBFIBD010000015.1:0-55794 GCF_965660735.1 Yoonia sp.
GTGGACGTAGTAGCGGCCCTGTGTGCCTGCGGCCTCGACCATCTTGTCAAAGGTTTCCATGGATCCGGCCAGTTCGACCTTGAAGCTGTCCCACTCGGACCGTTGATAGCCGCCTGTGTCCTGCCATTCGGCCAGCTGGTCGTCAGACAGGGAATGGAACTGAACACCGGCCTTGCGCAGTTCGGCCATGGCATAGTTGCGGGCCGACGGCACCTTGGCAAGGTTCTGGTGGCGTGTGATCTCGGATGCTTCCATGATCCCGTCCTGTACATCGGCAGGCATGGAGTTGAACCATTCCAGGTTGCACGAATAAACCTGGCTGTCCGGGACCGCCTGCGTAAAGGTCACGTGTGACAGGATATCCTTGAAGCCAAACACATAAAGCGCCCCCACGGATGGGTCGAGCGCGTCAGCCACGCCCTGTTTGATGGCCGAAGGCGTTTCACCCCATGCCACGGGTGTCGGGTTGGCGCCAACCATGCGGTAATATTGCTGCAACATGGCCGAGCCGGGCACGCGGAATTTGACGCCAGACAGATCACCGGGGGTCAGAACCGGCCCGGCACCGCCTGCACGCATCGCCACGACGCGGGGGTCGATATTGACATAGAACAACGGCTTGAAGCCTGCGGCCTCGACCTTTGGGTTTACCTCGGCGGCCCAGGCATCGGAATGCACAAGGTTGGTGAAACGCTGGTTGGAACCGCAAAGATACGGCATGTTGATCAGATCAACGACACTGGCAAAGGGGGCAAAGTTGGCCAGCGAATGCTGGGCTGCCTGAATTGTGCCGCCCTGCACCTTTTGCACCAGCGACCCGCCTGCGCCCAACTGCCCGCCAGGGGCCAGTTTCACATAGACCTTGCCGTTTGTGGCGTTCTGGATGTTTTCCTTCAGGTCCAACTGCATGATCGGATAGCTGCGCGTCGCCCCCAGCACATAGGCGGTCGCGATGGTCATCACATGTTCGGCGGCGTTTTCGCGGTCTCTTTCCTCCATCGCGGTCTGTGCTGCGGCCTCGGTAGACCACAATGTGCCTGCGGCCCCGGCCACCAATGCAGCCGTAAAACCACCGGTCCCTGCCAGCTTGAGGAAATTGCGCCGCTCGGCCGACTTGAGCTGATCGTGCTTGGTTTTCATGGAATTGTCCTCCCTATGGACGTTGTTGAACTGCCTACTTTCTGGTGGCAGCTTCGCTTTTCAAGATCGCTACGACGAACATCACCGCCGCCGCGACAAGAACCAGCATTTCACCGACATTGCCCAGAAACGGGCTCCCGCCCATCGCGCCAAGGCCGACATTGGCGGTGAAAATACAAAACAGGATGATTGCTCCTAAAAGCGGCATCATGCGTCTCCTCCCAGTCGCAAAACCGATTCTACACCCACAATGTAAACGCTTACAATCCGCTGTGGCAAGAGTTTCCATTCCAGATCGTGCAAGGTCCATGATAAGACGTGGAAAATTCACGCCCAAAAGGCCCGTATGATCGCGCAGGGGATTGCATGACATCAGACCGACCGACCCCGACACTTCATGACGTGGCGGCACGTGCGAATGTATCGACCGCGACCGTTTCGCGCTGCTTGAACCTGCCCAATCAAGTCACGCAAGCCACCCGCGAAAAGGTAATGAAGGCGATCAGCGATCTGGGCTATGCCCCCAATTTTGGCGCGCGTGCGATGGCATCGCGTCGGACCAATACGATCGGCGCGATCATCCCGACGATGGAAAATGCGATCTTTGCGCGTGGCTTGCAGGCCTTTCAGGAAGAATTGCGCGAACATGGGTTTACCATGCTGGTGGCCAGCTCGTCCTACCGGCCGGATATCGAACAGGAACAGATCCGGTCGCTGGTGGCGCGGGGGGCCGATGCGCTGCTTTTGATCGGCCATGAACGCGATGCAGAGATTTACCGGTTTTTAGAGGCGCAGCGCGTGCCGGCGCTGGTGGTGTGGGCCTATGACCCTGCGATCGACCGGCCCTCGGTCGGCTTTGACAACAGAGCCGCGATGCGTGACCTGACCGATGAGGTGTTAAAGCGCGGGCACCGTAACCTTGCCCTGATTTCGGCCGATGTGGCGATGAACGACCGGGCGCGCGAACGGCTGGATGGCATTCGGGACGCCATGCGCGCAGCTGGACTTGACCCTGCTGCATTGCAGTTGATCGAAACACCCTACGGGATCGAAAACGGCGCCGCGGCCTTTGACCGGCTGATGGGGATGCCTGACCGGCCGACGGTCGTGTTATGCGGCAACGACGTGCTGGCAGTGGGGGCGCTGCGCCGCGCACGGGAACTGGGCCTGCGGGTGCCTGATGATGTGTCGATTACCGGATTTGACGATATCGAGCTGGCGCAGGTCGTGCATCCGCCCCTGACCACCGTACATGTGCCGCACCGTGAAATGGGCCGCCGGGCGGCGCGGGCGCTGGTGGATATGGTGCACCGGCGGCCGGCTGTCGCCCCGATTGATCTGGGCGCAGAGGTCAAGCTGCGCGCGTCGCTGGGTGCTGTGCCAAAGCGCTGATCGGATGTTGACTGGCGCTGCGATTGCCGATTAATTTCAGACACCGAATAAAAGGAAATTATCATGTATTTGGGTTTGGATCTGGGCACATCGGGGCTCAAGGCGATCTTGACCGATCGCGCGGGCAGGGTGATCGACACGGCGGAAATGCACTATGACAATCCGCATCCCCGGCAGGGCTGGTCCGAACAGGACCCCGCCGATTGGATCGGCGCCTGTGAACATGCGCTGGATACGCTCAGGGCGCGCCAGCCCAATGCGGTGGCGTCGCTGCGCGGTATCGGGCTAAGCGGGCAGATGCACGGCGCGACGTTGTTGGACGCGGATGATCAGGTCTTGCGGCCCTGCATTCTGTGGAACGACACGCGCGCCGCAAAACAGGCCGCATGGCTGGATGCGCAGCCGCGGATGCGTGAGATCACCGGCAATATCGTGTTTCCGGGTTTCACCGCGCCGAAACTCCTTTGGTTAAAAGAGCATGAGCCGGAAACATTCGAAAAGGTCGCCAAGGTTCTGCTGCCAAAGGATTATCTGCGTTTTTGGCTGACCGGAGAACATGTCGGTGACATGTCCGACAGCGCCGGCACGTCCTGGCTGGATGTGGGTGCGCGTGACTGGTCGGATCTGGCGCTGGCCACGGGGCATATGCGCCGTGACCAGATGCCGGACCTGTGCGAAGGCAGTGCTGTCAGCGGCCATCTGCGCGATGCGCTGCGCCAGGACTGGGGCATCACCGGACCAGTTGTCGTGGCCGGTGGCGGCGGTGACAATGCCGCTGCTGCCTGCGGTGCGGGATGTTTCGCCGAAGGGCAGGGGTTTGTGTCGCTGGGCACCTCGGGGGTGTTGCTGGCGGCCAAGGACCGTTTTGCACCCGATGCGGGATCGGCGGTGCATACGTTTTGCCATGCGGTGCCGGATCGCTGGTATCAGATGGGGGTCATTCTGGCGGCGACCGACTGCATGAACTGGCTGTCGCGCCAGACGGGCCAGTCGGCGGCTGATCTGGCCGGCGCGCTGCCCGACCGGATCAGCGGGCCGTCATCGCTGACCTTCCTGCCTTATCTGTCGGGCGAACGGACACCGCATAACAATGCCGACGTGCGAGGGGCCTTTGTGGGCCTTGATATCGCACAGGGGCCCGCTGATCTGACCCAGGCGGTCATCGAAGGTGTATCCTATGCGCTGCGCGATTGTCTGGCGGCGCTGAACGGCACAGGGACCGAACTGACATCCGTCATCGCCATGGGCGGCGGGGCGCGGTCGCGCTATTGGCTGGAAACGCTGGCCACGGTGCTGGACCTGCCGCTGTCGATCCCGGCGGGTGGTGAATTTGGTGCGGCATTGGGTGCCGCCCGTCTGGGCATTGCCGCGGATACCGGCGCGCCGGTGGCCGATATCATGACGCCGCCCGCGATTGCCGAAACCGTCGATCCGCGTTCCGACCTGCAAGACCAATATGCAGCGGGCTGGGAACGGTATCGTGCGCTCTATCCTGCGATTCAGGGCGCTGTCTGAGCGATCGCGCCAAGGTCGCGGACCGAAAGTGCCGCGACCTGTTCGATCCCATAGGCAGCGGCGCCTTTGGCCCACAGCAAATCCCCCCAGCCATGCACCCGGATATGCGGCATTGGCACGTCGACCTGCACGACAAGCTGGCTGACATCGGCCAGAACCGTCGCGGCGCAAAGCGGGTGCGCTGCGCCGTCCCGGCTGGCCAGAATCAGCAATTCGGGGTCAAAGACATTCACCAGGTTGGCCAGACCCATCGCAAACAGACGCCGGGCCTTGTCGCTTTCGGCGGCATTGGCGCGCGCAAGGGCATATGCCCCTGCGTATGCTTCCAGACAGCCGCGCTGGCCGCATTGGCACAATGCACCATCCGGTTCGACCTTGGTATGGCCGAATTCGCCGCCACACCCGCGTGCGCCGCGATAAAGCTGCCCGTCGATCACCATGCCAAGACCCAGCCCGTGTTCGATCGTCACCACCAGAAAGTTGCGCACCCCGCGTCCGTCACCGAACAGCTGTTCGGCCTTTGCCACAAGATTTGCATCGTTTTCGATAAAGACGGGGCAGGGCGCGCGTTCGGCCAGCATCACCCCAAGATCGACATTGCGTCGGCTGAGCGAGGTTGACCAATGCACAAATCCGGTGGTGCCGTTGATCTGGCCTGCCAGTCCGATCCCGATCCCTGACAGATATTCAATCGCCAGCCCGTTCTGGGCGCAGGTTTCGCTGACAGCGGCGATGATTTCGGTGCAAAGCCCGGTGCCCGTGAACTGCGACTGGGGTAGTTTATATTCATGGCTGCCGATTTCCTGCCCTTCGAAGTCCACCAAAAGCACGGTAATGACGTCTTTTGCGACTTTCAGCCCTGCAATCAGCCGGGCCTCTCCGCGCAGTTTCAGCGCCTCGCGGGGGCGCCCCCGTCGCAGGCCGGTGGGCCGGTCATCGGCAATGATCGGTGTGATCAATCCGGCCTGCAGCAGATCGGATGTGATCGTCGTGACCGTCGCCGGGCTTAACCCTGTCTGATGGGCAATGTCGATCCGCGCGATCTGTCCCGCCCTGCGGATTGCATCAAGCACGCGCAACCGCCCCGCGCTGCGGGGATCGGGCAATGGGATCGCGTAAGTGAGCGTATTTTGCATGGCGGCCTTCTCTTTTTATTTATTTTGACACAAAAATTATATTTGGCTATTCATTTTTGCGAAACGCGTAGCGACATGGCGGCGCGGGTAAATCCAGATCATGAAAGACAAGACAAATGACCACAGGTTTCTTTGACGGCATCGCCCCGATCACATTTGAAGGCCCGGACAGCACGAACCCGTTGGCCTATCGTCACTATAACCCCGACGAAATCGTGATGGGCAAGCGGATGGCGGACCATCTGCGCTTTGCCGTGGCGTATTGGCATTCCTTCGCCTGGGAAGGGGGCGACCCCTTTGGCGGACAGACGTTCGAGCGCCCGTGGTATCCGCAGGACGATATGGGCCGTGCCAGACAAAAGGCCGATGTGGCGTTCGAAATGTTCGATCTTCTGAATGTCCCCTACTTTTGCTGGCATGATGCCGATCTGCGCCCCGAACAGGGCAATTTCGCCGACAACCTGTCCACGCTGGAAGAAATCACTGATTACATCGGGCAAAAGATGGAATCCAGCAAAACCGGCCTGTTGTGGGGCACGGCCAATATGTTCAGTGATCGCCGCTGGATGTCGGGGGCCGCGACCAACCCCGACCCCGACGTGTTTGCCTTTGCCGCCGCGACAGTCAAGGGCTGCATGGATGCCACCCACAAGCTGGGCGGCCAGAACTATGTGTTGTGGGGTGGGCGTGAAGGGTATGAAACGCTGCTGAACACCGATCTGGGGCAGGAACTGGACCATATGGGCCGGTTTCTGAACATGGTCGTGGATTACAAGCACAAGATCGGATTCAAGGGCACGATCCTTGTAGAACCCAAGCCGCAGGAACCGTCCAAGCACCAGTATGATTTTGATGCGGCCACCTGCATCGGGTTCCTGCGCAAATACGGTCTGGAAAACGAGGTCAAGCTGAACCTTGAGCAGGGTCACGCCATTCTGGCAGGGCATTCGTTCGAACATGAAATCGCCGTGGCCGCCGCTGAAGGGATGCTGGGGTCGATCGACATGAACCGCAACGATTACCAGTCCGGCTGGGACACCGACCAGTTTCCCAACAACGTGCCAGAAGTGGCGCTGGCGTATTATCACATTCTCAAGGCTGGCGGGCTGGGCACAGGCGGCACCAATTTCGATGCCAAGCTGCGGCGCCAGTCGCTGGATGCGCAGGACCTGATTGCGGCCCATGTGGGTGGCATGGATGTGTGTGCGCGCGGGTTCAAGGCGGCTGCCGCGATGATCGAGGATGGCGGTCTGGATGCGGCGCTTGCAGACCGCTATGCAGGCTGGACCGGCGCAGAGGCGCAAGAGATGCTGAACAGCGATCTGGACAGCATTCAGGCGCGCGTTCTGTCGCAAGGCATCAACCCCGCGCCGCAGTCGGGCCGGCAGGAAGTTCTGGAAAACTACGTCAACCGCTTTGTCTGAATCGGCCACGATAGGAGGAAAGAAGATGCGCACAATCAAGGGGCCCGGCGTGTTTCTGGCGCAATTCGCAGGTGATGATGCACCTTACAACACCTTGGAAGGCATGGCGAAATGGGCTGCTGCCAAAGGGTTTAAGGGCGTGCAGATCCCCACGTGGGACACACGGCTGATCGACATGAAACAGGCCGCCGAAAGCCAGACCTATTGCGATGATCTGGTGGGGATGCTGGCCGGTCACGGGATCGCAATCTGCGATCTTGCCTCGCATATCGTGGGGCAGTTAATTGCGGTGCATCCCGCTCATGACACGGTGATGGATGCCTTTGCGCCAGAGGCGGTCCATAATGATCCTGCGGCCCGCCGCGCCTGGGCGACTGAACACCTGGGACTGGCCGCGCGCGCGTCCAGACGGTTGGGGCTGGACCGGCACACGACCTTTTCAGGTTCTCTGCTGTGGCCATACCTCTACCCCTTTCCGCAGTGGCCCGAAGGGTTGATCGACGAAGGGTTCACCGAACTGGCGAACCGCTGGCGGCCAATCCTGGATGATTTTGACGCGCATGGCATTGATCTGGCCTATGAAATTCATCCGACCGAGGATTTGCACGACGGGCACAGCTGGGAATATTTCCTTGAAAAGGTCGATCAGCATCCCCGTGCGAACATCATGTATGATCCATCGCACTTCGTGTTGCAGCAGCTCGATTATCTGGCATTCATCGACCACTATCACGACCGGATCAAAACCTTTCACGTCAAGGATGCCGAATTCCGCCCCGATGGGAAATCAGGCGTCTATGGCGGGTTTCAGCCTTGGGCAAAACGGGCAGGGCGGTTCCGCAGCCCCGGTGACGGGCAGGTCGATTTCGGCGGCATTTTCACGAAACTGTCTACCTATGGGTTTGATGGATGGGCCGTGCTGGAATGGGAATGTTTCGTGAAAAATGCCGAGGACGGCGCATCGGAAGGTGCGCAGTTCATCGCAGACAACATCATCACCGTGTCCGAACGCGCCTTTGACGATTTTGCCAAATCCGGTGCGGACCGGGCGGCGAACCGCGCGATGCTGGGGCTGACGGACTGATCACCGCCTGATCGGCACCACCTGATTGGCGGCGGCGGATATCCAGTCCGTTGCCGTCCCATCGGGCCAGATCACGCGCAGATCTGCAGCCTTTGCCGCGCCCAGACCGAAATGCAGCGGGATCAGGCTGCCGCTGACATGGCCGCCGCCGATTGTCACCTCGCGGGTCTGCACCCGGTCCCCGGCGCGCAGTTCGACAAAGGCGCCGATGGCACGGGTGTTGGGGGCGGGCTGGCGCAGATCAACCGCGATCCAGTTGCCCGCGTCCGGCGTCATGTTCTGCCAGACCTCCAGCGGGGCGCGGCGGTTGACCACCACGATATCCAGCAAGCCATCGCCATTCAGATCGGCCAGCCCCGCACCCCGGGCCCTGTCTGTGGTGGCGATGCCCGCCTGATCCGCCATTTCCACGAATGTTCCGTCAGGCTGCTGCATCAGCAGGTTATTGGGGTCGCGCATCGCCAATCCCGGCATCTGGTCCACATTGCCCTTGGCGATGAACAGGTCCGCGCGCGCGTCATTGTCGATATCGCCGAACTCTGCGTGCCAACCGGTCGATGGCCGCCCGTCGTCACCTGTGAAAGGGCGCTGCGCATATGTGCCCGTCGCGTAGGGCACCGCGTCAAAGCCTGCACCGGTATTTGTCATCAGTTTCTGATCCCCCATAGAGGTCAGCATGACCTCTGGCAGGCCGTCGCCGGTGATGTCATGGCTGGCGATGCCCATGCCCCAGATCTGGAACCTGTCCCAACCATCGGCGGGGGTCAGTTCGCGCAGTGGATCAAGCTGCCACATCTGTTCATAGCCATCGCGGATGTAATACTGCCGGTCGTTCGAGATACGCAGCATGGGCGTGCCACTGCGCTGCCAGTCGGAAAACAGCATCGACAAGGGGCAAAAGCCGGGGTCAAGGGCCAGGGGGGGCGCATAGCGGTCGCCGTTAGGGCGGATCAGCCAGTTGGTGTCGCAGGTGCCAAACGGGCCGGCAGGGTCGGTGGCATCGACGTAATTGCCGATGGCCAGCGTCGGCAGGGTCTGCCCCGTTTCCCAAGTGGCAGAAAAAGCGGTGGACCAGCGGGTGTCATCGGGCAGGCCAAAGGTGTCGCCTGTGTTGAACAGGCAGTTCCCCTGACCTTGCAGCAGCACGTTCGCACCGTTGCGCAATACCATCAGGTCGATGATGTCATCGCTGTCAAGGTCGATTGGATAGGCACCCGTCACATCGGTGAGGGTTGCCAGCGCGCCGGGCGTGAATGTGATGGGACCGCCCCGATCAGAGGCGTTGACCAAAAGCGTCGCAGGGGCCTTGCCACCCGCGGCAAAAAGATCGGGAAGGGCATCGTCGTTACAGTCGAAAATGGCAACGCCACCGCCCACGAAATGCGCCCAGCCGCCTGTGTAGACATGCGCAACCGGAAGGGCCGCCGGTCTGTCCTGAAATATCGGGGTCGCTGCAGCGGCCGTCGCAACTGCACCGAGCCCCCAACCCGCAACACAATATCCCAAAATCCTCGCCGGTTGCTTTTTTCTGTTCGGTTTCATGGGGTTCTTCATCCATTTTTGTTAGCGCTAAACTGCCCGAGGCACAGCGCCGTTGCAAGCCGCGCCTTTGCAGAACGGCCGCCGTGTGCCCTGTGCTGTTACAAATGTTTCATGGAAATTATTTTGTTTGACATTTTCGTTTGTTAGCGCAATAAATTCAGTCGGTAAAATAAGCCTGATGATGGCGTTATACCGTTGTGAAATGGGAGGACATTCAATGAAAAGAAGAACGATTCTTGCGGTCGCCATGGCCGCTTCGCTGCCCGGTGCGATGGCATTTGCCGATGCGCACAGCCTGACAGTGGGCGTAAGCTGGTCGAACTTCCAGGAAGAGCGCTGGAAAACCGACGAAGCCGCGATCAAGGCCGCCCTGGAAGCTGCTGGCGCGGAATATGTATCGACCGACGCACAGTCATCCGCTGCCAAGCAGTTGACCGATATCGAAAACCTGATTTCGCAGGGCGTTGATGCGCTGATCGTGCTGGGCCAGGACACGCAGGCGGTCATTCCCGCCGTGCAGGCCGCCGTGGACGAGGAAATTCCCGTCGTTGCCTATGACCGTCTGATCGAAGATTCACGCGCATTCTACCTGACGTTCGACAACGTCGAAGTGGGGCGCCTGCAAGCGGCTGCCGTTCTGGCGGCACAGCCGACCGGCAACTACGTGATGATCAAGGGTTCGCCCACCGATCCGAACGCAGATTTCCTGCGCGGTGGCCAGCAGGAAGTCCTGCAAGCGGCAATCGACAGCGGTGCGATCACGATCGTGGGTGAAGCCTATACCGATGGTTGGCAGCCTGCGAACGCGCAGCGGAACATGGAACAGATCCTGACCGAGCAGAACAACAACGTTGACGCTGTTGTCGCATCCAACGACGGCACTGCCGGCGGTGCAGTTGCGGCGCTGACAGCCCAGGGTATGCAGGGCATTCCCGTCTCGGGGCAGGATGGTGACCATGCTGCGCTGAACCGTGTTGCTGCTGGCACACAGACCGTGTCCGTCTGGAAAGACGCACGCGAACTGGGCAAGGCTGCCGCTGAAATCGCCGTGGCACTGGCCGGTGGCACATCGCCAGAGGATGTTGACGGCGCAGTGAAGTTCACCACACCCGGCGGCAACGAAATGAACGCCGTGTTCCTTGGCCCCGTGCCGGTCACGGCTGACAACCTTTCGGTGGTTGTTGATGCAGGCTGGATTACCCAAGAGGCACTGTGCCAGGGCGTTACAAACGGCCCGGCACCTTGCAACTGATCAGGCCTGATCGTTAAGCTACAGGCGCCGTCCCGATCACCCATCGGGACGGCGCACCTGTAATGGACTTTCCGAAGATTGATTTGCGGGATATGACATGACCGACAGCACGCACCCCACCGGCGCCACGCCGACACACGCCAACCGAACCCTTTTCCAAAGCCTCGAGCTCGATATGCGTTTGCTTGGGATGATTGGCGCGCTTGTGCTGATCGCCATTGGCTTCAGCATTGCCACCGGCGGTAATTTTCTGACCCCGCGCAATATTTTCAACCTGACGGTTCAAACCGTGTCCGTTGCTATCATGGCAACCGGAATGGTCTTCGTCATCGTCACACGCAATATCGATTTGTCGGTTGGCGCGCTGCTGGCCGTATGTTCTGCCGTTATCGCGATGGTGCAGACGCAGGTGTTGCCCGGGTATTTCGGGCTTGAACTTGGGTCGCCCTGGATCGCGCCGCTGGCGGTTTTGTCGGGGCTGGTTGTCGGCACCTTTATCGGGGCGTTCAACGGTCTGTTGATCGGCTATCAGGCGATCCCCGCGTTTATCGTCACCTTGGGTGGTTTTCTGGTCTGGCGCTATGCGGGCTGGTTCCTGACCGAAGGGCAGACCATTGCACCGCTTGACGGCACCTTCATTCTGCTTGGCGGCGCAGAGGGCACGTTGGGCGAATTCTGGAGTTGGGTCGTGGGTATTCTGGCATCGCTTGCTGCGGTCTGGGGTGTCTACAGTGCCCGGCGCAACCGGATCAAACATGATTTCCCGACCAAGCCGCTTTGGGCCGAATACACTATTGGCGGGCTCTTTGTTGCGGCCATCATGGGGTTCGTTGCAATCCTGAATGCCTATGACGTGCCACGCGGCAAGCTGCGCCGCATCTTTGAAGAACGCGGCGAGGTATTGCCGGACGGGTTCACACAGGGGCATGGTCTGCCGATTTCGGTGCTGATCCTGATTGTGGTGGCCATTGTGATGACGATCGTGGCCCGCAAGACACGGCTGGGGCGCTATATTTTCGCCACCGGCGGCAACCCTGACGCGGCAGAGCTTTCGGGGATCAATACCCGGCTGCTGACGGTCAAGATTTTCGCGATCATGGGCTTTCTGTGTGGTCTGTCCGCAATCGTCGCGCAGGCCCGTTTGCAGGCCCACACAACCGATATCGGCACACTGGACGAATTGCGCGTGATTGCCGCCGCCGTGATCGGCGGAACGGCACTGGCCGGTGGGGCAGGGACGATCTATGGCGCGATCCTTGGCGCGCTGATCATGCAGTCGCTGACGTCCGGCATGGGGATGGTGGGCGTTGACAGCCCGCTGCAAAATATCGTGGTCGGTGCGGTTCTGGTCTTTGCCGTCTGGATCGACATTGTGTATCGCCGCAAGACAGGAGACGTATGATGACAACGCCACTTCTGGAAATGAAGAACATCTCGATCCACTTTGGTGGGATCAAGGCTGTGGATAACGTCTCGATCAGCCTGAACGCAGGCGAGGTCGTTGGCCTTTTGGGCCATAACGGCGCAGGCAAATCGACGCTGATCAAGATCCTTGCCGGGGCCTACAAGGCCGACGAAGGCGAGATTTTTGTCGATGGCAAAAAGGTGGAGATCAATAATCCACGTGATGCGCGCGCGCAGAACATCGAAACGATCTATCAGACGCTGGCGCTAGCCGATAACCTTGACGCGGCGTCGAACCTGTTTCTGGGGCGTGAAATCACCACCCCGCTGGGATTGGTGGACGACGCCAAGATGGAAGCGGAATCGCGCAAGATCATGGCGCGGCTGAACCCCAACTTCAAAAGGTTTTCAGAACCTGTGCGGTCGCTTTCGGGCGGGCAGCGCCAGTCGGTCGCGATTGCGCGCGCGGTCTATTTCAACGCGCGCATCCTGATCATGGACGAACCGACAGCCGCACTGGGCGTGCATGAAACCGCGATGGTCGCGGATCTGATCAAGGAACTGAAGGCCCAGGGTCTTGGTATTTTCCTGATCAGCCACGACACCCGCGAGATGATGGACCTTTGTGACCGTGTATCGGTGATGAAAAACGGCCAGATGATCGGCGACGAGCGGGTCGAGGACGTGACAGAAGATGACATTCTGTCGATGATCATCATGGGAAAAAACCCCAAACGCGACGCGGCCTGACGCGCGCCAGCCGGACATCGGAAAAAGGGGCAGCTTCGGCTGCCTTTTTTATTCTGCCGACCTTGATGCGGACATAGCCGCACGATCGATGCAAGTGGTAAAGCCGGTCTTATTCCGAAATCCGGGCAGGGGTGTTCGGTTGATCGGATGCCGCGACAAAACTTGCAACCTATTCACAAAAATGCATATGATGCAGCGCGCTGTTATCGGGGATACTTCAAATGCCAAGACGCCTGCTGATTGGAACCTTGCTTGCCCTGATGCCCATGATGGTCTGGGCCCAGGATGACGTTTTTGCCCGCAATATCGAGATCACTGACTGGAAGGCCGTTTTTGGTCGGATCGAGGCGCGCGACCAGATCCCTGCGCGTTCGCGGCTGGGCGGAACCCTTGTCGAGGTCAGTGCTGTCGAGGGGATGACCGTTTCGGCAGGTCAGCAGATTGGCCGGGTTGTGGATGAAAAGCTTGCGCTTCAACTCACTGCGGTGGATGCGTCGCTGCAATCGCTTGGATCGCAGCTTGCCAATGCCGAAGCAGAACTGGCACGTGGGGAAAACCTGCTGCAACGGGGCGTAACCACAGCACAGCGGCTTGATGCCCTGCGGACGCAGGTCGATGTGATCCGCGGCCAGATCGGCGCAGCCGAGGCAGAGCGCAACGTGCTTGAACAGCGTAAAGCCGAAGGTGACGTGTTGGCCCCGATCGGGGGGACGGTTCTGACGGTGCCGGTCGCCGCCGGTTCGGTCGTCATGCCGGGCGAAACGATTGCCACAATCGGTGGCGGTGGTTTTTTCCTGCGGCTGGCCGTGCCGGAACGCCACGCTCTGTATCTTGAAGAGGGGGACACCATCCGCATCGAAGCACCCGACGGCGCACGGCAAGGGCGGCTGGCCAAAATCTATCCCCAGATCCAGAATGGCCGCGTCATCGCGGATGTAGAGGTTCCTGGTCTTGAAACCGATTTCGTGGATGCCCGCGTTCTTGTGCGGCTTCCCGTGGCCACATCTTCGGCCGTTGTTGTTCCCGTCAATGCTGTCACTTCGCGGATGGGTCTTGATTTCGTGACGGTGGTGGGGCCGGATGGCACCCTGCGGCCGCGCACCGTCGTGGTCGGGGCGCCCCATACCGTCGACGGTCGGGCGCTGGTTGAAATCCTGTCCGGTCTTGAAGGTGATGAGCAGCTGGTGACCGACAGTGAGTAATGGGTCCGACAAGACGCCACTTGGCATCGCCGGAGGGCTGACCAAGGCGTTCATACATTCTGCGTTGACGCCCCTGATGATCCTTGCCGCGCTGGCGGTCGGGCTGGTTGCGCTGGTCAGCCTCCCGCGCGAGGAAGAGCCACAGATTTCCGTGCCCCTTGTCGATATCCATATCCAGGCGCCGGGTCTTAAATCGGAGGACGCGGTCAAGCTGGTGACGGAACCGATGGAAACCATCGTCAAGGGCATCAACGGGATCGAACATGTGTATTCCCAGACCTCTGACGATCAGGCGATGGTCACCGCACGTTTTGTCGTCGGCACGTCGTCGGATGCCGCGATCTTGCGTGTCCACGAAAAGATCCGCGCCAATCTTGACCGCATCCCGGTCGGCATCGAACAGCCCCTGATCGTTGGACGGGGCATTGACGATGTGGCGATCGTGGCGCTGACATTGTCACCCAAGGATGCGCAGGGCAGCCTGACCGCGAATGATCTGACCCGCGTCGCGCGCGAATTGCAGGTTGAACTGGCCAAGATCAGCGATGTCGGCCTGACCTATCTTGTCGGCGAAGCCCCGGAAGCCATCCGGATCGCCCCCGACCCTGAACGCCTTGCGCTTTATGGTGTGACGCTGCAACAGCTTGCGGGCAAGGTCGAAGGGGCCAACCGGTCGTTTTCGACGGGTCTTGTCCGTGATGACGGCGAACAGATCGCACTTGTCGCCGGAGAAACACTGAAGGCCCCGGCAGACGTGGCCAATCTGCTGCTGACAACCCGCGATAACCGGCCGGTCTATGTGCGCGACGTGGCCGATGTGCGCTTTGTGCCCAATACTTCGGACCGTATCGTCGCCAATGTCACGCGCGGCGAGGATGGCGGGATTATCCGCACACCGGCGGTGACGCTTGCCATCGCCAAACGCTCTGGTGCGAACGCGGTGACCGTGGCCGAGGAAATCCTGCACCGGACCCATCTGCTTGAAGGCACCCTGATCCCTGACACCGTTCAGGTCGATATTACCCGCGACTACGGCGAGACAGCCGACGAAAAGGCCAACGAATTATTGTTCCACCTGGGTCTTGCCACGGTGTCCATCGTGGCGTTGGTGTTTCTGTCAATTGGCTGGCGCGAAGCGATCGTTGTCGCCGTCGTGATCCCGGTCACGATTCTGCTGACGCTTTTTGCGGCATGGGTCATGGGTTACACGCTCAACCGTGTCTCGCTCTTTGCGCTGATCTTTTCCATCGGGATTCTGGTCGATGATGCCATCGTGATCATTGAAAATATCGCGAGACACTGGGCGATGCCGGATCGGGCAAGTCGGACAGAAAAAGCCGTTCGCGCCGTGGCCGAGGTTGGTAATCCAACGATTGTCGCCACGCTGACCGTGGTGGCAGCCTTGCTTCCGATGCTGTTCGTATCGGGCCTGATGGGCCCCTACATGAGCCCGATTCCGGCGAATGCTTCGGCCGCGATGATCTTTTCCTTTTTCGTGGCCGTGATCATCACGCCGTGGCTGATGATGAAGGTGGCAGGTCGCGCCCCGATGCATGGTTCCGAACATGAAGACGGCAGCCATCACGGCGGCACGCTTGGCCGCATTTATTCTGCGATCGCGCGCCCTTTGTTGCGGACAAAATCCGGCAGCCTTGTGTTCTTGTTGCTGGCCGCGGCGCTATCCTTTGGATCGCTTGGCGCGCTTTATACCAAGGACGTGACCGTCAAGTTGTTGCCGTTCGACAACAAGTCAGAGCTGTCCGTTGTCATCGACCTGCCCGAAGGGTCATCGGTCGAGGCGACCGACGCAGTTGCCCAGGACGTCGCCCGCATCGCGCTTGAGGTGCCAGAGGTCATTTCGGTGCAGACCCATGCCGGGGATGCCGCGCCGTTCAATTTCAACGGGCTGGTCAGGCATTACTATCTGCGGGCGCGCCCCGAGATGGGGGATGTCCAGATCACCCTTGATCACAAGGAACACCGCACGCGCACCAGCCACGAGATTGCGCTGGACCTGCGCGCGCGGATCGCGGCAAGCGACATGCCCGACGGCACGAGCCTCAAGACGGTCGAACCCCCCCCCGGCCCGCCGGTCATCGCCACGCTTCTGGCCGAGGTTTATGGCCCTGACGGTGAAACCCGCCGTACCGCCGCAGCCAAGATCCGTGCGGCATTCGAAAGCGTCCCGTTCATCGTAGACGTCGATGACAGTTTTGGCGTGCAGCCACGCCGACTGCGGGTCACCATCTCGACCGATCAGCTGGAATTCTTTGGCGTGCAGGAACAGGATGTTTTCACGACGCTTGGGATTTTGAATGCCGGCACGACGGTGGGCTATTCGCACCGCGGCGAAGGTCGGTATCCGATCCCGATTACCGTGGAACGCGACAAGTCAGATCGCGTTGTCGATGAGCGGTTCCTTTCTACACCGATCCCCGCCAACGTCCTGCCCGGTGCGCGCGGGGTTGTGGAACTGGGCGATGTGGTCGTGATCGAGGAAGAATACGCCTCTTTCCCGATTTTCCGCCACAATGGTCGCGCGGCTGAAATGGTCATGGCGGAACTGGCAGGCGATTTCGAAGCCCCGCTTTATGGCATGCTGGCCGTCGCCGATGCGCTGGATGCGATGGAATGGGACGACGGCACCAAGCCGGAAATCCGCCTGAACGGCCAGCCCGAGGATGAAAGCGGGGTCACACTGCTGTGGGACGGCGAATGGGAGGTGACGTGGATCACCTTCCGCGACATGGGCGCGGCCTTTGCAGTGGCGCTGCTGGCGATCTACATTCTGGTCGTCGCGCAGTTCGGTTCGTTCAAGCTGCCGCTGGTGATCCTGACGCCGATCCCGCTGACTTTTCTGGGCATCATCGCCGGTCATTGGCTGTTCAGCGCACCGTTTTCAGCCCCTTCCATGATCGGCTTTATCGCGCTTGCCGGTATCATCGTGCGGAATTCTATACTGCTTGTCGATTTTATCCGCCACGCGGACCCGGAAAAGGACAAGGTCGAAACCCTGATCGAAGCGGGCGCCATTCGTTTCAAACCGATCCTGCTGACTGCGGTGGCAGCCATGATCGGCGCGGCCGTGATCCTGACCGATCCGATATTTCAGGGCCTCGCGCTGTCACTGCTGTTTGGTTTGCTCAGTTCGACTTTGCTGACGGTTTTGGTGATCCCGGCAATCTATCGGGTGTTCAGAACCTAGATCTGGTGCCGCAGTGTTGTCGGCAATTCTGACAGACAAGGCCACGTGCCGCTCATTTTCGGCGCTCAAGAGGGCTTTGCCTTTGCCAAATACGCGTCCATCGCTGGCCGATAGTCGGCCAGTTCCTGGGCGACGACGTCAAATCGCTGCAGGCGGGCATCGTAATCGGTCACGATTTTGGGCCAGTCGACAGGCAGATCAAGTGCGGTCTCGAAGGCCTTGATCCAGGCGAATGTCACGGCAAATCCACAATCACATAACCAGAGTTTACGCGTGTCCAGCGGGTTGGCCGACAGCAACAGCGCAAGGGATGTAAGGTGCCTGGAAATCAACGCACCGCCGGTTTTTACGGCGTCTGCGTTGCGTGTCGCATATGCGACTTGCGGGTAAATTGCACGCACTGCAGGCTCTAGCCGGGTATCGTGGGACCGGCTGAACTCGCGTGCCTTGGCGCGCAGTTTGACAGGTTCGGGGAGCATCGGAATATCGGGAAATGCGTCTTCCAGATATTCCGCGATTGCCTCGGAGTCAGAGAGCATGAAGCCATCATGGATCATCGCCGGAAGATTGCCCGACGGCACGATCGCGCGGTATGCGGCCGACCCGTATCCGCCCGGCGGGGGAAGCTGTTCGAACGGAATTCCCTTGTGACGCAACATGATGCGCAGCTTGGCACAGTAAACGGCAACAGGAACCGAATAGATCGTCAGCATGGCACACCTCTTGGCGGTAAAAGCGAAAGGCCAACCACGCAGGGTTGGCCTTTGGTCGTCGATTGCGGAAAGCGGATCACTCGGCCATCAACTGCCATTTGACGCCAAGATCGTCAAAAAACCCCTGTTCCCGCTTCAGCGTGATCCAGGTGTTCACATAGTTGATCCAGACCTGATCGTCCTGCGGCAGCAGCATGGCGATTGGCGTTGGCGAACGCCCTGCGGCGACGGGGACGATCATCAGTTGATCGTATTGTGCCACCAGCTTGTTGGCTTCCACGTTGGATGTGATGCTTGCGTCCGCACGGCCCGAAAGGACCTCTTGGAAATCACGGGCCGGCGCCTCGACGATCCGGTGGGTTGCTGCCGGGAAATACTGCTTTACCTGCGTTTCTTGTGTGGTGCCAAGGGTGGCCGCCACCGAGACGCCCTGGACATTCAGATCGCCCCAGTCATTGAAACGGTCCGCATTTGTTTTCAACGTCAACGGCACGGTCGCCAATGAAAAGTAGCTGTTGGAATAACCGGCTGCCTTGGCACGGGCAGGTGAAACCGACGCAGACCCCGTGATATGGTATTGGCCAGAGGTCACACCCGCGACAAGCGTTTTCCAGTCCGTCGGCACGAAAACGACCTCGACCCCCAGATCGGCCGCCAGGGCCGTCATCACGTCGATGTCGTAGCCTTCGTAGGTGTTTGTGGCGACATCACGCATGGACATCGGGTTCCAATCGCCTGTGGTGCCGACTTTCAACACGCCTTCTGACAGAATTTCGTTCAGTGCGGACTGCGCCGAGACCTGGACGGCGCTTGCTGCGATCGTTACCGCAACGGCGGCAATTTTAAAGAATTTCATGGGTTTCCCTTGTGTTGCATTAGTTACATCTAGAATGCAGGAGAAGTTTGGAAATGCAAACGACACCAGAATATCACTTTTTGCGCGGAATCTGCGTGTGAGACAGACAGATCGGACCGAAACAGCGATGCCCATCATCTCCATGCGGAACGTGTCAAAGTTCTTTGACGACTTTCAGGCGTTGAAAAATGTGTCGCTCGACGTGGCCTTGGGCGAACGCGTGGTTATCTGCGGCCCATCCGGGTCTGGCAAGTCAACGCTGATCCGCTGCATCAACCGGCTTGAGGCACATGAGGCTGGTGACATTATCGTCGACGGAACGACCTTGACGGACAAGCCAGCTGATCTGGAAAAAATCCGCAGCACCGTCGGCATGGTGTTTCAGCAGTTCAACCTGTTCCCGCATCTGACCGTCATGGACAATCTTTGTCTGGGCCCGCGCCGCGTTCTGGGGCTGTCCGAGCAAGCGGCGCGGATGCGGGCGATGAAACACCTGGAACGGGTGCAGATTCCCGATCAGGCCGATAAGTTTCCCCGCCAGCTGTCGGGGGGACAACAGCAGCGTGTTGCGATCGCGCGATCGCTGTGCATGGAGCCGCGGATATTACTGTTCGATGAGCCGACATCGGCGCTCGATCCTGAAATGATCGCAGAGGTTCTGGATGTCATGACAGAGCTGGCCTCGTCGGGGATGACCATGATCGTCGTTACCCATGAAATGGGGTTTGCCCGGCGCGTGGCCGACCGTATGGTCTTTATGGACAAAGGTGAAATCGTCGAGGTCGGCGCGCCAGAAGATGTGTTCATTGCGCCGAAATCCAAACGGTTCGGCACATTCATCAAGCAAATCTTGAATCATTAAAGGCCGGCCCATGAAACGCTTTGTTGTCCTCGCCCCTGCGTTGCTGCTTTTGTCAGGCTGTTCCAGCAATTGGGGTTGGTATGTGGTCGATCCCACGACAACGTCCGGCTGGAACAACCTGAAATTCATGGCAAGCGGCATGTATTATACCATCGGCATGTCTGTCACCGCGATCCTGATGTCGGTCGTCGTGGGCTTGCTGGTCGCTATGCCGGGGCTGTCCGCAAGACACGGCTGGCGGATGTTCAACCGGATCTATGTGGAAATCGTCCGCTCTGTGCCGGTGCTGGTGCTGATCTTGTGGGTCTATTATGGTTTGCCGGCGGTATCGGGGATCACACTCAATGTGTTCTGGGCCGGTGTGTTTGCCCTGGCGCTCAGCGACAGCGCCTTTCAGGCCGAGATTTTTCGCGCCGGCATTCAATCCATCTCAAAGGGGCAATATGAGGCGGCGCAATCCATTTCGCTGAACTACCGGGATACGATGCGCTATGTGATCCTGCCACAGGCGATCCGGCGCATTTTGCCGGCGCTTGGCAATCAGTTGGTCTATATGCTGAAAATGTCGTCGCTTGTATCGGTCATCGGGATGCAGGAACTGACACGCAAGGCGAATGAACTGGTCGTGTCGGAATACCGCCCGCTCGAAATTTACACCGTTCTGGTGCTGGAATATCTGGTCCTGATCCTGATCGTATCGGCTGGTGTGCGCTGGCTGGAACGGCGCATGAAAGCGAGTGACACCTGACACAGAACGATGATCTGACGACCGGCGCAATGTCCGGTCATTTTCGCGCTCTCGCGATTCCGGCCGCCTTTGGGATGCTGTTTGCGACGCTGTATAACGTCGTCGATGTCTATTATGCAGGGATGTTATCGACAGATGCCCAAGCAGGGCTTGCGATCGGGTATCAGGCGTTTTTCGTTCTCATGGCCGTGGGGTTCGGACTTGGTTCCGCACTAAGTGCGCTGGTAAGCAACACCAAGGGCGCCCGGGATCCATCACAGACGCAGATTTTCATTGCGCAAGGGCTGGCGTTTGGTGTGATCGCCACGTTGGTCTCTATGGCCATCGGTTGGATAATTGGCCCGTATCTTATCGCGCTCGTGTCAGAACCCGGCGAATATCGCGACGCAGCGATGGGGTATTTCCGCTGGTTGATTTTTGCGTTGCCCGGATTTTTCATGGCCTATGGCGGCAACGGAATTTTGCAGGCACACGGCGACAGCCGCAGCATGCAACGCGCCCTGATGGTCGCGTTTTTTGCAAATATCGCACTGAACCCGTTGTTCATGTTCGGCGTTCCCGGGGTCTGGGGTGGCATGGGGTTCAATGGCATCGCCGTTGCCACAGTCATCAGCCAGACGGGCGTGATGCTGTTCATATTGTCGCGCATCATGCGCCTTGCGGTCATGCAGTCTGTCCCGCTGTCTGCGTTCCGTCCGCTGCGCGCGCGCTTTGCCCAGATCACCGCACAGTTGGTCCCTGCCAGTTCCGCGATGATGATCATGTTCGTCTCCGGCTTCGTCGTCCAGTTCGCGCTCAAGGAGTTCGGTGGACACGCGGTGGCAGCCTATGGGGTTGCGTTGCGGATCGAACAGATCCTGCTGTTGCCGGTCTTGGGCATGACAGGTGCGTTATTGCCGATCGCGGGGCAGAATTTCGGCGCCAAGGACTATGACCGCGTGCGCGCCGCGCTGCGGTTTTGCTGGATGACCGGCTTTGCAATGACCGTCGTCGCGACGCCGTTGCTGCTGTTCGGCGGCGCATTTGCAATGTCGGTATTCACCGATGATCCAGAAGTGATCCGCGTCGGGTCAAGCTATCTGTCGGTCGATGCTTTCCTGTTTCCGGTCTACATGATGCTGTTTTCGATAAATTCTTTGCTACAGGCACTCAAGAAACCGGTTTGGACGCTGTGGATCAGCATCTACCGTCAGGGGTTTGCCGTCGCATTCTTTATCTGGGTGTTCATCGGGGTGCTGGATTTCACTGTCTGGGGGGTCTGGCTGGGTATAGCCGCCGCAGTCAGCAGCGGCTGGCTGCTGTCTGTGCTGGTGGCGCAGCGTGTGGCGCGACAGACAATAGGCGGATTGCAGGATGCGGCTGCTCTCGGGCCGCGGGATTAAATGAAGTAAAGTTCACGTCCCATTCCGACCCTAGTAGCCAATGGACAGCAGCGCGCAAAGGCCCCGCGTTCTTTGCTTATTCCACCAATTATCTGATCGACACAGATCACAGTGTCATCGTCGATGTTGAGGGCAAAAGATCGATCCCCACATTCCGGTGCTGGACAAAGCCGGGCGCACCGACGGCACCTGGTCGCGGGCCGATTTTGAATGGGACGCCGACAATGACCAATACATCTGTCCTGAAGGCGCGGCACGCAAACAGTTCCGACGAAACCATTCCGATCCCAATCGCGGCCTCGACGGCAAAGGTGTTGCCAAATACCGCGCACTGAAGCGGACCTGTCAGGCCTGTCCATTGAACGTAAAATGCTGCCCAAACACCGACTTCCGCTCCATCACCCGCGAAGAACACGAAGATGCCCGTCAGGTCGCCCGCGACATCGCCAAAACCTCTGCAAACTGGCCAAGATCTTTCCCGCACCGCAGCAATCGTGCAAAGCCTGACAAGAAAGGCACTCGCCCTCGGTTTTGAGCCGCACATTCTGCGCCAGCAACACGTTGTTTTTCAACAGGATCAGCGGATACCGGACATTCGCTGCGGCATGAACCAAGGTCTGCTATGCGGGAAAAGCCGTCTTGTGCAGGTGCGGCCTTTGCTCACGCAGCAATTGCTCGCACTTGCAGCACTAGAAACTCTTTGAGGTAGTGCGTTTCGCCAAAGCGGTCGTTGATCGCAACTGCTTTGACCTTTATCAAATTTCCCTTTCAGGGGGCTTTCGATACTGCAAATAAATGGACTGTCTTACAAATCGCGACAGCGCCTGCTTACAGAATTTTCCGATCCTCGAAAACTCTACACGTCTCGAGGTGCAGATACGACCAGCCACCTCGCAAGGAGTGGAAACCCGATAAGTTCAAGTGTGAGTGATGCGGCAATGGCCGCGTTGAATATCACATCCAAGTCCATGCCGCTTAATCGAAAAAGGCCCGCGAGTGCGATTATGCAGGACAGAATGATCAGGGGCTGGCGAAACGCGCGCAGCGCGAAGCCGCCGATCAGGAATGTGGCACCAACACCAAACAAGACCCCGCCAAGAAATCTGATATGGCTGTCTTGCGCACTAAATACTGCCGCATCCGTGATCGCAACGAAGTCTCGTGACGACTGCCAGCCGAGAGTCTTTATCCCACCAAGCCCTATGTTTAATCCCAGAAAGATGATTGCGGCGCCGATGATTACGACGACCGTGTTCAGTGGTTTTAATTTGTTCACTATGCCGCCCCCAGATGCAGACTTGGGGTGCAATGCTTTGCGTCGCTCTGACTAACCGAAACGATCACATTGCCTTTCTTGTGGCCAGTGTCGACATGCGCATGGGCGGCTTTCATGTCGTCAAACGCATAGCTTCTGTCGATGACCGGTTGCAACTCGCCTTGCGCGGCAAGCTTCACGACGGCCTCAAGTATCTTTCGGTGCTCGGATGCGACGCCGCCCACCATTCTCTTGCCCTTCAGGCGCGCTTTGAGGCCACCAGGCAGCATATCCGAAGTCTTGCCAGCGATCAGGACCATTTTACCACCAGATCGGACGGCGTGTTGTGCTTGCACCCATGGCAGGGTCCCGACGGTGTCGATGACCATGTCATATTCAATGCCCTCCTCAATGACATCGTGGGTGCGGTAGTCGATCACGCGGATGGCACCCACGGCGCGGATCATCTCGGCGTTCTTGCCACTGCAAACGGCTGTTACATGGGCGCCAAGGTGCTTGGCGATCTGAACGCATGCAGACCCGACAGACCCAGAGGCCCCGTTGATCAGGACGGTCTCGCCCTTTTGCAGCTTGGCCTTGTTGACCAAAAAGTCGTAGGCCGTCGTGCTTCCGAAGGGGATGGCGGCGGCGTGTTCAAAGCTGATGTTGTCCGGTTTCATGGTCAGCTTTCCGTTCGCTGGCATCGTGATAAATTCCGCATGTGCACCAAAGGTGGCACCGGGAAACCCAATCACCGCATCGCCAGGTTGGTAGTTGGTGACTTCTGCGCCAACCGCTTCGATTACACCAGAAAACTCAGTACCAAGGATCGGTTTGCGTGGGCCGCGCAAACCAAACACCAGCCGTCCCATGAACCCCAGTCCCTTTGGCATTGTCAGGCTGCGTGCGCGCCAGTCGCCAGCGCTGACGGTGGTGGCTTGGATGCGGACCAGAACCTCGTTTGGTTTTGGCGTAGGTGATGGAACCTCGACTTTCTCAAGCACGTCAGGTGAACCGTATTGTGTGTATGAATAGGCAAGCATTGAAAGTCTCCTTTATGCGGTTGCTGGCGTGAATTGGGGGGATGTGCGGCCACCACAGATCAGCAGCCAAAGGCCAAAGCTGATTTCTGAGAGGGTGACGATGACCAATAGCGCAATGACGCTGTAATCGAGTATGGCGACATCCGTGAATGTCAGCTCGACGACGCCTTGCACCAGATAGCCGAATGCGCCGATGAACAGACCCCGGCCCAGCAGATGCGGGACCACATCGGATTTCAGGATCAGCCAGCCAAGTGCCAACAAGTGCACACCGAAGAATAACTGCCACACAAAGACGCCCATCGCATGAGCGTCAAAACTGAATTGGACAAGGGTATGAACGGTCTCGGGTGCGGATGCTCCGGTGAGCAGGATATAGGGCATGACCCATAACAGGATGTTTATACCCATCACTGTAATCATGCCTGCCCGCGAGATCAGCGCGATCGTCGCCATCTTTGGTCCGACATGGCGGAACATGTGATAAAGGATCGCTGTAATGGCCAATTCAAACAGGATCACCAAGCTGTCGGCGACAACGCCAAGCTTGAACAACCCTTGATTGGCCAGCAGGTTGGCGCTTGATGTGGCCGCGTCACCGGCAACGATCTGCATCGGAACGTAGCCGATGCTGAAACCGCCACAGACGGCGATGGCAAGATAGAGCGCACCAGCGGTGCGTGCAGCTACGGGATCCCAGCTTGTGTGTGAAGGTGTGGTCATCTCGTTTCCTTCGCGGTTGAAGTTTTGTCTTGGAAACAGGTTTACGCCTTCGGGATAGCTATGCGAATTGACCAAAATCTGATTTTTGATATGCACATCTGCATGGATTGGCGTGCTGTAAAATTTGACTGGAACAAAGCCCGCGCCTTTTTGGTGACGGCCGAAGAAGGATCGCTGTCTGCGGCGGCCCGCGCTTTGGGCATGGCACAACCAACCCTTGGGCGTCAGGTTGACGGGCTAGAGAAAGAACTAGGCGTTGTGTTGTTTGAACGCGTGGGCCGGGGTCTGACACTGACGCCAAGCGGTATGGAATTGCTGGAACATGTGCGCGGGATGGGCGACGCAGCAGGCCGCGTTTCGCTGGCCGCCCTTGGCCAATCACAAGCGCTAGAAGGTAGTATCAGCATTTCGGCCAGCGAAACCTATGCTGCCGTCCTGCTGCCGCCGATCATCACGAAACTACGCAAAGAAGAACCGGGCATTCACGTTGAAGTCGTCGTGGCCAATCACGCCAGTGACCTGCTACGCCGCGAAGCAGACATTGCGATCCGTAATTTCCGGCCTACCGAACCTGACCTGATCACCAAGAAAATCGGCATGGCAGACGCCATTCTCTATGCCACGCCTGACTATGTCGCCTCGCTGGGGCATCCCAAGATGCCATATGACCTGCGGCACGCGGACTTTGTGAACATGGACCACAGTGGTGCGATGCTCAAAGGGCTGAATACTCTTGGGCTGGGCCTGACAGAAGCGAATTTTCCGCTGCTGACAGAAAGCTATCTGGTGATGTGGGAGTTGGTAAAACAGGGGGCCGCCATTGGTATTCTGGATGCGCATATCGGGGACGCAGAACCTGAGGTTGTGCGGGTCTTGCCTGATCTGGAACCTTTGTCTTTTCCAATCTGGTTAGTAGCCCACCGCGAATTGACGACAAGCCGGAGGATCAGGCGGGTCTATGACTTTCTGGTCGAAGAGTTGAAGCGCTAGGACTGCTCAACTGTGGCGCAGGCGGCTGAGTGTCACAGGAGTGATACCCAAGAACGACGCGATAAGCGCGTGGTTAAAGATGTCTTCAAAACCCGGATAGGTTTCGCGAAACCACGCCAGCCGATCAGCCCCGCCAAGCGCCGCGAGGCACCACTCGCGATCTGCCTTCTGGCTGAGTGCCCCTCGCAACACGCCGTTAGCCCAGTCCCGGATGGGTTCAGATGCAATCATCAACTCTGTCAGCCGATCACTGTCGATCCGAGCGATTTTCGCTTCAGTCGTCGCCGTGATCGACACAAGGGACCGGCCCTCGCGCGTGCGGGCAATCGCGGGGGTCACAACACTGGGCCCCACGTACAGACCCACGCAGACCTCTTTGCCGTCGTGATCACAGATGGTGCTGGCAAGGTGGCCTTCCAAGACGATGATTTCACGGCTGTCGCAATCGTTTTGGCGTATGATGTCTGCCTTTGCCGTCACCTTTGCCGTAGTCCATTCGGCAGCAAACCCGTCGGTTAAATCGCCCCGAGACAAGTCGGGCGATTGCATCAGAAACGTCCGTAAATCCATACTGCGGGCCTTATAAAATGATAATGCAGGGGGCTTTGTTTGGGCGCATCTATGGCACAAATAAAGGAGTTTGAGAAATGATGGCTAGAATTTGGACCAGACATTTGGGTTTGGCAACTGTTGGCTTTGGGCTGATCGGTGCGGCGATTTATTACCTGATGATAACCATCACGCTGGCGCAGATCGAAGATCTATCGGGGCACGTCCCCTTTGACATGCGCCCCCTTGGTTACAGCCTACAGGATGCCACAGCGCTTCTTGACGGCTTGGGCGCAGAAGGTCGCAGTTATTATATGACCCACCAGATACCGCTCGATACTACTTATCCGGCCTTACTCGCGTTGACCCTGATATCCGCGATGCGATGGCTTGGACAGACTATACCCACCTATACCATTGGGCGGGTTGGAATTATTCTCTCGGTTGGCGCGGCTGTTTGCGACTACAGCGAAAACCTTGGGATTGTCGCCATGATCTTGAGTTGGCCTGATATTTCTACTCCGCTTGTTTATGCAAGCAGCGTTGCGACTGTGGCCAAATCCATTTTTACGACAGCGGCAGTGACGTTGGTCATGTTGATGGGGGTTCTTGCGGCAAGGCATCGGGTCCGACACGCGTCATAGCTGATCCTACACGATGCGAATGGGGCGGACGCCATCATCGAAGGGAACGATGCGCCGCCGAAAGGATGCCCCCTCAACGTATGCGGGCGCGCGGATCCGGTCCATTCGGAAATGCCTGAAATCTTCACGTGAAGGGTCCCAAGCGACCAAATACCAAAGTGGGGGTAGGATCAGCATCGCTTGCGGTTCGATATACCGCTCGGTCTCGGCTCCTTGCGCGTCGCGATACTGAAACTGCAAAAAGAACCGCCTGAGAAAAGCTGTCTCAAATGCGGGCAGCAAATCAGGTGTCATCTCTCCGAGATTGGAGATGTCGACTTGTCGAGCGAGTGGACCAACATAAAGGCAATCCAAAAACCGGCGCAAATCCCGGATCTTGTCAGACGGAAGAGCCTTCTCGATTTTAGAAAGTCCGGCGTCGGCGAGGCTTGAGAAGGGAAGATTTCCGGCGGCACGCATGCTTGAAATCCCAATAATCAGCGCAAAGACCTCTAAAACAGAAAGGCGTGCTGTCATCTGAATAGATTGCGGGTCCAAGCGTAATCCGCCACCACGCCCCTGTTCCGTATGAATGATGAAGCCGTCGTCACGTAGCGCCGCGATGTCACGGATAATCGTGCTCCGCGAGGCGCCAACGTCAGTCGCCAGCGTTTCTATCGTAGATGTTCCGTTGCGACGCAGCGATCGAACGATAGCATCTTGCCGCATACGGGAATTCATTTCTGTGCGCCCCTCTAAAAGGTGTCAGTTTTTGGTACCTTTTGATCCTAGACGACAAAGATGCAATTCAACAAGGAAACAGTCTTATGTCGCATATCGCAAATTTCCCCGATCCAACGTTCGTTCCTGTGAACGGAATCGAACTCGAGGTTTTTGAAGCAGGGCAAGCCAACAGGGGCAACCCAATTGTCCTGTGTCATGGTTGGCCAGAGCATGCCTACTCTTGGCGTCATCAGATGCCAGCGCTGGCCGCTGCGGGTTTTCATGTCATCGTCCCGAACCAGCGCGGGTATGGGAATTCATCACGACCGGATGAGGTCACCGCCTACGATATCTCTCAGCTGACAGGTGATCTCGCGGCGCTGCTTGATCATTTTGGATACAAAGACGCCATTTTTGTTGGCCACGACTGGGGTGCGAACGTTGTTTGGAGCATGGCGCAGCTCCATCAAGATCGGGTGTCCAGGATCATTAACTTGGCGTTGCCCTATCAGGCGCGCACGCCAAAGCCTTGGATCGCATTCATGGAAGAGTTCTTTGGCGCCGATAACTACTTTGTTCACTTTAACAGGCAGCCGGGTGTTGCCGATGCGCTGCTAGACCGAAACACTTCACGGTTCTTGCGCAACTTGTACCGCAAGAACGTTCCTTCGGTTCGTCCCGCGCCCGGCATGATGATGATCAATCTTGCGCAGGCCGAGGCACCGTTGGGCGAGCCTGTCCTAAGCGATGAAGATCTGGCCGTCTACGTCGCGGCCTTCGAGGAAGCTGGATTCACCAGCAGTATCAACTGGTATCGGAACATGGACCGCAATTGGCAGATTTTGGCGGACGTAGTCCCGATCATCAACAAGCCAGTGTTGATGATTTACGGTGAGCAGGACATGATCCCGAAATCGGAAAATCTGACGGATTTCGTCGCAAACGTGGATGTGGCAAGCCTTGATTGCGGGCATTGGATTCAGCAGGAACTGCCTGACGAAACGACCGATGCAATACTTAAATGGTTGGCGGCGAAGACGGCGACGCAGCTTGTTGCATCAAGCTGATTTGTCTCGTTCGTCCATTGTCACACTGCGGCCCACTCATTGGGCCGCAGCAAGTAGTCTTTATGTTTGCGCGGCAGTCATTGGTTCTTTGAATGCCCGTTGCGCGAAGGTTAGAGACAGGCCAACAGCAATAAACCATGCGATGGCCCCCAGTCCAAAGATAGCACCGGCTACATCCCCAATGGCTGGCACCAGCGTCGCAAGCCCACCCGCGCCGGTCAGCAACCCCACACCAATGGTGATCTTGCCCAAGCTGCGACCCATCATGCCCGCAATACTCACGAGTAAGATCCATACCCCACCGGCGATTTCATTGCCGCCGCCAAGACCCAACTCAACAACTTGAAGCTGCGCCCAGTCTTCTGCCGCTTGAATAGGGTCAATTACAAAAAGGGCGGCCGCATGTTCGACAGTAACGTTCGCCATCATGCCCGCACCCAGAACCAAAGTGGCCCACATCAAACCAAGCGCACGGGTGATGGTCGCCCAATCAGGCGTGCTGGATTTGAGGCGCGCATCCAGCGCAACAACAAGGACCGCCAAAGCAAAGGCATTTAGAATATAGATGACTGTATTAAACACGATCAGCAGCCCCGGTTGCGCGTCAATGAATGCCACGACGGCGGAGGCATCTGTGTTACCGGACGCAAATCCCAAGGGGGCCAAGACGGTGAAAAGGAATACAAAACCGAACAGGTAAGTAGCGGCGCATGCGAGGGCTGCAAGCCCTCCAATTTTTTGAAGTGTCATTGTAATCTCTGATAAATAAAGATGGTTTGCAGAGCGTCAGTCTCGATCTGCAAGTGATTGAAAGTGTTCTTTTGGATCGTGCGTCACATAAGGTGCGGCAACGACCAGCATCGATAAGTTGCTGCCGCCCTTAGTGATCACCTCATTAAAAGGTGTCGTTGAGGACCAATCCGGCGGTCACCTGCTCCTCTGCCCCACGCTCTTGCACGATCGAAGACTCGCCCACGTCTCCCGTGAGGTGGTCAAACGCCGCAAAGCCAACAAGTGCTACGTTCTGATTAACGGGCACGTAAGCGGACGCATGCAAACCATACGACATGAAACCACCGTCTGCATCATATTCACTGATGCCGGAGGCCGCAGATTGTGCGGTGGAGACATCAAAGAAGGTGCTCGCACAGCTGTCATCTGAGAAAGTGGCCGTCGGGCCAAATGAGATGACAGATTGTTTGCCAAAGATTTCGACGGTCGCGTTGTAGGAAACACCTACGTCGCCAACGACCCCGTCATGACCACCGTCAACACCTTTGCGGACCGAAAGGCTGGCTTGAATGTTTCCGTAGCTGTATTCGATATATCCACCGATCTCGGCGGTCTCCTCAATGTCTCCCAGTCCTGCGATCTCTGACTTTGCGACGTTGGATAGCAACAATCCGTGGTCGGATGGGGTATCTTCGCGCCCAAAATCATAGGTCAAAAGCGCGCCTGCGGTAAGATTGTCGTCTTTGTAGACGTCATATGAGACCCCATCGAGCAGGGACACATTTAAGCGGTCGCCAATAGCAACTGAGATGTTTGGAAGCGCGTAGACCGAAGTCTCGCCACTGCCAAGGAAAGATGGTGCAGAGACCACGCCACCCGAAACGGTGAAAAAGATGTCGTGTCCGGCAAAGGTGTCTTCAGCCTCATCTTGCGCAAAGACGCTGGCAGGGAGGATGACCAACATGGTCGCAGTGATTGATGTGAAAGTTTTCATAGTCTTTTCTTTTGTGAAGCGCATTATTGAGCGTTGGTGAAACTTGGGTGGCTCAGGGTGATGAGCCTTTGGTTGAAAAACTGCGGATGTCTTGTGCTCTGAGCGGAACATCCTATTGGTGTCTTGGATCAAGCCTGCGTCAGGAGCGTGCGGCGGCGCTTCCCAAACAGGATCCGGAAAAGCCAAAACAGCATGAGCAGGATGATTGTGAGTTCGGGCAGCGAAAGAATGCCGCTGTTGCGAATGGACTCTGGGAATATGCTGGCACCTGGCCCCGTGAACGCGGAACCCGCCGCGATGAAAAACCCCATACACATGCGCCACACGTGCTGCGCGATCCGATGTCTATCAGACAGGGTCTTGCGCAAGAGAATGACAAGATCGTTGACGAAGGCGACACCCGCCATACCCGCCAAGAAAAAGTAGTCGGCGGCAGAAAATCCACGCAGAGTTTGTTCTGGTAAAGTCAACGCGCAGAAACCGGCGGCGACCAGTCCTGCGGTATTCAGAAAGTTCACAAATCCAATTGCAACGAACGGGGCACCGAGATGGCCGTTCTGCACCCTTGCGAGCATCCACCCGCTCAGGACCAAGGTCATCCCCAACACACCTGCGTGAAACGTGATGTAGAAGGTCTCAAACTTGATCAACCCGAGCGCCGCACCAAGCAGTGACGATAGGCCCATCGCCGCAGTGAACACGCGGCCAGTGTTGATGTGGGACCTCGCACCTTTCCGGACGGCGAGTGTGATGGCGCCCATCACAACGGCGATGGCCCCGGATGCGATGTGGGCGAAGGTGGTGAGTGTCACAAGAATAATCATTGGGGTTCTCTGCGGCTGTGGCCGAACATCTATGGCCGTGAAATTTGAACCCTTTCTGACCTAGAAATTTTGATCTTTCGTCCGCACGGGACGGCGCGTACAATTCTGCAAGTCCGGAGTGACACTTCGGACAATGATGTTGGCAGAGCATTGATGCTGGTAGAGCATTCAGCCTATCCATCAGTATGCACACGGATGGATCCATAGCCCTTTCTGCCGCCTGCTTGGGGCTGGCGCTGGCCGGCGCGATGTCGGCAATCCGTGGCACGCAAGACGGGCATGCACGTTTTTATCTCATGTTGGTCTTTGGTGTGTTCGGCGGCATCGTTTCAACACAACTCGTATTTGCCTACACCCCGTCAATGTACGGCTTCTATTTGCCGTTCGTTTTGGTCCTGCTTCTGATCCTGCCACCCGCCGTTTTTTATTACGTTGCGGCAAAGACAACTGAACTCCGATTCTCGGTTATGCGGCGGCGCGACATTGTCTTGCCGGTCGTGGGCAGCGTGGTGATGATCGGCTATTGGTTGCAGTCCACTGAAGCGAAAACTGCGATGTTCATTGCAGGTGAACTGCCAGCAGGGATCGTTCCTTCAACGCTGGTTCTGGCGACTTTTGTCCTGATCTTCTGTTGGGTCGCGTCATCTTGCCTGTATCTCGTCGCGACACTTAGACGATTGCGCGATTACCGGTCTAAACTTCGGGCGCTCTATTCCAACCTTGAGGACCGCGAATTGCGGTGGCTCGACTGGTTTGTGGTTTCCCTTGTCACCTTGTGGGGCGCGACCGCATTCATGTTTGTTGCCGACAATACAGGGTTTGATTGGGTCGTCGTTAACGAACTCATTTACGTCCTGACGGCCTGCCTTTTGTTGTTCGTTATGGCCTTTGCACCAATTCAACCACCAGAAGCGGAGATCGAAGAACTTGCGCCGTCAACCGATACGTCTGAGCCGAAGTATGCGCGATCTGCTTTGACAGAGGCACACGCAGAACAGCTTGCGACGCGGATTAGGTCCGCAATGACACAAGATGCGTTGTATCTTGATCCGAACCTGTCCTTGCAAAAACTATCCCGCCATGTGGGCGCATTGCCCAATCAGGTTTCGCAAACGCTTAATGAACAAATCGGGTCAACATTTTTTGACTATATTGCGCATCACAGGATTGAGGCTGCTAAACCGCTCATACTTGGGGGTGCGGCAAACTCATTGACGGTCTCGTTGGATGTCGGCTTCAACTCGCGTTCAACATTCTACAAAGCGTTCAAGCGGGAAACGGGCATGACACCCAAGGCCTATCGGGACGCGGCTACCAGGTCCAAGGACTGAAAGGCAGCGCACTCGGCAGCCACCAATCTTACTGATTTATGTGCGCCTCGTTGTCGTGCAAGCCGGCCCTAAGGATTTCAGATACAAGCCATAAGAGCTTATGATCCTGATTGCCCATATGCTGAATTTTCGCCACGTCCCCAAAGTTGATCCAACACTCACTTACGGCGACTTCGTTCAGCTTGACCGCTAGGATTGCGTTTCATACCCTGTCCCTATTCGAAGGGGGTGAAAGGCGATGGACAAACGCCACCTGTATTTCGGCAACCCACCCATGGGGCAGAACTGCGCTTCGAGTGAACGATGCTCGGCTTTCATTAACGCGAACTACACGGAACTTTCATGCCCAGATTACAGAACAAAACCGCCCTCATAACCGGGGGTGCCCGCGGCATTGGTGCCGCTATCTCTAAGGCCTTCCGCAACGAAGGAGCCGACGTAATTCTGACCGACATCAACGCCGAGACCGGGCAGGCCATGGCGAACGAGATCGGCGCAACTTTCACCCGCCTTGACGTGGCCTCCGAAGCCGATTGGAATAAGGTAGCCGAGCGCTTTCCTGTCCTTGATGTGCTAGTGAACAATGCTGGTATTACGGGATTTGAAGGGCCGTTCGACGGTGCGCCGCCCGCTCACGACCCTGAGAACGTGTCCTTGGCCGATTGGCGGGCCGTCCATGCTGTGAACAACGACGGCACATTCCTCGGTTGTCGCTACGCGATCCGCGCCATGCGGGCAAAGGGTGCGGGAAGCATCGTCAATATCTCGTCCCGCTCGGGATTCGTCGGCATCCCGATGGCCGCCGCCTACGCCGCCTCAAAAGCCGCGATACGCAACCATACGAAGTCAGTCGCACTTTATTGTGCGGCACAAGGGCTGAACATCCGCTGCAACTCGATCCATCCTGCGGCGATCATGACGCCAATGTGGGAGCCGATGCTGGGCGATGGTCCTGACCGAGCAGATCGTGAGGCTGCTATGGTCGCGGACACACCAATGCGGCGGTTTGGCGAAGTTAAAGAGGTTGCAACCCTTGCCGTGATGCTCGCCTCGGACGAAGCGGCATATATGACAGGCACAGAGCTGACGATTGATGGCGGCATCCTCGCCGGATCGGCTGCAACGCCTGGCGGGTAATCTTTTAGAGGAGCGGGTGGACTTGCGCCTGCTCCGCAAAGATTCCAGGTGCGATGCTTGTGATAGCGCGCCGCGAAGTTGACGGATCACGCAACCAACTCGCTGAGAGTATTCCGGGTGCAAAAACACAACTGATTTCTTGCAATTCCTGTTGACCTGCCCCCCAGAAGAGGAGGCCGCCAAGACTACGCGGTCAAAACGATCTAGAAAAGTGATGGCAAGCTCTTGTGCATCCATGCCGCCAAATGAATATCCGGCCAAGTGCGCCTGGTCCCATTCAAGCGCGTCCATCAATGTCACCGCGTCCTCTGCATAGTCGGACATGCGATAAGGGCCCTGCGGTTTGTCGGATTGCCCCATGCCACGTTGATCAAACAGGGCAACCTTGAAATGCGCCACTAATGGGGAGGTCAGCGGATTGGGCTGCTGGCGCAAGTCCCAGCCTGTGCCACCGACAAACAACAGATTTGGCCCAGTGCCCTGAACATCTACGCACAGCCGGATTGTGGCGGTCTTGATAAATTGCATATCTCACCTGTGTTTTTCGAGAAATGTCAGCACTTTGGTCCATGCCTCTTGTGCAGCAGCCGGGTGATACGCCGCGCGTTGATCGTTGAAAAACGCGTGCTGTGTGCCGGGCATGACGCGGACCTCGGCGTTCGGATTGGCGCGCAGATCATGGCGCAGGCGCTGGACGTCCTCCTCTGGGATCAGCCCGTCGGTTTCGGCGAAGAGCCCCAGATAGGGTGCGTCGATCATGCGCGTGACCTCGATCGGCAGAAAGGGCTTGTCTGGCATCCGTGGGAAATTGATCCGGCCATAGAAATTGATTGCCCCGGCCAGCCTTTGATCAAAGGCGGCAAGGTTGTGGGCGAACCGCCCGCCCATGCAAAACCCCCAGGCAAAGACGGACCCTGCGTCAAAGCCGCATGCCCCGGATCGCGTCCAGTCCAGAGCCATCCGGCAGTCGCGCGTGCACCGGACATCATCGAAGGCCTCAAAGGTGGCAGACCAGCGCGCAACGGGATCCTCAGGCACGGGCGGGGCCTGCCTGCGAAACAGGTCCAGCACCACGGCAGCATAGCCCTGCGCGGCAAGGCGCTCTGCGATGTCTTGCATATGCGTGGTCATGCCCCAAAGCTCAACCGCGATCAGAACTGTGCCCAGCGGTTTGGCCTCTGGCAGGGCGACAAAGGTATCCATGATGCCGCCAGTCGCCGGGATCGACCTGTTGGGTGTGAGGTAAGTCATGCGAGATTATCCGTAAATGATCGATGGCAACCATGTGGCCAGCGCGGGAAAGGTAAAGACCAGCATCAGAGCAAAGAGTTGTATGGCAATGAACGGCAGCACGCCGCGATAGATGTCCACTGTCCTGACTTCGGGCGGCGCGACACCGCGCAGATAGAACAGGGCAAACCCGAATGGTGGCGTCAGAAACGAAGTTTGCAAGTTCATCGCAATGAGAACGCCGAACCACACCGGATCAATGTCCGAGCGCAGGATCACGGGCGCGACAATCGGCATGATGATGAAGATGATCTCGATGAAGTCCAGAAAGAACCCAAGCACAAAAACCAGCAAAGACACGGCAATCAGCGCGCCATAGGCCCCGCCGGGAATTTTCTCCATCACATGCAGCACCACCTCTTCGCCACCGAAGGCCCGAAAGATCAGTGAAAAGATCGTGGCCCCGATCAGGATCACAAAGGCCAGAGTGGAGACCCGCATCGTGCTCATCATGATGGTGTCAAGGTGATGCGTCTTGATCAGAACCAGCACTGCGGCAAACATCCCCACAGCGAACACAGCCGTGGCCGCAATGGCAAACGCGATCAGGGTTCCGTTCCAGACTGTCACCACATCAAGGGACATTCGGAGATCCCCAATACTGCGCAACAGCGGCAGTACGAACCCTGCAAAGATGGCAAACAGGACAAGACGGCGCAGGATGGACATGCCTGCTGTTGTCTCATGCTCGGACAGGGCCGCAGTGCGGTATCCGGCCAAAAGCAGCGCCCCGGCGGATCCGACCCCTGCGGCTTCTGTCGGCGTGGCGACCCCCGCCAGGATTGATCCCAGAACGGCGATGATCAGCGCAAGGGGGGGCAACAGGCTCATCAGAATATCGCGCAGGGCCACGGTTTCACCGGGTGCGTCGGCAGGGGGCGGTGGGCTGTCTTGGGGACGCAGGATGCCAATCACCAATTGATACAGCATATAAAGCAGGGCCAGCCCGACACCGGGGATCAAGGCTCCGGCAAAAAGGTCACCGACGGACACCGGGTCGGGTGAAAAGTTTCCGACCTCGCGCTGCGCCTCCATATAGGCGCCCGACAGTTGATCGCCCAGAAACACCAGAACGATCGAGGGCGGAATGATCTGGCCCAATGTCCCCGCAGCACAGATGGATCCTGCGGCAAAGGACGGTTTGTACCCTTGTTTGAGCATCGTTGGCAGGCTCAGCAAACCCATGGCGACAACCGTGGCCCCGACGATCCCTGTCGAGGCCGCCAGCAAGGCGCCGACCAATGTCACAGAAATCCCGAGACCACCGGGCAGCCCGCGCGCCAGTTTGCCCATATTAACCAGCAGGTCCTCGGCAACCTTGCTGCGTTCCATGATCACGCCCATCAGGATGAACAGCGGCACCGCGGTCAGCACCTCATTATACATCGCTGTGCCGAAGATGCGGGACGGAATGGCCGAATAGAAACTTAGGTCGAAGTGGCCGAACAACGATGCGACCAATGACAAAAGGACCGCAGCGCCTGACAGGGCGAAGGCGACGGGTATCCCGATCAGCACCGACCCAAAGGCGCAGCCAAAGAGCAGTAACACCATGAAAAGCTGAAGACTATCCATGACTGCGACCCGAAACTTTCCAGGCGTCGTCGGTGCTGTGCCCGATGATCTTGGCAAATGTGGCGAGTGCTTGCGCCAACACGGAGACACCAAACACCACCATTGCGGTCTTGAGCAGAAAGATCGCCGGAATACCACCTGCCTGCCGCGACCCCTCAAGGCTGGCCCAGGATCGCATCACATAGGGTGTGGCAACCCACAAGATCAGACCGGCAACCGGGATCACGAAAAAGAGCAGTCCAATCAGGTCAATGACATGGCGGGTGCGAGGGCTGAACATTTCGTAAAAGATATCAACGCGCACATGTTCATTCATCTGCAGAACAAAGGCGGCCCCCAGAAGAAACATGATCGAATGGCCATAAATCACGCTTTCCTGAACCGAGATAAGCCCATAGCTGAATACATACCGCGCGATCACGGAGAAGACCTGCGCCATCATCATCAGCAGGGCGCAATAGGCGGCCACACGGGCCACCATTTTGTTGGTTTTCTCGATTACAACAATCATTTTCTTCTCTTTGCCTCAGAAGGGTCGGCCGGGCCACCTTTCAATAAGGCAGCCCGGTAGCGGCTTATCCGGCGGCGCGCACAAGCGAACGTGCGCGCAGGTAGGCCTGCTCGGATTGCTCGGTCCAGCCAGCCACTTCGTCGAGGAAGGCCAGATAGCTTTCGGAAACCTTTGCGGTCAGTGGATCTGCCGCAGCCGCATCCGCCAGCACCTTTTTCGACGCAGCACCCAATGCAAGCATCACATCATCGGGGAAGGACCGTAGCTCGACACCGTGTTCATTGATCAGAATATCCAGCGAGCGCGAGTGATTGGCGATGAAATCCGCTGGGTTCATGACGTTCTCCTGGGCTGCGGCCAGGCGGATGATCTGCTGATCCGCCGCGGACAGATCGCCCCAAAGCTCTAGGTTGATGCCAAGGCTTTCAGCAGACGTAGGCTCCTGAAAACCGGGATTGTAGAAATATTTGGCCGCCTTGTAGAAACCAAAGCCAAGGTCGATCCAGGGACCAGCCATTTCGCCTGCGTCAATCGCGCCGGACTGCAGCGCCGAGAAGATTTCGCCGCCGGGCAGGGTGACTGCCGTGCCACCGACCTGTTCGATCACTGTACCGCCGAAACCGGGGATGCGCATTTTCAGGCCTTTGAGGTCCTCGACGGAATTGATTTCCTTGTTGAACCAACCGCCTGCCTGCGCGGAGGAATTGCCCGCCATGAAGGCTATGACGCCAAATCCGGCTGATACTTCTTCCCACAGCTCTTGGCCGCCACGGTGGTAGACCCAGGCATTGTGCTCGGACGTTGTCATGCCAAAGGGCACGCCGGCGAAGAAGTTGAACGCCGTCGACTTGCCCTGCCAGTAATATTCCGCTGCGTGGTACATGTCGGCCGCTCCCGAGGCGACGGCATCAAAGGCTTCAAACGGCGGGACAAGTTCGCCTGCGCCATAGACATCTACCTTGAGCCGTCCGTCACTGGCCGCTGTGATTGCATCGGCAATACGCTGAGATGCAACGCCAAGCCCGGGAAAGTTTTTTGGCCAGCCTGTCGCCATGCGCAACGTGCGATTTCCCTGCGCATAGGCCGGAGCGGCCAGTGGCAAAGCAGCTGTGCCAGCCGCTGCGGCAGCCAGAAAGCTGCGTCGATTTGTTTTGGTCGTCATGGTGTCCTCCCTTGGACTTTTTCAGTTTTTCAGGTCTTTGCGGTTCTGCGCTGCGTGCCGGACCCTCCTTCCAGCATCGGTGCAGATTGGTTGTTACTGCGCTGCGTGAGTAGTTGATCCGCGCACAATGAATTCGGTGGGGTATTCGACGACCTTTGGCTGGATGTACCGCCCCTCAATTCGGTCGATCAGGGCGCGGGCGGCATCCGCGGCCATGACGTCGATCGGCTGGCGCATCGTCGTAAGGTCAATCACGTCCCATCCGGTCATTTCGATCCCGTCAAATCCTGTCACCCAGACATCTTCGGGCACCTTTGCGCCGATGGACCTGAGCCCGTTCAGAGTGCCGATGGCGATCAGGTCGTTGCCACAGGCAATGGCATCGGGCGGGGTGTCTGATGCCATCATGTCGATGGCGGCTTGGCGAAATGCTTCGGGCTCGAAATCGGATTGCGCATAAAGTTGCGGGGGAATGTCCCGTCCTGACACAGCCAGCGCATGGCGAAATCCGGCCTCGCGATCCGCTAGAGTTGTGCGGTCCAGCGGACCGTTGATAAACCCGATCCGCTGACGCCCCTGCGCAACAAGATACCGGGCAATCTGCGCGGCACCGTCGAAATTTGAGGAAACGATCTGATCACAGGCTGCCCCCTCCAGATAGCGGTTGAAGGAGACAACTGGTTTTTGCGCCTCCAGCGCGACCTTGATTGCCTTTGTCTGGTGGCTTGCGGCCGTAAAGATTACGCCATCTATGGTTCCGGAACGGATCGCTTGGATCAGCCCGTCTTCACCTTCTGAGTCGGTGTTCCAGACCAACAGACGACGTTTAAATGCGGTAAAGTTTTGGGCTAAGGCTTCGAGGATTTCAGGCACAATCGGGTTGGTGATCCGGGACACGGCCACGCCCACGGTGCGGCTTTGACTTGTGCGCATCGCCTGCGCGAACGGGTTGGGGCTATAGCCGCTTTCGTTGATGACCTTGAGAACACGCAGCCGGGTGGCTTCCTTGACCTTGTCACGTCCCGACAGCACGCGCGAGACAGTTGCCTGCGAAACCCCGGCAAGCCTGGCGATATCTGTGCTGTTCAGTTTTTTTGGATACGTATTCAAATTTCAGTCCTTTGGTTTCTTGCCGAATGCTGCGCTAACAACAAAATTAATGAAATCGTATACATTTGATTCTGGCAAGCGTTAGCATCCTGGTTTCTTGCCCGTTTCTCATTGGCCTTCGCACCACAGCGTCAGGCATCTTTTGTTGAAAACAGACGTGTCAGTGGTTTTGATTGTGCAGCCACTCAAGTGTGTCGTTAGTCGGCGCGTTTGGCTTGTATTCAGCGCCAATGGCACCTGTCCAGCCAAGCTTGTCGATCTCGCGCAGGATATACCCATAGTCCAGCTCTCCGTGATCGGGCTTGCCTCGGTCAGGCACGGACGCGATCTGGATATGTCCGATCAGCGGGAGCAGTCGCGCAAGACGCCGTGACAAGTCGCCTTCCATGATCTGCAAATGGTAGCAATCGAACATCAGCTTGAGAGTGTCGCGTCCGATCTCGTGGATGATGGCGGCGGCCTGCTCGGAGGTGGACAGAAAATAGCCGGGCGCATCATAGTGGTTGAGCGGCTCGATCAGGATGGTGATGCCGTCTGGTTCGGCCTGATCACAGGCATAACGCAGATTATCGACAAATGTCGCATGGGCGCGCGGCCCGCCGGAAAAGCCCGCCATGACATGCACAGCGCCGGTGCCAGTCTGACTGGCATACTCCAAGGCCTCGTCTATCGCGGCCCGTGCCTCTGCCTCGCGGCCGGGTAGGGCGGTCAGACCGTTTTCCCCGGCGCCGAGGTTGCCGCGTCGCGTGTTCAGTCCCAGCATGGGCAGGCCTGTCTCTGACAGCGCCGCATTGATCTCGCTGACGGGCGTGTCGTAGGGCCAGTGACATTCGACGGCGGCAAACCCCGCGGCTTTGGCGGCGTGAATCGCCTCGGGCAGGGGGCGGTCGGCCCAAAGAAACCCCAGATTGGCAGAAAATTTCATGCGCCCCACTCCACGTTGAATTTCGTGACCACTTGCGAGATCTGGTCCGGTGTCAGCATGCGCGGAGATTGGCCGAGCGTGAGCATCGCCAGTCGCGCGGTCTCCTCTAATTCCTCGATGGCGTTGCAGGCGGCTTCGATATCCTTGCCCGCCACAACAGGTCCGTGATGGGCCAGCATTACAGCCGACCGCTTGCCCGCCAACCCACGCACCGCCTCGCCCATCGCTGGATCACCGGGCAGAAAGAACGGCAGCAGCTTGACCCGCCCCAGTTTCATCAGCCCGTAAGGCGTGAGCGGCGGCAAAAAGTCATCCGCATCGACTTCGGGCATCATCGACCATGCGACTGAATGGCAGGAATGCAGGTGAACGACCGCGCCAGCCGTGCTGCGCGTGTCATAGAACGCAGTGTGCAGCGGCATTTCCTTGGTTGGAGGATCGCCCCCGATCAGGGTACCTTTTGCGTCAAACCGGCTGAGGCGGGCCGGATCGAGCCGCCCGAAACTGGTGCCCGTAGGCGATACGAGCAGCCCGCCATCATCGGTGCGTGCCGATATGTTGCCGGTGCTGCCACCGGTCAGCCCACGGTCAAACATCGACTTTGCCAACAGGCAGATCTGTTCGCGCAGGCGCGCTTCTTGTGTCATGCAGCCTCTCGTTTCGCCAGGGCGTCAGAGAAAAAGCTCTTTGCGCCGAAGTTGCCGGATTTCAGGGCCAGCGCAATGTCGTGGTCGCCCTTTTTGGCGAAACACCACGGCACCCCGGGTGCAATTTCCGCCCCGATATCGAGTTGGCTGACCCCAAGCGCCTGTGTGACCGCACCCGATGTTTCGCCCCCCGCGACGACAAACCGGCGCACGCCTGCGCTGTGGGCCGCAACCGCGAGGGCGGCCAAAGTGTCCTCGATCAACTGTCCGGCGACGACCACGCCCAGCCGTTCCTGAACCGCGCGGACCTTGTTGGGGGCGGCCGTGGCATAGATCAGCGGCGTGGCGCCCGCATCCTGTGCCGCCAGCCAGTCCAATGCGCCCTGCATGCCACCATCGGCCAGCGCCAAGGGGTCAAGCTGCAAGGCAGGTCCCTGATCCTTGAATGCGGCGACCTGTGCATTCGTCATGGCCGAGCAGGATCCCGACAGCACGATGGCGCGCGCACCAACGCTGTGGCGCGTTTGGGTCAGACCTTTGGAGGGCAGTACGCCAGCCTGCGACCAGATCCGCGGCAGGGGCATGGCAACTGCGCTGCCGCCTGTCATCAGGGGCATGTCCGCACAGGCCTGTGCGATGATCTCAAGGTCGCCGTCCGCGACCGCGTCCACGACAACATGGGCCACGCCCTCACGGCCAAGCGCATCCAGCCGGTCGCTGAGTGCCGCATGCCCCCGCGCCACGGTCAGTCGGTTGGCAAGCCCCACCGGCTTTGTCACTTGTGGTGTCAGCAGGCGCATCAGATTGGAATCCCGCATCGGGGTCAGCGGGTGGTCCTTCATCGGGCTCTCGGACAGCGGTTGCTCTGCGACAAAAAGGTTGCCCATGAAGATACTGCGCCCGTTTTCGGGAAAGGCAGGGCAATAGATGGTTTGCGCGACGCCAAGGCCGTTCATCAAAGCCTCGGATACGGGGCCGATATTGCCCTGCGCCGTGGAATCAAAGGTGGAACAGTATTTCCAGAAGAACCGCTGCGCCCCGGCGGCGCGCAACCACGCCAGCGCCGCGCGGGCCTGTGACACGGCGTCCTCCACAGGTTCGGTGCGGATCTTGAGCGCGATCACTTCGAATGCGGCTGTGTCTTTTGGCGGTCCGTCCGGCACGCCGATCCGCAAGGAAACCCGGGCGCCCGACCGCGCCAGAAGCCCCGCAAGATCGCTGGCCCCTGTAAAGTCATCCGCGATGCAGCCCATAAAGGTTGTCATGGTCTTGGCCTCTTTCGTGTCGCGCCTGAGGCACGCTTTTTGATTGCGCCTCAGGCGCGGGATTTGCCGCGCTCGCGCAGCAGCTTGATCAAAGGCAGGGACAACATTCCCACCGCAAGTAACACCAACACCGCCGCAATCGGATGACCGACAAAGAAGGCGGCGAAACTGCCATCGGTGATGATCAGCCCCTGACGCAGGCTGATTTCGAGCGTCGGCCCCAGCACCATCCCGATGACCAGCGGGGCCATCGGCATGCCCTGACGGCGCAGCAGAAATCCGACAATGCCGGCCCCCCCCATGACCATCAGATCAAACGGATTGCCCCGCACGAAATAGACGCCCACCGCACAAAGCAGCACGATCATCGCCAGCATATAGGCTTCGCGCAGGCGCAGCAGCGGGGCTGCGGCCTTTGACACCAGCATGCCGACGGGCAGCAGCATCAGGTTGATGATGAAAAAGCCTGAAAAGATTGCGGCGATCAGCACCGGGTTGTCGGTCATCAGCCGGATGCCCGGTGTCACGCCATGCAGTGTCAGCGTGGCCAGCATCACGGCTGTGATCGCATCCCCCGGAATCCCCAGCGCCAGCGTCGGCACCAAGGCGCCCCCGGTCACCGCGTTGTTGGCGGATTCCGATGCGATCAGGCCGTCCGGTTCGCCCTTACCGAAGTTGGCGCGATTGGGCGAGGACCGTTGCGCCTCGGCGTAGGAAATAAAAGCCGCAGTGGCCGCCCCGGTGCCCGGCAGGATGCCGATACCGTTTCCGATGGCCACGGATTTTGCCAGCACTTTCCAGCGCCCGCGCCACGCGGACAGGGGCGGCAGCACGATCCCCTTGAAGGTAACAAGGGTCTGGTCCTGTTCCAGTTTGGCTGCGGCGCGGATTAGGACTTCCGACAGGGCAAACACCCCGATCACGACGGCTAGCAGGTTGAATCCCGAAATCAGCTGGAACTGGCCAAAGGTAAACCGGGCCTCGCCTGTGATCGGATCGCCCCCGACACAGCCCAGAAACAGCCCGATGCTGCCGGCGACAAGGCCTTTGATCAGCGAACCCTCAGACACCGATACAATGCAGGTTAGGCCCAGCAGGATAAGGGCAAAGGTCTCGATCGGCCCAAAATTCAGTGCCAAAGCCGCCAGTTGCGGTGCGGCCAGTAGCAGCACAACCGCCGACACCAGCCCGCCGACAGTCGAGGCGATGGTGCTCCAGCCAAGCGCCAGACCGGCTTCGCCGCGTTGCGCCATAGGGTAGCCATCCAGACAGGTAGCCGCCGATTGCGGCGTGCCGGGCGTGTTGATGAGGATGGCGGAGATTGATCCACCATAGACGGAACCCGCATAAACCGCCAACAGCAGCAGAATGGCCGGAGCCTGTGACATGCTGAGTGTGAAGGGCAGGATCATGGCTACCGCCACGGTAGATCCGATCCCAGGCAAGGCCCCCAGAACGACGCCCAGTATGGTCCCCAGCACCAGCACGGCGATACCTTCGACGGTAAAGATGAGTGCGGCAGCCTGTGGCAGGAGTTCAATCATTTCAGTATCCTCAGAACCACCATGTGAAGGGGGAAGTTGGCAAGGGCAGGGTCAGCAAATGGTTGAACAGAACCACCAGCGCCATCGGCACACCGACTGACACCGCCATCAACGGCAAAGGCCTGCGCGCATTCAGCGTGATCAGAACCAGCGCCGTGAACGGCACCGCTGAAAGAAAGAAACCGAAGCGCGTCATCGACCACAGAAACACTACCGTGCTGACCGCGATGATCACAACGCGCAGGACTTCCGGCCGTTTGGTATCCGTGCGTTTGATGAACTCGGACACCAGATCGAGCGTGGCCAAAAGAACCCACAGCCACAGGATGATGCGGGGAAAGAACATCGGGCTGAACGCGCCGCCAAGGTCGGCATATTGCTGTCCGTATGTATTGGACAGCAACGCGGCTGCGATCAGCAGCAGCACCAGTGACGTGACCCGTCGTTCGTTCATTATGCCCATGTCACGGGTCTCCGTTTAGCCCAGAGGGGTGGGTGCCGCACGCGGCAGCGCCCACCGTTTGGATCAAAGCCCTGCGGCCTCGATGATGGCGGAGTTCGCCTCGTATTGCGCACGGAAGAAGGTGTTGAAGTCTTCGGCATTGCGGTAGTTGATCGTGGTCTGAGTGTCGGCCGCAAACGTCTGGAAACCTTCGGAATTCACCGCTGTGCCGCAGGCATCGGAAAGCTTGGCAACCACAGCCGCATCGGTGCCCGCGGGCGCAAACAGGCCGCCCCAAAGGTAAAGCTCATTCAGGGGCGCTTCGATTCCAACTTCGGTTGCGGTCGGTACGTCGGGGAAGTTTTCCAGCCGCTTGTCTGAAAAGGCGATCAGGGGGCGGAAGTCGCCACGCTGCATCAGGATCTCGGTGTCACCAAAGAACTGGATCGTATTCGCGGCCATCGCCTGCAATGCCGGGCCAGAGCCTTGGAAGGGCAGGTGCTTGACCTTGTCCATCAGGCCCAGACCAGCAAAGGCGGCGACGGTTGTCAGGTGCGTCATGGCACCAGGGCCGGACGAGCCGAACAGAAATTTGCCGGGAGCGGCCTCAACCGCGGCTTTCATTTCGTCCACGGTCGTCAGATCGTTCGAGGCATTGGTGAACAGAACCGTCGGCGAGGCGGCGACCGAACAGATCGGCACCCAGCTGTCGGCATCGTAGGGAACGTCTTTGATTTGCGGCTGGATGGTGGCCACGGTCACGGACCAGTAGCCAAGCTGATAGCCGGTCGGCTTTTGCGCTGCTAGTGCGGCTGCGGCAACGGTGCCCGACCCGCCTGCCATGTTCGACACAAACACGTCCCCGCCGAGGGCTGCGGCAAATTCAGGGGCAAAGCCACGCACCAACAGGTCGGTGCCGCCGCCTGCGTTAAACGGCACAACAAGGTTGACGGGGCGTTCGGGGAACTCCTGGGCCTGTGCTGCGACGGCCAGTGTAAGGCCCGCGATGACCCCTGCGGTCAGTTTCAGTGTCGTATTCATGGTTTTTCCTCCCATTTAAAATTTCGTTGGTTTCGTGTTGCACCGTGCCGGGGATTGCCTTCCTAGGCTTTCTTTTCCGGCAGGGTTAAACCTGCGTTGCGGGCATAGACTTTTGCCACGGCGGCATCATCCTCGCGCCCATGCCCCATTCCGGAGGCGGCCAGATATTGTTGTAGCGCCGCCGCTGCGATTGGTGCGCCAAATTTGGCACAGCGTGCGATGTCCAGCACAATGCCCAGATCCTTTGGCCATATATCGACCGCTGAATGCGGGGTATAATCGCCCGCAGCAATGTGGGGTGCGCGGTTTTCCAGCATCCACGACGTTCCCGCACATTGCGGTATGACCTTTAGAAAAGTCTCAGGATCAACGCCTTGGGTCATGCCAAACGTTACAGCCTCGGCCATGGCGGCGATGTGCACGCCCGCCAAAAGCTGGTTCACGGCCTTCATCGCCGATCCGGGGCCCGCCACATCACCCAGTTCGAACACGGTAGCAGCACAGGCATCGAGCACCGGGCGTGCGGCATCAAAGGCTTGCGGCGTGCCGGCGGCCATGATCGACAACTGGCCCTGCGCGGCCTTGGCCGCACCGCCAGAGATGGGCGCATCAAGGTATTGCACGTCGGTCGCGTTGCAGCGGGCCTCCATCTGCCGCGCAAACTCCGGCTGCACAGTCGGGCAACAGATCACCACCGCACCTGGTTTGAGGTGCGGCACGATGCCGTCAGTGCCGAACAGCACGGTTTCAGCCTGTGCTGCGTTCAGAACGACGACCACGACAGCGTCAAGATCGGCGGCGATGTCGGTCAGGGTGCCGTCGCTGCCGCCTTCGGCCCTGAACCGCGCAACGGCGTCTGCGTTCACATCGAAGCCGTAGGCGGAATGACCGGCCCGCAGGATCGATTGCGCCATCCCGTAACCCATGGATCCAAGACCAAAAAGGGCCACCTTGAGCGGTGCTGTCATGACGGGTCTCCCGATGGTTGGTTTGCGTGTTGATGGGCGGCGTCGCGTCGCGTGGATCTGACATGCCACACCTTGTCGGATGCGGTGATGAAAATATCCGTTCCGTCCGCCCCGCCAAAACACAGGTTCGAAGTTTGGGATGGCAGTTGGATTTTCCCGAGACATTGCCCGTCCGGCGCGAGGCAGTGGATGCCATCCATTGCGCTGGTCCAGACATATCCCGCTTGATCGACACGGAAGCCATCCGGCACGCCGGGGGTGATCTCTGCAAAGACCGCGCCGCCTGTCAGGGTGGTTCCATCCACGTCAAAGACGCGGATATGGTGCGGCAGATCATAGTCTATCCCGGGAAAGCTGGCCCCCCGGATCGCGCCGGAATCTGCGATGTAAAGCCTGCTCTCATCCGGGGAAAAGGCGAGGCCATTGGGTTTGTCAAAATCCGTCGCCACGGCCGTCAATATCCCGTCCGGAGCGGCGCAGAAGACATAGCAGCCGCCGATTTCGTTTTCGGCCGGGTATCCTTCGATGTCGGAATTGATGCCATAAGGCGGATCGGTGAACCACACCGACCCGTCTGAGCGGACGACAACGTCGTTGGGGGAATTCAGGCGCTTGCTGTTGTAACGCTCGGCGATCACCTCGACCGCGTTCAGGTCTTCGGGATCATGCCTGCGGATCACCCTGCGCCCGCCATGTTCGCAAGAAACCATGTGCCCCATGCGGTCGAGTGTGTTTCCATTGGCGAATTCGCTGTTGGCAAGGGCCACGGAAACACCATGCGTGGGCTGCCATTTCATCATCCGCTTGTTGGGAATGTCGTTGAAATAAAGGGTATCGTTCAGCCAGACCGGACCTTCTGTCCAGACGCAGCCATCCGCAATCATTTCGGGTGGGGTCGTGGTGTCGATCATGTCGGCAAAGGCCGGATCGAAAATTTCGTATTGCGCAGACATGGGTTAGCTCTCCTTCCGGCGCAGGGTCTGGACCAGTAGCATGACGATGATGATCACGCCAAAGATGATGCTGCGCCACGCGTTCGAGATTTGCATCACCGACAGGATCGACGTGAGCAGCGTGATGAACAACACGCCGCCGACCGTCCCCAAAAGTCTGCCGCGCCCGCCAAGGATCGAGGTGCCGCCGATCACCACTGCGGCGATGGTCGGCAGCAAATAAGGATCGCCCATCGACTGGTACGCCTGATTTGCATAGCCCGCGAGCAGTACGCCACCGAAGGCCGAACAGAGGCCTGCGATGGCAAAGGCGGCAAAGATCACCGACGGGGTGGACACGCCCGACAGGAACGTCGCCTTTTCGTTATATCCGATTGATGACAGATAGCGGCCAAAGCCGGTGCGGCCGAGAAACAGGGCGAGCAGGGCTGTTAGCCCCATCCAGAGGGCGAAAGCAGTGGGTATTCCCGCTATCGTGCCAGAGGCCATCCAAATCATCGTGGCACTCGCCTCGCCCTTGGGGTTGAAGCCGCCCGTGTTGAGGACGGCAATGCCCAGCAGCATCGAATTGACTGCCAACGTCCACACCATCGACGGAATGCGCAGGATCGCGACGCCAAAGCCATTGATCAGGCCGATGGCGGCTCCGAACACGAGTGCTGCCGGAATCGCAAGGGCAGTCAGAACGGGGTCTCCGGTTCCGGCGAGCGACGTGGACAGGATCGCAGCGCCACCGACGATCCATGGCACGGACAAATCGATGTGCCCCAGCAGGATAACCACCGTCGCCCCCATCGCAATGACGCCCAGGAACGACGCGATCTGCAATTGCTGGCCGAGGTACCCAAGGCCAAGAATTTGCGGAAAGAACAGGCTGCCGCCAAGGATCATGACAACCGCCCCGGCAAAAGGCATGAGTGTGTCGAGATCGGGCAGGCGTTTGCTCTGGGTACTCATCGTCCGAACACCTCCAACCGATTGCGCACGCGCAGAATGTCCGCGCCGCCGATGGCGATGGCTGCGGCAAGAATAAGCCCTTCGACGAAAGGTTGTGCCAGTGGCGGCAGGCCCGAAAAGAACATCAGCGCGCCGATGGTCTTGAGGATGAACGCGCCCGCCACAGCGCCGATCAGACTTCCGACACCCCCGCGCAGCGCCACCCCGCCCAGAACCACGGCGGCGATGGCGTTCAGGGTGAAGTTCGGCGCGATGCCGGCGTCTCCGGTCGTGGTCACAAAGCTGAAATAAAGTCCGGCAAGGCCCGCAAAGAGCCCACCCAGCGCAAAGGAGGCCATGCGGATCACAGGCACCTGAATACCCGACTGGAACGCAGCTTGTTCAGAGGAGCCGATGGCATAAAGCCCAAGGCCAAGCCCGGTCCGGCGCAGCGGCATCCAGAAGCCAAAGATCACCACGCCCGTTATGATCAGCGCCGTGGGCACGCCCATCACATCCAGCGTCATTGCATCGGCGAAGTCATAGTTGATCTGCCCGCCGGGAGTGGGGCGTAGCAGCAGTGCCAGTCCGACAAAAACCGACGCCGTGGCCAGAGTGACAACGATGGGCTGAATGCGCCCGTACACCACCAAAATCCCGTTCACCAGACCGCAAGCAAGCCCCGTCAGAAGAACCAAAACGATCCCGCCAGCCAATCCGATCCCGCTGCCCACAAGCACATAAGAAGCAACCGTGTTGGTCAGCGCCATCACGGCCCCCACGGACAGATCAATGCCGCGCACAATGACCGCAAAGAACTGCGCAATCGCGGCCAATGCCAGGATCAAGCACTGGTTGGCCCAGATCGTCATTACATAGGTCGACATGCCGCGCGGGTGGGTGGTCAGATAAACCGTCAGTAGTGCGAAGAGCACGGCAAGGGCGATGGCCTCGCGTCTGTTGGCGCGCAAAAGATCAAACATGGGCGGCCTGCTGTACCGGGATGTTGAGCGTGGCCGCCAGAATGTTTTCAGCGGTGACCGCCTCGCCGGTCAGGTGCCGCACAACGCGTCCGTTGTAAAAGATGTGGGTTTCGTCGCACAGGTGGATGAACTCTTCGTAATCTGTGGACAGTAGCAGGATCGCGGTGCCTTGATCTGCCAGCCTGCGAAGAAGCGCGTAGATCTGTGTCTTGGTCTTGACGTCGATGCCTCGCGTGGGATCGGCCAACAGCAAACAGCGCGGCTTCAGCGCCAGCCATTTCGTCAGCGCGACCTTTTGCTGATTGCCGCCAGAGAGCTGCGAGACGGGCTGGTCAAGAGAGGCACATTTCAGCTCCAACGCATCGATGAAGGGTTGATAAAGCCCCGGGTCGTCTGCGTTGATGCCGCGCACGCCGACCGCGGCCAGCTCCATATTGGCAGCGATGCTTTGTTCTAGGATCAGCGCCTCGGTTTTTCGATCCTCGGGCACCAGCGCGATACCGATGTCGGGGTTCTTGGCGTCGCCGGGGCTGTGCAATGTGATGGATTGGCCCGCCAGCGCAATCCGGCCTTCGGTCTTTTTCAGCAATCCGAACAGCCCCTGAAGCACGGCCGCTTGGCCCTGCCCGTCAAGGCCGCCAAGGCCCGTAATGCAGCCTTTCCGAAGGGTGATGGATACGTCCGTCAACTCGCCGTTCCAGCCAAACCCATCCAGCCGGAGCACGTCTTGCGCCTCAGGTCTGGCCGTGGGTTTCGTCGGGAAAAGGTCCGTGATCTTTTGGCCAACCATCTTGGAGATGATCGCGGGGTAGTCATGGGCACCGTTGGCAAAGCTGTCGACAAGTGCGCCGTTGCGAAAGATTGAGATACGGTCGGCCAGCGCCTCGATTTCATGAAAGCGGTGCGAGATGAACAGCACGCCAACGCCCCGCGCACATTCCGCCCGGATCAAGGTGAACACCTTGTCCACCACAGAGGCATTCAACGCAGACGTCGCCTCATCTAGGATCAGCAGTCTGGGATTGCGGGCAAAGGCCTTGGCGATTTCGATCTGCTGGCGTTCGGCCAGACTAAGGTCCGCGACCCGTGCGCCCATCCGAATGCCGCCGCCGTCGATCTGTGACAGAACCTCTTGCGCACGACGCACGATGCCGCCGGGCAGGCGGCCCAGACCCGAGCCGGGAGCGCCCAGCATCAGGTTTTCGCGCACGCTGAGGTCTGGCACCAGCGATAGCTCTTGAAACATGCACATCAGCCCACGCTCAACGGCGGCACGCGGTGTGGGCAAGGGCGTTTCCTTCCCATCGACGAAAATGCGTCCCGCGCTGGGTTGGATGACGCCGGAGATGAGCTTCATCAGTGTGGATTTGCCCGCGCCATTTTCACCTAGGACTGCGTGAATTTCGCCCGCTCTACAGGCGAAATCGACGCCATCCAGCGCTGTCGTGGCACCATAGTGCTTGGACACGCCCTCAAGGCGCACGATGACGTCGTCTGTCTTGCTCACAGGAACGCTCCGGTTTGACAGGAAAAATCAGCCCGGCTGCAAGGGAGTGCGCCGGACTGAAGCGTCAGATCGTTGACGTCAGGTGTTGTCGGCGCTCTGGCCCAGCAGCTCGTCCGGCGTGAAGGGCGCAAAGCAATCCGGGAAACCTGTTCCGGTGTTGAAGGACTTTGGTAGATCGGGGAAATAGTTCACCCCGGCTTCCAGATCCTCGGCTTTGACCTGCGGGATCGGCAGATAGACGGTTTGGGGCAGGGCATTGCCTTCCAACAGGGCCACAGCCGCCTCAAGCGCCACGGCGGACATCGCCGGGGCTTGTGCCGCCGAAATGCCGGGGATGTCCAACTCGTCCATCAGCATCCGCACGCCGTTTTCACCATCGACGCCCATAGGGACGATGGGGTGTCCTGCGGCCTGCATGGCGTTGATGGTCCCGGCAGAGCCGTGTTGCGAGACAACACCGTCAAACTGTCCGTGGGTCGCCAGCGCATCCGAAACAACCTTTTGGCTGGTTCCCGTGTCCCAGTTGCCAACAACCTGAACAATTTCAAGTCCTTCGACCTTTTCCAGAACGCTCATCATGCCTGCGCGCCGGTCACGGTCAGTTGCGTTTCCGGGCAAGCCGTCAACCATCAGGATTTTTTCAGCTGTGCCACCCAGAGCATCCATCACGGTCTGCGCCTTGAGGCGGCCAAGCTCCATCTGGCTTTCGTTGATCTGCACGATCTTGTCGGTGTCTAGAACGTTGTCAAAGGGCACCAGAACGGTGCCGGAGCGTTCTGCGCGACGGATCACGGGTTCGAATGCGCTTGGATTAACGGCAATGAAGGTAATCGCGTCATAACCGGCGGCCATGAAGTTATCGATCGCGGCGATTTGCGCCGCGCTGTCGTTACCGACAGAGACGATGGTAAACTCTTCAAGCTTCGCAGCATTTTCGGGGCGCGCGGCCCAGGCTTTCGACGCCTGAATGGCGGCGATGCGCCAGTCATTTCCGGCAAAGCCGTTCACGAACGCCATCTTGTAAGGGCCAGTTTTGGCCTCATAGCTGATCGTGGATGTGCCGGGGGCAGGGGCGAAACACTCCGGCCGGTAAGTATCTGCAGCGGCCATTCCTGCGGCTGCCACCATGAGCGTCGAACTCATCAAAAAGGTTTTCATTGGTATCCTCCCAGATCACGTTTGGTTATTTGTTTACGTAAACATACTTCAACTATGTATTAAGTTTACGTAAACACTTGTCAACTCGATTCGTTGGGCCTTAAGTGAGCGGAAGGGTTCCAAACAGAAAAGGACAATGCGCGATGCGTTCGGGAAAAACAGCCGCGCCAACGATGGACGATATCGCCGCCGAGGCGGGGGTCAGTCAGATGACCGTCTCGCGGGTGATGCGCGGTGCGGGCAAAACCTCCGACGAGGTCCGCGACAGGGTCGAGCATGCAGCGCGCAAGCTGGGCTATGTCCAGAACAGGCTGGCCAGTGCCCTGCGCGAAGAAACCACGCCCCTTGTGGCAGTGGTTCTGCCGACGCTTGGCAACCGCGTGTTTTCCGAGGTGCTCAATGGCCTGAACGAAACCCTGACCGGCAAGTTCATTCAACCTGTATTCGGCGTCAGCGAATACTCGTTGCAGCGCGAAGAAGAGATCGTGCGCGAATTACTGGCATGGCGTCCGCGTGGCATCGTGTTGCCGGGATTGGAACATACAGATGCGACCCGCGCTGCGATCCGCGCATCGGGTGTGCGCGTGGCCGAGGTGATGGACATCGACGGCGAGCCCATCTCGGCGGTCTTCGGCATTTCCCAACACGAGGCCGGACGCGCAACCGCGCGCTACATGCTGGAAAAGGGTTATCGGCGGTTTGGGTATATCGGCAGTCAGGGGGGCCGCGATCTGCGCGCCGCAAAGCGGTTCAACGGGTTTTGCGAAGTGGTGCGCGAGGCGGGTGCGCAAATGGTGCTCTCTCAGGTGATTGACGCGCCGTCTTCGATGGTTGAGGGGCGTAAAGTCACGGCGGATGTGCTTGGGCAGTCCGATGCGCCGCAGGCTTTGTATTATTCCAACGATGACCTCGCGGCTGGCGGCATGATGCATTGTCTGAGCAACGGGATCGACATACCCGGCACGGTCGCGCTTGCGGGCTTTAACGGGCTTTCTTTTCTCGAGGCCTTGCCCATCCGGCTGACCACAATCGAAACGCCGCGACTTGAGATGGGACGCCGCGCCGCCCTGTCCGTGACGGACAGCCTGCCTGGTCCGGAAGGGCCGCCAGAGAATAATGTTGTCAATCTCGGTTTTCGACTGCTGCGTGGCGACTCCTGTTGAAAATGGCCCCGTGCTGCGGCTCCGTCGATATAATATCAAGAGACATGCCCATTTATGGGCCGTCTGTGCCGTCGGGTCTTGGGGAGCCAACCAATCTCTGTCGATTGACTGTCTCAGATCTAAGGTGGCTCGACTGCTCCAATTAGTGTGCAGTATGTGTGCAAAATATTTCGGCAACCCGGTTTGCGGACCATAAAAGAGGCAAGAATGTCCATCAACGCAGCCACTGCGGCAGTGAAACGATAGTTGATACGACTACAACAACGTCAGGCCGCACTCATCGCTTGGCAACAAAACACCCACAGAAGCGCGCCGGGGGCTTGAGCAATTTGAGAGCTCCGCGCCCGGCGCGCTTGCCCAAACCGAAACCGAAAGATATGAAATCCAGACCCGCAGACTCTCGTTATGAATGAGGGAGCCTTAGGGGGCAGGTCGGAGTGAATGATTTCAGCCCGGGCCCGTGCGCAGCTCCTCACACAAAATAGCAAGTCAGCAAACGTTTGAGTTAGGGATAAGGTTAGGGTGTCGGTGCGATGATATACAGAAAATGACTAAATTTCAAGGCGTTAAGCCAAAATTATGGCGGAGACGAAGGGATTCGAACCCTCGAGACCCTTCCGGGCCTACTCCCTTAGCAGGGGAGCGCCTTCGACCACTCGGCCACGTCTCCGCTGACCCGTTTAGAGAGGGATAGTCCAAGAAACAAGGCCAAAATTCCACTGGGCCGGCCTCTTGCGGAAAATCACATAATCAAAGATTTGAGCGCCAATCGGTGACATTTCTGAATGGTGTTTACAAATCGGCACGGGTGTTTCGCCGTGATAAATCAAGGAAACAGTGCCGTTTCGACAGTGGTTGACGCAAGATGATATTCTCGCCGGACGCACAGGCACCTTGGACCTGTTGCGGCTTGATGCCGGCTCCAATTTTGGTGCGATGGGTGCGCATGTCATGATCACGGGTTCACTTTTGCCGCCCGTGAAATGATGCGGCGCATTTTTCGTGGCCCGAGCAATGGGACACTAACGGGCGTTAATGCCAAACAGGCTGAAGCGCATAGAAGGGTCTAGCCGCTGCAACGGCCTGTGTCCCGGGCGCATTCGGCGGCGTGGCCGGTCCTGTGTCCTTGGGTTCGCCGCCTGTTTCAATCACCTTTCGATGGAGGAAATCCCATGACCGAGACCGACACCCGCTCACCCGCGATCACTGACAAGGGGGCCGCTGTCCCGGTTTATGACCGCGGCTGGACACCGTTCTGGACGCTTCGCAATAATATTGACGATCTGTTTGACGATTTCTTGCAGGCAGGCGGATGGTCGCCCCTCCGCCGCAGCGGCGCGGCCCCGGCGATACGATTGCCGACAGCGGTCCCGACACTTGACGTCATCGACAAGGAAAACGAGGTGAAGCTGATCGCCGATCTGCCGGGCATGACCGAAGAGGAGATCGACGTGCAGGTCACGGACAGCACTTTGACGATCAGCGGCGAGAAAAAGGAAGAGACCGAGGAAGATGACAAGGACGGCAAGCGATATGTATCCGAACGCCGGTTTGGCAGCTTTTCGCGACGTATCCCTTTGCCCGACGGCATAGATCAGGACCAGATCGCGGCCTCTTTCAAGAATGGTGTCCTCACGGTGCACCTGCCCAAGTTGCCCGAAGCGCAGCATCCGGCGCGCAAGATCAAGGTCAGGGCGGCTGTCTGATGTGACGGCCTTTGCGGATCGCAAGACCCCGCAGAGCCGCACAGGAAAGGAAAGACCGCTATGCGACCTGATCAAGAACCAAGACCTGACGTATTGTCGGACATGCGCTGTGAACTGCGCGTCAACAAGGCGCAGGTCGCGGCCGCCCGCCGCAACATCACGGTCGCAGCGCCGAAAGGCGACGTGCCGGCGTCTGCCGGCACGGTGACGCGAAAGGGCAGGGTCGACAGGCGTCACGACATGGACGTGATCGAAGATATCGCACGAAACACGGCGGGGGATGTCATTGCCACAGACAGCTTGCACTTTGCCTGAGATGCGGTGCCCGCTGTTTCAGATGTCACACAGGAAGAAAGGCTATCAAAATGCGATTTCTTATCATCATTTCTTCATTTGCCCTGTCTCTGGCAGCGTTCTCTGGCGGGGTTTCCGCCCAAGTGCCGACCCAGTCGGACGCACGCGGAATCCCCACGATCGCGCCGGTGATTGCAGACATCACGGACGCCGTGGTCAATATCGCGGCCGAGGCCAACCGGCCCATGCAGATCAATCCGCTTTTTCAGGACCCGCTTTTTCAGGAATTCTTTGACCTGCCGGATCAATTGCCGGACATGCAACGCGCCAGTGTCGGGTCGGGCGTAATTGTCGATGCCGACGAGGGGTATGTGATGACCAACCACCATGTCATCGACGGGGCCGATACGATCAGCGTTACCCTTCAGGATGGCCGAGAATTGGACGCCGAATTGGTCGGCAGTGATCCTGGCACCGACATCGCTGTGCTAAAAATCCCCGCAGGGAACCTTTCGGGGCTGCGTATGGGCACGTCCGACCACCTTTTGGTTGGCGACTATGTCGTTGCGGTCGGCAACCCGTTTGGCATTGGGCAAACCGTCACATTGGGTATCGTCAGTGCGCTTGGCCGGTCCGGGATAAACCCGCAGGGGTATGAGGATTTCATACAGACAGATGCGTCGATCAACCCCGGCAATTCTGGCGGTGCGCTGGTGACACTGGATGGGCAGCTTGTCGGGATCAACACGGCGATCGTATCGCGCAGCGGGGGCAATGTTGGAATCGGATTTGCTGTGCCGATCGACATGGCCCGATCCGTGATGGATCAGATTATCGAATTTGGTAATGTGCGGCGCGGGCAACTTGGCGTGATGATACGCGATCTGACACCTGATCTGGCGGTGGCACTGGATGTGCCGATAGACCGTGGCGCGGTGGTTGTTGAGGTCGTGCCCGAAAGCGTGGCCGACGATATCGGTCTTGCACCCGGCGACGTCATTACCGCCGTCAACGGG
>NZ_CBFIBD010000016.1:0-54377 GCF_965660735.1 Yoonia sp.
CATTGATGCGCTATCCCTGACAGACTGAGACAGCGCGATCAGCCATTTGCGGCCAAGGCGTCAAGTTGCGAACGCATCCCGCCCAGAGCATACCCCGCCGCAGCGGTGGCCGCGATGATGTCATCAGTGGGCATCGTGCCTGCACTGGCCAGCGACCAGACAATGGACGACCGCGTGCCGGACGCACAATAGGCCAGCACCGGGCCGGTGCTGTCGGTGATCGCCTGTTTCTGGGCGTCGATCATCTGCATGTTCAGCCCCTGGTGCGTTACGGGGATTTCGACAAAGGTCAATCCGGCGTCACTGGCGGCCTCTGCCATTACGGCTGACTGGTGGCTGGGGGGCACTTCGGTGTCGGGGCGGTTGCAGATGATCGTCGTGAACCCGGCGGCGGCGATGGCGGAAATATCGCTGGGGTCAATCTGGGATGAGACGGCGTAATTGGGGGTAATCTGGCGAATATCCATCGGGTGCGGTCCTTGGCTTGTGGCGGGTTTGCTTAGCTGTTGGTATAGCGGGCCAGTTCGGCGCGCGCCACCTGTCTGCGATGCACCGCGTCTGGCCCGTCGGCAAGCCGCAGCGTCCGCAAATGGGTCCATTGCCGGGCCAGTGGCGTATCCTGCGACACGCCCGCCGCACCGTGCATCTGAACGGCCATGTCCGTAATCCGCAGCGCAATTTCGGGGGCGACGACCTTGATCTGGCTGATCCATGGCGCGGCCGCGCGTTTGTCGCCCTGATCCATCATCCAAGCCGCTTTCAGACACAACAGACGCGCCTGTTCAATCTCCATGCGTGCCTGTGCGATCAGGTCGAAATTCTCACCCAGTTGCGCCAGTGGCTTGCCGAATGCCTCGCGCGACAGCGCCCGTTTGCACATCAGCTCCAACGCCTTTTCGGCCTGCCCGATGGCGCGCATGCAATGGTGGATGCGTCCCGGTCCCAGACGCCCCTGCGCAATCTCGAACCCGCGCCCGACCCCCAGCAAAAGGTTTTCGGCGGGTACGCGCACGTTGTCATAGCGGAAATGCATATGCCCGTGCGGTGCGTCGTCGTGCCCGTAAACCTCCATCGCGCGCAGTTTCGTGATGCCCGGGGTATCTGCCAGCACCACGAACATCGAATGCCGTTGGTGTTTCGGGGCGTCGTCGCTGGTGCGCACCATCACGATATGCACCGCACAGCGTGGATCGCCCGCGCCGGTCGCCCACCATTTTTCTCCGTTCAGCACATAATCGTCGCCGTCACGCACGCAGGTCATCGCGATATTGGTCGCGTCCGAACTGGCCACATCCGGTTCCGTCATCAGATAGGCCGACCGGATTTCACCGGCCATCAGCGGTTTCAGCCAGCGGTCTTTCATGGCGTCCGTGCCGTAGCGGGCAAAGACCTCCATGTTGCCGGTGTCGGGGGCGTTGCAGTTGAACACCTCGGCGGCAAGGTGACTTTTGCCCATTTCCTCGGCCAGATAGGCATATTCGACGGTATTCAGCTTTGGGCCGTCGCGGAACGTATCCCAGAAATTCCACAGACCGCGATCCTTGGCGGCGGTTTTCAGCCCTTCGAGAATTTCGGTCTGGCGGGGGGTGAATGTCCAGCGGTCGCCGATGCTGACCTCGGCCAGAAATTCCGCGTCCAGCGGCGCGATGTCATCCGCGATCATCGCCTTGACCGCCGCCAGAACCGGTTTCAGCCGTGCTGTTTGCCCCAGATCCATGAAATATCCTCCGTTTGTTGGGACTATCGTGCATCGGGTGGGCCGGGTGTCAATCAATGGCTTGCACAATCCGCACAGCTTGCCCCAAAATGTTGGCATGACGGAAGCGGCAACAGCACTCGGGATGACCCTGGCGGACCTGGACAGCTACCTGTCCGGTGCGATTGGTGAATTTGCGCATCTTCGGACTGTGACCAAGTTTGGCACCGGCCAGTCAAATCCCACTTACAAGCTGGAGGCGGACAGTGGCACCTATGTCCTGCGCAGCAAACCACCGGGTAAATTGTTGCCGTCGGCCCATGCGGTCGATCGCGAGTATCGGGTCATGCAGGCGCTGGCGAACACCGGGGTGCCGGTGCCGCAGGTGTTACATCTGGCGCATGGCGCCGCATCCCCGAACGGACGGGCGTTTTTCGTGATGCGCTATCTGCCCGGGCGCATTTTCTGGGATCCGGCACTGCCTGAACTGGCCGCGGATGAACGGGCCGCGATCTATGACGTGATGAATGCGGCCCTTGCCGCCTTGCATGACGTGGATGTGGCGGCTGTGGGTCTGGCCGACTACGGTAAACCGGGCAACTATTTCGCCCGCCAGCTTGACCGGTGGCACCTGCAGTATCTTGCATCGGTGAGCACACCGGACCCTGCGATGGTGGCCATCATCGACTGGTTGGGCGGACAGATGCCTGCGGATGACGGTCAGGTGGCGCTGGTGCACGGGGATTGGCGTTTGGACAACATGATCTTTTTGCCCGACGCGCCGCAGATCGCGGGGGTGCTGGATTGGGAATTGTCCACGCTGGGTCATCCCATGGCCGATCTGGCGTATCAATGCATGCAGTGGCGGCTGCCAAATCAGGGCGACATGCGTGGTTTGGGCGGCGTGGACCGTGCCATTCTTGGCCTGCCGACCGAGGCTGAATACATCGCGGCCTATGCCCGGCGACGTGGGCTCGATACCGTCGAAGACTGGCCGTTCTATCTGGTCTTTGCGTTCTTCCGGCTGGCCGCGATTCTGGCTGGCGTGGCATCGCGGGCGGCGGCGGGCAATGCATCGAACCCGGATATGGCCCGCAAATATGGGGCTGCGGTGCCGGTGCTGGCAGGGTTGGCCATCGGCGTGATCCGGGAGGGACCGGATGGATAATCCTGCCACCTTGCGGATCATTGACGGTGTCGCACTGGTGCGGCTGGAAATGCCACCCGTGAACGCGCTGGGTTCGGCACTGCGGCTGCGGTTGTGGGCTATCTTCAAACGCATAAAAAGCGACAGTGAAATCAAGGCGGTGGTGATCCTGGCGCAGGGTCGGGTTTTCAGCGCCGGTGAGGATATCAAGGAAATTGGCCAACTGGTCGACGGCCCGACCCTGTCGCAAGTCTGTGGCTTGATCGAGTCCTGCAAGATCCCCGTCGTGGCGGCGTTGCAGGGGGCGGCATTGGGGGGTGGTGCGGAACTGGCGATGGCCGCCCACTATCGCATTGCGACGCCAGATGCCGTGATCGGCCTGCCCGGGGTGACGCTGGGTCTTGTGCCCGGCGCGGGCGGCACGCAGCGGTTGCCGCGTTTGGTTGGGCCGAAACATGCGCTGAACATGATCCTTGGCGGCCGGACCATCATGGCAGAGACCGCCCTACAAATGGGTTTATACGACGGGGTCGTTGCCGATGATCTGGCGTTTGACGCGGTGGCGCTGGCGCAGCAACTGGACAGCCCGCGCCCGACCTTTGCCCGCCGGGACATGCTGGCTGACGGCGGCGCATATCTTGATGAAATCGCCACACGCCGCCAAGCTGTCCTGGCGACCGGGCGGTTCGCGTCGATCCGGGCGCTGGAATGTGTCGAGGCCGCTCTCTTGCTGCCGTTCCACACCGGTCTGTCCTTCGAAGCAGATGCCTTTGCCCGCTGCGAAAGGCACCCACAGTCGCAAGCACTGCGGCATGTCTTTTTGGCTGAAAGGCAGATTTCACCTGAATTGCTAGGCCGGTCAAGCCAGGGCTGGCAGGTGGCCTCGCCTTTGGGTGCAGCTGTGGTTGATGCGCTTAATCGGGCTTGGCGTCGGTCAATTTCCGCGCTGCGTGAAATGGGCATATCGGAAGGCGCGATTGATCGTGCCCATCTGGATAGTGGATTTCAACGTGGGCCGTTTGGTGGCCGCGACGGCCACGCAGGGCAGCAGGGGCCAGATATCCAGCGCCGCGTGCTGGCTGCGTTGGTGGCCGAAGGCGCAAGGCTGACGGCATCACGTGTCGTGACGCGCGCGTCCGATATCGACGTGCTGGCGGTGCATGGTCTGGGCTATCCGCGCGCGCAGGGCGGGCCGATGATGGCGGCCAAACTGGCCGGGCTGTTGCCCTTGGCCGAACAGATGAAACAATGGTCTGCGGATGATCCCGTCTGGCAACCGCCACCGCTGTTGCTGCGCGCCGCACTTGTTGCAGGTGGTTTCGATGCGGTGACGCCTTAGCCCAGGATGACGCCAATGATGACGGCCATCAGCCCGATCATCGACACGAACAGCGCAACCAGGTTTACAGGCAGGATCCGTGCGATCCGCGCGCGCAGGTCTTCGTCTGTCAGGCCGGCGCGTTTCGCGCGCGCAACTGCGGCGATGCTATAGCCGATCCCGACCAGTCCGATAACCGACAATGCGGTGCCGATCCAGATGACACTCTCCATCTGTTCCTCCTGTCTTTGCGGGCGGATTATCGTGACCTGCGTGGCTGCGCAAGGGTTGCGGCGGCGCAGGCCACCCGCTAGTGAGAGACAGGCCCGCAAGGAGAGCAGCATGAGCGACCAAGTCACCGATACATCATCCACCGTAGCAGGGCAGGAGCTGCGCCAGTTTGTTGAGCGGTTTGAAAGGCTTGAGGCGGAAAAGAAAGATGTTGCCGACGCCCAGAAAGAAGTCATGGCCGAAGCAAAGGGCCGCGGCTACGACACCAAGGTGCTGCGCAAGATCATCGCCATCCGCAAGCGCGACGCCAATGATCTGGCAGAGGAAGAAGCTGTTCTCGAGATGTACAAGTCGGCACTTGGAATGTGAAAAGGACAGCCTGAAGCGCCGATTTACAAAGAGAAATGATTTTGATGCAGGGCCTGAAACGGCGTTGTGAAAACCTGTTTTTGAGAATTTGACCACTGTGAAAGTGTCGCCCGCGGCGCAACCTTTCTTTCGGCCAACGCCACATCACGACCCCAAGTGACTTGTAAAACCTGTTCGGCCCAGATTTCGAACGGGACTGAATATCGATGACCTGATGGCAAACTGGCGCAGGTTTGCGTGAATTGTGCGGTATTTCCTCATCAGTTTGGCTGATAAATACGGTCAGCGGATTGGGCGTGGACTATGCCAATGGATGTATTAAGATTCCGGTTATATTCAAACCGTGTGTCACCTGGGCGCGATTACCTCTCGAATCTCATTGAGACCGATGCAAAGGCGCAGCATTGAAAGGGGAAAGGCTTATGCCTTCAACAATAGATGTCAGCTTTGATGATGACCGGAACCGTGCGATTTATGATGTCGTGCAAAGCTTCATCGGCCTGATTTCGCCCGATGGTATCCTGCTTCATGCAAATCGCAGCGCGCTTGATTTCATAGGCATGGAACTGGAAGATGTTGTGGCCACCCCGTTTTTTCAGACACCATGGTGGCGCGATTGCCAGACATCTCAGGACGCTGTCAAAGATGCGGTGCGCAGGGGTGCATCTGGCACGCCCTCGCGTTTCGAAGCCCGGCATTCGGGCAAAAATGGCGAGATCATAGACGTTGATTTTTCGCTCACACCGATCTTTGGCAAGGCCGGTGGCGTCGATTTTTTGGTGCCGGAAGCAAGAGATATTACAGAAATCAAGAAAGCCGTAAATGCGCTCTACGACACCGAGGCCCGGTTGAGTTTCGCTTATGATGCAGCCGAGATCGGCAGTTGGGATTTGGATCTGGCCACCAACCGGCTGCATTGGAGCGATCAGCAATTCGACCTGTTCGGGATCGCCAAAACCTCTGGGCAGATGACCTTTGAAAGAGCGATTGCCAGTATTCACCCCGAGGACCGCGACCGCGTGGTCGCACTGACCAGGCAATCGGTTGAAAACAGCGTGTCTTACCGCGACGAGTTCCGTGTGATCCGCGCGGATGGACAAATACGGTGGGTCGTTGCACGGGGAAAGCCGCTTCATTGTGACGAAAATGGCAAGCCCGCGTCGATGATCGGGGTCAACTATGATGTCACTGATCGTAAGAACGCAGAATTCGCGTTGGCGAAAATCAATCAGGATCTGACGGCACGTGTGGCCGAACGCACACGCGACCTTGAACAGGAAATGCAGGAACGGCAAAAAGCACAGGAGGCGCTGTCACACGCCCTCCGCCTGGAGGCCATAGGCCAACTTGCCGGGGGTATGGCCCATGATTTCAATAACCTTCTGGCCGTTATCTGTGGAAATCTTGAAATTGCCGCGATGAAGATAAAGGACGACGATGTCATCGCGTTGATAAAGGATGCGCTGGTTGCCGTAGAGGCCGGTTCAAGCCTCAATCAGCGCTTGTTGTCCTTTGCACAAAAGCGATCTCTGTGTTCAGAACGGCTCAGCATAGGTGACCGCATCCGGTATTCGAAGATGCTTCTTGAAAGGTCGCTGGACAAGAATATTGCGCTTGAAATAGATATTTCGGACACCGAATGGGAAACATTTATCGACCCCGGCGAATTTGACAGCGCCCTGTTGAACATATGCATAAATGCCCGTGACGCGATGCCATCGGGTGGCAAATTACGCATTGCGACGCGCAACCGCACACTCAAGACTGGTGCTGGCGGCACAATTCCATCGACACAAACCGGTGACTACGTTCAGCTTTCGATTTCCGACACAGGTGTGGGCATGACACCCGAAGTCCGAGACAAGGCAATGACACCATTCTTCACGACGAAAGCCCCCGGAAAAGGCAGCGGGCTTGGCCTGAGTTCGGTCTTTGGATTTGCCAATCAGTCCGGTGGCTTTGTGACAATCGATAGTGTTGTCGGTGCAGGCACAACGATCGATGTTTATTTGCCCCGTGCGCCTGCGCAATCAAATGGCAGGATGCCGGTTTCGGCAAATGCAGATATGCCCATGGGGAAGGGTGAACTGGTGCTGATGGTAGAGGATAGCGATGCGCTGTTGCGGATCAACCGCGCGCGCCTTGCAAGGCTGGGATACAAGGTTATCACAGCAGGAACTGCCGCCGAAGCAGTGCAGATTCTGGAGAAGGATGAGCCTGTCTCACTCGTCTTTAGTGACGTCAGCATGCCCGGGGAAATGTCAGGATTTGGTCTGGCAGCGTGGCTTTCCGAAAACAGGCCCGACATCAGGATACTGTTGACGTCCGGCTATAGCCAGTCTGTTGCCGACACGCAGGGCCATCCCAAGCTGTTGGCAAAGCCATATACAATCAACACGTTGGCCGTTTCGCTCAGGGACGCGCTTGCTTGAGTGCCGGAAATGGTGCCGTCTGTGGGATGGATATGGCGGCACAGGGTATGCACGTGCTAGCTGAATGGCATCAGTAGCGTCACACCGTCCATCCGGGCAATTTCTGCAAGGTCTTCTTCGTAGTTTTCGGTCAGTGTCTTAACGAGGTCCGCGTCAAGTTCGGCCAGTTCGATGACGTCTTCGAGTTGGTCTGTTCTTGCATGCAAGGCCCAGATATCGGCGATCATCTCATGGCGTGCGGCATCCGTTGCCGGGGGCGTCTGGCGTAATTGTTCAGACAGGGCGGCCATCCCTTCGTCGGTGATGATCGACGCCAGCAAATCCAGCCCGCCTGTCATTGCTGTGCCGGAGGGCGCACCGGATATGCGCCTGATCAACTGGTCCCATAACAGTGGGCTGTCTTCGTTGCACCACACCGTCAGCGGCGTGCCCGGCGCAACTTGTCTGATGCGCCGAACAACATCGGCCCATGAAATATCGTCTGGGTGCAGCAAACCCAAATACCCGCCAAGAGAGGTCGCATTCGCACGTGTAAACACCGACTGCAGGAAAGTGGCCGGGTTGCGGATCGCAAGAAACAGGGCAATCTCGTCTTCGGCAAACAACTGGTGCAAGGCACGGACTTTCGGTTCTGCCTGGCCGTAGAATACCCCGTTTTCAAAGATACGGTTGGGCACACAGATAAAGTTATCGTTGCTCATCACGATCCGGTCGATGCCGTCATTTTCGCAAATCGCATCGATCAGTATATCGCGCGCATCCGGCGGGGGACTGGCCCCGTTCAGCGCCTGTATCGTCTGGCGGATCAGGACGCGGTATTTGCTTGGCCCTGGAACCGCAATCCCTTGCTGGCAAAGGGTATTTGCGTTCTTGAGGAGGGATTTTATCAATCTGTCCTCGTCCGTGCAGTGTGCGCCAATGTGAAATGCGATCTGCATGAGGGCCTTTTTGCTTTTGAGTGTCCTTAACATAGTTGGATTTCTGGACAGTTAAACCAGTTTCGGATAATTCACCGAGCATGTCCGAGCAAACTAGTCAGATATTTCAGGCCCGAAAGGCACGATTGCGGATTGACCCGTGGTCGGCCGGTGCTGTCTTGATTGCTGCGGTGGTGCTGGTTCCGATTGTTGCGGTCTTCTGGTTTGCGATGACACCAACGGAAAACATCTGGCCACATCTGTTGCGCACGACGTTGCCGCGTTATCTGGGCAACACGGTCGTGCTGATGCTTAGCGTGGGGCTGCTGACCGCCGCCATCGGCACGGGGGCGGCGTGGATCGTCGTGATGTATCGCTTTCCGGGGCGCGCGATCTTGCAATGGGCCTTGCTGATGCCGCTGGCCGTGCCCGCGTATGTGGGCGCCTATGCGCTGGTGGATTTTCTGGAATATGCAGGGCCTGTGCAATCGGCATTGCGTGACATGATGGGCTGGCAGACGGCGCGCGACTACTGGTTTCCGGCGATCCGCACCCGCGAGGCCGCGATCATGGTGCTGAGTGCTGCGCTCTATCCTTATGTCTATCTGTTGGCGCGGGCGGCGTTTCGCGAACAATCGGGTGCCGCCTATGAGGTCGCCCGCGCGCTGGGTGCGGGGGCCTTTGCACGGTTCTGGCGGGTCGGCCTGCCGTTGGCGCGCCCCGCGATCGCGGCAGGGGTCGCGGTTGTGATGATGGAAACGGTCAATGATTTCGGCACGGTCGATTATTTCGCCGTGCAAACGTTGACTACGGGGATCTTTTCGATCTGGTTGCAGGGGGGCAACCTTGGCGGCGCGGCGCAACTGGCCACTGTTGCGCTGGGCCTGATCATCATCCTTGTGACGCTTGAAAAGCTCAGCCGCCGCAGGAGCAAGTTCTTTGGCTCGGCCCGCGGAATGCGGCCTGTGACGCCGGCCGCATTGCACGGCTGGCACGGGGCGATGGCGACGGCGTTGTGCCTGTTCCCGGTGCTTGTCGGGTTCGTGATGCCCGTCGCGGTTCTGGCAAGCCATGCCTTTGACGCGGGCGAATGGATCGCACCGGGGCTGCGGCGGGCGTTGTGGCATACGCTGCAAGTGGGTGGGATCGCTGCCTTCCTGACGGTTCTGGGCGGTGTGTTCATGGTCTATGGCGTGCGCTTGTCAAACCGCCGCTTGCCGCGCCTGCTGATGCCGATCACGGCCATCGGATATGCGGCACCGGGGGCCGTGCTGGGGCTGGGGGTGCTGGTGCCGCTGGCGGCCTTCGACAATGCATTCGCCGATTTCATTGTCTGGTTGGGGTTCGCCGATCCTGGCCTTATCCTGACGGGCAGTGCGGCTGCGGTGACGCTTGCCTATGTGGTGCGGTTTTTTGCCATTGCCCAAGGGACGGCGGACGCGGCCTTTGGCCGGGTATCGCCCAGCCTGCCAATGGCGGCGCGGGCCTTGGGGCGCACGGCCGGTGGCACGCTAAGGGCGGTGCATTTGCCCTTGATGCGTGCCTCGGTCGGGTCGGCGCTGCTGCTGGTCTTTGTCGACAGCGTCAAGGAATTGCCTGCGACGCTGCTGTTGCGCCCGTTCAATTACGACACGTTGGCAACGCGCGTGCATGCCAAGGCATCGCTGGAAAACATCGCCGAGGCCGCCCCCGCCGCGCTGATCATTACGCTGGTGGGGCTGGCCGCCGTGGCCCTTTTGGCGCGGGCAAACCGCTAGGGCGACCTTGCGTATTGCAGCGGAGTGGCGGGCAACCCTATGCCGTCACCGCTTCGGCTTTTTGTCCCCTCTGCGCGACCTCCTCAACAGATTTGGACCATTCCAGCCCGCCTGCATAGCGCCAGGCCGGTTGACCGTTTTCATCCAGCGCGAACAGATGCAGCCAGCGATTGTCGAACAGTGCGCGCACCTCATCGTGCCGCCGCAGAATGTCGATCATCGCGTCGCGCGGGGCTTCGATGTAGACTGACAGGCGCAGGGGGTCATGGGCGTAGGTTTCGCCCTCATGCACGGATTGCCACGGAAGACCTGCGCGCAGGGTGCCGCCGTTGCCCTCGACGACGCCGATCCCGCCGGTGACATTGTGCAAGAGCTTGTTACCAGAGCCAAAGACATCCGGTGCCACGGTTGATCCATAATATTGCAGGCTGATCCAGCTTGCGACGACCACAGGGGCCGTCATGATCAGTTCCAGCACGCCAAAACTGCTGTCCTCTTTCCAATCGTAATCATGCAGGAAAGCGCGGCCTTCAAGGTTTTTGCCTACCGTCCGCTGGCGTGGCGCCGCAACAAAGGCCTTGCACCCCGCCAATGCCCATTCGGGCCGCGTTTCCGCCCAGTTCCGACTGCGCAAATCGATCGTGTCCCCCCCGTCGGCACGCGGCAGGCGCAAGGCACGTTCAGACCGGGTGACGATACCGGCCTGTGCGAACCAGTCTTTGGCTTGTCTGATTACCGCATCATGTGCCGCACAGGTGTGGTCTGCTGAAAAGAGCGTGATCGCATCGGTTGTCGTGTCATGCAGCCCACCCAGAAACAGGGTGTCGTCAGGGATTGCGACGCCGCGTGCAGCCAGCCCTGTGCGGACTTCCGGAAGGTTCAGCAATCCGGCCAGCAGCCGTGCATTCACGTCGCCCGCATAACCGCCACAGGCGCCGCATTGCAGACTGCTGGCAAAGGGGTTGTTGACCACATTGGCTCCATGCCCGGCCAGCACTACCAACCTGCCAAAACCCGTCGTCAGGGACATCGCCCGCAGGATCGTTTCGGCCGCGTCTATCTGCGCATCAAGCGCCAAAGGCGGCTCAAAACGTGGGGCAGGGCCGTCAATGGCAACCTTGGGCGAAATATTCAGCGCCTCCTTGAACAATTTGCCCGCATAGATCGGCCCTGTCGCCTCGACAAAGGCAAAGGACGACACGGCGGCCAGCTTGAACCGCCCCCATGCGCGGCTGGCGCGGGCCTTGAGCCGTGCAGTCTGTTCCGCGCCCTTGTTTTCACCTTTGGACGTTGCGGTCACACCGGGGTTCAGAAGTACCGGCAAGCGCCGTTCGTCCACGTCAGAGGCAAAGCCGTTGTGCGATGCGGTCAGGCCAAAGAACCCCGCAAAGCCAAGCGTCTGGATGCCGGGGTTGACGGCCTCAAGCGCGCGGCGGAACACCTCGGAGCGCACATCGATGCAAAAGGCCACCTGAAGGAACGGGCGGTCCTGAACCGGCACGGTTTCGGGGGCCGCAAAAGTCTGCGCCAGATCGCGTTGCACCGCGTGCTCCCATGCTTCTTGCAGGATGCTGTCGATTTTCAGGTCCATGTCTGCTTCGACAGGCTGCGCATGTGTGGCTTTGACCGCATCCCATTCATCTGCGATCTGGTCTTGGTATTGCAAAAAAAGCGACTCTTCCCACAAAAGCCGGATCGTTAGCAGGTCAGTGATCGTCTGATCCGACCTGCCCGCCAGTTCCGCCTGCCACAGGTGATAGCGCGCGAATTGCGCCCAGCCGCCAAGCGAGAACAACAATTGGTGCAAATAGGTGTCCAGCATTTTGTCAGCCAGACCCAGCCGTCTGGCCGATCCTGCGCGGGCCTTGTCGGCCGCATCCGGCGTTTCGCTGACAAACCGGGCAAAACCCTTCAGCCCCGCAATTTCCGGCGTCAGGTCATGGATGGCGTTTTGCCGCCACGCCTCATATGCGCCCCGCCTGCGCGGCGCCGCCCAAAGCGCCTGTCCCTGATCAAAGTAACCTGCCGCCCAGTGACCGAACCGATCCGCCAGAATGCGTGGCCAGTCGATCCCGGAATGCTTTGCCGCCAGATCGGCAATCGTGGGCTGGGGTGTGGGTGTCTTGGCCGGGCGTCCGGCGCACCGCCTGATTTCGGCCAGACCCGGCATGTCATCGGCGCGCTGTGCGTCAAGCGCCGCCGCAATGTCCGCATCCGTGATCGTGCCATCCTGCAGCAGGGCGTGATAATGCGCCCTTGGCAAAGTGACCGGCACGCCGCCGACACGGCCCAGCCTTGCGCCAACCTGCGCAAGCGTCTGTGTGGTCTGGCCCAGATAGGGGTTTACGGCAACCGAAGAAACAAGCGGCCAAACCGGCGGGATCGCACGTGCAGCGATATCGCTCGCCTGCGTCATGATTGACGGCGAAAGCAAGGAAGCATGGGGCATTGGAGATTTCCTTTTGGCGATCAGGGGATGTGTTTGTGCGACCAGCCGCCAAGCAGCCTGTCGAGGATTGCATTGGCATAAAGCCCGTTTGACAAATGAACCCGCAATCCGGCAGAGGCAGGATGATAGGCCCAGAGCGGGAACATTGCTTGGGCAATCGCCACCACCCCGAAGCTTAACAAGGCCAGCACGATCAGTGCCCATTCCAGCGGCCCGGGGGCGGGTGTTGCGGGCAAGGTGCCCTGCATCATCCACTCGGCGGTTGTCTGAAGGGCGAAATATCCCACCGCCGCAGCCACCGACAACGCTGCGGTGCGCTGGGTCAGAACGCGCGGTGCGGCGTCCGCAAGGCCCTGCGCCAAAAGATAGGCCACGCCGAAAATCAGGATCGCGCCCAGGGCGATGGCCTGCGGGGACTTGTCAGTCAGCCCAAAGGCGAACCCGATCGCTGTATAGATCAGCAACGCAATCAGGAACGCGCGCCCGACCGCACGGCCATCGGGGATCGCCACCGGTCCGGGCCGTCGGATCGCGGCCACCCCTTCGACAGCGCCACCCGAGGCCAGAAAGGCATGCGCCTTGTAAAGCGAATGTGCCACGATATGCAGCAGCGCGAGAGGAAACAGCGCCAGGCCGCATTGCAGGATCATAAAGCCCATCTGCGCCACGGTTGACCAGGCCAGCGACGTCTTGACCGCCGACTGCGTCAGCATCACCAGACCTCCAAACAGCGCTGTGAAGCCGCCGATCATCACCAGCACCGCCAGCACAGCGGGCGATAACAGCATGACATCGGCAAAACGGATCAACAGGAAACCGCCCGCGTTGATCACCCCTGCATGCAACAGGGCGGACACGGGCGTTGGCGTTTCCATGACCTCGGTCAGCCAGCCATGCAATGGGAACTGTGCCGATTTCATGATGGCCGCAAGCGCTAGGCTGGCCGCAATCCACGTCGTCACGTCACCGGCCTGCCCGGTCCGGGCTGCCGCCAGGATCGCGCCCAGATCGCCGGTGTCATACTGATACAGGATCAGACCCATCGCCAGCAGCAGGGCAAGATCGCCGATCCGCGCGGTGATCCATTTCTTGCGAGCCGCGCGCCGGGCCGCAGCACGTTCGGGATAGAAAAGCAGCAGCTTGTGCAGCGTCAGGCTGGTTGCAATCCAGGCGATGGCCAGTTGCCCGATGTTGCCCGCCATGATCAGCAGCAGCACAGCGGCCAACGTCAGACACAGCCAGCCGGTAAACGGCCCCTGCCGCGCTTCGCCGTCCATATACGTTGCGGCATACCGCACGACCACCCAGCCCACGAAAGACACCAACAGCAACATGACCGCACTGACGGCATCCAGCCGGACCGACAGGCCAATGCCCTTTGCTCCGATCAGCGGGCTGGTCGCAGGGCCGTTCATGATCAAAACCAGCGCGGAAACCGCCGCCACGGCCAAAGCGACAAGCGCGGCACCATCGACAAGGCGCAAGACAGCCGCAGGACGCAGTGGCGCGCCACGAAAGGCAAGAACGGATGCCGCAAAAAAGACCAGCGGTGCAAGGACGGGCAGGAAGGTGATGAACAAGACAGGATTTCCCTCTGACTGAAGTGCAGCTTTCCGCACAGGTATCAGTTCTGCCAAAGACAAAAAAATTCATTGTTTGATCGATAACGTTCTATTAAATAAATTGATTATGGCTGAACTCAACTACCATCACTTGCGCTATTTCTGGGCGGTTGCCCATGACGGCAACCTCACGCGCACGGCCCAGCGGCTCAACCTGTCGCAATCCGCCGTTTCCGTTCAGATCAAGCAACTTGAAGCGTCGTTGGGGCATCCACTGTTTGCGCGGCAGGGGCGCCAGTTGCGGCTGACAGAGGCCGGGCGGATCGCGCTTGATCACGCGGATGCGATTTTCTCGGCGGGGCGCGAACTCGTCGGCACCCTGCAGGAAAAGGGCAGGCCCCGGCAGGCCATCCGTATCGGCGCGCTGGCCACATTGTCGCGCAACTTTCACATGGCGTTTCTGCGCCCGATCCTTGGCCGCTCAGATGTGGAAATCATTCTGCGATCCGGCACCAGTGCGGACCTGTTGCGCGCGCTCGAGGCATTGAAACTCGATATTGTGCTGATCAACCGCCCCCCAGCGCGTGATGCCGTGACGCCTTTCATCTCGCATCGCTTGTCCGAACAGCCTGTCAGCCTTGTCGGCACGCCGGATCTGTTGCGCGACACATCGGGTCTGCATGCGCTGCTGGCGACCCAACCGATCATCCTGCCCACCGCGGACACGGGTGTGCGCGTCGGATTCGACGCCCTGACCGAACGGTTGGGGATCCGGCCCCAAATCGCGGCCGAGGTCGAGGACATGGCGATGATGCGCCTGTTGGCGCGCGAAGGTGTGGGGTTGGCGGTGCTGCCGCCCATCGTCGTTCAGGACGAGCTTAGCACTGGCAGGTTGATCGAAGCGGACCGCTTGCCGGGCATCGGGGAAACCTTTTTTGCCGTCACGCTGACACGGCGCTTTCCCAATCCGATCCTTGCGGACCTGCTGGAGGATCGCGCGCTTTAAGGCGCTTGATCGCCAAGGGCGGCATGATAAACGCGCCGCCCCTTCTGTCACATATGCAGTCGGGGCACCCCCCTTAGTTCAGATCGGCCTCGTAGGATGCATTGATCTCGGCCTCGGCCGCGGCCACAGCTGCGATCATCGCGTCAAGGATCTGGTCGCCGCCGTCCACGTTGGCGCGGAACCAGTCCTGCACAGGTGCGGCGGCTTCGGCGAACATGGCCTTTTCGTCGGGGGTTGGCACGTAAAGGTCGCCGCCACCTGCCACGAATTCCTCATAGGCTGCGATCGACTTGCGCTTGGGCGACGCGAATGTCGCCTGCTGCAGTTCGGCAAAGCCGTCTACAACAACGCGGCGCAGGTCCTCTGGCATGGCCATGAAGTTTTCGTTGCTCATCCACCACAGCGCGCCCATGTAGGCGTGCCCGTCCAGCGTCAGGTATTGCAGCCCCGCATCTGGGAATTTCATGCCCATGATGTCGGTGATCCCGTTCTTGGACCCTTCGACAACGCCGGTCTGGAACGAAGTGAACAGCTCGGGCCATGGGATCGGCGTGGGCGATGCACCCAAAGCGCGGACCAGTTCCTGTGGCAGATCTGCGACCACGGTGCGGATTTTCAGACCTTCCAGATCGGATGGCTGTGCAACCCGGCGCTGTGTGTTGGCAAAGTTGCGCCAGCCGCCCGTGTTGCCGATGGTCATCAGACGGATCGTATTGTCTGATGTTTCCAACGCCATGTCGCGCATGGTCCGTGTGAAATCGCCGGTCAGCACATGTTCTGCAACCCGATCGTTCGCCATCAGATAGGGCAGGTCAAGCACCTGCACATAGGGGAAAATGCCCGCCGCCCCGCCAGAGGTGGAGATATAGACATCGATCGATCCTTCGGACACGCCTTCAAGGCATTCCGCGCCTGTCGCGCAAAGCTGGGTGCCGATGAAAAGCTCTACCGCGATGCGCCCGTTAGAGGCCGCTTCGACGTAGTTCTTGAACACGACCAGACCGTCATAGTCTTCGTCGTTTTCGTTGGAATTGGCGGTGGCCCGGATGGTGTATTCCGTGTGCCCTGCCGCCCATGTGGCCAGCGGTGTGGCCAGAAGCGCCGCAGTGGCGGCTACTTTGGTCAGATGTTTGAGCATGTCTTTCTCTCCCTTTGTGGTCTTTCAAGAAAAGGCGGGGTTGGGCCCCGACCTATGGTGTTGGGCTTATGCAAGCCGAGAAGCCGACCTCTGGGCCGCAGCCCAGGAAACCGGTCAGGTAAGGCACTGTCATTGAAATGGCAGGCACATAGGTGATCACGAAAATAACAAGGATTTCCACCGCAAGAAACGGCAGGATTGCGCGGGCGATAGTTTCGACCTTTTCACCTGACACGGTCGAGGCCACGAACAACACAAGCCCCATGGGCGGCGTCGCCAAACCCACTGTCAGGTTCACGCTCATGATGATGGCGAAATGCACCGGATGCACGCCCAGATCGACAAAGATCGGGCCAAGGATCGGCCCGAGGATGATGATCGCAGGTCCCGCATCAAGGAACATGCCAACGATGAACAGCAGGATGTTGATGAGAAACAGCAGGACAAGCGGATTTTCCGACAGCGACAAGATATAATCCGACAGTATCTGCGGCGCGTATGACAGCGATACGACGGTTTTGAACGCAACGGCGGCACCCACCAGCAACAGCACCGCAGAGGTGGCAAGTGCGGACCGCGTCAGCACATCGGCCAGGTCGCGGACCTTCATGGACCGCAGCACAAAGAACGACACGATCAGCGCATAGGCGACAGCGACGGCCGAGGCCTCGGTTGGCGTGAACACCCCAACAAGGATGCCGCCAAGGATGATGATCGGGGTTTGCAGCGGCGCGATGGCCTTTTTGCAGACGATGCGGAAATCATGGCTGACGCGGGCCTTGACCGCCTCGGCGATTGCGTGGGCGATGGGCAGCGTGATCAGAAAGATCAGCCAGTTGTTGGGTGCCGTGTCAAGGAACTGCGTGATCAGGCCGGAAATCGCGAACAGCAGCCCGCCGATGTTGATCCGCAACAAGGCCCAGCTGACCACGCTTTCTGTCGGGCTGATCGACTGGTTCTTCTGGACGATCCGTTCCGCCTTGGGCAGGTCATAACGGTCGGCCAGCAGGCGCACCATAACCATCAGGCCGACGCCGACCATGATCCCGGGCACGATCCCGGCAAGAAACAGTGCAGCGACGCTTTCGCCCATGACATAGGCGTAGATGATCATGATCCCTGACGGCGGGATGATCGGGCCGATGACGGATGACGCAGCCGTAATGGCGGCGGCGAATTTGCGGGTATAGCCGTTCTTTTCCATCGCTGGGATCAGCGTGGACCCCAGCGCAGAGGTGTCCGCGACGGCAGAACCGGAAAGCCCCGCGAAAAGGATCGATGACAGGATGTTCACATGCGCCAGCCCGCCGCGCAGGTGGCCCATGAACGCCTGCGAAAATTCCACCAGCCGCAGCGTGATCCCGCCACGGTTCATGATTTCACCTGCCAGCATGAAGAAGGGCAGGGCCATCAGCGGAAAGCTGTCCATGCCGTTGTAAAGGTTGCGGTAAAGCCCGGCGACGACATTGCGCTGGTCGCCCTCGAGCATGATCAGTGCGATGGGGCTGGCCAGCAAGGCGAAAACCACCGGCAGACCGACCATGATCAGGATAAGGAAAATCGGAAGGAACCAAAGCAGCATCAGTCAGCCCCCACCACATCGCCGCTATTCAGTGGCGTCAAACGGTCGCCGTGCCCGGCCAGTTTGATGATCTGGCGGATCATCAGTTCAAAATTGACAAGGATCAGCAGGTTCACCCCGACCCAGAGCGAGGCATACTGATAGCTATTCTGGAACTTGTTGCCGCATTTGCCGATTTCAATCCCGAAGGGCCAGCGCAGCGACGATGAACACCCGCGTCCGGACAACGTGTCGACATGATTATTCAACCCGCGATCCCAGGCGACGAACAGCACCCACATCGCGATGGCCATCAACACCAGCGTCAACAGCCCCGACAATAGGCGGGGCAGGGCGCGTTCGACCATGTCGATCGCCACAAATCCGCCCATCCGGTAGGCCAGCGGCGCCATCAGCCCGGTCATCCACAACATGCCGAAGCGTGCGCCTTCTTCTGTCCAGTTCGGGGCATCGTTCAGGACGTAGCGAAAGAACACCTGTCCCAGGATCAGGCAAACCATGATCGCCAGCGCCGTGACCGCAATCGCCTTGCCGATGGCAAGGACCACGGTGTTGAACCTCTCAAGCGGCCATAATAGGCCAAACAGGACCGACATGCGGCTCCTCCCCTGTTTATGTGCCGGGCTTATCGCCCCGATGATGCGGGGCTTTGCCCCCGTCCCGGACGGTGTCCGGGCCTCCCCCAAGGTATTTTTGAACAAAAGAAGGCTGGGGTCAGCCTTCGTTGAAGGCGCCATATTTGCCGCCGTGAAAAACCAGCGGTTCACCGCCCTTGTGGTGGGCCTTGGTTACACGGCCGACGATGATGACGTGGTCGCCGGCGTCATGGGTCGCATCAAGGCTGCATTCGAAGGTGGCAAGCGCGCCTTCTATGATCGGCATGCTGCAATGTGACAAATGGGTCGGCACCTGGGTAATGGCGGTTTTCGATCCGATGATGGCCTCGCAGATATCGCGTTGATCGGCGGCCAGCACATGGACGGCAAAACGCCGCGAGCCCGCGAAATGTTCGAACCGGCGCGACGATTTGGCGGGGGACCACAGAACCAGCGGCGGATCGAGCGACACGCTGGCAAAGCTGTTGGCGACGATGGCGACAGGGCCTTCGGGACTGTCGGTGGTGACAACGGTCACACCGGTGACAAAGCTGCCAAGGGCCGCGCGAAAGCTGTCAGAGTCGGTGCCGGGGTCGAAGGTGGCGGGCGCTGTTGTGTTCATCAAGGGACCTCTTTTCCCAGAGCGGCGGTGTAGAGTGCAAACCACGTCTGCCGGTCCATTTTGACCCGCAAGGCATCTGATAGTGCCTTGATCCGGGTCATGTTGTTCGTGCCCATGACGGGCATGATCCGCGCGGGATGCGCAAGCAACCATGCGACGGCAACCGCGCTGTTGTCCACGCCATTTTCAGCGGCGACAGCAGATAACGCATCCTGCACGGGGCCGGCGCCAGTCATCAGCGCGCCACCGCCCAGCGGCGACCATGCCATGACCGGCACGCGCCTTTCCTGAAGATAGGCCACATCGCCATTGGTGAACCCGTCATGGGCCGCCAGTGACAGTTCGATCTGGTTGGTGATCAGCGGGGTTTGCATGGCCGATTGCAGCAGTGTCCAATCATGCAGTTTGAAGTTCGAGACACCGACGCTGCGCACCTTGCCGGATGCGACAACCGCGTCCAGTGCCGCACCGGTTTCGGTGGCGTCCATCATCGGGTCCGGGCGGTGGATCAGCAGTGTGTCGATCTTGTCCACACCCATCAGCCGCAACGAATGATCGACCGATGACAGGATATGTCCGCGGCTGGTGTCATAGTATTTCATCGGCGCATCGGCATAGCGGCCGGCCGGGGCCACGATATCGCACTTGGTGATGATTTCGATCTGGTCTTTCAGGGCGGGGGCGGTGCGCAGGGCATCGCCCAGCACCTCTTCGGCCTGATAGCCGCCATAGATGTCGGCCTGATCCATCGTGGTGATGCCCTGTTCAAGGCACGCCTCGATCTTGGCCTGCACATGGGCGGGGCTGGTGTCGGTGTCGTCGGACAGCCGCCACATGCCATAGACAATGCGGCTGAAAGACAGATTTTCAGTGATTTCAATACGGGTCAACGGCGGATTCCTGTGCCAAGTGGCGTTGTGGGTGTCTGCGATGGGACACGCCCATAAGCATGGGGCAGCGAGCAGGTTTTCAACTGCGGCATCACGTGTTTGCCGAAATGTTCGGCCTCGTCGATATGGGGGTAGCCGGAAAAGATGAAGGCGCGGATGCCCATCTTTTGATAGGTTTCGATTTTCGACATCACCTGATCGGTGGACCCGACAAGGGCGGCCCCGCAGCCCGAACGCGCGCGCCCGACGCCTGTCCAGAGACCCGGTTCGACATAGCCGAATTTATCGGCCAGTTCGCGCGCCCGCGATTGGTGCGAGACGCCCAGCGATATGCTGTCATGCGCGCGGTCGCGGATCAGATTGCCGTATTCGTCGTCCAGCTTGCTGGCGATGTAATCGGCGTATTCCTTGGCCTCGGCCTCGGTGTCGCGGACGATCATGTGGACGCGCAGGCCGTAGTCCAGCGTGCGGTCATGTGCGGCGGCCCGCGCGTGCACGTCTTTCATGCGTTGTTCCAGCTGGTCCACTGTTTCGGGCCACATCAGATAGACATCGCATTGCGCGCCACACAGTTCCAGTGCGGCCGGGGAATAGCCCCCGAAATAGAGCAGCGGGCCCCCGTTCTGCTGATAGGGTTTGGCAGGGTCGGTGGGCACGCCCTTGAACTGGTAGATTTCGCCTTCGTGGTTGATTTCATCCTGTGTCCAGGCCTGCCGCAGGATCTGCACCACCTCGTGACTGCGCTGATAGCGATAGGCGCTTTCGGCCACTTCACCGGGGAAATCAGAACTGATGACGTTCAGCGTCAGCCGCCCCTTGAGCATGTGATCCAGCGTCGCGATGGTGCGCGCCAGCATGATCGGTTGCACCTCGCCACAGCGGATCGCGGCAAGGAAATTGATCTTTTCGGTCAGCGGCGCCATCCCTGCGACGAACGACAGCGTGTCTTGCCCGACCTGATAGGATGACGGGGCAAGGATATTGCGGAACCCCTGCTGTTCTGCCGTCAGCGCGATGTCGCGGCAGTGTTCCCAGCTGCTGCGCAGATCGCCGTCGGGCACGCCGAGGAACTGGTAATCATCCGAACAAAGCGCTGAAAACCAGCTGACTTCGGCAGCGTCCAGATCGGCGCTTGTGACCGGCACGATGCTCATTGATTCTCTCTCCCCTCGTCATTCTTGCCTCTTGCGTAGCACGGGATTTTATGTGCAACAATAGTGTATCAATTCTGCGGGTGCGAGGAGGCCTGCCATGGCCACTGCATCGGCCCTGCCCAAATACATTCAAGTCAGCGAGATGCTGATCCGCGAGATTGCCGCCGGGCATCTGGCCGATGGCGCGCGCCTGCCGCCCGAACGCGAGATGGCCGAGGAGCTGGGCCTGGCCGTCGGCACACTGCGCAAGGCGCTTGCTGATGTAGAGGCGAAGGGCCTGCTGGAACGGGTGCAGGGATCGGGAAATTATGTGCGCCACAGGCCGGTGGTGGATTCGGTCTATGCGTTTTTCCGGTTGGAACTTCTGCGCGGGGGCGGGCTGCCCACGGCACAGGTCCTGTCTGTTGATCGCCTGCCAAAACCGGCCGACGCGCCCCCTTTCGGGCCGGATGCGCAAGGCCACCGCATCAGGCGGTTGCGGTCGCTGGACGGGATAATGATCGCGGTCGAGGAAATCTGGCTGGACGGGGCAGAGCGCGCCGTCATCGCTGTCAGCGATTTGTCGGAATCACTTTATCACTTTTACCGCCATGAACTGGGGTTGGTGATCGCGTCGGCCACGGACCGGATCGGGGTAAATGTCTTGCCCGACTGGACGCCGGCGGTGTTTCAGCTGCGCCCCGGTCAGACGGTTGGCTATGTCGAACGGGTCGGGCGCACCGGTGCGCAGACCCCGGTCGAATTTTCGCGCACATGGTTCGATGCAAACCGGGCCGTTTATATCTCTCGGATGGGAAAAGGTTAGAAAAGTTGAAAATCGTGAACTATGGCCTGATTGGCTGCGGTATGATGGGCCGCGAACATATCCAGAATATCAATCTGTTGCCGCATGGGCGGGTGTCAGTGGTCTATGATCCGGTGACGGAACTGGCGCAATCGGCGGCGGTGCTGGCGGGCGATGCGCATGTGGCGGGGTCGCTGGATGAATTGCTGGCGTATGACACGCTGGATGCCGTCGTGATCGTCAGCCCGAATTACCTGCATGTGCCGCAACTGCGCGAGATCGTCGAAACTCGTCCCCTGCCGATCCTGTGCGAAAAGCCGCTTTATACAAACCCGTCAGACAAGCCGTTGCTGGACGATCTGTTTGCCGGCTATCCGCACCCTGTCTGGGTTGCGATGGAATACCGCTATATGCCGCCCGTCGCCGCATTGATCGCACAGGCCCAGCAGGCGACCGGCGGGATCAGCATGCTCAGTATCCGCGAACACCGCTTTCCTTTTCTACCCAAAATCGGTGACTGGAACCGGTTCAACGCGAAAACCGGCGGCACGCTGGTGGAAAAGTGCTGTCATTTCTTCGATCTGATGCGCTTGATCCTACAGGCTGAACCGGTGCGTGTGATGGCCAGTGCCGGGCAGGCGCTGAACCACATTGACGAACGCTATGACGGACAGGCGCCCGATATCTGGGATCATGGCTATGTCATCGTGGATTTCGACAGCGGGGCCAAGGCCATGCTGGAACTGTGCATGTTCGCCGAAGGATCAAAGTATCAGGAAGAAATCAGCGCGGTTGGCCCCAAGGGCAAGATCGAGGCGCTGGTGCCCGGGCCGGGCCGGTTCTGGCCGAAACTGCTGGGTGATCCGCCGGTACCGCAGCTGATCATCAGCCCGCGCAGCCCCAAGGGGCCGTTCGTGTCGGAAATTCCCGTTGATCCTACCTTGCTGGAGGCGGGCGATCACAACGGATCGACCTTTTACCAGCACCAGCGGTTCAACGCGGTGTTGCGCGGGGAAGGCGACGTCGAGGTCACGCTGAGCGATGGCGCAAAGGCGATTGCCATCGGGCTGGCGGCACAGGAAAGTGCGACAACCGGGCAGGCGGTGCTGCTGTAACGAAAAATGGCGCCGCAGGTTTCTGCGGCGCCGTTTCAATTTGCCGTCAGGGCCGGATCAGGCCGCCAGATCGAACCTGTCGGCGTTCATCACCTTGGTCCAGGCGGAGACGAAATCGTGCACGAATTTTTCCTTGCTGTCGTCCTGTGCGTAGACTTCTGCATAGGCGCGCAGGATCGAGTTTGACCCGAACACCAGATCGGCACTGGTCGCCGTCCATTTCACGTCACCCGACTTGCGGTCGCGCAGTTCATAGGCATTTTCGCCAACCGGCTGCCAGACATTCGCCATGTCGGTCAGGTTGACAAAGAAATCCGTGGTCAGCGCGCCGACGTTATCGGTGAACACCCCATGCTTGGTGTCGCCGTGGTTGGTGCCCATCACCCGCATCCCGCCGATCAGGGCGGTCATTTCTGGGGCTGTCAGCCCCATCAGTTGCGCACGGTCCAGCAGCATTTCCTCGGGGCTGACGACAAAGTCATGCTTTAGCCAGTTGCGGAAACCGTCTGCCTTTGGTTCCAGCACGTCAAAGCTGTCGGCGTCGGTCATGTCGTCCGTGGCGTCGCCACGACCGGGCGCAAAAGGCACGGTGATATCGTAACCGGCCGCCTTGGCCGCCTTTTCGATGCCCACGTTGCCTGCCAGCACGATCACGTCCGCGACGCTTGCGCCGGTGTCGGCGGCGATGCTTTCCAGCACACCCAGAACGCGGGCCAGACGGGCAGGTTCGTTGCCTTCCCAGTCTTTCTGCGGCGCCAGACGGATGCGCGCGCCATTGGCACCACCGCGTTTGTCGGACCCGCGGAAGGTGCGCGCACTGTCCCACGCAGTGTTGACCATGTCGGTCAGGCTCAGCCCGCTGTCGGCAATCTTGGCCTTTACCGCGTCCACATCATATTCGGTTGCGCCTGCAGGGATCGGATCCTGCCAGATCAGGTCTTCGGCAGGAACGTCCGGACCGAAATAGTTCGCCTTGGGGCCCATGTCGCGGTGGGTCAGCTTGAACCATGCGCGGGCAAAGGTTTCGGACAGATAGGCCGGGTCCTTGTGGAAGCGTTCGCAGATCTCGCGGTAGACCGGATCGACCTTCATCGCCATGTCGGCATCGGTCATGATCGGATTGTGCTTGATCGACGGATCGGTCGCATCGGGCACCTTGTCTTCTTCGGCGATATCGATGGGTTCCCATTGCCATGCACCGGCGCGGGATTTCGTGACCTCCCATTCATATCCGAACAGCAGCTTGAGATAGCCGTTGTCCCACTGCGTCGGGTTCGTCGTCCATGCCCCTTCGAGGCCGGAGGTATGCGCCGTGTTCGCGGTGCCGGCAAACTTGGGGTTGTGCCAGCCAAAGCCGGCTTCGGCAATTGGCGCGCCTTGGGGGGCGGGGCCAATGTCGGCATCAATGCCATGGCATTTGCCCACGGTGTGGCCACCCACGGTCAGGGCGGCGGTTTCTTCGTCGTTCATCGCCATCCGCGCAAAGGTCGTGCGCACGTATTTGGCTGTCATTGCGGGGTCGGGGTTGCCGTTCACGCCTTCGGGGTTCACGTAAATCAGCCCCATGTGCGATGCGGCCAGCGGATCATACATCGTGTCGGGGTTGCTCACATCCTCGGTGCGCATGTCGGAGGGGGCCATCAGTTCTTCGTCGTTGCCCCAGTTGATGTCGATTTCCGGGCCCCAGATATCGGCGCGGCCATAGCCGAAGCCAAAGGTTTTCAGCCCCATCGATTCATAGGCGACGGTGCCCGATAGAATGATCAGGTCGGCCCATGACAGCGCGTTGCCATATTTCTTCTTGATCGGCCACAAAAGGCGGCGCGCCTTGTCCAGGCTGGCGTTGTCGGGCCAGGAATTCAGCGGCGCAAAGCGGATGTTGCCGGTGCCCGCACCGCCGCGACCGTCGCCCAACCGGTAAGAGCCGGCGGCATGCCATGCCAGACGGATCATCAAACCACCATAGTGGCCCCAGTCCGCGGGCCACCAGTCCTGGCTGTCGGTCATCAGGGCGGTCAGGTCTTTTTTCAGCGTATCGACGTCCAGCTTTTTCAGCGCGTCGCGATAGTTGAAATCAGGGCCCAGCGGATTGGTCTTGGTGTCATTCTGGTGCAGGATGTCGAGGTTAAGCGCCTTGGGCCACCAACCGATCGCCGTATTTTCGACAACCGTGTTGCCGCCGTGCATGACGGGGCATTTGCCCATGTTGTTACCGTCCATGATCTGTTTCTCCGAATGTTGTTTCTGTCGTTCCGGCCGGTCCACTTCACCGCCCGCCCGTTGTTTCACGCAAGTAAAGCAGCATGATGCCACCGTCACAGCTTGCTTAGAACGATTCCATAACAGAATTAACTGATAGGTTTAAGTTGCAATTTCAAATTACTTCGATAGTTTTTTGTTATGATAAACTTCACCCTGAAGCAATTGCGCTATTTCGAGGCCGTCGCCCGCCATGGCCATTTCGGCCGCGCCGCCGAGGCCTGCGCGATTTCGCAGCCCGCGCTGTCGGTGCAGATCCGAGAGTTGGAAAGCGCACTGGGGGCGGCGCTGTTCGACCGCACACCGCGGCAGGTGCGCCTGACCGGCTTTGGCGAACAATGCGCCCAGCAGATCCGCGCCATCCTGCGCGAGGCGGAAGCGCTGGACGATCTGGCGCGCATGGCGGGCGATCCGCTGGCGGGGCGTTTGCGGATTGGGGTGATCCCGACCATCGCGCCTTATCTGCTGCCCACGCTGATCGGTGATCTGGATCGCGCCCATGCGGGCGTTGATATTCACGTGCGTGAAACCGTCACGCCCCGCCTGATCCAGGAATTGTCCGAAGGCCGGATCGACACCGCCATCGTCGCCCTGCCGGTGTCAGAGCCGAGTTTCACCGAAGTGCCGTTGTTTGTAGAAAGTTTCATGCTTGTCCGACCGGCCGCCGATGCGGGCAAGCCCGTGCCGAATGGCGAAACCCTGCGCACGATGCGGCTGTTGCTGCTGGAAGAAGGGCATTGTTTCCGCGATCAGGCCCTGTCGTTCTGCAAGATGGGCGGGGCGGTCCCGCGCGAAGGTCTGGATGGCAGTTCGCTGGCGACGCTGGTGCAGATGGTCGGCGCGGGTATCGGGGTCACCCTGATTCCCGAAATGGCGGTGCCGGTCGAAACCAGTTCGGCCCCTGTCTGTGTCGCGGCCTTTCCCGATCCGCCGCCTGCGCGCACTGTCGGGATGATCTGGCGCAAGGCCAATCCGCTGTCCGAACAGTTGACCTTACTGTCAGACATTGTGCGCCGGTCCGCCATGACGATGCGCGATATCCATGTGCGCAACTTCTAGGGCCACAGCCTTGCGCCCGCTCCCAAAGCGGGCCAAGACTGGACGACAACTGTGGAGGTTCCGACATGTTGGACAAGAAAACCGTGGCGGTCTTTGGGCTGGGGTCGATGGGATGCGGCATGGCCGCGTCAGTGCGCAAGGCCGGGCATCTGACGTATGGGTTTGATACGGATGCTGCGCGTGTGGTGCAGTTTCATGCCAGCGATGCGCCTGATCTGGATGCCGTTGCCGGTGACATTGATGTTGCCGTGGTCGTCGTGCTGAACGCCGCGCAGGTTGCGGCGGTGCTGTTCGGCGATGCAGGGGTCGCGCCGCGCATGAAACCGGGGGCGGTCGTGATGGTGTGTGCCACCGTGCCGCCCGATTTCGCGCGTGACATGGCCGGGCGCTGTGCTGCGTGCGGCCTGCATTACCTTGATGCGCCCATATCGGGCGGGGCCGCCAAGGCCGCCAGCGGGGATTTGTCGATCATGGCGGCGGGTGATCCTGCGGCATTCGCGGCGGCGCAGCCCGTTCTGGACGCAACAGCCGCGACGGTGTTTTCGCTGGGCGATGACGCCGGGGCCGGATCGGCGATGAAGGCGGTCAACCAACTATTGGCGGGTGTGCATATCGCCGCCATGGCCGAGGCCGTGACCTTTGCCATGACCCAAGGCATCAGCCCCGATCAATTCTTGCAGGTGATCCCGCAATGCGCCGGCACCAGCTGGATGCTGGAAAACCGCGCGCCACATATCGCGTCGGGCGATTACGCCCCCCGCAGTCAGGTGAATATCTGGCCCAAGGATCTGGGTATCGTGCTGGACATCGCCAAGGGCGCAGGTTTCAACGCCCCCATCACCACCGTCGCGCTGGATCAATACAAGGCTGCTGTCGATATGGGTCTGGGGCCGCAGGACGATGCCGCAGTGGCCAAGGTCTATGCCCGGCAGGCCGCGATCACGCTGCCCGGCGAAAAGGAATAACCCATGCACGTTCTGATCATCGGGGCCGCCGGCATGATCGGCGCCAAGCTTGCAAAAGCGCTGGTCGATCGCGGCACGCTGGGCGGGCGCGAAATGCAGCGGCTGACCCTTGCGGATATCGTGGCCCCCGTGCCGCCTGCGGGGGCTGGCATGCCTGTCAATACGCTGGTTGCCGATCTGGCCGACACCGCTGTTGCCGCATCACTGGTGGACCTGCGCGCCGATGTGATCTTTCACCTTGCCGCTGTCGTTTCCGCCGGGGCAGAGCAGGATTTCGAAGCCGGCTATCGCACCAACCTGGACGGAACCCGCGCCCTGTTCGAGGCGATCCGCCTGGCTGACGATTATTGTCCGCGTCTGGTCTTTACCTCGTCGCTGGCCGTCTATGGCGCGCCGCTGCCCGACCCGGTGCCCGACGATCATATCCGTGCGCCCCAGACCAGTTACGGAGTGCAAAAGGCGATCACCGAACTGCTGCTGGATGATTACACGCGGCGCGGGTTTTTCGACGGGGTCGGCATTCGCCTGCCCACCATCGTGATCCGGCCCGGCGCGCCCAATGCCGCCGCATCAGGGTTCTTTTCGGGCATCCTGCGCGAACCGTTGGCGGGGCAACGCGCGGTGCTGCCGGTGGATGATACGGTCAGGCATTGGCTGGCCAGTCCGCGATCCGCAGTGGGTTTCCTGATCCATGCCGCGACACTTGACGGGGCCGCCATCGGGCCACGCCGCACGCTGAACATGCCCGGCGTGGCGGCGACCGTCGCCGATCAGCTTGCCGCGCTGGAACGGGCGGCGGGGCCGGGCGCGCTTGATCTGATCGACCGCACGCCTGATCCCGCGATTGCCGGCATCATCACCGCATGGCCCAGATCCTTTGCGCCCGACCGCGCGCTGGCGCTGGGCTTCAGGGCTGAAACCACAGTGGATGAGCTGATCGCGGTTTATCGCGCAGATGATGCACCGGGGATGGCGCAATGACCACGCGACTGGGCTGTATCGCAGATGATTTCACCGGTGCTACCGATCTGGCGGGGCTGCTTGCACGGTCAGGCGTGCGGGTGTCGCTGCGCATTGGCGTGCCTGATGACCCGCCCACCGATCCGGCCACGATCGAGGTGATCGCACTGAAAATCCGCACAACACCTGTGGCGCAGGCGGTAGAGGGTGCCCTGGCGGCGCTGGACTGGCTGCGTGCGGCAGGGGCGGGGCAGATATTCTGGAAATACTGTTCCACCTTCGATTCCACGTCCGAGGGCAATATCGGTCCGGTGGCCGAGGCGCTGATGGATGCACTTGGCACGGATCAGACGATCTATTGCCCGGCCTTTCCCGAAAACGGGCGCAGCATCTATATGGGCAACCTGTTTGTGGGCGAACAGCCGCTGGCAGAAAGCCCGATGAGGGACCATCCGCTGACACCGATGCGCGACAGCAACCTGATGCGCCTGCTGACCCCGCAGGTGACGCGGCCCGTCGGGCTGGCGAACCGGCTATGCGTGGCGCAGGGGGCGGGTCCACTGGCCGCGCGACTGGCGGAACTGCGCGCGCAAGGCGTGGCACATGTGGTCGTCGATGCGGTGGCCGATGCCGATCTGGCGGTGATTGCCGCAGCCTGTGCCGACATGCCGCTTTTGACGGGGGGCAGCGCGGTCGCCGCCCCGTTGCCAGCGCTCTGGCCGCAGGGGGCGGATGCTGCTGCACGCGTGCCGGTCGTTTTTCCTGACGGTCCTGCGATTGTGTTGTCCGGCAGTTGTTCGGCGATGACCCGTGCGCAGGTGGCTGCCTTTGCCGCTAATCATCCGGCCTATCAATTGAACCCTGTGGAACTGGCCACGGCCGGCCCTGATGCCGCATTGACATGGCTGGCCAGTCAGCCCGCAGATGCAACACCCATCCTGTATGCCACCGCAGACCCCGACGCGGTGCGCCACGCGCAAGACAAGCTGGGCCGTGTCCGCGCCGGCGCAATCGTCGAGGACGCGCTGGCCCGCATTGCCGTCGCCGCGCGCGATGCCGGCATCCGCCGGTTCGTGGTGGCGGGGGGCGAAACATCGGGGGCGGTGACCAGCGCGCTGGGTGTTTCGGCACTGGATATCGGGCCGGAAATTGCCCCGGGCGTGCCGTGGTGCGCCGCCGAATGCGCGGGCGAACGCATCGCGATCGCACTGAAGTCAGGGAATTTTGGTGCGCAGACGTTCTTTGCCGATGCGCTTGCCAGACTGGAGCAGCCATGACCGAAACCGCGCTGCGCGAAACACTGTGTCACTTGGCCGGGTCTTTGTTTGATCGAGGGCTGACCCATGGGTCTACTGGCAATATCTCGGCCCGGACAGACGATGGCGGTCTGCTGGTCAGCCCGACGGGCACCAGTTTCGGCAGGCTTGATCCCGCGCGCCTTAGTCGGTTTGACGCGCAGGGCAGACACATCGGGGGGGATGCACCGACCAAGGAAATGCCCTTGCATACGGCGTTTTACGACACGCGCGGCACGGCCGGGGCAGTGGTGCATCTGCATCCTTGCCATTCCGTCACCCTGTCGATGATGGCCGACGCGGATGCGGACAATTTCCTGCCGCCGCTGACACCCTACGGCATAATGCAGCTGGGTCGGGTCAAGCTGCTTCCGTTCTTTATGCCGGGCGATCCCGCCATGGGCGACGCGATCCGGGGGCTGGCGGGCAAGCGCGCAGCGGTGATGCTGGCCAATCACGGGCCGGTGGTGGCCGGCAAGACGCTAGAGACCGCCTGCAATGCCATCGAAGAATTGGAAGCCACGGCAAAGCTGGCGCTGATGACCCGTGGCCTGCCGGTGCGGGGCTTGACGGACGCGCAGGTGCAGTCGGTGGTCCGCCGGTTCGATGTGGAATGGGACGCATGAGGTTTTCCGCCAATCTGGGTTTCCTCTGGGCCGATCTGCCATTACCCGATGCGATCCACGCCGCCCGGGCTGCCGGGTTTGACGCAGTCGAATGTCACTGGCCCTATGATACACGCGCCGCCGATGTGCTGGCGGCGCTGACGGAAACCGGCCTGCCGATGTGCGGGCTGAACACCCGCCGCGGCGATCTGGCGATGGGCGAAAACGGGCTGGCCGCCTTGCCGGGGCGCGCAGCGGACGCCCGCGCCGCCATCGACGAGGCATTGGCCTATGCGGTGGCCATCGGTGCTGGTGCGGTGCATGTGATGGCCGGGTTTGCCGCAGGGGAGGCAGCGCATGCAACATTCGTGGACAACCTGATCTATGCCTGCGCGCAGGCGGCCCCGCATCGCATCACGATCCTGATCGAGCCGCTGAACCGCCACGATGCGCCGGGGTATTTCCTGCAAACAACCGATCAGGCCCGCGCGGTCATTGCGGACGCGGACCAGCGCAATCTGAAACTGATGTTCGACTGCTACCATGTGGGCCGGACCGAGGGCGACATCGTCACACGGCTGGCCGATCTGTTGCCCATCGTCGGGCATATCCAGTTTGCGGCCGTGCCCGACCGTGGCCCCCCCGACCGGGGCGAGGTGAATTACAGCTTTGTCTTTGATGCCGTTGCGGCGCTGGGTTGGCAGGCTCCGCTGGGGGCGGAATACCGCACCAACGGTGCAACGGAACCGACATTGGATTGGCTGCACCGCCAGCGGGCGCGCTGAGCCTTGCTCAACCGGCGGCCTGTTTGTCCTCGCGTGTCTGCGCCTGACCGGCCTTTTTGCGCAACGGTGCGAAATCGTCCGGCGTGATCGTTTCCTGTTCCAATAACAGCGTGACGCCCGCATCCAGATCCGCGCGTTTCCGGGTCAGGATGTCATGGGCGCGGTTGTAGGCTTCATCAATCAGCTTGCGCACAGCCAGATCGACCTCGCGGGCGGTTGCTTCGGAATAGTCTTTTTCACCTGTTTCGATCTGCCGGTCTTCCAGCCATTGCATCCGCCTTTTTTCCAGAACGGGCTGTCCCAGATCGGGGCTCATGCCGTGGCGCGTGACACATTCGCGGGCAATGTCGGTGACCTTGACCAGATCGTCGGCAGCGCCGGTCGAAAATTCCCCAAAGACGATTTCCTCTGATGCGCGGCCCGCCAACAGCACGGCCATCCGGTCTTTCAGCTCGCTGAACGTAATCAGGAAACGGTCTTCGGTGGGCCGCTGCATCGTATAGCCAAGCGCGCCGATGGTGCGGGGGATGATCGACACCTTGTGGACGGGATCGGCACCGGGCAGCGATGTCGCGACAAGCGCATGGCCAAGTTCATGATAGGCGACGCGTTTACGCTCTTGAGGGGTAAGAAGACGGGTCTTGCGTTCCGATCCTGCGACGATCCGTTCAAGGGCGGCGGTCAGGTCGTCTTCTGTGACCGATTTTGCATCACGGCGGGTGGCGATGATCGCGGCCTCGTTTATCAGGTTGGCCAGATCGGCGCCGGTCAGCCCTGTGGTAATGCCGGCGATCTTGTCCAGATCGACGCTTGGGTCCAGTTTGATCTTGCGGGCGTGCACCTTCAGGATTGCGGTGCGCCCCTTGTGGTCGGGGCGGTCAACCACGACCTGCCGGTCGAAACGGCCCGCGCGCATCAGCGCCGGGTCAAGGATTTCGGGGCGGTTGGTCGCAGCCAGCAGCACGATCCCGACACGGGGGTCGAACCCGTCCAGTTCGGACAAAAGCTGGTTCAGGGTCTGTTCCTTTTCATCGCCGCCGCCCAAGCCCGAAATGGCCGAGCGCGCCCGCCCCAAGGCGTCCAGTTCGTCAATGAAAATGATGGATGGGGCTGCCTTGCGGGCCTGTTCGAACAGATCGCGGACCCGCGCGGCCCCCACGCCCACGAACATTTCGACAAATTCCGACCCCGAAATCGAAAAGAACGGCACGCCGGCCTCGCCTGCGACGGCACGGGCCAGCAATGTCTTGCCTGTTCCGGGTGGCCCGACCAGCAGAACGCCCTTTGGAATATGCGCGCCCAGACGCCCGTATTTGTCCCTGTCGGCCAGAAACGACACGATTTCCTGTAATTCGGCCTTGGCCTCGTCCACGCCGGCAACATCACGAAAGGTGACGCCGGTGTCGCGTTCCACATAGACCTTGGCGCGGGATTTTCCGATGTTGACCAGCCCGCCCATGCCCTGACGGTCGGCCATCCGTCGAAAGAAAAACGCCCACAGTCCGAAAAAGAACAGCACCGGCACCACCCATGACAACAGCGTGGTGAACCAGTTCTGGTCAGACGCGCCGGTGAACCGGACGCCGGCATCCTGCAGATCGCGTGCAAATTCGGGCGCGACCCGTTGGGTCACAAAATGATCCTTGCCATCGACAGGGGATTTGAAAGTGCCTTGAATCCGGCTTTCGGTGACCGTGACCTCTGTAATCATGCCATCGCGCAGATAGGTCAGAAAGGTGCTATAATCGATGGCTGCAACGGTCTGTCCCCCAATCCACACCTGTAGAGCCAGAATGATGAGAAAGACAAAAATGATGTAGCCAAGGTTGAACCTGTGCTTTGGTTCCATCTTGCGGGCCTTCCCCTGCGGTGCATGGATCAAGCCGATCCTGCACCTTTGCGTCCGGCGGGCTGTTGATCTGGGTCAGCCGGCAGGGTTTTGCGCACGGCATCATGTTTCGTCCCCTTTGGTCAGGTCGTCGCGGGTCGTGCCCGACAGTTCCGCGCGCACCAGCGCTGTGACCAGCAAGGCAAAACGCGACTGGTCCACCAATTGTGCCAGTGCGTCGGCCGTGTCCGGCAGGCCCAGCCGATGGGCGGCTCTGCGCGCCTTTTCATCGGCAAAAGGGTAGTGTTCGGGCCAGACAGTCTGGACTTCGCGCAAAAAGATATCGGCACCGACATCACCGATCCCTTTGCAGTCTTTCAAAGCGGCGCGCGCGGCGTTCGGGTCATGGTCCGTGGCATCGCGCAGCTTGCGCAGATCCCCGTCATATGCGCGCAGCAACAGCCGGGCGGTATCACCCAGCATCCGGGCCGTGCTTTCATCGTATCGGCCATACCCTGCGCGGTTCAGTATGGTGACCCGGTCTTGCCATGTGCTGTTGGCGACATGCTCTGCCGTTGTCAGCCCTGCATCCGCCAACTCCCGTGCGGCATTCATCGCTGCCTTATGCGAGATCCGCGCACTGAGCAGCAGCGCCGCGCAGAGCCAGCGAAAAAGTGGCGAAGGCGTGTTTTGTGTCAGGTCGATGCCCAGGTCGGCCGAAAACAGCGTGCCATGCATGGCAAGCAGCCGTGCAATCGTTTTTTCCGGGTCGCCCGCCATGTTTCACCTTCCCTGCGCGTTTCATCTTTCGGATTGCGCGGTTTCATACCCCGCAACCAGATCCAGCAGTTCTCTTGTGATCGTTTCCTGCCGCTTCTGGCGAAAGGCGGTATTAAGATCGTCCTGCCGTTCCTCCAAATTACGCGCGGCGTTCTGCATGGCCGCCAGCCGCGTGGCATGTTCACTGGCCAATGCCTCGGCCAGGGCGCGATAAAGCATGACGAAGAGCCGTTCGCGGATCAACCAGGACATCAGTGCGTCGTGGTCCATCCGAAAGAAGGGCAGGCCGCGGGCGGGCCATGTGGCACCGGTGCGCCGGGCCAGATATTCGGGCGGGATCGGCAGCACCTGTCGCATCACGGGCTGGGCGGTGTTGTGGGCCTTGCGGCAATTGTGCAGCAGATCGACGCGCTGCACGCGGTCTGTCTCTTGCCATTGGTCTATCGTGATGATGACCGATTGAACCGTCGCGTCAAACCCATCGACCGAACCGGGGACGCCCAATATCTTGTCCGGCGTGTGACCCGCTGCCTCCAGCCGCGCGGCGGCCCGAACCCCCAATACCCCCAGCACCGGATCGGTCTCAGACATTGCCTCAATGGCGCGGCGGCTGATCACTTCGTTATATTGGCCGCAAAGCCCGCGATCAGACCCGATGACAATCAGCGCGCGGGCCCCGCTTTGGCCTCCGTTCAGTTCGGGTGGGGCCATTCCCAGCGCACGCCGCTGCTGCAACAACGCCGTCAGCCCCAGATCAATCGTGTGGGCATAATCGCCAAGGGCTTCTTCCGCCTGCTCGTATTGGTGGATGCTGACCGCGGACAGGGTCTTCATTGTGCGCACGATTGACTGGATGTCCTTTGCGGTGCGCAGCGCGTCCGAGAGGGTTTCAAGCGTTTCCATCTGTGGCCTCGTTCTGATCCGGGTTCAAGGCGTCGCGCATCGTCGCGATCAGGCCCGCGCGGTCGTCCGGGGTCAGTTCCTTTCCCTTGGCCATGTCGTCGCAAAGGTCGGGTTTCTGCTGGCGCACGGCCTCTTGGACCACGCCTTGGGCGTCCGCAAGATCGTCGGGTGCGATCTGGTCAAACAGCCCTTCGGTGGCCGCCAAGAGCACCGCGATCTGTGCGGGAACATCCAGATGGTGGTGTTCGTGTTGCTTCAATACCTCGCGGACGCGTTGGCCCCGTGTCAGCTTGCGCCGGGTTTCCTCATCCAGTTGGGTGCCAAAGCGGGCGAAAGTTTCCAGTTCTTCGAACTGCGCATACATCAGCCGCAGACTGCCCGCGACGGCCCGGAACGCCGGACGCTGCACCTTTCCGCCGACCCGGCTGACGGATTGACCGATGTCGATGGCTGGCAGTTGCCCCTTTTCGAACAGGTCGGGCGACAGATACACCTGCCCGTCCGTGATCGAGATCAAGTTGGTCGGGATGTAGGCCGAGATATTCTGCGCCTGCGTTTCGACCACCGGCAGCGCCGTCAGCGATCCGCCTCCGTGTTCATCTCGCAGATGCGTTGCGCGTTCCAACAGGCGGGAATGAATATAAAAAATGTCACCGGGATACGCCTCGCGTCCCGGCGGGCGGCGCAAGAGCAGCGACAATTCGCGATAGGCGCGTGCATGGCGGGTCAGATCATCAAAAACGATCAGCACATCGCGGCCCTGTGCCATGAAATATTCGGCCATGGTCATTGCGGCATAGGGCGCGATGAATTGCAGACCCGGCGCGTCGTCACCGCCTGCAACCATGACGATGGTGCGGTCAAGCGCGCCATGGTTGCGCAGGCTGGCGATCACCTGTGCCACCGCCGACGCGCGCTGTCCGATCGCGCAATAGACAGAGATGACATCGCCGTCGGTCTGGTTCAGGATCGTATCGACCGCGATCGTGGTCTTGCCGGTCTGCCGGTCGCCAAGGATCAGTTCGCGCTGCCCGCGCCCGATGGGAATGGCCGCGTCGATGGCCTTGATCCCGGTCTGAAGCGGCACGTCGACAGGTGCGCGGTGCATGATCGGCGGGGCGGGGCGTTCGACGGGCAGTCGGTCATCGGCCTCGATCGGGCCGCCGCCGTCCAGCGGCCGGCCCAGACCATCCACGATCCGCCCCAAAAGCGCCTGCCCCACAGGCACGTCCACGACGCGACCGGTGCGTCGCAACCTGTCACCGGGACGCAACTGGTCGGTTTCGCCCAGCACGATGACACCGATCCGCCCCTTCTGCAGATTGGCGGCAATGCCCATGACACCCTGGGGGAAGGCCACCAGTTCGTCTGCGTGCAGGTCGGTGAACCCGGCCACCTGCGCAACGCCGTTCCCGACCGAAAGGATATGTGCGATTTCGGCCATTTCGACCGTTGCCTTGATGTTGCGGCGCGCGGTTTCAAGCGGGGCGAAAACGGTGTCGGACAGCGTATTGAAGACGCCCATGATCATCCACCCTGCATGGTCGGTGCGGGGCCGGCACTGTCGATTGCTTCATCAAGTGCCGTATCCAGCTGGCGCAGGTGCTGCGCGGCGGACCATTCCAGTGTCTGTTCCCCGATTGTCAGCCGCACCCCCAGAACCACGTCTGCATCTTGTGCGTAACGGGTGTCGATATCGGTGTCGCATACCTTGTGCACGGCGCGGGTGATCTTGCTGCGCACGGCAGGGGGCAATTCCATACTGGTCTCGACCAGAGCGGCGCCATCGGCATTTGCGGCGGCATCGGACAGCGTCTTGCGCATTTTGTCATCAAGGTCCTCGATTCGGTTGACGAAACCTGTGGCAAGGGCGTCCGACAGATCAGTCTGCGCATAGCTTTCCAGCATGTCACCCACGATGGCGATCACCTGATGCCCGGCGCGACGCCGCAGGGTATCGGCAAAATCGTCGCGTTCCTGGGCCAGATGTTCACGCCATGTGTCGCGGCGGTTTTCCATCTCGGTCCGGATGTCATCCTCCAGCTTCTTGCGCAGGTCCTGCGCCTGCTGACGGGCCTTGTCCAGAATGTCGTCGCGCGAAGCGTCAAGCGCGTCTTGTTCGTCGCGCAGTTTTTCGGCCTCTTCCTCGGCTTTGCTGCGGGCTGACCGGGCCTCTGCCAGGCGGGATTCGATTACCTCCTCGCGTTGTTTCATGGCGTCGGTGATCGGACGGTAGAGAAACCGTTGCAGCAGCCAGACCAGAACAAGAAAATTGGCGATCTGCGCCACGACGGTCAGCCAGTCGATTTGCATCCTGTTCTCCTTTGCGCGGTTTATTGCACCAAATTCAGGAACGGATTGGCGAAGATCAGGATCATCGAAACGACAAAGCAATAAATCGCCGTCGATTCGATCATCGCAAGGCTGACAAACAATGTGCGCGTGATCATGTTCGCCGCGTCGGGCTGTTGCGCCAGCGCCTGAAGCGCCTGTGCGGCTGCGCGCCCCTCGGCCAGCGCCGGCCCGATCGAGCCGATGGCGATCGTCAGCCCCGCCGTGAGGATGGATACGATGGCAATCAATGTTGACGGATCCATGATCAGTCTCCCTTGTCGTTTTGGGTGTCGGTATCGGCCGGGCTGTCGTGGCTGACCCGGCTGGCAGAGGCGATGTAAACCATCGCAAGGATGGCAAAGATGTAGGCTTGGATCAGCCCCGTCAGCAGCCCCAGCAACTGCATCAGCACCGGAAAGAAAAACGGGGCGATACTGATCAGGATGCCGACAATCACGGTCCCGCTCATGACGTTGCCATACAGGCGCACGGCCAGTGCGATGGTGCGCGACATCGTCGCAACCACGTTGAAGGGCAGCATGATCGGGCTGGGCTGCACATAGGTTTTCAGATAGCCGCGCAGCCCCCGTTTCGTGATCGAAAAAAGCGGCACTGCGATCAGTACGCACATCGCCAGTGCCGCCGTGGTCGACAGCGACCCGGTAGGTGGCTGATAACCGGGCACGACGCCCAGAATATTCGCTGTGGCGATAAACAGGAACAGCGTGCCGATGAAGGGCAGGTATCTGTCCGGATCGTCGGCACCCACCTCGGCGATCTGGTCGCGGATCGTGGTGACGACCACCTCGAGCATGACCTGCCACCGCGACACCGTTTCGCCGCCGCTCAGCCGGGCTGTGACCAACCATGCGCCTGCCACCATCAGCGCCATCACCGCCCAGGTGAAAACGATCGTCGCGTTCAGCCGCCATCCGTTCCACGCAAGAATGACCCAGTTGTCCGGACTTATTTCCATGTCGCATGTCCTGTCTGCAAATCGGCCGCGCGCGTCGCAATGACCCGGATCGCGACAAACCCCGCGACGGCGCCCAGCATTGCGGGCACTGCCAGATCCAGCGAAATGGCAAGCCAAAGCGCCAAGATGACCAAGGCCGCCCGTGACAGGGCCAGCAGCATGAAAAGCAGCCCCCCCCCGGATGCAGGCAGCCGCCGCACCGCAACCCATAAAAGGGCGAGGTATACACCGCCAAACGCCGCACCGATTACCAGCCCTGCGACAAGGTTTCCGATGTTTGAAATCATGCTTCCTGCTCCTTTCTTTTATGTGTCGCAAGCAGCCTGACCACCAGAAATGGCCCCAGCAGGCAGGTGCCAAGACTGGCCAGAACAGCCGCCATATAAAGCGAGTGCGGCACGGCCCATTCGCCCAACTGCAACCCACCCAGCATAACGATCAGAAAGATTTCAGCCCGTGGGATCATGCTGACACCGAGCAGAGCACCGCTGCGCTGCCCAGCCAGCAAGGCTGCGGGCAGTCCGGCGCCGAGCAGTTTTCCCAAGGACAGCACCACCAGCAAGGCGCCTGCCAGTGGAAGCGCCGCCATGAGCCCCTGCGTTGTCACCGATAGCCCGATCGAGATGAAAAAGAACGGACCGAAGAGCGCCAAGACATAGCCAAACGCCATATCGATACGCCGCTCGACCGGATCGCGACTAAAGGCAAGCCCGGCAAACAACCCGCCAATCGCCATCGAGAACCCCAGCGCATCGGCCAGCGCCGCAATCACGAAAACCATCCCGGCCGCAAACATGAATGGCCCCAGATCGCGGTCAAACCCGGCAAACATGCGCGACAAACGCCGTTCTGCCAGACGCGAAAAGGCAAAGCAGATTGCGCAGAAGGCGACGATCTTTGCGATCTGGATTGCCGCGCTGACAGTGGCGGCGTTGACGTCAAAGGTGCCTGTATCGCCTTTCAGTTGAATGGCGATCACAAAGACCACGCCCAGCAACAACGCCGCTGACAGATCATCAAGTTCGGCAACATCCAGCAGCAAGGCGCTTTCGGGCGTGTTGATCATGCGCGCGTCTTCCCATGCCGCGACCGAGACCCCGATGCTTGTGGCGCTGGCGGCGATTGCGGTGATGATGGCCGGGATCAGCCCGAGACCGGGCCAGAACCACACCACGGTAAATGCCAGAGCGGCAGAGACTGTCACATCTGGAATCCAGATCAATGCGGCGCGGCGCAATTGACCGAGCAGGGCGCCCAGGTCGCTTTCCAGCCCGACGCGAAACAGCAGCGCCACGATGCCGATCTGGGCAAAAACCGCGATCGCATCTCTTTTGCCGGGGGGCAGGACAGCATTGTTGTGATCCACGAAAGACAGCAGAACACCCAAGAGGATGAACGCCACCGACCCCGGCAAGGAAATGCGCCGAAGAAGTGATCGCAGGGGGATCGCCAGCAGGGCAACCGCCCCTAAAAGCAGCATCAACATGCCGTTGTCATGCGCCGCGTCAGTCATGGTGCGCCTCGCGCTGAATCCAATACCAGGCGTTCAGACAGCCAAGTGCGGCCCCTGCCAAAAGCAGGATCAGCGTCCAAGAGGTATCGTTTGGCCAGCGTTCGTCGATCCAGATCCCAAGTGCCGCGCCCGCAACGATCGGCACCGCGACGGACCACCCCACCAGACCGAACATACCCAGTCCATACCATGCGCTTTGCTGGCGCTGCTTGCGCGCTTTGGCCATCTGCGCGGCCTTGCGCGTGATCGTATCGGTTTCGTCCGGATCGCGTTGCCCCATGGTCAGGCCTTTTCCAACGCGTGGAAACGTTGGATCATCGTCGCTTCCAGCCGAGCGAGGGCCGAGCGCGCGACCCTTTCACTTTCGTCCTGACGGCGAAATTCGGTTTCCACGCGTTGCTGCAAAAGACCAAGATCACCCCCTTCGATTGCACCATGCACGGCCACCCGGACCTGTTCACCGCATTTGACCAGCGTGCCCGAATTGATCGCGACGAAGCGGTCGGTGTCGTCGTCCTGCGCCGCATAGACCAGGATACCCGGCACCAGCCGTGTGACGAAACTGCCATGATGTGGCTGAATCCCCAGAAAGCCGCCCGGTGTTTCGGCCACCAGCCGGACAATCGGACGGTCGATGCAGATGGCCTGCGGTGTCGCGATCCTAAGCTGCATCTTTGCTGTCTTTTCTGTCCAGATCGTCAACCGCACCGATCATGTAGAAATCACCTTCGTCACGGTCGCCGAACTCGCCCGACAGGATGCGTGCGAAGCTGTCAACCGTCTGGTCCAGTGGCACGAAAGCCCCCGCATTGCCGGTCATGCCTTCGGTGGAAAAGAACGGCTGGGTCAGAAATTTTTCGATCTGGCGCGCCTGGCGTACGGTTGCGCGGTCATTTTCGGACAACTCCGAAAGGCCCAGCATTGCGATGATATCCTTCAGATCTTCGTATTCGGCCAAGGTGTTGCGCACATCGCGCGCGACACGATAATGCTTTGCACTGACGGTGCCGGGCGTCAGCATCTTGGAAAAAGACTGTAGGGGGTCAATTGCGGGATACAGCCCCTCTGATGCTTTCTTGCGGGATAGCACAATGGATGCCGACAGATGCGCAAAGGTGTGGGTTGCTGCGGGATCGGTGAAATCATCTGCGGGCACATAAACCGCCTGAATCGATGTCATCGCGCCGCTATCGGTGGAACAGATCCGTTCTTCCAGTTCGGCAAGTTCGGTGCCCAGCGTCGGCTGATAACCGACACGGCTGGGGATGCGGCCCAAAAGGCCCGACACCTCGGATCCGGCCTGCACAAAGCGAAAGATATTGTCGATCAGCACCAGCACATTGCGTTGTCGTTCATCACGGAAATATTCCGCCATTGTCAGTGCCGCATGGCCGACCCGGAACCTGACGCCGGGGCTTTCGTTCATCTGCCCAAAGACCATGACAGTGTTTTGCAGCACACCCGCATCACGCATTTCGCGGTAAAGTTCCTCGGCCTCGCGGCAGCGTTCACCGATGCCGCAAAACAGACTGATGCCGTCATATTCAGCCACCATGTTGTGGATCATTTCCGTGATCAGCACGGTCTTGCCCACGCCCGCGCCGCCAAATAACCCCGCTTTTCCGCCCCGCTCCAGCGGGCTGAGAAGGTCAATCGCCTTGATTCCGGTTGCAAAGATCGCCCCTTCGGCACGCCGCCGTGACAGCGGAACAGGCGCGCGCAGGATCGGCCGCCGTGGGGCGTCTTTCAACGGGGGACCATCGTCGATCGTGTCACCAAACAGATTGAACATCCGCCCCAGCACCGGATCACCAACCGGCACGGTAATCGGCCCGCCTGTGTCGCGCACTGCAAGGCCAAGTCGAAGTTCCGGTGTCGGGTTCAGCACCAAACACCGGGCGGTGTTGGCGTCTGGCAGGCTTGCGACTTCGATCACGATTTCGGGGTCTGTCAGGGTCACCAGACGGGTGCCGATTGTCGGCAGGTGATCGTCAAAACGCACATCAGCGATGCCACCAAGAATGGCGGTGATATGGCCGATATGCGCATCCGATGCCGACATCTGGAACCTGCTTTCATTCGTTCGGTTGGACGCAGCCTAGGGCAGGGGGCCGCCAAGGCATTGATCCCCGTCAAATGCCGCCAAGAAATCCGGCAACCCTTTTGTTAACGCAGATTAATGCGCCCGCGGGTCCAAGCCGAAACACTCTGGGCAGGGCCCCGGGGCACATCAGACAGGATCGGATCGATAACCATGACAAAGGCACAAACTGAAAATGACGATGAGAATGCGGAGGCTGACCTGCAATCGCGTTTCCCCACGGCCTATACAATTCTGTTCCTGCTGATCGTGCTGGTCGCGGTGCTGACCTGGATCATTCCCGCCGGGCAATACGACCGCGCCATGAACGAAGAGATCGGCCGCGAAGTCGCGGTGCCCGGCACATACCAGACCGTTCCCTCGAACCCGCAAGGTCCGATTGATGTGCTGATGGCCCCGATCGGGGGGTTCTACGACCCTGACAGCTATGCTGCCAATGCGATCGACGTCGCGTTGTTCGTGCTGCTGCTGGGCGGGTTTCTGGGGGTCGTGAACGCCACCGGTGCCATTGATACGGGGATCCGGGCGGCCATGGGCGCCATGGAGGGGCGCGAAATCTGGATGATCCCGATCCTGATGACATTGTTTGCCGCCGGTGGGACGACCTATGGCATGGCCGAGGAAACCCTGGCGTTTTACGCGATTCTGCTGCCCGTGGTGCTGCGCGCGGGATACGATGCCGTCACCGGGGTGGCGATCATCCTGATCGGGGCGGGGATCGGGGTGCTGGGGTCCACGATCAACCCCTTTGCCACGATCATCGCATCCGATGCGGCGCAAATCCCGTTTACGAACGGGATCATCCCGCGGTTCGTCATTCTGCTGGGGGGGCTGGCGATCTGTATCGCCTATGTGATGCGCTATGCCGCCCGCGTAAAGGACGACCGCGACCGGTCCGTTGTCTCGGGACAGTGGTCGGCACATGAGCGGCATTTCTTGAAACAATCCGACAGTGACACTCCCGACGATGCGCTGACCGGCACTCAGAAGGTCATTTTGATCATCTTTGGCGCCACATTTGCGGTGATGATCTGGGGGGTGTCCAGTCAGGGCTGGTGGATGGCGCGGATGGGCGCGCTGTTTCTGGGGGCGGCGATCCTGATCGGCCTGATCGGGCGGCTGGGCGAAAAACGCCTGACAGGGGCCTATATCGACGGGGCGCGCGACCTTTTGGGGGTGGCGCTGGTGATCGGGCTGGCGCGCGGCATTGTCGTGGTCATGGAACAGGGGCTGATTGCCGATACGATCCTGCACGCATCCGCGCAAACGCTGGGCGATTTGTCCCATATCGCGTTTATTTCCACGATGTTCGCCATTGAGGTCGCGATGAGCTTTTTCGTGCCGTCGTCTTCCGGGCTTGCGGTGCTGTCGATGCCCATTCTGGCACCTCTGGCTGATTTTGCCGGGGTGGGGCGCGATCTGGTCGTGACGGCCTATCAATCGGCAAACGGGCTGGTGAACCTGATCAACCCGACCTTTGCGGTCGTCATCGGCGGGCTGGCCATCGGGCGGGTCGGCTATGACCGCTGGATCGTGTTCATCTGGCCGCTGCTGGTCATTCTGACGGTGTTCATCATGGGCACGCTGGCCGTGGTCGCAATGCTGCAAGCGGGCGGAGGTGCGCTATGACCGATTTGGGTGTGTATTCCGAAACCGGGCGGCTGCGACAGGTGATCGTGTGCAAGCCGGGGCTGGCGCATCGGCGGCTGACGCCGGATAACTGCGATGATCTGCTGTTTGACGATGTGTTCTGGGTCAAAGAGGCCATCAAGGATCATGGCGTGTTCTGTGACCAGATGCGCGCCGAGGGCGTCGAGGTGCTGGATACCGGCGATCTGCTGGCGGACATCCTTGATCTGCCCGACGCGCGTAATTGGGTGCTGGATCAACGTATCACGCCACAAGACGTCGGTGTCGGCATGCTGAGTGATTTGCGCGAATGGCTGGGTGAATTGCCCGGCGCGCAACTGGCGGAATTCCTGATCGGGGGGCTGACGGTGAATGACCTGCCGTTCGCGCCCTGGGGCATGTTCGGATCGTATCTGGGGGGGCTGGGGTTCGTGCTGCCGCCTTTGCCAAATTCCATCTTTACCCGTGACAACAGCGCATGGATCTATAGCGGTGTGACGCTGAACCCGATGTATTGGCAGGCGCGGCGGCCGGAAACCCTGCTGACGGGGGCGATTTACCGGTTCCATCCGAAATTCGCGGGCCGCGCCGATGTCCTGTGGGGCGATCCGACCCGCGATCATGGCCTTGCCACGCTGGAAGGCGGCGATGTGATGCCCGTTGGCGATGGCCTGGTTCTGGTCGGCATGGGCGAACGCACGTCGCCGCAGGCCGTGGGCCTGCTGACCGAGGCGCTGTTCGATCAGGGCCGCGCCACCCGCGTGCTGGCCTGCCAGCTGCCCAAATCGCGTGCCGCCATGCATCTGGACACGGTGCTGACCTTTTGCGGCGATGACGTGGTGACCAGTTTCACCGAGGTCGCCGGCGAAATGTCGCTTTATGATCTGCGCCCGGGCGAGGGGCGCTTGCCGCTGGATATCCGCCGGATCGACCAGCCTGTGTTTGATGTGATTGCCGATGCACTGGGCTACAAGGCGCTGCGCGTGGTCGCCACAGGTGGCAATGACACGTTCGAGACCGCCCGCGAGCAATGGAACGATGGCAACAATGTGCTGGCCCTGCGTCCCGGCGTGGTCATGGGGTACGACCGCAACGATGACACCAACGCCGCTCTGCGTGCCGAAGGGATCACGGTTCTGGACATTCCCGGCGCGGAACTGGGCCGGGGCAGGGGCGGCAGCCATTGCATGAGCTGCCCCACCATCCGTGATCCGGCATGAAAGGAAACCGTCATGGCCTATAATCTGAAATACCGCCATTTTCTAAGTTTGCGTGACTTTGCGCCGGCTGAAATCGCCTATCTGTTGCGTCTGTCCGCCGATCTGAAGGCCGCGAAACGCGCGGGCACCGAACAGCCGGTGCTGAAAGGCAAGGAACTGGCGCTGATCTTTGAAAAGGACAGCACCCGCACCCGCGCGGGATTCGAGGTGGCCGCCCATGATCAGGGCGCGACCGTCACCTATCTGGGGCCGTCGGGCACGCATCTGGGCCGCAAGGAAACCGTCAAGGATACCGCGCGCGTGCTGGGGCGCATGTTCGACGGGATCGAATACCGCGGCTTTGGCCAGACCGTGGTCGAGGAACTGGCGCAATATGCCGGAGTGCCGGTCTGGAACGGGCTGACCGATGAATTTCACCCGACACAGGTGCTTGCCGATTTTCTGACCATGCAGGAACATGCCGAAAAACCCCTGCGCGAGGTTGCGTTCACCTTTATGGGCGATGTGTCCAACAATATGGGTGACAGCCTGCTGATCGGCGGGGCCAAGATGGGGATGGATGTGCGCCTGTGCGGCCCGCGCGACCTTTGGCCCGAAACGCTGGTCGAGGCCGAGGCCCGATCCATCGCGCAGGACACCGGCGCGCGCATACTGATCACCGACAACATCGACGAGGCGACACTGGGTGCCGATTTCATCTATACTGATGTCTGGGTGTCGATGGGCGAGGGGGCTGAAAAATGGGCCGAACGGATCGCACAGTTGAAACCCTTTCAGGTGACGTCCGATGTGATGGTCAACACCGGCAATCCGCGCACATGTTTCATGCATTGCCTGCCCGCCTTTCATAACGCGGAGACGGAATTTGGCGCAAAGATCGAAAAGGAATTCGGGATTTCTGAAATGGAAGTCACCGATGCCGTGTTCGAAAGCCACGCATCGATCGTGTTCGATCAGGCTGAAAACCGGTTGCACACGATCAAGGCCGTGCTTGTCGCGACCCTGGGGGGATAGCCATGATCGTGGTAGCCGCCTTGGGGGGAAATGCGCTGCTCCGGCGCGGGCAGGCGCTGACGGCGGAAAACCAGCGCGAAAATGCGCGGGTTGCGGCGGCATCGCTGGCGGATATCGTGCGTGCCGGGCATGATCTGGTGATCACGCATGGCAACGGCCCGCAGGTGGGGCTGCTGGCCTTGCAGGGGATGGCCTACAAGCCGGACGAGGTTTATCCGCTGGATGTCATGGGGGCCGAAACCGAAGGCATGATCGGCTATCTGATCGAACAGGAACTGGAAAACGCGCTGGATCACAGCCGCACCGTTGCCACGCTGCTGACGCAGGTGCGCGTCGATCCTGACGATCCGGCGTTTCAGAAGCCGACGAAATTCGTAGGTCCGGTCTATGACAAGGCCAAGGCCGACGCACTGGCAGCCGACCATGGCTGGCAGATCGCGCAGGATGGCGACCACTGGCGGCGGGTCGTCGCATCGCCCGCGCCGCAGGATATTCCCGATCTCAAGGTGATCCGGCAACTTTTGTTGCATGGCACCATCGTGATTTGCGGTGGTGGCGGCGGCATCCCGGTCATGGCGCGATCTGATGGCAGCCTGAAAGGCGTCGAGGCGGTGATCGACAAGGACGCGGTCAGCGCGTTGCTGGCGCTGGCGCTGGGTTCTGACAGGTTGCTGTTGCTGACCGATGTGGCCGGTGTCTTTCGCGATTTCGGCACGCCGGATGCGGCACTGATCGACCAAATGACGCCGCAGCAAGCGGCTGACATGGACTTGCCTGCGGGGTCGATGGGGCCAAAGGTGGCTGCCGGGGGCCGGTTTGCCGACAGCCACCCTGATCGGGTGGCTGTCATCGGTAAGCTGGAGGATGCCTGCGCCTTGCTGGAAGGGCGCGCAGGTACGCAGATAAAAACCCGCAGTCAGCCATCGGGCGATCAATGACACCTTTCGGTAAGGGTTGTCGGTTCAACCCCCGCGAGATCGGCCAGGGCGTCCATGTCGGTAATCTCGATGGTCATGTGGTCACCCATCTTGATCACGGCGTGCTGGGATAGCCGCCGCAGGGTGCGGCAGACATGCACGGACGACAGGCCGGTAAATTCGCCCAGTTGCTGTTGGGTCAGGGGCAACTGAAAACCAAGGCTGCTGCCCTGTCCGATGCTGCGCAAGCGGCTGCACAGTTCGATCAGCGCATGCGCAATGCGGGTTTCGGCGCTGCACTTGCCCAGCCGCAGCATCCGGTCCGACAAGCGCGAAAGCGCTTCGGCGGCGCGGCGGTTTTCAAGTTGTGCAAGCTGTGGAAATTCCTTGCCAAGACGGGCCCACACCGGACCGGGGATCATCGCGATGGTGGCATAGGTGACCGTTTCCATCTGCAAGGCGCGTGTTGCGATATGGGCCGAAATCTGGCTGAGAATATCGCCAGGCAGCGCAAAGTCGATTGTCTGGCGCTGCCCGTCCGGCATTGATTTGGACAGCGACACCCATCCCGACAGCACACAGTAGGTGACGTTGGTTCCGCTACTGTCCAACTCGATCAGGCTGCCGGCCTGATAGCCGCGTTTGTAGGTTTTCAAAAGCTGTTCCAAAGAGGTGTTCACCGCAACGTCGGGAAGCTGCCAAAGCGGCTGTGCACCGGGTGGAGCCGCTATGATCGGACGGACAATTTTATTCATCGATAGCCCCTGTTTGATCAGTTTCACGTCTGATGACGCAACTTCGACATAGCAGGTGTGATGCGGTCGCGGTTGATGCGGCTCAATCGCCGGGTGCGACAATGCCTGATGTTTGCTCGGGGTTAATGCGGCGGGCTTTGCAGGCTTTCACCATGTCCGTGACCGAATATGTTCATAAAGGCGATCGCACGATGACCAAGTCAGAAGAATCCCTGTTTACCGATCTGGTGCAACAGGTGCGGGCGGTGATGGTGGTCAACCCGATGATCCACCCGCAGATTGTCCAGTTCTGGACGGCGCAGGAAAAATTCCTGCAAGAGGCTGAAACATTTACGGCCGGGTGGTTCGCACGGCGGCATGATGCAGTGGATACCGCGCTGGATGTGGTCGACGCGATGACAGGGAATGGCGCGTCGGATCCATCGGCGGTGACATCCGCCATGGCGGATTGGATGCACGGGTCGATGCAGCGCATGTCCGAGGATGCCCGCGAATGGATCGAGCTTTGTGCGCATTGCACCGGTGATACGCTAAGTGCCGAACTCGAAGTCGAGAAAGAGACCATCGAAAAAACTGCCGATCAATTGAAGGCAAGCACCAAAAAGCACGCCATGCCGGTGTGACCACTGCAGTTTTCAACACGACCGCACAAGACAGGAGAAAGACGGATGGACGACAAGAACGCATATGCCGAAAAACTTCAGGCAAAGCTTGACCAGTGGCGCGCCGAAACAAACAAGCTTCAGGCCAAGGCGGATGAGGCCACAGCCGACGCCAAGATCAAATATGAAAAACAACTTGATGAGCTTCACGAAAAACAGCGGGAGGCACAGAAAAAGCTGGCCGAGTTGCGCGATGCGCAAGGCGCTGCCTGGAAAGATCTCAAATCCGGGATCGAAAGCGCATGGGATGATCTGGGCAAATCTGTCCGGCAGGCCGTAGGGCGTTTTTCCTGAAGGTTGCCACAGCGTCAAGACGAAAGGAAAATTCATGTCTGACCAAACGCAAAGCGTTGATAACTTGCAAGAGGCCCTGAGCATGGAAATGGCGGCGGTCCAGCAATATCTGCTGCACGCCCATGTTCTTGACGATTGGGGGATTGATGTTCTGGCGCGACAGATGCGCCAGGAAATGACCGAAGAACTGGGACATGCGGGGCGTTTCATCGACCGTATCCTGTTTCTGGGCGGCGATCCGAAAGTGAAACCGGCCAAGACCCCGAAACGGGCAGATACGCTCGAGGACATGTTTCGTGCCGACCTGGAGGATGAGATGAGCGCGATTGCATTTTATTCCGCCGCCGCCCGCGCCGCCTCGGATGACATGGACGTGGGCACAAGGATGCTGTTCGAGGCACTGGTGCTGGATGAGGAAGGCCACCAGGATTGGCTGACACGGCAACTGGCCCTTTTGGAACGCATGGGCGAGCCGACGTTCATCGCCCAGAACATGAGTGATACGGCGCGCAGCGGCTAGGTCCTGGCCGGGTGTATCGATTAACAGCGGTAAATGCGCGCGAATGCCGGATCGGTCAGCCTGCTCAGGTGTCGATGCAGTCATGCATCACAAGCAACGTGAAAGGAGACACACCATGTCCATGCTCAAAGTGATCGAGGTACTGGCCGAATCCGACAAGAGCTTCGAGGCCGCAGCAAGCGCCGCTGTCGCGCAGGCTGCAAAAAGCGTGCGGAACATCAAATCCATCTACATCAAGGAAATGAATGCACAGGTCGAAGGCGACAAGATCGTAAGCTACCGGGTGAACGCGAACATCACTTTTCTGCTAGATGATCAGCCGATGGGCTGATGGTTGCAGGGCATGACAAGGGGCGGGGCTGCCCTTGGTCATGCCCCCCATCGGTGATCGCGGGTATCACAATTGACAGCGGTCAATGCAGGGCGCCGCGATACCGGCACAAATGGCAGGACAGGTTCAGCGCCCATGTCCGGATTTTCACGGAAAAGGGGCCAAGGCAAGGAAAGGAACCGATCGTGCAGACACCTCTGGAAATCACCTTTCGCGATGTCACGCCTTCGGATGAAATCAAGGCGTTGGTCGCCGAAAAGGTCCGGCATCTTGAAACCTTCTATGACGGCATCATCAGTTGCCATGTGATCATTCAGGCCCCCCACCAAAGCCAGAAACAGGGTAACCTGTTTGAAGTGACAATCTATGTTCTTGTGCCGGGCGAAGAATTGGCCGTGCGCCACAATCAGCATGACGTGGCCGAACACGAGCACTTGCGCGTGGCCTTGCGCGATGCGTTCAGCGCGATGGCACGGAAGGTGAAACGCTGGAAAGATGCCGTCGCCGGAGAGGTCAAGGTGCATGATGGCCCGTTGCAGGGCCGCGTGGTCGAAATTCATCATGACGAAGGCTATGGGCAGATCATCGCCACCGATCACCGCCTGGTTTATTTCCACAAGAACAGCGTGGTCGATGGCAGTTTTGACGCTTTGGAACCGCGCGATACGGTCGAATTGGTGGTCCAGACCGATGAAAGCGACATTGGCCCGCAGGCCAGCACGGTGCGCAAGATAGGCGCGCTGAATTATGACCCCAAGGTCAAGAAAAGACACTGAAAAAGAAACAACCGTCCGGGTGCCGCCCCGGACAAGGCCGACAAAACCCGAAAGGATCGCGATCTTGGAACTGACATTTGACACATGGGTCGTCGTTGCGGATGGCACGAAATATCTTGTGCTGCGCCAGCAGGGCGACAAGGAATTCATGGATCTGCACGTCTTGCAGAAAGCGGAAATGGAAAACCCGCCCGCGCATGAATTATCCTCGGATCGGCCGGGCCGGATGCATGACAGTGTGAAAGTGCAGGGTGCGTATGCTGCCCGCGGTAAAAGCGCGTTGCAGGAAACAGATTGGCACGTGGTTGAAGAACGGCGTTTTGCCAAGGAACTGGCTGAACATCTGTTGGATTGGGCCGCTGCTGACAGGTTCCAGAAACTGGTTGTTGTGGCTGACCCGCAAACGCTTGGGGCCTTGCGCGCAGAGTATGGCGACAAGCTGCAAGGCAGGATCTTGCTGGAAATCGCCAAGGATCTGACCAACCTGCCGGTGCCCCGGATCGAACAGGTGCTGTCCGATCTGTAGCGCCCGCGGCGTCTTGTGACGTGCGCGGCGCGAAATCTTGTCGCAAAAACCACAAATCTGATGACAATTATTCCTTGCTGTGCGAACCCTGCGCCCTGACGCTCCGCCTTGCGATTGTCCGTGGCCATGACAGTGCCCGGAACATGGCGGCGGACGGGGCGCGCACGCACAAAGAGAACCGCCATCATGCTGAACACACGATACACGAGGACGATGCTGACTGGGGCTGCCGCCCTTTGGCTGGCAACCGGAACCTTTGCGCAGGATGTCACGCTGAAACTGCATCAGTTTTTGCCTGCGCAGGCGAATGTTCCCAAATTGGTGCTGGATGTCTGGGCCGACAATGTCGAAGAGGCATCGCAAGGCCGGATCAAGATCGACCGTTTCGCGTCGATGCAACTGGGTGGCACCCCACCCGAGCTGATGGATCAGGCGATTGATGGCGTTGCCGATGTGATCTGGACGGTCGTCGGATACACTCCCGGCCGGTTCCCGACGACCGAAGTCTTCGAATTGCCCTTCATGGTATCGGATGCGCGCGCCGCCTCTTGCGCGTATTGGAAAATCGCCGCTGCGCATATGGCGGATGGCGAATTCAAGGATGTCAAAGTGCTTGGCACATGGGTGCATGGACCGGGCATGATCCACACCACCGATCCGGTGACAACACCGGCTGACCTCGCAGGGATGAGGATCCGAGGCGGATCCCGCCTGGTGAATGACCTTTTGACGGCGGCAGGGGCCACGCCGGTGGGGATGCCCGTGCCTGCTGTGCCCGAAGGTTTGTCCAAAGGTGTCATCGACGGCACCACGATCCCGTGGGAGGTGACGACCTCGCTGAAAATCGCCGATCTGGTTGGCAACCACACCGAATTTGAGGGCCCGGGCCTGTATACGCTGACCTTTGTTCTGGCAATGAACAAGGAAAAATATGAAAGCCTGCCTGCCGATTTGCAGCAGGTCATCGACGATAATTCCGGGCTGGAATTTTCGATCTTTGCCGGTGGCACGCAGGCCGATGCCGATGCGCCGGCCCGCGCACTTGCCATCGAAAACGGCAACATGATCATCACCGTGACCGACAACACCGACTGGAAGGCCCTGGTCAGTCCGATTTATGAGAGCTGGATCGCGGATGTCGAGACCAACGGGCTGGCTGGTCGGGCGTTGATCGCCGAAGCCCGGAGCCTGATGGACGGAGACTGCAAGGGTGCCGGCGCGCAGCAATAGCCGCGCCCTGGCCAAGGCTGCATCCGTCCCAGGTGCTGCGGTGGTGTAAAGGGGGATCGATGCACGGCGTTTTCGACAAACTTGCGCGCGGCTTTGCCATTTTGGGCGGGTGTGTCCTGTCTGGTCTGATCATCCTGACCTGCCTTTCCATTGCGGGGCGGTCGCTCAACACCATTTTGCATGGGGAATTTGTGCAGTCGATTGCGCCGGGTGCTGCAAATGCGCTGCTTGGCCTTGGCGTTGGCCCGATCACGGGTGACTTTGAACTGGTCGAGGCAGGGATGGCGTTCACGATTTTTGCGTTTCTTCCGCTGTGTCAGTTGCGGGGATCACACGCCTCTGTCGATATCTTTACCGCCAAACTGCCAGAGCGGGTAAACCAGATGCTGCACATGGTGATCGAATTTGCCTTTGCCGCAGCACTGATCCTGATCGCGTGGCAGCTGTTTCTGGGGCTGCTGAGCAAGAAAAGCGCGGGCCAGACGACCTTTCTGTTAGAGCTTCCGCTGTGGTGGGCCTATGCCGCCAGCCTGGCAGGTGCGGTGGCTGCCGCAATAATCGGGGTCTATGTTGCGCTTGCCCGGCTTGTCGCGATGATCACCGGCAAGCGCCTGCTGCCCCCGGATGCGGAGGCAGAACATTGAACGATCTTGTGATTGGGGTGCTGTCGTTTCCGGCCCTGCTGGTGCTGATATTTCTGCGCGTTCCAATCGGGCTGGCGATGTTTCTTGCCGGTTTGGCGGGGCTGGTCATCGTGACCGGCGATACGACGGTCCCCTTTGCGCGGCTGAAATCGGAAACCTACACGACCTTTTCCAACTACGCCCTGTCGATCGTGCCGATGTTCTTGCTGATGGGACATTTCGCAACCCTGGGCGGCATGAGCCAGGCCTTGTTCAAGGCCGCCGAAGGATGGCTGGGCCACCGGCGCGGCGGGGTGGCAATGGCGGCGGTCGGGGCTTGTGCGGGGTTCGGCGCGATCTGCGGGTCATCCTTGGCGACTGCGGCGACGATGGGCCGTGTGGCCCTGCCAGAACTGAAAACCTATGGCTATGCGGGCGGATTTGCGACGGCAACGCTGGCAGCAGGTGGCACGCTTGGCATTCTGATCCCGCCGTCGGTCGTGTTGGTGATCTATGCGATCCTGACCGAACAGAATATCGCAAAGCTGTTTCTGGCGGCCTTTCTGCCCGGTGTCCTTGCCGCCATCGGTTATATGATCGCGATATCGGTTTATGTGCGGATCAATCCGGATGCGGCGGGAACCCGGGCGCGGGTGCCATACCGGGAACGGCTGGTCGCACTTGTCGCCGTGTGGCCGGTGCTGGTGGTGTTCAGCCTTGTCGTCGGAGGAATATATCTGGGCTGGTTCACCCCGACCGAGGGCGCGGCTGTCGGGGCCTTTGGCACCGGCGTCATCGCATGGTTTTCCGGCGGGCTGACCCGGTCTTCTCTGGCGGAAAGTTTTTATGTGACGGCACGATCATCGGCCATGATCTTTTTCATCGTTCTGGGGGCTGCATTTTATAACGGGTTTCTGGCGCTGACCCAATTGCCACAAGAGGCCGCGCTGTGGGTCGGGCAAAGCGGGCTAAGCCCGATCATGATCCTGGTTGTGATCCTTGTGTTCTATCTTTTGCTGGGCTGCCTGATGGACAGCCTGTCGATGATCCTTTTGACGGTCCCGATATTCTGGCCAATCATGCAGGAACTTGATTTCGGATTTGTAACCATGATTGATCTGCAATCCGTGCGCCTGTCTGAACTGATCGCAAGCGGTGCAGATATTCCGGCCGCGCTGATCGCAGAGGCACAGGCGTTGCTGGCCGGCGGGCAGGAACTGACCCGTGACATGACGCGCGAACTGGGGCTGCGCGGCGTGTCGGATGGTGCATTGAACCGGATCAATACCGAACAAACGGCGATCTGGTTCGGTATTCTTGTGCTGATCGTGGTCGAGGTCGGGTTGATCACACCACCCGTGGGCATGAATCTGTTTGTGATCAACGCGATGGACCGAACGACCCCAATGGTAGAGACCTACAAGGCGGTCACTTACTTTGTGGCGTCCGATCTGGTCCGTGTTGCGATCCTTGTCGCGTTCCCCGCGATCACCCTTGCGCTTGTGGGGTGGTAGGTCTGCATCCTTAGCTGTCGGGCTCTTGTGATGGCGGATCGTCAAATACGGACCAACCGCTTGCGCTCTTGCTTGCAGGCAGCGAGGGGCGGCCCAGATTTCGTGCAATGTAAGTTTTCGCAATGAAATGCGCGGTGATCGGAGCAGTCAGAAACAGAAAAAGCGTGATCAACAATTCATGCACGGAAATCCTGCCGTGCGTCGCGAAGGCGAAAATCATCGACGCGATCAGCACGCCCCCGACACCCAGTGTCGTTGCCTTCGTCGGTGCATGCAGGCGCTGGGTGGTCTGGCGTAATTTGACCAACCCGTAAGAGCCGACAAACCCGAATACGCCGCTGATTACCAGCGAGACAGCGATCAAAAGCTCTGCGACAAAGTTCATATCGTCACCTCATTCAATAATGTCGCCGCGCAGCACAAAGCGGCAATAAGCAACGGTTGATACGAACCCGACCATCGCAACCAGCATCGCGGCCTCGAAGTAGATCGCTGTGCCACGCCAGATGCCATAAAGAACCAGTAGCGCGATCATGTTGATCACCATGGTATCCAGCGCAAGGATCCGGTCAGCCGCGTTCGGCCCGACCGTGATCCGCCAAAGGTTCAAAAGAAGCCCGAGACCATAGCACGTTGCGGTGAAGACGAGCGCGGCTTCGATCATTGGAAAATCTCCTTCAGGCGGCGTTCATAGCGCGACTTGATCCCGTCGCGCACCCCATCGGGATCATCCGTGTGCAGACAATGCACAAGGATGCTGCCGGCGTCGGCAGCAAGCATTGCCGAAACGGTGCCGGGGGTCATGGTGATCGTGCCCGCAAGCACGGTAATCGCCTCGGCAGAGGTCAGTTCGACGGGCACAGCAATCCATTGCGATCGAATATCTTTTTCGCGCTTGAACATGATGATGGCAGCAACCTGAACGTTGGCAACGATAATGTCCCAAAGCACAATCAGCAGATATTCCACGATGCGCAGTGGTTTTCCGATGCGGGGCCGGTCGGGCCAGTAAGGCGCCGTGAGCATCGGGATCGCCAGCCCAAAGACAACACCAAGGATCAGGTTCCCAAGCGAGAAAGAGTTCACCAGCCCAAGCCAGACAAGCACAAGCGTGCCGCTGAGCAGGGGGTGCGGGAGTAATCGTGCCATCATGTGTCAGCCCTCATCGCCATTGCCAAGAACCGCCGCGATATATCCGGCCCGGTCGAAGATCTGTGTTGTCGTGGCCTCAAGATAGG
>NZ_CBFIBD010000017.1:0-53891 GCF_965660735.1 Yoonia sp.
CAGTGGATATTCCCCTGCCACCATCGTGGTGGATGCACCGATTACTGTGAATACCGCCCAAGGGGTCTGGCGCCCGCAAAATGCATCGAACCAATACTATGGACCAACCCCTTTGCGCACCGGCATCGAACAGTCGCGCAACCTGATGACCATTCGACTGGCGCAGGAAATCGGGATTGATACGGTGGGCCTGTATGCCGAACGCTTTGGCGTCTACGACAACATGAACCGGGGGCTGGCCGCAGCGCTTGGGTCTGATGAAACGACCCTTTTCAAGATGGTCGCCGCCTATGCTATGTTCGCCAATGGCGGCGAACGGGTGGAACCAACCTTGGTGGACCGTGTGCAGGACCGCTATGGCAATACCGTCTACCGGCACGACCAGCGCATGTGCATCAACTGTGACGACCCGCTATTGCGCCAGGGCGAAGCACCGAGTGTGATTTCCAACCGCGACCGCGTCATGAATGAAATCACCGCCTATCAGCTGACATCCATGATGCAGGGGGTCGTGGACAGGGGAACCGCCAGCAGTGCGATCAACCTGCCTGTGCCGATTGCCGGCAAGACCGGCACGACAAACGATGCCAAGGATGTCTGGTTCATCGGCTTTTCGTCCAATATCGTGGCAGGCTGCTATATCGGGTATGATACGCCGCGCACATTGGGGCGGGCGGCCTCGGGTGGGCGCCTTTGCGGGCCGGTTTTCAACAGCTTCATGCGCGCCGCCATCGACCGCTATGGTGCAGAGCCGTTCCCTGTGCCGGCTGATTGCCAATTCATCAAAATCGACCGTTACAGCGGTGCCCGCCTGCCACCTGATGCATCCGGCGAAAATGTCGTGCCCGAGTGTTTTCGCCCGGGCGAAGAGCCCTTGTTCGGCATCATGTTCGACGGTGGGTTTGCGATGTCCGCCGACCTGCCTCTTTTTGACGAGGTTCCGCGCAGCGCACGCCAGGTCACGACGTCAACCGGCGAAACCGCGACGGTCGGACCCAAAGCCAGCTTTGGGTCACTGTCCACGGGTGGTCTATACTGACCATCCGCTTGCCGCCCCGCGTGGCGCAAGGTAAGACCCCCAGACATTCCGAAAAGTTCCAATAGGTGCCCGATGCGCGCAGAGACCCAGACCAACGTGGAAGCGATTGAAAAATCGCTGAACCTGCTTGCCCAGCGGATGGACCGCGAAACTGCCCCCTACCGGCTGGAAGAGTTCAACGCCCGTGTCGAGGATCCGACCCTGTGGGATGATCCGACTGCGGCGCAAAAGCTGATGCGCGACCGGCAGTTGCTGGTCGATGCCATGTCAAATTACGATAGTATCGCACAGGAACTGGCCGACAACATCGAACTGATCGAAATGGGCGAGAGCGAAGACGACGCCGAGATCATCAAAGAGGCCGAGGATGCCCTGAAAGCCCTGCGCGAAAGGGCCGCTCAGAAAGAGCTGGAGGCCCTGCTGGATGGCGAGGCCGACGGCAACGATACCTTTCTGGAAATCAACGCGGGCGCGGGCGGCACCGAAAGCTGTGATTGGGCCAACATGCTGGCGCGCATGTATGTGCGCTGGGCCGAGAAAAAAGGCTACAAGGTCGAATTGCAATCCGAACAGTCGGGCGATGAGGCCGGGATCAAATCCGCGACCTACAAGATCAGCGGCCACAACGCCTATGGCTGGCTGAAGTCGGAGAGCGGCGTGCACCGGCTGGTGCGGATTTCGCCCTTTGACAGCGCCGCCAAGCGGCACACGTCGTTTACATCGGTCAAGGTTTATCCGGTGGTCGATGACAACATCGAGATTGAGGTGAATCCTTCTGATATCCGTCTGGATACATACCGGTCATCCGGGGCAGGTGGCCAGCACGTCAACACGACCGATTCTGCCGTGCGAATCACGCACTTTCCCACCGGGATCGTCGTGACATCATCGGAAAAATCCCAGCACCAGAACCGCGACATCGCGATGAAGGCACTGAAATCGCGGCTGTATCAGATGGAATTGGACAAGCGGTCTGCACTTGTGAACGAAGCCCATGAAAACGCGGGCGATGCGGGCTGGGGTAACCAGATCCGGTCTTACGTGTTGCAACCCTATCAGATGGTCAAGGATTTGCGCACCGGGTTCGAGACGTCAGATACCAAAGGCGTACTGGATGGTGATCTGGACGGTTTCATGGGGGCGACGCTGGCCTTGAACATGTCCGGAAAGGGCCGCGAGGCCGCGCATGCCGACTAAATGCGCAATTTGATTTAAGACAAAGACGTTTTGACGCACCCCGCTAAGGCTTAACCTGCAATAACGGGGAGGTTCACAATGCAAGACAAGGCATCGCAACCGGCTGTCAGGTCACTTGATGGCGCGGATTTGCGCGAGGTTCTGAAAGCAGGATGGCGCGATTTCAAACGTGCGCCGCAGTTCGGGCTGTTTTTTAGCGCAGTTTACGTGATTGCGGGCTTTGGCCTTTTGTGGCTGGGGGCTGGCCATGTCAGCTGGATTCTGGCGACATCGCTGGGGTTTCCGCTGGTGGCGCCCTTTGCCGCGGCCGGTCTGTATGAGGTCAGCCGCCGCATGGAGCAGGACCAGCCACTGATCTGGTCCGAAGTTCTGGGTATTGTCTGGCGCGAACGCACACGGCAATTGCCTTGGCTGGGCGCGATAATCGTGATCTATTTCCTGTTCTGGACATTCCTTGCCCATATGATCTTTGCGCTGTTCATGGGGCTGTCGCCGATGACGGATGTCTCGCATAGCTGGGCCATTTTCCTGACACCGAACGGAATGACCATGATTGCGGTCGAACTGGCCGTTGGCGCGGTGCTGGCGTTTTTGTTGTTTGCGCTGACCGTGATCAGCCTGCCGCTGGTACTGGACCGCGAGGTTGATTTCGTGACCGCGATGTTGCTGAGCCTGCAACTGGTGCGTGACAACACCGCAGTCATGCTGGTTTGGGCTGTGCTGATCGCGGTGTTTTCAATGCTGGCACTGCTGCCGTGGTTCCTGGGGCTGTTCGTCGTGCTGCCGGTGTTTGGCCATGCGACATGGCACCTTTATCGGCGCGGAGTTCACTAACAAAAAAAGAGCACCGGCAAGGGTGCTCTTTTCAGATGGTTTTACGAAAGGCCTTCAGCTCTTTGATTTGTCGTCGGCAGCAGGGGTGGTGCTGGTCGTTGGCATCTTCTTGCTGCCGGTGGCCAACGGATCGTCCTGACGCTGTACGGACCCTTCGAAATGCGCGCCGGATTCGATCGCGATCGTCTTGTGGATGATGTCGCCTTCCACGCGTGCGGTGGATGTCAGGCGCACCTTCAGTCCACGGACACGGCCAATCACGCGGCCATTGACCACCACGTCATCTGCGACGACCTCGCCCTTGACGGTGGCGCCTTCGCCAACAGTCAGAAGATGCGCGCGAATGTCGCCCTCGACCTGGCCTTCGACCTGAATGTCGCCGGTGGTCTTGAGGTTGCCGGTGATCAGCAGATCCGCAGACAGGATGGATGCAGGCGGCTTCGCCTTGGGTGCGGCTGATTTGTAATCAGGCGATGCACCTTCTTTCTTGGCTGCATCTGCATTTGTCGCAGATGTGGTTTCGGCTGCTTTGGGTCCGGGTTCGTTGATTTTGGATTTAGAAAACATCTCTTCCAGCTCTTATGTATGTCATGGGATTGACCGGCTTGCCGCCGACGTGGATTTCGTAGTGAAGGTGCGGGCCGGTCGATCGACCTGAATTTCCCATAGCACCAATTCGTTCCCCGCGCGAGACCCTTTGACCAACGGTAACATCCATGGCGTTCAGGTGGGCATAACGTGTCTCGATACCGAATTCGTGGCGGATCTTGATCAGGCGGCCATAGCCCGACGACCAGCCCGCATGCGTCACGACGCCATCGGCGGTGGAATGGATGGGTGTCCCGATCGGGCCGGCGAAATCCGTGCCTTTGTGCATCCGCCCCCAGCGCGGCCCGAAGCCCGAGGTGAAGCGAAAGTTCGCAAGGACGGGGATAGAAAATGGCGCCTTCTCTGCGGCGATCCGGTAAAGATTGATCCGGTCCATGGCAGTCAGGATCGCATTGGCACGCAGCGCATCAGGGTCAGGTTCACCGCCGCGCGTTGAAAACTGGATCGGCATCAGGGGGCCACCCATGCCGGAATAGCCGCGTTTGACCTGTGCGATCAGATTGTCAGGGTTCATGCCCGCATCGCGGAACATCTTGTCCAGTGGTTCGACGGATACCAGCATCGCTTCTTCCAGCTGGCGGAAGATCTGGTCGTTTCGTTCCTGCAACAGCCGCAGTTCCAGCTGCATTTCTGATGCATAATCAATGGCTGATGCTGCATCGGTGGCGATCTGGTCGCGCTGTGCAGCGGTTTCTGCCAGGGCATTCGCCAGCAGATCCACGGTGCCTGCGGTATCATCGTTTAACGCAACATCGGTGTTTTCGTCCACTTCGGCCGACAAGGCTGCAACCTGCTGGCGGGCGGCTTCGCGTGCTTTCATCGTGTCACGCAGGGTGGATTGGACAACCTCCATTCCGGTTTCCAGTTCGCGGCGCTTTTCTTCGGTCGCTAGCAGTTCAGATTGCATGATGGAAATCTGTTGCAGCGCGGAATTGAACCGCTCTTGTGCTGCCAGTGCCTCTGCTGCCCGGATGTCGCGCTCGCCCGACAACGCGCTGAGCCGCTGTTCATAGGTCATCTGGTCACGCTGTGCCTGCGCACGGAAATTCCCTGCGCCGATACTGTCCATCAGCAGGATGGCCGTGGCGACGATGGTCCATGCGACCACAATGATGCTGCCGGTCCAGGCCACCAACTGCGTTTCTGATTTCAGTCGGATAAACCGCGTTTCAGTATCGGACCGCAAGAATAGTCGTCTTTCAGGAAAGACCCGCTCGAGCAGTGCGTGGATGCGCATGGTCAGTCGTGTGTGCAAAACTGTGTCCCGTTCCGTCCCGTTAAGTCGCGCCGTTTTTTTCCCGCCCGGCGTCGTGTCACTGTGTTAGCCAGCCCGGCCCTGGGCTGCAAGAATATTGCGCCCGTTTTCCCGGGCCTTGCCCGGTGCGCGCCGATCTGGGCGAGGTTTCGCCGATCAACGGGCCCAGGCCGCCGGTCAGACTTTTCGATCTGCGGCAAGCGGCCAGTAGAAATCCGGGGGCAGGCCGGCCTCGGCCCGTTTTTCTTCGTTGAAGGGTGGTTTCAGCTGGCTGTGAAAATACTGTCGCACCAGATCGTGAAACACACCGGTCGGATCAAGGTTTTGCCGCCCGCACAGAAAGTTGAACCATTTCGACCCATAGGCGACATGGTGCACCTCTTCGCCATAGATGGTTTCAAGCGCCGCCACGGCGGGTTGGTTCCTGGCCTGTTTGAAAAGCTTGATCATGCCGGGCGTTACATCCAGACCGCGCGCCTCCAGCACCATGGGCACAACGGCGAGACGCCCCATCAGGTCGTCTGCCGTATCCTCGGCGGCGCGCCACATGCCCGCATGGGCGGGCAGGGCGCCATAATGGCTGCCCAGTGCCGCAAGGCAATCGCACATGAGGTTGAAATGTTTGCTTTCTTCATCCGCCGCCTTGACCCAGTCGTCGTAAAAACCAATGGGCATCGGTGTGTCTGTAAAGCGTGCGATGATGTCCCAGTGCAGATCAACCGCGTTCAACTCGATATGCGCGACGGCATGCAGCAGGGCGATGCGCCCGGCCTCTGAGCCCGGTTTGCGGTGCGGCACGTCGCGCGGGTCCAGCAGTTCAGGCTTTGGCGGTCGCGCCGGGCGCAGGGGCGGTGTGGCATGGCCGATCTTAGGTGTTTCCCCCGCAGCACGTGCCGCCTGCCACTGGGCGGCATATTTGCGCGACAGGGCTGTTTTTGCGCGGCCGTCGGCAGTGGCCAGCACCGCCACCGCCATTTCTGCAAGGGTCACAGCGCGCGCACCGCCTCAAGAACGGCCTCTATGTGACCGGGGACTTTGACTTTGGGCCAGACCTGCACGATCTTGCCGTCGGCATCGATCAGAAAGGTCGCGCGTTCAATCCCCATGTAGGTCTTGCCATACATGTTCTTTTCCTTCCAGACGCCGTAGCGTTCGCAGACGTCCCCGTTTTCATCGGACAAGAGCGCGATCTTCAGATCATGTTTGGCGACGAACTTGTCGTGCTTGGTCACGCTGTCCTTGGATACGCCCAGAATGACGGTGTTCAGGTCGGCAAAGGCATCGACGTTTTCGGTAAAGCCCAACGCCTCTTTCGTGCAGCCCGAGGTGTCGTCGCGCGGATAGAAATACAGAACCACATTCTGACCGGCGAAATCGGACAGGTTCACGATCTCTCCGCCGTCGCGTGGCAGGCTGATGGCCGGGGCTTTATCGCCGATTGCGGGTTGTGTCATCGCTTGGTCCTTTTGCATTGCGTGCTTTCGTGATTGTTTTAGCCTGCATGGTCAAAAGATAAAGAGGCAGCAGCGCCATGCCCGGAGGACATGTGACGGACCAGAAGGATCAAGAAGCGGCGGTTGACGCGCCCCAGCCCCGCCGCAGGCGTGGCGGCTGGCGCGTTCTGACGCGTTGCGTCTTTTTGATCGGCCTTTTGCCTGTGTCTTTTGTTCTTGCTGCTGCGGTCATGGTTATTGACCGGGACATCACCGCACCGGGCTGGATCGTAAAGCGGATCGAAATGCGCGCGGGTCAGGTGCTGTCGGATGCCGATCTGCGTTTTGGCGCGATTACGCTGCGCATTGGCACCGATCTGCACCCGACGGTCCGGTTTGTGGATACGCAAATCTACGACGAGAGCGGCCTGACGTTGACCCGCATACCGCAGATAGAAGGGCGCGTTTCGCCTCGCGGACTTGTCCTGCATCGTGATATCCTGTTGCAGGACGTGCGTTTGGTCGGCGCGCAGATCAACCTGCGGCGTGCGGGTGATGGCACGCTGCGTGTCGCCTTGGGTAACAGCGGGGGCAGTTTCGGACAGGCGGCGTCATTGCCGGACCTGCTGGATCGTGTCGATCGGGTTTTTGACCGTCCGGCACTGACCGCACTGGAAACGGTGCGTGTCGATGGGCTGATTGTGAATTTCGACGATGCCCGCGCCGGCCGCAGCTGGATCGTGGATGGCGGAACGCTGGCGCTGGATTTGCGCGGTGGGCAGACCGCGCTGCGTGGTGATCTGGCGTTGTTGTCCGGTCGGGCAGGGGTCACGACGATGGCGCTTTCTTATACCAGCCCAAGAGGCAGCCGTGCCGCTGAACTGGGCCTGACGATAACCGATGCGGTGGCCAGCGATATTGCTGCCCAGTCGCCCGCGCTGACATGGCTGCGCGACGTGGATGCGCCGATCACGGCGACGTTGCGCACGTCGCTTGATGCTGCTGGTGCCCTTGGGCCTCTGAGTGCCGTGCTTGAAATCGGGGCAGGTGTCTTGCAGCCCAACGCAGCCACCGCACCGCTGCGGTTTGACAGTGCCAAGACCTATCTGACCTTCGATCCGGTGCGGGATCATGTCGTCTTTGACCAGATCACGCTGGACAGCGGCTGGGGGCGCGTGCAGGCCACCGGGCAGGCCTATCTGCGCGAATTTCGCGATGGGTTGCCGCGTGCGCTGCTGGCACAGGTCCGGTTTCGGGATCTGATGCTGAATCCCGCCCGCGCCTACGACGGTCCGGTTGCCATCCCCGAGGCCGCGATTGACCTGCGCCTGCGTCTTGATCCCTTCACCGTCGAGGTGGGTCAGTTTGTCGTCCGTGACGGTCCCACCCGGATGATCGCCAAAGGACAGATCGCAGCGGGCCCGGCCGGTTGGCAGGTGGCCATGAACGCAAAGATCAACCAGATCACCCCCGAAAGGGTGTTGGGATATTGGCCGCCAGGCATGAAACCCGGATCGCGGCGCTGGTTTGATAACAACGTCAGTGATGGGCAGTTGGTCGATGTGGCGGCCGGGTTGCGGATCGCGCCGGGCGCGCCGCGCCGGTTTGCCGCAAATTGGGAATTTGCCGATGCGACTGTCAGGGCCATGCGGCATATTCCACCCATTACCGGCGCTGATGGTGCCGCGTCGTTTATTGGCAAACGGTTCGTCGTCAGCCTTGATGACGGGCAAATCGCGGCACCGCAGGGTGGCAAGATCGAACTGGGTGGTTCGGTGTTCGAGATCCCCGAAGTACGCCCGCATGAAACCCCCGCTGTGTTGGACCTGCACAGCGACAGCACGATCACCGCGATGCTGTCGGTGTTGAACCAGCGGCCGTTCGAATTTCTCGATAAGGCGCAGTTGCCTGTCACGATCGCCGATGGTCGCGCAGCAGTGACGGGGCAAATTCGCTTGCCGCTCAAGCAAGGTATGCGCCCGCAAGAGGTTGGTTTTGATCTGGCCGCCGATCTGGGCGGGGTGCGCAGCGCGGCCCTGATCCCGGGTCGCCAGTTGTCCGCGCCGCAATTGACGGTGCGCGCCGATCGCCAGGCGCTCAGCATTGGCGGGCGGTTGCGTGTGGGCGATCTGCCCGTGACAGGCGAGTGGACCCAGCGGTTTGGCCCGGAATTTGCAGGCCGCAGTCAAATCGCGGCCACGGTTGCGTTGTCGCAACGGTTTCTGGATGAATTCGGCATTGGACTGCCGCCCGGATCGGTCGGCGGTGAAGGTGTGGGCAATCTGACAATTGATATTGTGCGCGGCGCGCCGCCCGCGTTTTCGCTGCAATCTGATCTTGTCGGTGTGCGCCTGGGCATTCCGGCGGTTGGCTGGGCCAAAGGGGCACAGACGCCCGGCGCGCTAGACATCGCGGGTCGTCTTGGCCCGATCCCTGTCATTGATAGATTGTCGATCAGCGGTGGTGGTCTGCGTGCGCAGGGTGGGATCACACTGACGGACGCGGGCCAGCTGGAGGTCGCGCGTTTTGACCGGGTGCGCGTGGGTGACTGGCTGGATGCGCCGATCACCCTGCGCGGGCGGGGCGCAGGCCAGCCCGTCGCGGTCGAGATTGGCGGCGGATTGCTGGACTTGCGCCGTGCCAGGTTTGGGTCAGGTGACAGCGGCGGGGGACCGGTGCGCATCGCGCTGGACCGATTGCAGATCACCGAAGGGATCGCACTGACCGGCTTTCGGGGCGATTTCAGCAGTGCCGGTGGCTTTGCTGGCCAGTTTCAGGCACAGGTGAACGGAGATGCGGCAATCGCGGGCGCCGTCGCCCCGCGCGACGGGCGCTCTGCGGTTCGGTTACGCAGCAGCGATGCCGGTGGTGTGGCGCGGGCTGCTGGGTTCATGCGAAATGCAGTGGGCGGCACGCTGGACCTGACGCTGCTGCCGGCAGGTGGTGCTGGGAGCTTTGACGGGGTGTTGGCCCTGCGTGATGTGCGGGTGCGCGATGCGCCCACGATCGCGGCACTGTTGGATGCCATCAGCGTGGTTGGTCTTTTGCAACAACTGGATGGGCAGGGCCTCGCATTTGAGGAGGTCGATGCGCGTTTCCGCCTGACGCCGGCACAGATCATTGTCACCGAGGCAAGCGCGGTGGGGCCGGGGCTTGGCATTTCTGTTGATGGGGTCTACACGCTCGCCAACAAGGGGATTGACTTGCAGGGCGTGGTGTCACCGTTCTATCTGCTGAACAGTATGGGTGCCTTTCTGACCCGAAAGGGCGAGGGGCTGATTGGCTTCAATTTTAATATCACCGGCACTGCGGACGCACCGCAGGTCGGCGTGAATCCGTTGTCGGCCCTGACACCCGGCATGTTCCGCGAGATTTTCCGCAGGCCCGCGCCAGAGGTTCCCGATTGAAACTTTCTGATTTCGACTTTGATCTGCCAGAGCGGCTGATCGCGGTGCGCCCGGCGCGGCCACGGTCATCGGCGCGATTGCTGCTGGCGATGGGGGACCGGATCAGTGACCGGATCGTGTCGGACCTGCCCGACATCCTGCGCCCCGGTGACCGTCTGGTACTGAATGATACCAAGGTGATCCCCGCCCGCCTGTCGGGTTTCCGGCACCGGTCGGGGGCTGCGGGCGACACCGCCGCCCGGATCGAAGTCACCCTGCTGGAACCGCGTGCGGATGGCGATTGGGCGGCATTGATCAAGCCGCTGAAAAAGATCCGCGATGGCGAAGTGATCGTGTTCTCCGACGTTTTGTCAGCGACGGTAACCGGTCGCGCAGACGGGCAGGGCCAATTGCGTTTCAACCTGACGGGCGATGATTTCGATGCGGCGCTGGCGGATGTGGGGGCGATGCCCCTGCCGCCCTATATTGCGGCCAAGCGCCCGGCGGATGATGCCGACAAGCAAGACTATCAAACCTATTGGGCACGTCACGCGGGCGCGGTGGCCGCCCCCACGGCATCGCTGCATTTCGATGCCCCGTTACTGGCGGCGCTGGCCGTGCGCGGCGTGGAATTCACGCATGTTACGCTGCACGTCGGCGCGGGGACGTTCCTGCCGGTCAAGGTCGACGATGTGCGCGATCATAAGATGCACGCCGAATGGGGCGAGGTCACGCCACAGGCAGCAGACCAGATCAACGCCACCCGCGCCGCAGGCGGACGGGTGATCCCCGTGGGCACGACGGCCCTGCGCCTGATCGAAAGTGCCGCGCGGTCCGGCAAGGTGCTGCCCTGGACCGGGCCGACCGATATATTCATCAGGCCGGGGTTCGATTTTCAGGTCACGGATGGATTGATGACCAATTTTCACCTGCCCAAATCCACGCTCATGATGCTGGTTTCCGCGCTGATGGGCGCGGACAGGATCAGGGCTATCTACGCCCACGCCATCACACGGGAATACCGGTTTTTCAGTTATGGTGATGCGTCTCTCTTGTTGCCTGACCGCAGGGATTGATCTGTCGTGACAACAAAGGTGCGGTGAGTGGCGATAAATCCGTCGCTTGCTAGTGTAGTCTTTAAAGAATCATGTGATAGGCGGGCGCAAACCAGACCAAAGAGGACGCGAAATGTTTCAGGTGCTGACCGGGTCGTGGGCTCTCTTCTTGGGGCTGTTTCTTTTTATGGTGGGCAACGGGCTTCAGGGCACGTTACTGGGGTTGCGCGGAGACCAGGAGGGGTTCAGCACCTTTGCCCTGTCGCTGGTCATGTCTGCCTATTTCCTTGGGTTTCTGTTCAGTTCGCGCTTTACCCCGGGACTGATCCGCAGGGTCGGGCATGTGCGGGTCTTTGCCGCCATGGGATCGCTGATTTCAGCCGTTTTGATCACATATCCTGTGTTGGTTGAACCCTGGGCCTGGATTCTGGGCCGCGTGATCATCGGATTTTGCTTTTGCGGTGTCTATATCACCGCTGAAAGCTGGCTGAACGATACCTCGACCAACGAAAACCGCGGCAAGGCGCTGTCGCTTTATATGATCGTGCAGATGGCCGGGATCGTGTTTGCCCAGTGGATTGTCAGCCGTGGCGATGTGTCGGGCTATGTATTGTTCATCATACCGTCGGTTCTGGTGTCGCTGGCCTTTGCGCCGATCCTGTTGTCGGTCAAGCCGACGCCGGCCTTTGCCACCACCAAACCGATGACCATCCGGCAGGTGATCGCGGCCTCGCCGCTGGCCTGTGTGGGCATGTTCATGCTGGGGGGTGTGTTTTCCGCGCAGTTCGGGATGTCGGCGGTATACGGCAACCGGGTCGGGCTGACCGTCGGGCAGATTTCGCTTTTCATCTCGTCGATCTATGTGGCGGCACTGGTGCTGCAATATCCGATCGGCTGGCTGTCGGACCGGATGGATCGTCGCGCGCTGATCATCTGGATCGCGCTGATCGGCGGGTTTGGATCGTTGCTCGCGTTCTTCGTGCCGGGCAGTTTTCTGCTGATCGTGATTACCGGGGCGATCGTGGGGGGCACGTCTAACCCACTTTATGCGCTGCTGATCGCCTATGCCAACGACTATCTTGAGAAAGAGGATATGGCGGCAGCGTCAGGTGGTTTGCTGTTCATCAACGGGCTGGGTGCCATCATGGGCCCGCTGATTGTGGGTTGGATGATGGACCGCATCGGTGTGAACGGGTTCTGGCTGTTTACCGCGTGCCTGATGCTCGCGATCGGGGGCTATGGCCTGTATCGCGCGACACAGCGCAGCCGGGCTGACTTTGAAGTCGAAACGGTTCCCTATGCCGCAGTTTCGGCATCTTCGACCCCGGTGGCGGTTGAACTGGCCCAAGAGGTGTATATCGAAGCTGAAGAAAGTGAATCGGCGCAGGCGGGCGACTAAAGCCTTGTCAGGCCATATCTTGTCTGTTTGTGTAAAAGTAATGTGAACCCTTGGAGGAATGGTGCCGTGGTAGCCCCGCAAGATGTATTGGCGTTTTGGCTGGACCAAGCCACGCCAGAGGACTGGTACAAGGCCGATCCGGCATTTGACGCCGAAATTCGCGACAAGTTCCTTGCGACATGGCAAGAGGCGACGGAAGGTGCACTGGGTCTTTGGCTGACATATCCTACGGGCACATTGGCTTATATCATCCTGACTGATCAGTTCCCACGCAACATGTTCCGGGACAGCGGGCAGGCCTTTGCAACCGACAAGCTGGCGCTGGCGGCCGCCAAGATGGCGATTGACCGCAACTGGGATATGAAGATCGACGAACCGGCGCGACAGTTTTTCTATCTGCCGCTGATGCACTCGGAAAACCTGTACGATCAGGACCGTGCCGTGCGATTGATCCATACGCGGATGCCGCAAACCGGCAAAAGCAACGAAAATCATGCTTGCGCGCATCGCGCCATCATTCGCCAATTCGGCCGGTTTCCCTATCGCAACGGCGCCCTCGACCGCAAGACAACGGCATCCGAGCAGAGCTTTCTTGATGCGGGCGGTTACGCCACCGCATACCATGCGCAGATGGAACATGAAAAATAGCGCGCTTTGCGCCGCTGCGATACCTGTTATGCCCGAAGGTCACTAGAGGTCTTTTGAAAAGTAGTTTAGTGTTCAACTAAATTTTGAATTGGAGGGCCAGCGCATGGCGGCGAAAAACTTTGACCTGATCGTGATCGGTGCCGGACCGGGTGGTTATGTGGCGGCCATTCGCGGCGCGCAGCTTGGCCTGAATGTGGTTGTGGTCGAACGTGAAAACCTTGGCGGGATCTGCCTGAACTGGGGCTGCATCCCGACCAAGGCGCTGCTGCGGTCGTCCGAGGTATTTCACCTGATGCACCGCGCCAAGGAATTCGGCCTGTCTGCCGACGGGATCGGTTATGATCTGGATGCGGTGGTCAAGCGGTCGCGCGGTGTCGCCAAGCAAATGGAAGGCGGCGTCAAGCATCTGCTGAAAAAGAACAAGGTCACCGTCATCATGGGCGAGGCGACGATCCCTGCCAAAGGCAAGGTTTCGGTCAAGACCGACGCCGGCACAGAGGAGCTGACCGCCAAGAATATCGTGCTGGCCACCGGTGCCCGTGCCCGCAACCTGCCGGGCCTCGAGGCAGACGGCGCGCGTGTCTGGTCATATCGGCATGCGTTGGTGCCACCGCATCAGCCCAAAAAGCTGCTGGTCATCGGGTCGGGCGCCATCGGGATCGAATTTGCCAGTTTCTACAACACGCTGGGTGCTGAAACCACCGTGGTTGAGGTTATGGACCGTGTGCTGCCCGTCGAAGACGCCGAGATTTCCGCCTTTGCGAAAAAGCAGTTCGTCAAGCAGGGCATGACGATCATGGAAAAGGCGACGGTCAAGCAACTGGATCGCGGCAAGGACAAGGTGACCGCCCATATCGAAACCGGCGGCAAGGTGCAAAAGCAGGACTTTGACACGGTGATCAGCGCCGTTGGCATCGTCGGCAACGTCGAGGGGCTGGGGCTGGACGCACTGGGCGTGAAAATCGACCGCACCCATGTGGTGACTGATGAATATTGTCGCACTGGTGTCGATGGGGTCTATGCCATCGGCGATATCGCCGGTGCGCCTTGGCTGGCGCATAAGGCATCGCACGAGGGCGTGATGGTCGCTGAACTGATCGCAGGCAAACATGCTCACCCGGTCAAACCCGAAAGCATCGCAGGTTGCACCTATTGCCATCCGCAGGTCGCGTCGGTGGGCTATACCGAGGCCAAGGCCAAGGAACTGGGCTATGACGTCAAGGTGGGCAAATTCCCCTTTATCGGCAACGGCAAGGCCGTGGCGCTGGGCGAGCCTGAAGGGTTGGTCAAGACCGTGTTCGACGCCAAGACGGGCGAATTGCTGGGCGCGCATATGGTTGGTGCCGAAGTGACCGAACTGATCCAGGGCTATGTGATCGGGCGGCAGCTTGAAACCACCGAAGAAGACCTGATGAACACTGTTTTCCCGCATCCGACCCTGTCGGAAATGATGCATGAAAGTGTGCTTGATGCCTATGGGCGCGTCATTCACATGTAGATTGAGGGGTGGGTTCAATCCTACCGGACGCGATCAATGGGCCGCAGGTCGCCATGCGACATCTGCGGCGCTGGTCGTATGTGAAAATAAATCTGCAAATGTTCCGTTTATGTTCTATATACGCATTGGACTGGGCCTATCGCTGGCTTATGTCCACAGCATGGACAGAAGGTGACCCATGGCAGAGTTGAAGCATATCGAAGTGCGCGGTGCACGCGAACATAACCTCAAGAATATTGACGTGGATATTCCGCGCGATCAGCTTGTGGTGATCACGGGCCTGTCGGGGTCGGGCAAGTCATCGCTGGCCTTCGATACGATCTATGCCGAAGGGCAGCGGCGCTATGTTGAATCGCTGTCGGCCTATGCGCGCCAGTTTCTGGATATGATGGAAAAGCCTGATGTGGATCACATCAGCGGGCTTAGCCCTGCAATTTCGATCGAACAAAAGACGACCAGCAAGAACCCGCGTTCAACTGTCGGCACCATCACCGAGATTTACGACTATCTGCGGCTACTGTTTGCGCGCGCGGGGACGCCCTATTCCCCCGCTACCGGCCTGCCCATCGAGGCGCAGCAGGTGCAGGATATGGTCGACCGCGTCATGGCTTTGGATGATGGGACGCGGGGGTATCTGCTGGCTCCGATCGTGCGCGACCGCAAGGGCGAGTATCGCAAGGAGTTTCTTGAACTGCGCAAGCAGGGGTTCCAGCGGGTCAAGGTGGACGGGCAGTTTTACGAATTGGACGAACCGCCGACGTTGGACAAGAAGTTTCGCCATGACATTGATGTGGTCGTGGACCGGATTGTGGTGCGCGAAGGACTTGAAACGCGTCTGGCCGACAGTTTCCGTACTGCACTGGACCTGGCCGATGGCATCGCCATTCTTGAAACCGCCCCGTCCGAGGGAGAGCCGGAGCGGCTCACGTTTTCGGAGAATTTCGCCTGTCCGGTATCGGGTTTCACCATCCCCGAGATCGAGCCGCGCCTGTTTTCGTTCAATGCGCCCTTTGGGGCCTGCCCGTCGTGTGACGGGCTTGGGGTAGAACTGTTTTTTGACGAACAGCTTGTTGTGCCCGATGTCACGCTCAAGATTGCCGATGGCGCGATTGCCCCGTGGCGCAAGGGTAAGTCGCCCTATTTCTTGCAAACCATCGAGGCAATCGCAAAACACTACGGATTCAATAAGAACGCCCGCTGGAAGGATCTGGATCCATCGGTGCAGCAGGTGTTCCTGTACGGCTCTGACAAGGAAGAGATCAAGTTCCGCTATGATGAAGGCGGGCGTGTCTATCAGGTCAGCCGCCCGTTCGAGGGTGTGATCCCCAATATGGAACGCCGCTATCGCGAAACCGACAGCAACTGGATTCGCGAAGAATTCGAAGGCTTTCAGAATAATCGCGCCTGCGGCACCTGCGGTGGCTACCGCCTGCGCGAAGAGGCCCTGGCGGTCAAGATCGGTCCGGCTGACGGCGGACCTGAAACGCGCCTTCACGCGGGGCAGGTCGTGCAGATGTCGATCAAGGAAGCCTATGACTGGTGTCAGGCCGTGCCCGATCAGCTGAGCAAGCAAAAGAACGAGATCGCGGCGGCGATTCTCAAGGAAATTCGCGAACGGCTGGGGTTTTTGAACAACGTTGGTTTGGAATACCTGACGCTGTCGCGCAATTCCGGCACTTTGTCGGGCGGCGAAAGCCAGCGGATCAGGCTGGCCAGCCAGATCGGGTCGGGATTGCAGGGGGTGCTTTATGTGCTGGATGAACCCAGCATCGGGTTACACCAGCGCGATAATGACCGTCTGCTGACCACGCTGAAAAACCTGCGCGATCAGGGCAATACCGTAATCGTCGTCGAACATGACGAGGAAGCGATCCGCGAGGCGGATTATGTGTTCGATATCGGGCCGGGTGCGGGTGTGCACGGCGGTCAGGTGGTTGCCAAGGGCACCCCTGCCGATATCATGGCTGATCCGGCGTCGATCACCGGGCAATATCTGACCGGCGCGCGCGAAATCGCGATCCCCGCCAAACGCCGCAAGGGAAAGGGCAAGAAGCTGACGGTGGTCAAGGCCACGGGCAACAATCTGCAAAATGTCACGGTCGATTTTCCGCTGGGGCAGTTTGTGTGTGTCACCGGCGTATCGGGCGGGGGCAAATCCACGCTGACGATTGAAACGCTGTTCAAGAACGCGTCGATGAAGCTGAACGGATCGCGGCAAACACCCGCGCCTTGTGAAACGATCAAGGGGTTTGAACACCTCGACAAGGTGATCGACATTGACCAGCGGCCCATCGGTCGCACGCCGCGGTCCAACCCCGCGACCTATACCGGCGCGTTTACCCCGATCCGCGACTGGTTCGCCGGCATGCCCGAGGCCAAGGCGCGCGGCTATAAACCGGGTCGGTTTTCGTTCAACGTGAAGGGTGGACGCTGCGAGGCCTGTCAGGGTGACGGGGTCATCAAGATCGAAATGCACTTTCTGCCCGATGTCTATGTCACTTGCGAAACCTGCAAGGGCGCGCGGTACAACCGCGAGACGCTGGAAATCAAGTTCAAGGGCAAGTCCATCGCCGATGTGCTTGATATGACTGTGGAAGATGCGCAGGATTTTTTCAGCGCCGTGCCGTCGATCCGCACCAAGATGGATGCGCTGATGCGGGTGGGCCTTGGTTATATCAAAGTGGGCCAGCAGGCGACGACCCTGTCAGGCGGCGAGGCGCAGCGCGTGAAACTGTCCAAGGAACTGGCGCGGCAATCGACGGGCCGGACGCTCTATATTCTGGATGAACCGACGACGGGACTGCATTTCGAGGATGTGCGCAAACTGTTGGAGGTGCTGCACGAACTGGTCGATCAGGGCAATTCCGTCGTGGTGATCGAACACAACCTCGATGTGATCAAGACGGCGGACCATATCATTGATATCGGTCCCGAAGGGGGCGATGGCGGCGGCAAGGTCGTGGCGACCGGCACGCCGGAAAAAGTGGCCGAAGTGGTCGAAAGCCACACCGGCCGCTATCTGAAACCCATGCTGGATGCGCGCAAGGTTGCGGCAGAGTAGATCAGATTTCTCGAAATCTGATCGCCCCCGCGGGGCTTTGGTCTGTCAGGACCGGTGCCGTTTTTCGAACCGTGGCAACATGGCTGAAAAGTCCCGCCCCCTGCCATCCTCTGCTTCGACGAATTGCGCATAAAGATCGCGCGCGGCCTGTCCCATCGGCGTGTCGGCATCGGCGGCGATTGCCGCCATCTGGGCAAGGTTGAGGTCTTTCAGCATCAGTTCGGCGGCGAAACCCGGTTTGTAACCGTTATCGGCAGGGCTTTGTGGCCCGATGCCCGGGGCGGGGCAGTAGGTATTCATTGACCATGATGACCCCGACGATGTGCTGACCACATCGAACATCGCCTGCCGGTCCAGACCCAGCTTGTCGGCCAGCACGAACGCCTCGCAGGTGGCGATCATCGTGACGCCAAGGATCATGTTGTTGCAGATCTTGGCGGCCTGACCGTTGCCCGCAGGGCCGCAATGCACCGCCTTTTGCCCCATGATGTCAAACAGCGGCTTGACCTTGGCAAAGGCATCATCAGACCCGCCTGCCATGAATGTCAGCGTGCCGTTCATGGCGCCACCGATCCCGCCGGACACAGGCGCGTCAATGGCGGCCAGCCCGTGGCTTTCGGCCTGTGCGGCGACGGCGCGGGCGCTGTCCACATCCACGGTCGAACAATCCAGATGCACCGAACCTGGCTTCATGGCCGGGTGGATTTCGGCAGCGACAGCGCGCAGGATTTCGCCGTTGGGCAACATTGTGATCACGATATCCGCGTCGCTGGCAGCGTCGGCCGCGCTGGATGCCATCGTGATCCCTGTTGGCGTCGCCATCGTGTCAAAGCCTGTCACATCGTGTTCGCGCGACAGGTTGGCCGCCATGGGCGCGCCCATGTTCCCAAGCCCGATAAATCCGATTTTCATCTGTCTTCCTCCCATTGTAGCGCATTATCGCCCAAAGGGGCGGTCATGCGCGAAGTCTCTGTCTTCGGCACATCCTGCCATGTCTTGTGTTGCCATTGCGGGTTGCGGTCACGGTCAATGATGGCCGCGCGGATACCTTCGATGAAATCGCCCTGTTCCGCGCTGCGGTACGTATAACGGAACTCATGGTTCAGCGCGGTCCGGATGCGCGGATCAAGGCGGACGGATTTGATGATTTGCGTGGCGACAGCCATGGCCAGCGGCGCGTTGCGATCCATCAGCTTGCGCGCATGGGTAATCGCCGGGCCGGGCAGATCGGGCATCGCCGCGTAAATTTCGCCGAGTGTGGTGCCGCAAAAAACTGCGTCAATTTCAGCCTGCCACGTGTGCAGACGGCTGGCGGGTGCAGGGGCTGCGGCAGTCTTTACCGCCTCCACATCGCCTGTCTGTGCCAGCGTCGTTTTCAATGTATCCCAATCGCTTTCAGGGATGAAATGATCGGCAAAGCCTGCATAGATCGCATCACCCGCATCCATCCGGTCACCCGTCAGGCCCAGAAATTCCCCGCAATATCCCGGTGCGCGCGCCAGCAAAAGCGATCCGCCGACATCAGGCACCAACCCGATGGAACATTCCGGCATCGCGATCCGGCTGCTGTCGCAAACAATGCGGTGCGATGCATGGCATCCGACGCCAACACCGCCGCCCATGGTGAAACCTTGCAGAAAGCTGATGACCGGCTTTGGGAATTCCGCAATTTTTGCGTTCAGCCGGTATTCATCACGCCAGAACCGCTGACCATAGTCATAGTCACCCTGCTTCGCGGTCGCATACATTTCCGCAATATCGCCGCCCGAACAGAAGGCCCGGTCGCCCGCACCGTCCATGATGACAATGGCGACAGCGGGATCGTCCCGCCATGTATCCAGTGCTTTCTCAATATTCAGGCACATGTCCCATGTCAGCGCATTAAGCGCCTTGGGGCGGTTCAGCGTGATGTGGCCAGCCTTGCCGACCTTGCGGATGATGATGTCGGTCATGGGGTTCTACCCGATCAGGTGCCGCGCCGTGATCAGGCGCATGATTTCATTGGTCCCCTCAAGGATCTGATGCACCCGCAAATCACGCACGATCTTTTCGATCCCGTAATCCGCCAGATAGCCATAGCCGCCATGCAGTTGCAGGCATTGATCTGCCACGCGGCTGCCCACCTCTGTGACCTGTTTCTTGGCCATAGCGCAGAATGTGCTGGCATCGGGCGCGCCGGTGTCCAGTTTCCATGCCGCCTGCCGCAGAAAGGTCCGTGCCGATTGCAGGTCGATTTCCATGTCAGCCAGCCTGAACTGCAACCCCTGAAACTGGTCGATGGGTTTACCGAAAGCCTTGCGTTCGCGCATATAGGCCAATGTTTGGTCCAGTGCTGCCTGGGCGGCCCCCAGCGAACAGGCGGCGATATTCAGCCGCCCACCATCAAGGCCCGCCATCGCGTATTTGAAACCCTGACCTTCCTCGCCCAGCAGGGTGTCGGCACTTGTTTGGCAATCGTCCATTTGCACCTGCCGCGTGGGTTGCGACCGCCAGCCCATCTTGTCCTCCAGCCCGCCGAATGACAGGCCCGGTGCGCCATCCATCACCAAAAAGGCGCTGATCCCTTTGGGGCCGTCATCGCCGGTGCGCGCCATGACGATATAAGCATCCGAATAGCCACCCCCTGAAATGAACGCCTTGGTTCCGGTCAGCGCGTAACCGTCGTTGGTGCGCACCGCGCGGGTTTTCAGCGCTGCCGCGTCCGACCCCGACCCGGGTTCGGTCAGGCAATAGGACAGGATCGTTTCCATCGTCAGTGCCTTGGGCAGGATGCGTGCGCGCATGTCTTCCGATCCATAGGCGTCGATCATCCGGGCGCACATGTTGTGGATCGACAGAAAGGCCGCGACTGACGCGCAGGATTGCGACAGCGCCTCGAACACCAGCGTGGCATCCAGCCGGGTCAGGCCCGCACCGCCGCTTTCCTCGGACACATAAAGCCCGCCGAACCCCAGATCCGCCAGATCGCGCCAAAGCTGTTTGGGGATGGTGCCCGCCGCTTCCCAGTCGCGGGCATGGGGCGCGATATGGTCCGCGCCAAAGGCCTGCGCCATATCGAAAATGGCGGTTTGTTCCTCGGTCAGTGCGAAATCCATTGATGCCTCCAGCTTGCGAATTGAACGCTTGTTCATATTCTTGGTCGCTTTGGTGCAGCTTGGCAAGCCCATCATGCTGCTGCGCTGTTAGCGATTGGTTATCCCAAATTGGGCATACCTTTTGTCAAAGCAAAGGGAATCGGACGTGGTTGCAGACAAAATCGGTGTGATTGTGATTCATGGTGTGGGCGGGCAGGGCCATGACAGGTCCGACGGTTCCGCCGATCTGACCTTTTCGCGCGCCATGGCACGGCGTGTGCGGCGTAATCTGGGCAACCTTGCCCCCCGTGTCGCCTGGCGCGAGGTGTTCTGGTCCGACATTCTGCAAACGCGCCAACGTGCATTTTTCGAAGGCATCCGCGACAAGACCAGCGCAGATGCGCCGCGGGCCTTTGTCATGTCGGCCCTGTCGGATGCCGCCGCCTATCGCAGGACGGCCGATGGATCGCCGCCAATCTACGAACAGCTGCATTCGCGCGTGGAAAAGACAATGCGCGATCTGGAAGGGGATATTGGCCCGCAGGGGGCTGTCCTGATCCTTGCGCATTCGCTGGGTGCGCATGTCATGTCGAACTATATCTATGACTTGCAACGTTTTAAGGCGCGCACGGGGCAGGGGCGGTTTGGGTCGCCCTTGCAGGACATGCAGACCGTGGCGGGGTTGATGACCTTTGGCTGCAATATACCGGTGTTCCTGTTCGCCTACCCGCCAGAGGAGATCGTGCCAATTACCTTTCCCGGCTCTGCCTTGCCCAAGGACCGGCAGATCATGACGTGGTGGCAGAATTTCTATGACAAGCACGATATCATGGCCTATCCGATGGGACAGGCGGCACCTTGTTATGCACGCATGGTCGCGGACCGGCAGTTGCGCGATGTGCCGATCCACTTGGGCGGTCCTGTTTCGGACAGGTGGGACCCGCTGTCACACGGATCCTATTGGGATGATGCAGAACTGGTGACACCCGTTGCCCATTACATCACCAAGATGCTGGCACAGGGTGCTATTCCATCGGTTTGAAATTGAACTCGCCACCTTCCTTGATGCCTGACGGCCAGCGCGAGGTTACGGTCTTGGTCCGCGTGTAGAATTTGAATGCATCCGGCCCGTGCTGGTTCAGGTCACCGAACATGGATTTTTTCCAGCCGCCAAAGGTGTGATAGGCCAACGGCACGGGGATGGGCACGTTCACACCGATCATCCCGACGTTGATGCGGGCGGCGAAATCGCGTGCCGCGTCGCCGTCGCGCGTAAAGATCGCGGTGCCGTTGCCATATTCATGGTCCATCGCCAGACCCAGCGCCTCTTCATAGGTTTGCGCACGCACGCACGACAGCACCGGCCCAAAGATTTCCTTTTGGTAGATATCCATATCCTTGGTCACCCGGTCAAAAAGATGCGGCCCGACAAAGAACCCGTCTTCATAGCCTTGCAGGTTGAAATCGCGCCCATCGACAACCAGTTCGGCCCCTTGTGCCACCCCGCTTTCGATAAGTTTCAGGATATTGGCCTTGGCCGCAGCGGTGACAACCGGCCCGTAGTCAACGTCATCGCCTGCCGTATATGGCCCGACCTTCAGCTTTTCGATGCGCGGCACCAGTTTTGCGATCAGGCGGTCGGCGGTGTCTTCGCCGACAGGCACGGCCACGGAAATCGCCATGCAGCGTTCGCCGGCAGCACCGTAACCGGCCCCGATCAGCGCATCGGCAGCCTGATCCATATCCGCATCAGGCATGATGATCATGTGGTTTTTCGCACCACCGAAACACTGCACCCGCTTGCCGTTCGCGCAACCGCGCCCATAGATATATTCGGCAATCGGGGTAGAGCCGACAAAGCCGATGGACTGAATCACATCATGATCAAGGATCGCATCGACCGCTTCCTTGTCGCCGTTGACGACCTGAATGATGCCCTTTGGCAAACCGGCCTCTTCCAGCAGTTCGGCCAGCATCAGCGGCACGGATGGGTCGCGTTCGGACGGCTTGAGGATGAAGGCGTTGCCGCAGGCGATGGCGGGCGCGAACATCCACATGGGGATCATGGCGGGAAAGTTGAACGGCGTGATGCCAGCGGTCACACCCAGCGCCTGTTTCATCGAATACATGTCGATGCCGGGGCCGGCGCTGTCGGTAAATTCACCTTTCAGCAACTGCGGCGCGCCGATGCAGTATTCCACCACTTCCAGCCCGCGGATGATGTCGCCTTTGGCATCGGGCAGGGTCTTGCCGTGTTCGCGGGACAATGCCTCGGCCAGTTTGTCCATGTCGCGGTGCAGCAGGCCGACAAAGGCCATCATCACGCGCGCCCGGCGTTGCGGGTTGACGGCGGCCCATGCGGGTTGGGCCATGGCTGCGACATCGACAGCTTGTGCCAACTCGTCTGCATTGGCTAGCGGCACACGGGCCTGCACTTCGCCGGTGGCGGGGTTCATGACGTCTGCGAAACGGCCCGATGTGCCTTTCACATGGGCGCCACCGATGTAATGGGTCAATTCTTGCATGGGATCCTCCTGAGATTTGCCTGACTATAGGCTTGCGTTTTTCGACGTAAAAGAGCGAATATCCCAAAATCATTTTGCAAAAATGCAAGGGTGCGATGGATAACTGGGACGACATAAGGATATTTCTGGCGGTGGCCCGCGCCGAAAGCCTGTCAGGTGCGGCCCCGTTGCTGCGCATGGATCCGGCCACGCTGGGCCGCCGGGTGGCCCGGTTGGAACGCACGCTGGGGGCTGCATTGTTCATGAAATCGCCGCAAGGCTACGCGCTGACCGATCTAGGCGAACGCATGCGCGACCGCGCCGCCGAGGCCGAGGCACAGCTTGCGCTGGCCTTTGACGAAGGGCAGGGGGCATCCGCCGCGCTGACAGGCCAGATCAGGATTGGTGCACCGGACGGTGCCGCCAATTTCGTGCTGCCGCAGGTCTGTGCCGCGATACAGGCGGAAAACCCCGACCTTGAGGTGCAGATTCTGGCGCTGCCCCGTGTCGTCAACCTGTCGCGCCGCGAAGCGGATATGGCGATTGCGGTCAGCCCGCCAGCGACGGGCCGTCTGACGGTTCAAAAAATCACCGATTATCATCTGCATCTGGCCACCCGCACCGATGCGCCTGCGATCACGACGCTTGCGGCGCTGCGGGGGCGGCGGATTGTCGGCTATATCCCGGATATGATTTTTGACAAGGAACTGGATTATCTGGGTGACCTCGGGTTGGATGGGGTGCAAATGGCATCAAATTCCGTCGCGGTGCAGTTGCAGATGCTACGCCATGCCGGTGTCGGCATCGTGCATGACTTTGCCCTGCCATTCGCGCCGGAACTGCACCGCGTGCTGATGGAGACGGTATCGTTGACGCGGTCGTTCTATCTTGTCCGGCATACATCAGACCGGCAATCGGACCGGCTAGGCCGCTTTGCCGCAGCCCTGATCGCCGGACTGCGCGCCGAGGTGGCACGGCTGGAAGAAACGGCACGCTTGACAGCCAGCCCTGCAATTTGACACGCTAGATTATCGCATCAGCGACAGGGAGGCCGTCATGATCGTTTCACAAATCCTCAAATCCAAGGCCGATCACGGGATCGTGTCAGTTAAACCAACGGATCATGTCCGCGCGGCGGTCGTGCTTTTGTCGGAAAAAAGGATCGGCACCGTGGTGGTGTCGGCGGATGGTGTGTCGCTTGACGGTATCCTGTCGGAACGCGATATCGTGCGCGAAATGGGCAAGCGCGGAACTGCGTGTCTTGATGAACCCGTCAGCGCCTTGATGACTGCAAAGCTGATCACATGTGCCCCCGGCGACAGCGCCGATGCGGTGCTGGAGATGATGACGAACGGCCGTTTCCGGCACCTGCCCGTCATGGACGACGGCAAGATGATCGGCCTGATTTCCATCGGTGATGTGGTCAAGGCGCGGCTGGCCGAATTGTCGATGGAGAAAAATGCCCTTGAAGGCATGATCATGGGGCATTAGCACAGCTTGCATTCCGGTGTGTAATATTGTTGCTTGGCGGCAAATCATAAGACGAGGTGCGCCATGCGCGTAGGACTATACCCCGGCACGTTCGATCCGGTGACGCATGGGCATATTGATATCATCCGGCGGGCGTGTTCGCTGGTGGACAGGTTGGTGATCGGCGTTGCGATCAACCGCGACAAGGGGCCCTTGTTTTCTTTGGAAGAACGTGTGGCGATGGTGCAATCGGAATGCGTGCCGCTGGGGGCCGAACGTGGTTGCGAGGTATTGGTGCACCCATTTGAAAACCTGCTGATCGACTGTGCCCATGATGTCGGTGCCGGCGTGATCATCCGCGGTTTGCGGGCTGTTGCGGATTTTGAATATGAATTCCAGATGGTTGGCATGAATCGGTCGATGGATAATTCGATCGAGACAGTGTTCCTGATGGCAGATGCGAAAAATCAGGCGATTGCATCGAAACTGGTCAAGGAAATTGCCCGCCTTGGGGGTGACGTCAGCAAGTTCGTCACCCCGGCGGTCAATAAGGCGCTGACGGCAAAATTCACCGCCTGACCCGCCTGCGTGGTTGGCGGCAATGCTTTAGCCGTAGACAGCTTTGCTCGCGATCTTGGCGGCATCTTCACGGAACATGCCAAGGTCAATCGCGGTTTCCAGCGGCATCGCCTGTAGTTCCCGCTTGAGTTGGGTGTAGGCCGCGCGCTTTTGCATGGCGGTGCGGACAGTGTTCAGGACAGTCATTTACGTGCTCCTTCGTGGTCATCGCGTTGCGTTGTCTTGACCCTTATCTAGGGATGCTGCGCCGCAGCACAATTACCATTTCCCCAAAGGCGCCATGCAAGCGGCGCATGGCAGGATTCACATTCTGCACAAAAAAAGGCCGGTCCCGCGGGGGACCGGCCTTTGCGTGTCATATCGTCTGGATCAGATCAGCTTGCCCATGGCGACGGCTGTATCGCTCATCCGGTTGGAAAAGCCCCATTCGTTGTCATACCATGTCAGGATCCGCACCATGTTGCCGTCCAGCACCTTGGTCTGATCAAGGTGGAAGATCGACGAATGCGGATCGTGGTTGAAATCGGAACTGACCAGCGGCAGGTCGGTATAGCCCAGAATACCCTTGAGCGGCCCGTCGGCGGCGGCGATGATGGCAGCGTTCACTTCCTCGACCGTCGTGGCGCGGGATGCCTCGAAGGTCAGATCGACGACGGATACATTCGGGGTCGGCACGCGGATCGCGACACCGTCCAGTTTGCCGTTCAATTCGGGCAATACCAGACCCACGGCCTTGGCGGCGCCGGTGGATGTCGGAATCATCGACAGCGCGGCGGCGCGGGCGCGATATAGATCCTTGTGCATCGTGTCCAGCGTGGGCTGGTCGCCGGTATAGCTGTGGATCGTGGTCATAAACCCCTTTGTGATCCCGATGGCATCGTTCAGCACCTTGGCCACAGGTGACAGGCAGTTCGTGGTGCAAGAGGCATTCGACACGATGATATCGTCGCTGGTCAGCGCATCGTGGTTGACGCCGTAAACGATCGTCTTGTCTGCATCCTTGCCCGGTGCAGAAATCAACACCCGGCTGGCACCATTGTCCAGATGGGCCTGACACGCCTCTTTACTGGTGAAAATGCCGGTGCACTCCAGCACGACATCGACGTCAGACCACGGCAGGTCGGCGGGGTTGCGGATGGCTGTCACCTCGATCGGGCCGCGACCCACGTCAATCGTGGTCTCGGTGGTTGTGACCGTCGCTGGAAAACGGCCATGCACGGAATCAAACCGCAGCAGATGTGCGTTGGTTTCCACAGGGCCAAGATCGTTGATTGCCACGACTTCGATATCGGTGCGCCCGCTTTCGATGATCGCGCGCAGAACGTTGCGGCCGATCCGGCCAAATCCGTTAATCGCTACTTTGACGGCCATGGTTCATCCTCCTTTAGGATCAATGTTGGCGCTAACATTGCGATTTATGGCAAAAGGTCAACCATTGATCACTGATGAACGTCAACGCCAGAAGGCAACATAGTCAACTAGATCAATCAGGCGGCGCATGGCAAAGGTCGGCACATCCCAGTTCAGGACGAAATGATCCAATGCCAGAAAGCCCAAAATCAGCACGGCCAGAAAAAGGGCAATGGCGTTCGTCATCATGATCCCCCGGCAGGCGACGTTGCAACGGCAGGGCCGTTGATCGTGGATGACGTTAAGTTCAAAGCACACAAATGGCCAGAGCAGCCGTTTACATGCTGATCAGGTGTCGCGAATACATGCGGGTCGCCCAATCCCCGACGCAACCGAAGTCTAGTGCAACCGCCCCATGGTGGCCGCTACATCGGCCATGCGTGCCGAAAAGCCCCATTCGTTGTCATACCATGCCAGCACGCGCACGGTCCGCCCGCCGACAACCTTGGTCTGGTCAGGGGCAAAGATGCAGCTTTGTGTCGTGTGGTTGAAATCAATGCTGACCTTGGCCTCTGCGTCATAGGCCATGACCATGCCCATATAGCCGCCTGCGGCCTCGGCCACGATGGCGTTCACATCAGCCATGGTGACGGATTTACCCGCCTCGAAGGTCAGGTCGACTGCGCTGACGTTGGGGGTGGGCACGCGCATGGCGGTGCCGTCCAGTTTGCCAGCCAGTTCCGGCAGCACCTCGCCCAAGGCCTTGGCGGCACCGGTGGATGTGGGGATCATCGCCATGGCAGCGGCGCGGGCGCGATAGAGGTCGCTGTGCCGCCGATCCAGTGTGGGCTGGTCGCCGGTATAACTGTGGATCGTCGTCATGATTCCGCGTTCGATCCCGATGGCGTCGTTCAGCACCTTGGCAAGCGGGGCAAGGCAGTTGGTCGTGCAGGACCCGTTCGATACCATGCGTTCGCTGGTCAGCAGGTCGCGGTGGTTCACGCCATAGACCACCGTGCGGTCCACGTTTTTTGCAGGCGCGGAAATCAGCACCTTTTTCGCGCCGCGTTCAAGGTGGATGGCCGATTCTGTGCCATCGTTGAATTTGCCGGTGCATTCCAGCACGACATCGACGCCGGACCAGTCAAGTTCTGTCGGATCGTAGGTGGACATCACGTCAATCGGGCCGCGCCCAAGGTCAAGCGTGTTGCCGTTGACCTTGATCGGACTGCCGAACCGGCCATGCACGCTGTCGTATTTCAACAGGTGGGCGTTGGTTTCAATCGGGCCGGTGGCATTGATTTTGACGACCTGCACGTCATTGCGCGCGGCCTCTGTGATGTGGGCAAGGGTGCAGCGCCCGATGCGGCCAAAGCCATTGATCCCGATTGTGACTGTCATATCGTGCCCCTTTCGCTTGGCCTGTTGGTGCAGGGTCGGGCGGCGCGTGTCCAGTAAAAAAGTGCCATCCCTCAATATGTTAACGGTAACGGTGTACATTGGGATACGGTTATCGCTAACGGTTTGCGCCAACATTGCGGGGTTGCGGTTCAGGCCCAGTCAGGAAACTGTTGGCAAAAGAATCGTGGAGTGGATGTATGAGCGGATTGCTGGCCCTGTTGGATGATGTCGCGGCGATTGCCAAAGTCGCCGCCGCATCGGTGGATGATGTGATCGGGCAGGCGACCAAGGCGGGGGCCAAGGCGGCAGGCGCGGTAATCGATGATGCCGCCGTCACCCCGAAATATGTCCACGGGTTTTCCGCGGATCGTGAATTGCCCATCGTGGGCCGTATCGCGTTGGGGTCGATCCGCAACAAGCTGTTGATCCTTTTGCCGGCGGGTTTGGCACTGGCCGCATTCGCACCCTGGCTGATCCCGCTTTTGCTGATGCTGGGGGGGGCGTATCTTTGTTTTGAAGGCGCTGAAAAAGTGCTTCATGCGGTGCAAAAACATGATCCCCACCCAGACGCTACCGGCGATCCTGCACATCTGGAAGAAGAAAAAGTCCAGGGTGCCATCAAGACGGATTTCATCCTCTCTGCTGAAATCATGACGATTGCCTTGGCCGCCATCGAGGCGCCAAGTATCTGGAGCCAGGCCGCAGTGCTGGCGGTTGTAGCCGTGGGCATTACCGCAGTGGTCTACGGTGCCGTGGCGCTGATCGTGAAAGCGGACGACGTCGGGCTGGCGATGGTTGCGGGCGGGCGGCTTGGGATAACGCGCGGTCTTGGCCGCGGGATCGTGGCAGGCATGCCGGGTTTCCTGCTGGTGCTGACATGGGTTGGCACGGCGGCGATGCTGTGGGTCGGCGGGTCGATCATCATTCATGGTCTGGAAGAGATCGGCTATGGCGCAGTGGGCCACCAGATACATGATTGGGCTGTTGCGGTTGGCCATGTGGTGCCTGTGCAGTTCGCGTCCGCGACAGAATGGTTTGCCACGGCGTCGATGGACGGGGTGCTTGGGCTGATCCTTGGGTTTGCGCTGATCCCGGTGGCGACCAATGTGGTTACACCATTGGTGCGGCGTGTGTCCGGTAAATGAATGATGTCCTGCTGCTGCTGGCGCGGCTTTTGATTGCACTGCTTTTTGTGGGCGGCGCTGTGCAAAAGGCAGTCAGCCCGGATGACGCAGGTGCCCTGCTGGCAGGGTTTGGTCTGCCGGTGGCGTTGGTCTGGGGTGCGCTGGTGTATAATGCACTGGCGGGTGTGGCATTGGTGGCGGGTTGGGCGGTGCGCCCTGTCGCGTTATCGCTGGCGGTTTATTGCGGCGTCACGAGCGTGTTCCACTTTCTACCCGATGACCCTTGGCAGATCTCGATCTTTGTCAAAAACTGGGCGATTGCCGGGGGGTGTCTGGCGCTGTCGGTGGCCGGGGCCGGGCGGTTTGCATGGGCAACACAGTAAGGGCGGGGTCAACCCCGCCCTTTGTGACTTACTTGATCAGCGACTTGACCTTGTCGGCGACGTCTTGCGCTGTGATGCCGAACTCCTGATACAGCCGGTCCGCCGGGGCGGAGGCACCAAAGCCGTGCATCCCGACAAAGCCCGATTTTTCGCGCTTGCCGCGTTCGCCGAACAACCAGCGGTCCCAACCGAAACGGATGCCCGCCTCGACAGCGACGCGGACGGGGCCTGCGGGCAGGACGCGGCGGCGATAGGTCTCGTCCTGTTCCTCGAACAGCTCCCAGCAGGGCATGGACACGACGCGGGTGCCGATCCCGTCGGCCTGCAACAGGTCACGCGCGGCCAGCGCGATTTCAACTTCAGACCCGGTGGCGAGGATGATCGCCTGACGTTTACCGTCTGCATCGGCCAGCACATAGGCCCCTTGTGCAGTCAGGTTCCTGGTCTTGTGTTCGGTGCGGACCGTGGGCAGGTTCTGGCGCGACAGGGCCAGCACCGACGGCGTGTCTTTCGATGTCAGTGCCATTTCCCACGCCTCTGCCGTTTCCACGGTATCGGCGGGGCGGAAGACGTTGATATTGGGCGTGGCACGCAGCATGGCCAGATGTTCGACCGGCTGGTGGGTTGGCCCGTCTTCACCAAGGCCGATGCTGTCGTGGGTCATTACATAGGTCGTGGGGATGCCCATCAGTGCCGACAGGCGCATCGCGCCGCGCGCATAGTCGGTAAAACACATGAAGGTGCCACCATAGGGCCGTGCGCCGCCATGCAGCGCCATCCCGTTCATGGCTGCGGCCATCCCGTGTTCACGCACACCGTAATAGATGTAACGGCCCTTTCGGTTGTCGGGGTTGAAGACGCCCAGATCGGCGGTCTTGGTGTTGTTGGACCCGGTCAGGTCAGCGGATCCGCCGATGGTTTCGGGCATGATCGGGTTGATGACTTCCAGCGTCATTTCCGATGATTTCCGCGTCGCAACCGATGGCTTGCCTTCGCTGATCTGCTTTTTCAGGGCGCGGATCACGGCGGGCAGTTTCTTGGGTGCCTCACCAGCGTAGGTGCGGTTGAATTCAGCCTGTTTCGCCGCCGAGAGCGTGGCAAAACGTGCATCCCAGTCCTTTCGCGTGGCCTCTCCGCGGGCGCCGATGGCTTCCCATTGGGCCTTGACAGCCGGGTCCACCTCAAAGGCCCCCATAGGCGCGCCATAGGCTTCCTTGGCCGCGGCGAGCTGTTCGGCGTTGGTCAGTGCGCCGTGGCCCTTGGAGGTGTCCTGTGCGGCATGTCCCAATGCGATATGCGTCTTGCAGGCGATCATGGACGGACGCGGGTCAGCCTTGGCTGCCGCAATCGCGGCATCAATGGCAACAGGGTCGTGGCCATCGATGGCCTGCACATGCCAGCCAGACGCAGCAAAGCGTGCGGGCTGGTCGGTGATGTCGGCCATGTCCACGGTGCCGTCGATGGTGATGTTGTTGTCGTCAAACATCACGATCAGGTGGCCCAGTTTCTGCATACCGGCAAGACCGATCGCCTCTTGGCTGATACCTTCCATCAGGCAGCCGTCGCCCGCCATCACGTAAGTATGGTGATCGATGATCTTTTTGCCCCAGGTCGCGCGCTGGATTTCCTCGGCGAGGGCGAAGCCAACGGAATTGGCAATCCCCTGACCCAGCGGGCCGGTGGTGGTTTCGATCCCGCGGGCGTGCCCGTATTCAGGGTGGCCCGCCGTGCGTGCGCCCCATTGGCGGAAATTCTTGATCTCTTCCAGCGTGATGTCTTCGTAGCCGGTCAGATACATCAGCGAATACAGCAGCATGGACCCGTGTCCGGCGGACAGGATAAACCGGTCGCGGTCAGGCCATTCGGGGGCTTTTGGGTCGAATTTGAGGTGGTTTTCAAACAGAACCGTCGCCACATCAGCCATGCCCATCGGCATGCCGGAGTGGCCGGAATTGGCGGCGGCGACCGCATCCAGCGTCAGGGTGCGAATGGCGGTGGCTTTTTTCCAGTGGTCGGGGTGGGCGGTGCGCAGGGCTGCAATATCCAAGGTGGGTGTCCTATTGGCAATGATGAACGTGGTCGTTGCCTGCGTCATATCAGGGTCCCCCCCAAGATCAAGCGTGACGGCTAAACCGTTCATTTTCCAGCAGGCTGGCGATTTGCGGGTGCCTTTTCTATCGCCTAGTCTTGAAAAACGCGATACGATTCGCCGCAAGGTCGCGCAAAGCGGCATGTGTGGCAGGGATATGTCGGGGCAGGCCATGCGTATAAGGGCCTGTTGAAAAGGCCCTATCAGGGCGGCGAAAGGACAGGCGGATGAGTGACATCAGTGCGTTGGAAAGCCGGATAACGGCGGCGCTTGACCGGATCAGGCAGGGAATCGAAGCGCAAAAAGCAGCATCGGGGAGCGGTGACACCCTGTCATCGGAACTTGAGAATGAGCGTGCGGCCAACGCTGAGTTGGTCGAACGCGTGCGCAATTTGAAAGAACGGCAGGATACGCAGGTTGCATCCCTGACAGGTCGCGTGGAAAGCCAACGCGCCCAGATGATGCGACTGGACGAAGAATTGCAGCGCCTGCGGGCATCCAATACGCAGTTGCGTGACATGAACGCCCGCCTGCGCGACGCGGTTACCAAGGGGGTGTCATCTGAATTGCTGGACGCCGCCGTCGCCGCTGAGGTCGAGGCTCTGGCAGCACAACGGGCGTCAGAGGCGGCTGAGGTCGCGGCGATACTGGCTGAACTGAAGCCTTTGATCGAGGAGCCGGCACATGCCGCAGGTTGAGATTTCCATAGGGGGCCGCATATTCGAAGTGGCCTGTCAGGACGGCGAAGAACATTTTCTGCACTCGGCTGCTGCGATGCTGGACCACGAGGCGTCACATCTGTCGGAACAGATTGGCCGGATGCCCGAAGCACGCATGTTGCTGATGGCCGGGCTGATGCTGGCGGACAAGACGGCGGGCCTTGAAGACCGGGTGCGCGAGGCGGATGGCGAATTATCCAAATTGCGCGCCCAGATCGAAAGATATGAAACGCAACCCGCCCCCCAGCCCGAGAGGATCGAAGTGCCTGTCGTGCCAGCGGAAGTAACGGAAACTCTGGCGGAAATTGCCGCCCGCGCCGAAGCCTTGGCAGACCAGGTGGACGCCGGCACCGATTAAGAGGTGTATTTTTCGACGATTAAGGGCGAAACCCGATCGGGTTTCGCCCTTTTTTGGTCTTATGCGTTGGCTTCGCGGATCTTTTCGGCGGCATCCTTGTCAAAGGTCACGCCTTGGTCGGCAAACAACGTGTCAAGTTCACCCGAGAGCGTCATTTCGGTGATAATGTCGCAGCCGCCCACGAATTCACCTTTGACGTAAAGCTGTGGGATGGTGGGCCAGTCGGAAAAATCCTTGATTCCCTGGCGGATCTCGTCGTCGGCCAGCACGTTCACATCGGCGAATTCAACACCCATGAAGTTCAGCACGCCCGCTACGCGGGATGAAAACCCGCATTGCGGCATAGATTTCGTGCCTTTCATGAAAAGCACGACATCGTTGCTGGTGATGGTTTCCTTGATCTTCGTTTCGGCTGTCATGTCTTGGTGTCCTGTTCATTTTGGTCTGCATCGGGGTTGTCGGTGGCGGTTTGTCCGGGGTCAGGCGTATCTTCGGGGTCGAATTCCTCTGGATCATACCCGTCGTCGTCCTCGGGCAGGGCGCCGACATGGGTGGTGTTTGTCGCCGCGTCGTATGTCAATCCGTAGGATGATGCGCCGTCACGTTTGAACCTGCGATATTCATGCCAGATGGCATAGATGAAAATCAAAGCAAAAGGCCCGACCATGAAAAGAACGAGATACCGCGTTTCCATCGCGTTATTCGGGCGCCTTTGTCGTCAGCGCAAGCGCATGCAAATCCCCGTTACTGCCATCCATCTTGCCTTTTAGTGCGGCATAGACAGCGCGCTGCTGCTGGACCCGGTTCTTGCCCCGGAAACTTTCGTCGATCACTTCTGCTGCGAAATGCGCGCCGTCGTCGCCTTGGACGTTGATCGTCGCCTTGGGAAAGCTTTCGCGCAGCAGAGTTTCGATTTCATGGGCGGTGATTGGCATTCGTATTCCTTTTACCGTTTGATCCTAACCTAGGTTCACCAGTACTGGGCGACAAGTGGTGGCTTCCATTGGATTGTGTGAAAAGGTTGAAAATCAGGCGACTGCATCGGCAAATGCCGTGCGATATATCCGCGACAATTCATCTAGCGGGGCATGAAAATGTCCAAAGCTGACATTGCTGCCACCCGCCTTGCCCACGGTTGTCAGCGTCACGCCCGCACGGTTTGCCGCGATCATCAGACCTTCGGCCTGATCGAAATTACAGCCGATGAGATAGCGCGCCTGGTCTTCGCCGAATAGCGTCGGGGTGTCTTCGGCGTCGATGGACACGCCAACACCTGCGGTCTCGGCCATTTCGAAGGCGGCAAGGGCCAGCCCACCATCGGACAGATCGGTGCAAGCGGTGATCATGGTGTGGTTCTCGCGGATAAAATCGCCGTTGGCCTTTTCTGCGGCCAGATCGACAGGCGGTGCGTCGCCTTCGGACCGGCCATAAACTTCGGCCAGCAGGGCGGATTGTCCAAGATGGCCATGGGTTTCGCCCAGAACCAGCAGAACATGCCCGTCGCGCAAATGCCCGGTGATCATCTGGTCGGGGTGGCGGATGATGCCGACCGCGCCGATGGTGGGGGTGGGCAGGATACCCGTGCCGTCGGTTTCATTATAAAGTGACACGTTGCCCGAAACGATGGGCATGTCCAGTGCGATGCAAGCTGCGCCGATCCCTTTGATCGCGCCCACGAATTGCCCCATGATTTCAGGTTTTTCCGGGTTGCCAAAATTCATGTTGTCGGTCGTTGCCAATGGCGTGGCACCCACGGCGGTCAGGTTGCGATAGGCCTCCGCGACGGCCTGTTTTCCGCCCTCCAGGGGGTTGGCCTTGACGTAACGGGGGGTTACGTCGCTGGTAAAGGCAAGCGATTTATCGGTGCCATGGACCCGCACGATACCTGCACCCAGACCCGGCGTGCGCGCCGTGTCACCCATCACCTGCTGGTCGTATTGTTCATAAACCCACTGCTTGGACGCATAGTTGGGGCTGCCGATCAGGGCCCGCAGTCCGTCGATGGGTTGCACGCCGGGGACATCGCCCAGCAGATCCGGCGCAGGCGTCGGCACCCAGGGGCGGTCGTATTCCGGGGCAGACCCGGACAGCGTGGCCAGCGGCAGATCGGCCTTGATCTCATTGTGGTGCAACACGATGAACCTGTCCTCGGCGATCGTTTCGCCGACGATGGCGAAATCCAGATCCCATTTCTCGAACACGGCGCGGGCCTCGGCCTCTTTTTCGGGGCGCAGAACCATCAGCATGCGTTCCTGGCTTTCCGAAAGCATCATTTCATAGGCGGTCATGCCGTCTTCGCGCTGGGGCACGTTGTTGAGGTTGAGCTGCACGCCAAGCCCACCCTTGTCGCCCATTTCCACCGCCGAACAGGTCAGGCCGGCGGCCCCCATGTCTTGAATGGAAATCACGGCACCTGTCGCCATCAGTTCCAGCGTCGCCTCCATCAGGCGTTTTTCGGTGAAAGGGTCGCCGACCTGCACGGTGGGGCGCTTTTCCTCGATCGTGTCGTCGAATTCGGCCGATGCCATGGTGGCACCGCCGACGCCGTCACGGCCTGTCTTGGCCCCCAGATAGACGACGGGCATGCCGACGCCCGAGGCCGCAGAATAGAAAATCTTGTCTGCGTCGGCCAGACCTGCGGCAAAGGCGTTGACAAGGCAGTTGCCGTTATAGGCGGGGTCGAACCGCACCTCGCCGCCCACGGTGGGAACGCCGAAACAGTTGCCGTAACCGCCGACCCCCGAGACGACCCCGTTGACCAGCTGCCGTGTTTTCGGGTGTGAAGGTTCGCCGAACGACAGCGAATTCATCGCCGCGATAGGGCGCGCGCCCATGGTGAACACATCGCGCAGGATGCCGCCAACCCCGGTTGCCGCCCCCTGATAAGGTTCGATGTATGAAGGGTGGTTATGGCTTTCCATTTTGAAAACAACAGCTTGACCGTCGCCAATATCGACGACACCGGCGTTTTCACCGGGTCCGCAAATGACTTGCGGGCCGGTGGTGGGTAGTGTGCGCAGCCATTTCTTGGAAGATTTATAGGAACAATGTTCATTCCACATGGCCGAAAAGATACCGAGTTCCGTGAACGTCGGTTCACGTCCGATGATATCGAGGATGCGTTGGTATTCATCCGGCTTCAGACCATGTGCTGCGATCAGGTCGTCGGTGATTGCTGGTTCTGTCATACTGTCCCCCGGGTCCGTTGCCTGTTCATACAGAGCCGAAGCCAGAGGTGAAAGCCGCAATTTTGCGCAGTTTTGGCGGCGCTTCGGCCGTATGTCGGGCCAATGGCACTGGCCCGTTGGGGGCTGCAACCGATTGGGCAAAAAAAAGCCGGGCACAAGGCCCGGCAAAGTCCAACAGGGAGGTGAAAGTGATGAGCAAATATGCGCATCACCTTCGAGTGACCAGATAGGGTGCGTTTTTTGACCGTTCAAGAAAAAATAGCCTGTTTCCGACGCATGCCCGCTATGCGCTGCTTGCATGAGTGTGTCGCGAAATTTGCAAGTGACGGTCTGATTGCCTCTGTCATTCAAGTTCCATTCATAATGATTTTGGTAATCGACCCTGAACTGTTTGCCACGGCAAACGGCTGGGTCAAGAACCCGATCGGTGGAAAAATTGATGACTGGTTCAAACAAGGCATGGACGTCGGCCTGTTATGTTCATGCCGTTGGAGACAAGTATGGCTGATACCTTTTGGGCGCGCATCAATCAGGAAAGTGCGGGCAACGATGCGATCAATCTGGAAAAGGACATTGCGCCGGTCGAAATAACCTTTGTCGCAAAAGGCACTGACGGTGACACGTTTCTTGATCCCGGACTGGACCCGAATACACAGGTCTTGATCAACGGCACGCTGTATGACTTTGAATACATCGTTTACGGCACTTTGCCCAACGCCCAACAAGTGCCGGACCAGTTTGAAGGGGATGCGGTCGCCATTATTCGGGTGATCGGGTATCCGACCGCGACCGAGACCGAGCGCTTTGTCTTTCTGCCAGAGGCAAATGCGACAGAATCTGATATGGCATCATTTCAGCAGGGCAATATCTCGCCTATTCAGCCTGACGTGTTGCCGCAGGTGCCCGTTTGCTTTGCTGCTGGCACTTTGATCGAGACGCCCCGTGGTCCGGTGTTGGTGGATGATCTGCGACGGGGGGATTTGGTGATGACGGTCGATGACGGGCCGCAGCCACTGATCTGGGCCACGTCATCGCACCATGTCTGGCCCGGCAGCGACGAAAAATTCAAACCCGTCCAGATCAAGGCCGGCGCATTGGGTGACGGGTTGCCGCACTGCGATCTGATCGTGTCGCCGCAGCATCATATCCTGTTGCGCACACCGCATTGCGCGGATTCTTTCGGCCAGCCCGAGGTCATCGCCCCCGCAAAGGGCCTGACGGGGCTAGCGGGCGTCCGGCATATGAAGGGCAAGAAAGATGTCACCTATTTTCATCTGATGCTGGACAGGCACGCATTGCTTTGGGCCGGTGGGATTGCATCGGAAAGTTTCTATCCCGGTCCGACGGCGATCAAGATGCTGAACGATGCCCAGCGCGCCGCCTTGTTTGCGCTGTTTCCAGCCCTGCAAGACAACCCTGAAACGGGGTATGGTCCGACGGTGCGCCACAAGATCACGCGCCGTCAGGCGGAAACCCTTGTTAGCCAGATATCCGACAGTGCAGACACTGCACGAAAAGCAGCGTGATCAGATAGGCGAAACCGGGATTTCTGCCACTGTCGTTTCTCGTATCTTTCGGCGGTGCGCAAAGATTTCATCTTGCACGAAATCACGGAATGCGCTGATCCGCTTGGATTGGCGCAGCTCTTCTGGATAGGCCAGAAACACGGGTACTTCGCCGCTTTCCAGATCGGGCAGGACGCGGACAAGATCAGGGAAATCTTCCGTCACGTAGTCGGGCAGAACGCCGATACCCAGATTGTTCAGCACGCCCTGCAACACACCGAAATAATTGTTCACCGTGAACAGGCTGTGCACGTCATAGGTCATCAGGTGCTGCACCAGCGTGGCCCCGGCAGCCACCTGTGTGGAATTCAGGCTTTGACAGATCAGCCGATGATTGCTGATTTCCGAAATGTCATGGATTAGTCCGTTTTGCGCAATATATGTCTGCGACGCATAAAGCCGCATCCGTACCGACATCAGCCGTTTGCGGATCAGGTCGGCCTGTGATGGTTCCTTCATGCGAATGGCAACATCCGCCTCGCGCATGGGCAGGTCGAGCACGCGTTCTTCAAGCATCAGGTCGATTTTCAGATCAGGATATTTTTCATAAAGTTTCGGCAGGCGCGGGGCCAGCCAGAGGGTGCCGAACCCAGTGGTTGTCGTGACGCGCAGTTCGCCAAAGACTTCTTCTTCGCTGTCCTTGATCCTGGCGGTCGCGGCCTCCAGCCGTTTGTTCATTGATTTGGTTGCGTCGAACAGCAATTCGCCCTGTTCGGTCAGAATCAGCCCGCGCGCGTGCCGGTGAAACAGGGTGGTGTTCAGCATTTCCTCCAGCGCGCGAATTTGGCGGCTGACAGCAGATTGCGACAGATGCAGCGTGTCACCAGCGTGCGTCAGTGATCCCGCGTCCGCCACGGCGTGAAATATTCTTAGCTTGTCCCAGTCCATCTTGTGCCGCCGCCATTGTTGTTACCGCTCACATGTAAAGATCATTACGCTATTGCAGCATTTGGTTGCAAACCCCCTAACGCATTATTTTCCGCTTTGTAGGTCAGCCTTTTTGACCTATACTGTGGTAGTAATCTTACGCGCGGGGAGGTGCGAGATGGCTCATCAGGATGTTTCCCTTAATGATCGTTATGATCTTACGAAATCGCAGGTTCTGCTGAACGGTACTCAGGCGCTGGTGCGCTTGATGCTAATGCAACGGGCACGCGATGCGCAGGCGGGACTGAATACGGCAGGTTATGTCACCGGCTATCGCGGGTCGCCGCTGGGCGCTGTCGATATGCAAATGGTGCGTGCCAAGAATGTGCTGGAACCTGCGCAGGTGACATTCCAGCCCGGGTTGAACGAGGATCTGGCCGCAACCGCCCTGTGGGGTAGCCAGCAGGCGGAACTGCGCGGCGAAGGCAAATATGACGGTGTTTTCGGCCTGTGGTATGGCAAGGGCCCCGGTGTTGACCGGTCGGGCGATGTGATGCGCCACGCCAATATGGCGGGCACCAGCCCCCATGGCGGCGTGATCATGGCCATGGGCGATGACCATACCGGCGAAAGCAGCACGACGCTGCATCAATCCGACTGGGCGATGGTGGATGCCTATATGCCCATCGTATCGCCTGCGGGGGTGCAGGAAATTCTGGACTACGGCCTTTATGCCTATGCGCTGTCGCGTTACGCGGGCGTCTGGGTGGGCCTGAAAACCATGAAAGACACGATCGAGGTGACATCGGTCGTGGATGGCCACCCGCATCGTTTGTCCTTTGTGACGCCGGACATCGACCTTCCCGAGGCTGGTTTGAACATCCGCCTGATCGATACGCCGCAACTGCAAGAGGCGCGGATGATCGACCACAAGCGTTTCGCCGCCGAGGCGTTTGCCCGCGCCAACAAGATGGATCAGCGCAAATGGGGCAAACCCGGCGCGCGCATCGGTTTCGTTGCGGCGGGCAAGAACTGGCTTGATCTGCAACACGCGCTGTCGCTGCTCAATATTGATGCGGAGGAGGCCGCGCGGCTGGGGATCACAACCTACAAGGTGGGCCAGGTCTGGCCGCTGGATATGGTGTCGTTCCACGATTGGGCCGAAGGGCTGGACCTGATCGTCGTGGTCGAGGAAAAGCGCAAGCTGATCGAAGTGCAGGTAAAAGAGGCGCTTTTCGATGATCGCAAGGGCCGCCGTGTCTATGGCTGGCACAAGGGCGACGAACATTCTGCGGGCCGCCGCGAAGAGGTGTTTCCGACCAAGGCCGCACTGGACCCGATCTGGATCGCGGAAAAAATCGGCGGCATTCTGGTGGAGGAAGGCTGTGGCACCGATGGCGTGCAAGCTGGGCTTGCCGCCCTTGCTGAGGCCCGTCGCGCCGATAACGCGCCGGAACTTGCGGCGCGCTTGCCGTATTTCTGTTCTGGTTGCCCGCACAACACCTCGACCAAGGTGCCCGAAGGGTCGCGGGCCTATGCCGGGATCGGTTGTCACTACATGGTGCAGTGGATGGACCGCGACACCGTCGGTTTCACACAGATGGGCGGCGAAGGTGCCAACTGGGTGGGCGAGGCGCCGTTTTCCAGCCGCGACCATGTGTTCCAGAACCTTGGCGACGGCACCTATAATCATTCGGGCATTCAGGCCATCCGCTTTGCCTTGATGGCGGGCACCAATATCACCTACAAGATCCTCTACAACGACGCGGTCGCCATGACCGGTGGTCAGGGGAATGATGGCGGGCTGACCGCCGATCAGATCTGCCGTGAACTGCAGGCGATGGGCCTGCGCAACGTCGCACTGGTGCATGATGAAAAAGAGGGACTCGACCTGTCGGTGTTCCCTAAGGGGCTGGATATCCACGACCGCGCAGATCTGCCTGCAGTGCAGGATAAGTTTCGTAATTACAAAGGCGTGTCGGCCATAGTTTATGTGCAGACATGTGCTGCTGAAAAGCGGCGGCGCCGCAAGCGCGGCCAGTTTCCCGATCCCGACAGGCGCGTCTTCATCAACACCGACATCTGCGAGGGCTGCGGCGATTGCGGGGTGCAGTCGAATTGTGTGTCGATTGTGCCGGTCGAAACCGAACTGGGCCGCAAACGGGCGATTGACCAGTCGTCCTGCAACAAGGATTATTCCTGCGTCAACGGGTTCTGCCCGTCTTTCGTTACCGTCGAAGGCGCGAAAATCCGCAAAGAGGCAACGGCGGATGTCGAGCTGCCGGACTTGCCCGACCCCGATTTGCCGCCTATTCGCGGCACTCATAATGTCGTCATCACTGGCGTCGGTGGCACGGGTGTCGTCACCATTGGGGCCGTCATGGCGATGGCCGCGCATATGGATGGCAAGGGCGCGGGCATGATGGAAATGGCGGGCCTTGCTCAAAAGGGCGGCGCGGTTCATATCCATTGCCGGATTGCGGAAAACCCTGCTGATATCAATGCGATCCGTGTCGCAACGGGTGAATGTCATGCACTGATCGGGGGCGATCTGGTGGTGTCTGCCGGCTCCAAGACGCTGGGTTTGATGAAAACCGGCCAGACCAAGGGGGTTGTTAACAGCCACGAGATCATCACCGGCGATTTCACTCGGGACACGGCGTTCAAGCTGCCGACCGAACAGCTGGAACTGGCCCTGCAAGCGCGACTTGGCGAAGGGCTGGCGATGTTCGATGCATCGGAATTGGCCCGCGCGCTGATGGGCGACAGTATCTATTCCAACATGATGATCTTTGGTGCGGTCTGGCAGATGGGCGCGATCCCGCTCAGCTACGAGGCGATCATCGGCGCGATTGAATTGAACGGTGCGGCCGTCAATCGCAACATCCGCGCCTTCGATCTGGGCCGGTGGGCCTATCTGAACCCCGGGGAAGCAGCGGCGATCCTGACACCCAATGTCATGGCCTTGCCCAAATCGCTGGACGACAAGATCACCTATCGCGCTGAACATTTGACGGCCTATCAGGGCAAACGGATGGCAAGACGGTATCGCCGTTTTGTGGACCGGTTTCAGGATACGCCGCTGCGCGAGGCGGTGGCAAAAGGCTATCACAAGTTATTGGCATACAAGGACGAATACGAAGTCGCGCGGTTGCTGTCCGAGACACGTGCAAAGGCCGCAGCGGAATTCGACGGCGATTTAAAGCTGACATATCATCTGGCGCCGCCGATCCTGTCGAAAACCGGCCCTGACGGGCGGCCTGTCAAGCGTGGCTTTGGATCGCGCATGGCCTGGGCGTTCCCGAAACTGGCCAAGCTGAAATTCCTGCGCGGTACGCCTTTCGATCCCTTCGGGCACACCGCCGAGCGCCGGATGGAGCGCGCCCTGATCAGGCAATACGAGGCCGACATGGCCGAGGTTCTGACCATACTGCGCCCCGATACGCGTGATGCGGCCACAGCACTGGCGGCCTTGCCGCTGGACATTCGCGGCTTTGGTCCGGTCAAGGATGCCAACGCACGCAAGGCGGCCAAGCGCCGCGAGGAATTGCTGGCGGTGCTGCGTGCTGCCCCTATGCAACAGGCGGCAGAGTAAGCGGGCCGGGCGTGCAATTGTCATATGTTTGTTGCGCGCCTGTGATAATCCATCGCGAGCTTTAACGCAGGTTAAGAGACATTGCCGATGAAAGACCGCCAAGTCGCGCGCGACATTACCTATGCAAGTGCGGCCAATGGCCGTGGCGGCCGGGTGATGATCCGGGTCATGGAAAACGCCACCGGTCGGTTGAAACTGATCCGCCGGGCGCGCGGCTATGATGCCGATGTCGCGGCGGGGCAGGATTTTTGGGAAGTCATTGCAGAGCGTTACGGTCTGACGCTCGATATAATCGCAGGGTCACTTGAAAACATCCCGCGCGTCGGTCCCGTGATCGTTGTCTCGAACCACCCTTATGGAATTCTGGATGGGCTGATGATGGGCCGCATCCTGTCGCAGCGCCGCGCGGGTGATTTTCGTGTGCTGGCGCATCGGATATTTCGTCGCTCGCCTGATCTGGAACGGGTGATCCTGCCGATTTCATTCGATGACACCAAGGAAGCCGCCAAGCTGAACCTCGAAACACGGGCCGAGGCCGTGCGTTATCTGAATGCGGGCGGTGCCATCGGCATTTTCCCCGGCGGCACGGTTTCCACCTCGGCTACGCCTTTCTCGGAACCGATGGACCCCGGCTGGCGGACTTTTACTGCCAAGATGATCGCAAGATCCGACGCGGTCGTCGTGCCGGTTTTCTTTGAGGGGCGCAACAGCCGCCTGTTCCAGATCGCAAGCCACCTGCACAGCACCTTGCGGACCGGCATGTTCATTCGCGAATTCAAAACCCGCATGAACAAACCCGTTCGCGTCGTGATCGGTGATCCGATCCCGTCCGAGGTGCTGTCGGCCTATAAAAAAGACCCCAAAGGATGCATGGATTTCCTGCGCAAAGCGACGTATGACCTGAGCCCAAGCCCGGTGGACGCAAGCCACCTTGGCCACGAGTTCGAGGATAAATACAAGGTGCGCGATGGCCGTAGGGATATTCGATAGCGGTTTGGGTGGGCTGACGGTGCTGGACGCCGTGGCGGCGCGTTTGCCGGATGTGCCGCTGGTGTATCTTGGCGATAGCGCCCATGCGCCGTATGGCGTGCGGACCCCCGATGACATTTACAACCTGACCACCGCCGCCACGCAGCGCCTGTTCGATGCGGGCTGTGATCTGGTGATCCTTGCCTGCAATACGGCCAGTGCCGCTGCCCTGCGCCGCATGCAGGAAGGCTGGGTGCCGCCCGGCAAACGCGTGCTGGGGGTTTTCGTGCCGCTGATCGAGGCGCTGACCGAACGGCAATGGGGTGACAATTCCCCCCCGCGAGAGGTCGCTGCGAAACATGTTGCGCTGTTCGCAACACCTGCCACCGTTTCCAGCCGCGCGTTCCAGCGCGAACTGGCGTTTCGTGCCATCGGTGTTGATGTCGAGGCGCAGGCCTGCGGTGGCGTGGTGGATGCCATTGAAGACGGCGATATGATTCTGGCGGATGCGCTGGTGCGCAGCCATGTCGATGCGCTGCGCCGCAAGATGCCGGAACCCGATGCCGCCGTGCTGGGCTGCACGCATTATCCGCTGATGGCAGAGGTATTTCAGGATGCACTTGGCCCTGACGTAAAGGTGTTCAGCCAGGCCAATCTGGTTGCAGAAAGCCTTGCAGATTATCTGGCGCGACATCCACAGATGATCGGACCGGGGACCGACAGCGCGTTTCTGACCACCGGCGATCCCAAGCGGGTGTCATCGCGTGCCACGCAATTCCTGCGACGCCAGATCACCTTTCAAGCTGCCTGATTGCGCATCCCCGCGCATTTGCCTAAATTTCACCCCAAGGGGGATTTTTCCATGACCCATAACGTCGCCATTCTGGGGGCATCCGGTTACACCGGGGCCGAACTGGTCCGGTTGATCGCCACGCACCCCGGCCTGCAAATCGTGGGCTTGTCGGGCCATTCCAAGGCCGGCATGACCATGGCCGAAGTTTTCCCGCATCTGCGCCATCTCAAGCTGCCTGCGCTGACCACAATAGAGGAGATGTCGTTTGATGATGTCGATCTGGTGTTCTGCGCTTTGCCGCATGCCACATCTCAGGCCGTGATCGCCGGATTGCCGGCGCATTTGAAAATCGTCGATCTGTCTGCTGATTTCCGGCTGCGCGATCCGGCGGAATATGAAAAATGGTATGGCAAACCCCATGCCGCACCCGAATTGCAGAAAGAGGCTGTGTATGGCCTGACCGAATTCTACCGCGACCAGATCAAGGGTGCGCGGCTGGTGGCGGGCACGGGGTGCAATGCCGCGACAGGCCAGTATGCGTTGCGCCCGTTGATCGCGGCAGGCGTCATTGATCTGGATCAGATCATCATTGATCTGCTTGCGGCAGTATCGGGGGCAGGGCGCAGTCTGAAGGAAAATCTGCTGCATGCGGAGTTGTCGGAAGGCGCGCATGCCTATGCCGTGGGTGGCACGCATCGCCATCTGGGTGAGTTTGACCAAGAGTTTTCGGCCATCGCGGGCCGTCCGGTGCAAATACAGTTCACGCCGCATCTGATACCGGCCAACCGCGGCATTTTGGCCACCACCTATGTGCAAGGGGATGCACAGGTCATATATGAGACGCTGGTCGCAGCCTATGCGGCGGAACCATTCATAGAGGTGTTACCGATGGGACAGCATCCATCTATCAAACATATCCGCGGGTCCAACTTCTGCCATATCGGCGTGGTCGTTGACCGGGTGCCTGGGCGGGCGATGGTCATCGCCGCCCTCGATAATCTGACCAAAGGATCATCGGGGCAGGCGTTGCAGAACGCCAACCTGATGCTGGGCCGTCCCGAAACAGAGGGCCTGATGCTGGCGCCGGTGTTTCCATGAGCGGATTGAAGAACCTCAAGAAACGCCGCCGCATCCAGGTGATGTCGATCGCGGGTGTTTGCGTGGCATTGGTGCTGGTGCTTCTGGCGCTGTTGCCCAAGGACAGTTTCCAGTTCTTCCGCTCGCCCTCTGAAGTAGCCGAGGCGCCGCCGCCGCCGGCGGAACGGTTCCGCATTGGCGGGCTGGTCGCCCAAGGGTCGATCGTGCGCGGGCAGGGCGAGCAGATCAGCTTTGCCGTGACAGATGGCGGCGCAACGATTCCTGTTGTCTATTCTGGGATACTGCCCGATCTCTTTTCCGAAAACGAAGGTGTCGTGGCACAGGGGCATTACGTGAACGGACGCTTTGAAGCGGTTGAAATCCTTGCGAAACATGATGAAACTTACATGCCAAAGGAAGTGATTGATGCGCTCAAGGCGCAGGGCACCTATGTGGCACCGGACGCTGCGGCGATGACGAATTAACGATTTTGGCGCAGCCTTTGTGTTTGACCGACACGAGGGCTGCACATGCAGGACATCATCGAAATTGCGACCGCCATCATCGCCCGCGAGGGTGGTTATGTGAATGACCCTGATGATCCCGGGGGGGCGACGAAATACGGGGTCACCGTCCACACCATGCGCAGGCTTGGTCTTGATCTGACCGGCGACAGTCAGGTTGATGCGGCTGATGTAAAGGTGCTGACCCGCGCGCGCGCTGTGTCGATCTTTGTCGACCATTATTTTCGCCGACCGGGAATTGATCGGCTGCCTGCGCCGCTTCAGGCATCGGTGTTTGACATGTATGTCAACGCGGGGGGCAATGCGGTGAAAATCCTGCAACGGCTGCTAGGGGACATGCGCATCCCTGTCACAGTCGATGGGGTGATCGGACCTGAAACGATTGCCGCAACACAAAAGGCGATGCAGGCCGCCCCCGATCACCTGGTGGACGCCTATGGAATTGCGCGCCGCAACTATTATTACGATCTGGCGGACCGGCGGGCGAACAGCCGCAAATACGCCCGCAGGCGTGATGGCGGCAAGGGCGGCTGGATTGCAAGGGCCGAGGAATTCATCGCCCCGCGCTATCACCTGACAGCGGCGCAACACCGGCAAAGGACAGCACGATGGGATTGATCACGGGGTTGATGACGTTCCTTTTTGGCGATGGACGCAATGTGGTGGCCGAAACCGCCAATGTCTTTCGCCAGAATGCGGAAAAAGCGGCGGTGCGCGCCGCCGATGCGCGCGGCGACAGTTTGCAACAATTTGCGGCTGAGTTCGCGCACGCCCAAAGGGGTCTTTTTGATCGTTTCGTGGATGGGCTGAACCGGTTGCCGCGCCCGATGCTGGCGTTGGGGACGATCTGGCTGTTTGTGACTGCGATACAGGACCCCGCTACCTTTGCGCACGGCATGGAAGGGCTTGCGCTGGTGCCCGAACCGCTCTGGTGGCTGATGGGGGCCATTGTCAGTTTCTATTTTGGCGCGCGGCACCAGACCAAGGGGCAAGAGTTTCAACGGTCTGTTGCGCATAGCCTTTTGATGGCGCAGCACCTGACTGCACCCGATACCAACGTGCTGGCCGACAACCCCGCCTTGCAGGAGTGGCAGAATGGAAAATAACCTGACTGATCAATTTGAACGCCGGTTGGCCGCGCTGGAAACCCGCAATGCGGTGGACGCGGTGCATCGCGATAACGTATCGGACCGGCTGGGCGCGATCGAGGACACGCTGAAATGGCTCGTGCGGCTGATCATCGGCGGATTGCTGATGGCCGGGTTGACGTATGTGGTGCAGGGCGGGTTCATGCGGTGAGCGTAAAAAACGGCAGGCAGCGTCAAAATGTATCGCTGATTTGATCAACAGACCATGTTGCTTGCTCATGCATTGGGTTATGATGTGTCATGTTGATAGAACTCGGACACTTCGCACTGATTCTGGCTTTTGGCATCGCCATTGCGCAGATGATTGTGCCCATGGTTGGGGCCCATAAAGGCAACGCAGCATGGATGGCCGTGGCAGAACCTGCCGCGATAACGCAATTTCTTCTGGTTGGTTTTTCCTTTGCCGCGCTGACGTGGGCCTTCGTGACCTCGGATTTCTCGGTGCAACTGGTCTATGCCAATTCACACACCGACAAGCCGATGATTTACAAGATCAGCGGCGTCTGGGGCAATCACGAAGGATCCATGCTGTTGTGGATGCTGACGCTGACGCTGTTCGGGGCCATGGCTGCCTGGTTCGGGGGTAATCTGCCGATGCGGCTGCGTGCGCGGGTGCTGGCGGTGCAGGCGTCTATCGGGGTAGCGTTTTTTGCCTTTATCCTGTTCACCTCGAACCCGTTCTTGCGGCTGGCAGAGCCGCCCTTGAACGGGCGTGACCTGAACCCGCTTTTGCAAGACCCCGGTTTGGCGTTTCACCCGCCGTTCCTGTATCTGGGCTATGTGGGCCTCAGCATGGCGTTTTCCTTTGCTGTTGCGGCCCTGATCGAAGGCCGAGTAGATGCCGCATGGGGGCGCTGGGTGCGGCCGTGGACCCTTGCCGCCTGGATGTTCCTGACCATCGGTATCGCGCTGGGATCATGGTGGGCCTATTACGAATTGGGCTGGGGCGGTTTCTGGTTCTGGGATCCGGTTGAAAACGCGTCCTTCATGCCGTGGTTGATTGCGACTGCACTATTGCATTCCGCCATCGTCGTGGAAAAACGCGAAGCGTTGAAAAGTTGGACCATCCTGCTGGCAATCCTTGCCTTTGGGTTTTCGCTGTTGGGCACATTCATTGTCCGCTCGGGCGTGCTGACGTCGGTGCATGCCTTTGCCAATGATCCTGAACGTGGCGTATTCATTCTCATGATCCTTGGCGTCTTTCTGGGCGGGTCGCTGACGCTTTATGCCGCGCGGGCCGGGGTGATGCAGGCACAGGGGGTTTTCTCGACTGTCAGCCGTGAATCGGCCCTGATCCTGAATAACGTCCTGTTGGCTGTCAGCGCCTTTGTCGTGTTCATCGGCACGGTCTGGCCCTTGGTGGCAGAAATGGTGTTCGGTCGCACGCTATCTGTCGGGCCGCCGTTCTTTGATGCGGCGTTTACGCCATTCATGGTGGCTCTGGCGATCATCCTTCCTCTGGGGTCGATGTTGGCATGGAAACGCGGCACGCTGGGCCGGGCCACGAAACCGCTGATGCCATGGCTGGTCTTGGCTGTGGCGCTTGGCGCGCTCGCCTTTGCGATCCAAAGCGGTCGTTCGGCACTGGGACCGATCGGCGTGGCCCTTGGTGTCTGGGTTGTCGGTGGCGCGATTGCGGACCTGTGGATGCGCGCGGGGCGCGAAGGTTTGGTCACGCGGTTGCGCCGGATCGCACGGCTGCCCCGTGCGGACTGGGGCAAGGCCGTGGCCCACATTGGTATGGGGGTCACCATCTTCGGCATTGCCGCCATGCTGGCGTGGCAAAAAGAGGACATCCGTATCGCCCAGATCGACGATCGCTGGTCGGTTGGCCAGTTTGAATTCACCCTTGATGAGGTCAGACAGGTCAATGGGCCGAACTATGTCACCACCATGGCGGATATGGGTATCTGGCGCGGCGACACACGTCTTGCGACGCTGAGCCCTGAAAAAAGGTTCTATCCCGTCGCAAACATGCCCACGACCGAGGCGGCTATTCGGAATGGTATCCTACGCGATATTTATGTGGTGATCGGTGATCCACAGGCGCAGGGCGGCTATGCGGTGCGGGTTTATGTCAAACCGTTTGCCAACTGGATCTGGGGTGGCGCAATTCTGATGGCGCTTGGCGGCATCTTCTCGCTGTCTGACCGGCGACTGCGGGTTGGTGCGGCAGCTGCCAAAATGCCCAAGGCGGTCCCTGCAGAATGAAACGCTTGGTCCTTTTGCTCATGTTTCTCGCTGCACCTCTCTGGGCGGTTGAACCGGCCGAAATGCTGGATGATCCAGCCTTGGAAGAGCGCGCGCGTGCGATTTCGCAGGGCCTGCGCTGCCCTGTCTGCCGGAACGAAAGCATTGACGAAAGCAATGCCAGCCTTTCCAAAGAGTTGCGGATCGTGCTGCGCGAACGGATCATGGCGGGCGACACCGACCAGCAGGCCGTCGATTTCATGGTCGCGCGTTACGGCGAATATGTGCTGCTGCGCCCCGATGCCCGCGGCGCAAACCTGATCTTGTGGCTGGCAGCCCCGGGGATGCTGTTGATCGCGCTGGGTGTCGGCTGGGCAACGATCAGACGGCGGAACACCACAGTTCCCGCCCTGACGGATGGCGAAAAAGCAGAATTAGACGAAATTTTGCGGTCCTGACGTATCGTTCCCCTTTCCTGAACCGAACAGTTCATTAGGGTGTTGGCAACGCACCAAAAAGGACGACGCGCATGGACTATCAGGCCATTACCCTTGTGATCCGCAATTCAGTTGCCGTGATCACACTTAACCGCCCCGCGCTGATGAATGCGCTGAATACGCAGATGCGTGCCGAGATCACCCACGCGGTGAAATCTGCGGAAAAAGAAGCCCGCGTCCTGATCATGACCGGCGCAGGAAAATCCTTTTGCTCGGGGCAGGACCTGGGCGATGCGGGTTCTGCGGCATCGCTTGATCTGGAGCGGACCTTGCGTGATGAATACGTGCCGATGCTCAAGGCGATATTCGACTGTCGCATACCGACGATTGCCGCCGTGAACGGTGCGGCAGCCGGGGCAGGGGCAAATCTGGCGCTGGCATGCGATGTGGTCATCGCTTCAGATGCTGCATATTTCGTGCAAGCCTTCACCCGGATCGGCCTGATCCCCGATGCCGGTGGAACATACTGGCTACCGCGCCAGATGGGGGCGGCACGGGCGATGGGGGCGGCATTGTTCGCAGACAAGATTACCGCGCGTCAGGCCGCTGACTGGGGCATGATCTATGAAACAGTGCCGGATGAGGATTTCCTCGAGCATGTGCAGCAGCGCGGCGCGCATTTGGCCCAAGGGCCAACAGTTGCGTATCGGCAGTTGAAAAAGGCGATCCGTGCCTCTTTCGATAATGATTTGGACGCACAGCTGGCGCTCGAGGCGAAACTTCAGGGGCGCTGCGGGCAGACTCGCGATTTTCAGGAAGGTGTCGTGGCGTTTCTGGAAAAGCGGCCCGCGCGCTATGAAGGGCGCTGAAATGCCAGATAGACGCTGTCCGACCAGACCCCGTTGATGAAAAAGGTGCGCGCCGCGCGGTGGGTTTCGAGAAATCCAAGGTTTCTCAACAGGCCAAGGGATGCCGTGTTTTCAGGATCAACGTCAGCCGTAAGGCGGGCATGTGCTGTCACCTCCCATAAATGCGGGATGATCGCGCGCATCGCCTCTGTCAGGATACCCTGCCGCCAATAATCCGGGTGCAGCATAAAGCCGACTTCATCCTTGTGGTGGTTTCCGGCGCTGCCAATATAGCGGCCATCCAGCGTGATCTGGAAATAGACCTGCGCCTTGGCCCATGCGGCCATATGTTGATCCAGAATACGCTGCGTGACCGACTTGTCGGCATGTGGCGCGGTTGACCAGAACCGCATGGCACACGGGTCGCTGTAGTTGTCAAACATCCCGTCAATATCACCGGCCTGCGGACCGCGCAGAACTAGCCGCCTTGTTGTTAATTCCATTAGCTTACCTGTGATCCTAAACGAAATGGACCGCCCAAAGGCGGTCCTGCATTTCATCGTTTTTCGATATCCACGTAGTCGCGGGCGGTTTCGCCCAGATACAATTGCCGTGGTCGGCCGATTTTCAACTGTGGATCGGCAAGCTGCTCTTTCCATTGTGAAATCCAGCCAACTGTCCGGGCCAAAGCAAAGATCGGCGTGAACATGGACGTTGGGAAACCCATCGCCTCAAGAATGATCCCCGAATAAAAATCGACGTTCGGGAATAGTTTCTTGTCGGCGAAATACGGATCGGCAAGCGCCTGTTTTTCAAGCTCTTTTGCGACCTGAAGGATCGGGTTGTTTTCCACACCCATAAGATCCAGAACCTCGTCCGCGGACTGTTTCATCACAGTCGCGCGGGGGTCAAAGTTCTTGTAAACGCGGTGGCCGAACCCCATCAGACGATAGGGGTCGTCCTTGTCCTTGGCGCGGGCAATGAATTCGGGAATCCGGTCAGGCGTGCCAATTTCCTTGAGCATCTCCAGACAGGCCTGGTTTGCACCGCCGTGCGCAGGCCCCCAAAGGCAGGCGATACCGGCAGCGATACAAGCGAAGGGGTTGGCACCCGAAGACGACGCCAATCGCACCGTCGAGGTTGACGCGTTCTGCTCGTGGTCCGCATGCAGCGTAAAGATCCGGTCCATGGCGCGGGCCAGAATTGGGTTGACGTGATATTCTTCCGCCGGGACGGCGAAACACATGTGCAGGAAATTTGCAGCGTAATCCAGATCGTTGCGCGGATAAACGAAAGGCTGTCCGATGGAATATTTATAGGCCATCGCTGCAATTGTCGGCATCTTTGCAATCAGGCGGATCGACGCAACTTCGCGTTGGTGTTCGTCGTTGATATCGGTGCTGTCGTGATAGAAAGCAGACATCGCGCCGACCACGCCAACCATTGTCGCCATCGGGTGCGCATCACGCCGGAACCCACGAAAGAAGTTGTGCATCTGTTCATGAATCATCGTGTGGTTGGTCACGAGGGATTCGAATTTTTCCAGTTCTTCCGCTGAAGGCAATTCACCATAAAGCAGCAGATAGCACACCTCGAGGTAATGCGACTGGCTGGCAAGCTGGTCAATCGGATAGCCCCGGTGCAGCAATTCGCCCTTGGCGCCGTCGATAAAGGTGATCGTGCTGTCGCACGCGGCGGTCGAGGTGAAACCGGGATCATAAGTGAAAACATCAGCCTGCGCGTAAAGTTTGCGGATGTCGATCACTTCGGGCCCGGTTGTGGGCGTGTGAATCGGCAACTCATAGCTTTTGCCGTGGATGGTTAGCGTCGCGGTTCCAGTATCTTCTGCCATCTGTATTCCCCTGTTGGCCGCGCACAATTCTTGCACAGGCGGCACGTCTTAAGTCGTCTGCGTCCAGCTACCTGCAATTCGTAACGAATTGGTTTCAGGCGCTGGCATCCTGTAGCCGAGCGATCGTTTCAGTCTGCCCCAGGACCAACATCATGTCGAACACGCTTGGTGATACCGCGCGTCCTGCAAGCGCCGCCCGTAGCGGCCCGGCGAGCTTGCCCAACTTCATGTCATGAGCTTCGGCAACAGACGCAACGACCCCTTCGAGAGTGTCACGGTTCCAGCTAGCATTTTGCAGCTGCGGCGTCAATTCACGCAGTATACCACGGGATACATCTGTAAGCTGTGCAGCTGCCTTTTCGTCTGGCACTACAGGGCGCGGTGTCAGCACAAAATGTGCCTTTTCAAGAAGTTCAGGGAATGTCTTGGCCCGCTCTTTCAGGCAATACATGGCCCTTAGCATCCCGTCAGCCTGTGTGTCGGTCAGGGGTTCGGCCCCGGTTACCGCTAGGTAATCCTGCAATTCACGCAGCAGTGCAGCATCATCCGCTGCGGCGATATGCTGGCCACAGATATGTTCCAGTTTCTTGAAATCGAACCGTGCGGGCGACTTGCCGATTCCGTCTAGGTCGAACCATGCCTTGGCCTGTTCATCGGTAAAGAATTCATCGTCGCCATGGCTCCAGCCGAGCCGGGCCAGATAATTGCGCATGCCTGCCGCCGGATACCCCAGGGCCTGATATTCCGCAGCACCCGTCGCGCCGTGCCGTTTCGAGAGTTTCTTGCCGTCGGGGCCATAGATCAGCGGGATATGCGCCAGAACGGGCTTGGCCCAGTCCATTGCTTCGTAGATCAGGTTTTGCCGGAATGCGTTGGCCAGATGGTCATCGCCCCGGATTACATGGGTCACGCCCATATCGTGATCGTCCACGACGACGGCCAGCATATAAACCGGGCTGCCATCCGACCGCAGCAGAATCATGTCGTCCAGCTGGTCGTTGGACCATGTCACATCGCCCTGCACCGCGTCATGCAGGGTCGTGGTGCCTGTGCGCGGCGCCTTCAGGCGCACGACATAGGGCAGGTCTGGGTGTTCCGCGTCCGGCACGTCGCGCCAGGGGGATTGAAACAAGGTTGATGCCTTGGTGGCGCGCGCCTGTTCGCGGAACGCCTCGATTTCGTCCTGCGTGCTGTAACATTTATAGGCGTGGCCACTCGCCAGCATCTGATGCGCGACTTCGGCGTGGCGGTCGGCGCGGGCGGCCTGGCTGGTCGGTTCACCGTCCCAGTCAAGGCCAAGCCAGCGCAGCCCGTCAAGGATGGCCTGTTTGTTTTCCTCGGTCGATCGGGCGCGGTCGGTGTCTTCGATGCGCAACAAGAAGGTGCCGCCATGCCCCCGTGCATAAAGCCAGTTGAACAGGGCGGTGCGCGCGCCGCCGATATGCAGGGCACCGGTGGGTGAGGGGGCGAAACGTGTGACGACGGACATGCGATGTTAACCTTTCGCTAATCAGTTTTCCCCAAGACTGGGGCTTGGGCCGGGGATACTAAGCCAAGGGGCGAAGAACAAGTGCGTGCCGTGATGACAGACGCGCTGTTGGCGCAACGGGGCGCGATGATCGGTTGGGTGCCGGTGTGCCTTGGGATTGGGATCGGCGGCTATTTCTCTCTGCCGGCAGAACCGGGGGCGATGGTGTTTGCGTCCTTGGGGCTGGCCTTGCCGGGGCTTTGGGCCCTGTCCCGGATGGTGCATGTGGCATACGCGCCTTTGTTTTTGGCACTGATCCTTGTGATGACGGGCACCGGGTTGGCAAAATGGCGCGCCCAAGACGTTACTGCTCCGGTGCTTGGTTTCCGCTATTACGGCCCGATCGAAGGTCGCATCGTGAATATCGACCGCTCTGCCAGCGATGCACCCCGGCTGACGCTGGACAGGGTTGTGCTGGCAGACATGTCGCCCGGCCGCACACCGGCACGGGTGCGGGTATCTGTTCACGGCGAACAGGTGATCAAGGATTACCGCCCGGGCGAGACATTGATCATGACCGGCCATCTGTCGCCGCCGGCGGGCCCGGCCGAACCCGGTGGCTTTGATTTCCAGCGCCACGCGTGGTTCATGCAGTTGGGGGCTGTGGGGTATACCCGCACCCCGGCATTGCGGCTGGCAGACCCGATGCGCACAGGATGGGCGATGCGTATCTTTTCCCTGCGCATGACGATATCGGCGGCGGTGCAACGCGCGATGCCGGGGGAAACGGGGGCCTTTGCCGCCGCGATCATGACCGGTGACCGATCGGCCATGGGTCAGGATACGCTATCAGACCTGCGCGCGGCGAACCTTGCGCATCTTCTGGCGATTTCGGGGCTGCATAT
>NZ_CBFIBD010000018.1:0-53049 GCF_965660735.1 Yoonia sp.
CAGGCGGCGTTGGGGGCCACACGTTGCAGGGCGCGTGTGGGCACCGCCTCGATCGTGATGTTGGCGGCAGGCGCGTCCGTCAGCCTGATATCAATCCGCGCCTCGTTGCGCAGACGGCCTAGCAGATCGGTCAGGTCGTTGACCATCGCCTGCGATACATCGCCCGCGACGCGCACGGTGATCGGTTCTTCGAAACGTGTCAGGGCGGGCAATTCGCGTCCGCTTTCCATCTGGAACGCCAGATCCATGAAATCCAGCGCGATTTCCGAATTGGGCCGCAGCGCGGGGCCGGGGCTTGCCGCGTCAAAACTGCGCATCGCGGGCATGTCCAGACGGACCGGCGCAGGGGTATCTGGCGGGGGCGCACAGCCGGCCAGCATCAACAGGGCAAGAGCAGCGCGCCGGATCATGCGCGGCGCTGGTATTTGATGAAACTGGTCACTTCGCCTACCTTGTCATAGGGCCTGCGGCCCGCGCCATGCCTGATCGTCTGCCGCCCGAAATGGGCCGGATCGTTATTCTTGCCGGGCCGGTCATGGTTCTAGCCTGTTCTTGTCTGCCTGCCCCCAAGAATACCGCGCTTTCGCCGCATGACCAGTCAATTAGCCGTGCAATTTTGCGCAGGCCGATTGATCTGGCGCAATTGCGTGCCCTGCACATCAAAATAAGACGGGCCTGCCAGCAAGAGGTATGCACATGTCCGACACCGCACCCAAGGAAAAAACCATCGTCATCGAAATCCCCGAGGCCGTGGGTGTCTTTGACAGCTTTGCCGACCTGCAGGCCGCGATCTATGACCTGCGCGCCGCAGGGTTCAGCCGCTATGACATCAGCATGCTGGGCGATGAAGAGGTGCTGCGCGAAAAACTGGGCTCGGCCTACTGGCGGTCCAGGGATCTGGAGGACGACCCCCACGCCCCCCGCGCGGCTTTCGTATCAGAGGAAGCGATCGGCGAATTGGAAGGCGCGATTGCCGGCGGGTTCTTTTTCCTTGGCTCGGCCATCGCCTGGGCGGCGCTCCTGACCCCGCTCAGCACGCTGGCGGCCTCTATTGCGGCGGTGGCGATCGGTGGGACGCCGGGGGCGGTGATCGGGTCGATCCTGGCGCGGCGGGTGGGCAAACACCACAAGGATTACTACCAGCACCAGATCGAAAACGGCGGCATCCTGCTCTGGGTTCGCGTCGCGGACCCCGAAAGACGCGATGTCGCGGTCAAGATATTGCAGGGTCATTCCGGCAAGGACGTGCATGTCCATGACTGGAGCGAGTAGAGCCTACAGGCCGTCGCCGCCAAATCTGCCGGAACACGCGCCAATCCATCAGTTCCATCCGGTACCATGTTTCAGCCACCCGGCCTTAACGCCCTGACCGCGCCATGAAGGCCAGACGTTCGAACAGATGCACATCCTGTTCGTTCTTGAGCAGCGCCCCGTGCAGTTTGGGTAGCGCATTCGCCGCGTCGCGTTTCAGGTCCTCTGGTGTCAGATCCTCGGCCAGCAGCAGTTTCAGCCAGTCCAGCACCTCTGATGTTGACGGTTTTTTCTTTAGCCCCGCAGTGTCGCGGATGTCGTAGAATTGCGTCAGTGCGGTGGTCAGCAGCGCATCCTTGATGCCGGGGTGATGCACGGCCACGATCTTGCGCATCGTGTCGATGTCGGGAAAGCGGATATAGTGAAAGAAACAGCGCCGCAGAAAGGCATCGGGCAGTTCCTTTTCGTTGTTCGAGGTGATGATCACGATGGGGCGGTGGACCGCCCTGACCGTTTCGCCGGTTTCGTAGACGTGGAATTCCATCCGGTCGAGTTCCTGCAACAGATCGTTGGGAAACTCGATATCGGCCTTGTCCACCTCATCGATCAGCAGCACGACGCGGCCGTCCGCGCCGAATGCCTGCCACAGCTTGCCGCGCTTGATGTAATTGGCCACGTCATTGACACGTGCATCGCCCAGCTGGCTGTCGCGCAACCGGCTGACGGCATCGTATTCATAAAGCCCCTGCTGCGCCTTGGTGGTGGATTTGATGTGCCATTCGATCATCGGCAGCCCCAGCGCGGCACTGACCTGGCGGGCCAGTTCGGTTTTGCCTGTTCCAGGCTCGCCCTTGACCAGCAAGGGCCGCTCCAGCGTCACCGCGGCATTCACCGCCATGGTCAGATCATCGGTGGCGACATAACTGTCGGTGCCAGTGAATTGCACGATTGATTTCCCTTACATTTTGGCCACCAACCTAGCAGTTTGCCGCAGATCATCAACACCCGCGCTTTGCATCAAATCAGGGGGTGACAGTTCATCAACAACCAAGTAAACCCCCGACAAAACAAGGGTGATGGCGCATGGTGGTGGGCCAGAATGTGTCGGACAAAAAAAGGTATGAAGATGAAAGCTGAAGCGTTTTTGCCGGAAGACTATCGCCCCGCCGATAACGAGCCGTTCATGAATGAACGACAGACCGAATATTTCCGCCGCAAGCTGCTCGACTGGAAGGCCGAAATTCTCGAAGACAGCCGCGACACCGTTGCCGGAATGAAGGACCAGACGCGCAACATTCCCGATGTTGCCGATCGCGCATCCGAAGAAACCGACCGGTCGCTGGAACTGCGCACCCGTGACCGGCAGCGCAAACTGGTCAGCAAGATCGACGCGGCGCTGCGCCGCATCGAAGAAGGCGAATATGGCTATTGCGAAATCACCGGCGAGCCGATTTCGCTGAAGCGGCTTGATGCCCGTCCGATCGCCACCATGAGCCTGGAGGCACAGGAACGCCATGAACGCCGCGAAAAGGTCCACCGCGACGACTGAACCCGGCTGTAATGCAGACCGCAAGATCGCCATCATCGGTGGTGGTATCGGCGGTCTGACGGCGGCGCTGGCGTTGGCCCGGCAGGGGGCTGAAGTCACTGTTTACGAACAGGCGCCCACAATCACGGCCGTCGGCGCCGGTATCCAGATCACGCCCAATGGCGCGCGTGCCCTGCATGATCTTGGGCTGGCGCAGGCACTGGATGATGCCAGTATCCGTGCGCAGGCTGTTGTGCCGATGGATGGGCTGACCGGGCGTCAGGTCGCCCGATTCGGTCTGGCAGGGCAGGCTCCGCCATATCGTTTCATCCATCGTGCCGCCCTGATTGATCTGCTGGCGTCGGCCTGTGCGGATGCGGGCGTTACGATCACACTGGATGCGCGGATCAGCGAATTGCACCCCGACGGGTCATTTCAGACCGCCGAGGGCCTCGTGCGCCCTGATCTGACCATCGGGGCTGACGGCGTCAAATCTGTTGTGCGCGGCCAGATCAACCGCGATGCAGAACCGTTTTTCACCGGTCAGGTCGCGTGGCGGGCGATCGTCAAACAGCCCGATGCAGAGGCCGTGGCCCGGATCTGGATGTTGCCCGACCGGCATATGGTGACCTATCCCTTGCCTGGTGGCATGATGAATGTCGTGGCTGTGCAGGCGCGCAGCCAGTGGGCCAGCGAAGGCTGGCACCACACCGACGAACCGGGAAACCTGCGGGCTGCCTTTGCCAATGCCAGTTGGGATATCAAGGGGATTCTGGGCGCTGTCGAGGACACCAATCTTTGGGGGTTGTTCCGCCATCCTGTCGCAGAAAACTGGTGGCAGGGGTCCATCGCAATACTGGGTGACGCCGCGCATCCGACGCTGCCATTTCTGGCGCAGGGGGCGAACCTCGCGATCGAGGATGCCTATGTGCTGGCGCGGTCCCTGAATGCCGCCGCGCAACTGGGCACCGGGCTGGACGCCTATCAAACGGCGCGCCGCGGGCGCGTGGTGCGCGCCATCGGGGCGGCCAATGCCAATGCGCGCAACTATCATCTGTCCGGCGTGCAACGGCATGTGGCCCACACCGGCCTGCGCGTGCTGGGGCGTGTCGCGCCCACCGTCTTCATGAACCGGCTGCGCTGGCTTTATGGCCACGATGTAACCGCCTGAACGTTTACCAATTACGGCCTGCCTGATCGGTGACGCGTTCCAGCACGGTGTGACTGCGCCAGTCCACCCGGTAGATATCATCGGCGATCCGCATATAGACCCAGCCATCGCGGGCGTCTGGCAGGCCATAGTAGCGGGCATTCATCAGCATCGAATACTGTCCGCGTTCCAGCGTATCACCGATGTCAACCGGGCCGGGACGCGGGATGGCCGGTTGCGGCACCGCCACGCAGGCGGTACCCGGTATCGTGATGCGGCATTGCGCGAACCCGACTGTCGGTATGATCGCGATGGCAAGCGCGGCGGTGATGGCGATATGGCGCATGACATTCCCACCCTGTCCGTTTCGACAAGGCCTGATTCTATCACATTTTGCCTGTGTCGTCACACCGCCAGATCAATCCAGACCGGTACATGATCGGATGGTTTTTCCCCGGCGCGGACCTCTTTCTCGATCCAGCAATCGTTCAACAGGTCGGCGCATTGCGGGGTCAGCAGGAAATGGTCGATGCGGATGCCGTCATTCTTGTTCCAAGCGCCGGCTTGATAATCCCAGAATGAATAGTGACCCGGGCCGGTCTCGCGGGCGCGAAACGCTTCGGTAAAACCAAGGTTGGTGATGCGTCGGAACGCCGCGCGGGTTTGCGGCAGAAACAGCGCGTCCTTGCGCCAGGCATCGGGGCGGGCGGCGTCCTCGGGTTGTGGGATGACATTGTAATCTCCGGCCATCAATGCCGGTTCTTCCTGCGCCAGCAGATCCTGCGCGCGGGCATGCAATCGGTCCATCCAGGCCAGTTTATAATCGTATTTCGGCCCCGGTGCCGGGTTGCCATTGGGCAGATACAGCCCGCAGATACGCACCGCCGTTGTTCCCACCACGGTCGCCTCGATCCAGCGGGCCTGGTCGTCGGCGTCGTCACCGGGCAGTCCGCGGGTCACATCCTCAAGCGGGAGTTTTGACAGGATTGCGACACCGTTGAACCCTTTTTGACCATGGGTTTCGACGTTATACCCCCTGTCCTCGAACATCTCGCGGGGGAAATTTTCGTCAATGGATTTGATTTCCTGCAAGAACGCGACATCCGGCTGTGCCGCATCCAGCCACTCCGTCAGCGCGCCGATGCGCGCCTTGACGCCGTTTATGTTGAATGTGGCTATTTTCATGACGCCCCCGCTTTGCGACCGTTCTGCCGCAGGGGGCGGCGCTGTGCAAGGCTCACATCGAAAACGATGTGCCGCAGCCGCAGGACGATGACGCATTGGGGTTGTTGATCACAAAGCGCGCGCCGATCAGTTCTTCGGTGAAATCAATCGTCGCGTCGGCCAGAAATGGCAGCGAGACAGCGTCAATGACCACGGTTTCGCCCTTGTCCGACAAGATCAGGTCATCGTCCTTGGGCGCATCAAGGTCGATTTCATATTGAAACCCCGAACAACCGCCGCCTTCGACCGCGACGCGCAGGGCTTTTCCCTGGGCTGCGGCGCCGATTTCGGCTAGCCGTTCAAAGGCGCGGGGGGTGACCTTGGGGGGGATCGTAAGCATCGGACAGACCTATCGGTTTGGGTTCACTTGCAATATAGGGGGCATAGGCAAGACGGACAAGGCAGGCAGAACAATGGCAGCGCCCTATGCAACAGACCCGGCCAATGCGCGCGGGCGGCTATACCCGGAAGAAGAAAGCACATTCCGGTCGCCCTTTCAGCGGGATCGTGACCGGATCATTCATGCATCCGCCTTTCGGCGGCTGAAACACAAGACCCAGGTGTTCATCGAACACGAAGGTGATTATTTCCGCACCCGCCTGACCCATTCGATCGAGGTGGCGCAGGTCGCGCGCACCGTCGCCGCCGCCCTTGGACTGAACGTGGAACTGACCGAGGCGGTCGCGCTGGCGCATGATCTGGGGCATACCCCGTTCGGGCACACAGGCGAGGAGGCGCTGGATGCCTTGATGCAGCCTTATGGCGGCTTTGATCATAACGCACAGGCGTTGCAGATCGTCACCAGCCTGGAACGGCACTATGCCGAATGGGACGGGCTGAACCTGACGTGGGAAACGCTGGAGGGGATTGCCAAACACAATGGCCCCGTGACGGGGGACATTCCCTATGCGCTGGCCGCCTACAACGCGCGTCACGATCTGGAACTGCACACCCATGCAAGCGCCGAGGCGCAGGCGGCGGCGCTGGCTGACGATATTGCCTATAATAACCATGACTTGCACGATGGACTTCGCGCAGAGCTGTTCAGCACCGACGATCTGGCAGAACTGCCGATCCTGCGCGATTGTTTCGCGCGGGTCGATGCAAAATACCCCGGCCTGAACTATTACCGCCGCCGGCATGAGGCGCTGCGCCGGTTTTTTGGCATTCTGGTCGAGGATGTGATCACTGTCAGCCGTCGCAATCTGTCAGGGCTGGCCCCGGCAACGGTGCATGATATTCGCCATGCGGGGCGGATGATGGTGCAGTTTTCGCCAGACGTGTGGACCGACCTCAAGGTGATCCGGCAGTTCCTGTTCGAACGCATGTATCGCGCACCTGCGGTGGTGGACATGCGGGTGGTCGTCACAAAGATGGTGAACGAACTGTTCCCGTTTTTCATGAAAAACACCGGCGAACTGCCAAAACAATGGCGCAAGGATGTGGCTGACGCGCCTGACCAGACCGCATTGGCGCGGATCGTGGCCGATTATATCGCGGGAATGACGGACAGGTTTGCCATTCAGGAACATAAACGCTTGATTGGTGGTGCCGATGTTCCGGCAGGAGTGATTGATGGCAATTGAGAGCGAAGCCGGCGCGATGGCGCCCGTCATGGCGATTGCGCTGGTTGGGGTCTTGGGCGTCGGCTCGCAGTGGCTGGCGTGGCGGCTGCGGATGCCGGCCATTGTGCTGATGTTGCTGGCCGGCATCATTGTCGGGCCGGTGGCGGGGGTCTTTGACCCGCAGCGCGATATCGGGCCGCTGATGGGGCCGATCATTTCCATTGCGGTTGCCATCATCCTGTTCGAAGGCGGGCTGACGCTGAACCTGCACTCGTTGCAGGGGGCGGCGGTCGGGGTCAAGCGGCTGGTCTTTGTCGGTGCACCGCTGGGCTGGCTGACATCGGCGCTGACATTGCATTATGCAGCGGGTCTGAGCTGGGAAAGCGCGGCTGTCTTTGGCGGCATCATGATCGTGACGGGGCCAACCGTGATTGCGCCCTTGTTGCGCACGGCGCGCCTGTCGAAACGTCCGGCCGCCCTGCTGCATTGGGAGGCGATCATCAACGACCCGGTCGGCGCCCTGGCGGCGGTTCTGGCCTTCGAAGTCGTGCTGGTGCTGCACACCGCAACGACGGTCAACGCCGCCCTGATCGATTTGGTCACCGGGGTAGGCGTCGCCACCGTGCTGGGTATTGCGGCAGGTTTCGGGCTGGCGCGCGCGTTCAAACGCGCCTGGGTGCCCGAATACATGAAGGTGCCGGTGCTTTTCGCGCTGTTGGTGGCGGTCTTTGCGGTTTCGGATTGGGTGCTGCACGAAAGCGGCCTGCTGGCCGTGACGATCATGGGGATCGTCATCGCCAACGCCAACCTGCCCAGCTACGAAGAAATGCGCCGGTTCAAGGAACATGCAACCGTCCTGCTGGTCTCGGGCGTTTTCATCCTGCTGGCTGCGCAGATGGATTTTGCGGCCCTGGCCCGGCTTGACTGGCATGCGGCTGTTTTCGTCGTGTTGGTGGTGCTGGTGGCGCGGCCGCTGACGGTGATGGTATCCCTTTTAGGGTCGGGTATCGCCTGGCGCGAACAGGTCTTGGTGGCCCTGACGGGTCCGCGCGGGGTTGTGCTTGTGGCGGTCGCGGGTCTGTTTGGCGAACGCCTGTTGGGTCTGGGTTTTGACGATGCGGCCTTGATCGGGCCGCTGGCCTTTGTTTTGGTGGCCTTTACCGTGATTGTGCACGGGTTCACGCTGGCGCCCTTTGCCCGCTGGCTGGGCCTGACCGGGGCGGATAAACCGGGTGTGATCCTGATCGGCGGATCCGAGTGGACCACCGCCTTTGCCGAGGCGTTGAAAAAGGCGGATGTACCAGTGCTGATGGCCGATCCGAACTTTGGCCACTTGCGCGCCGCCCGCCGTGCCGGAATCGAAACCTTTTCGGGCGATATCCTGTCAGAGGCAGCCGAACAGCGTCTGGAACTGGTCAGCTATGCCACACTTGTCGCGGCCACCGACAATGACGCCTATAATACGCTGGTCGCCACGGACCTTGCCCCGGAATTCGGCCGCGACAACGTGTTTCAGGTCACACGCGAAAAAAGCGACCGCGCCCGCCATCAACTGCCCAGCACATTGGGGGGCCGCGTCTTTGGCCCCGAAGAGACCCACGCCGGGCTGAACAGGATGATCCGCGATGGCTGGACCTTTCGGGTGACCCGTCTGACGGACGAATTCACCTTTGAGGATTGGCGCGCCAAACGTCCCCGCGCGCATCTTGTCGGGCGGATTTCGCCCGCAGGAGAGATACGCCTTTTGCGCAAGGACGAAGATGTCAAACCTGCCAAGGACGTGCGCATCATCGCCCTGCGACCGCCAGAGACGGAAAAATCCGGCAATCAGCCACCCTCGGACACATGAGCCACCCGCGCGCCGCGCTAATTGACGCCCGCGCGCGGGATGCTACACGGAGTTGGAACAAGTTGGACATGACACGATGAACCTTTTTGCCGATATCCGCGTCCTTGTGATGGATTGCCTTGACCAGTTGACAGCCGAAGGTTTTTTGCCCGGCGGACTGTCCACCGATGCTGTGGCCGTAGAGCCGCCCCGCGACGCGGCGCATGGTGACATGGCGACCAACGCCGCCATGGTGCTGGCCAAGCCCGCGAAAATGAACCCCCGCGCCATCGCAGAGGCGCTGGCGGCGCGGCTGCAATCCGATCCGCGTGTCGCTTCCGCCGAGGTGGCAGGCCCCGGATTTCTGAATATGCGCCTGGCATCCGGTGTCTGGCAGGATGTGGTGCGCACCGTGCTGTCGGATGCGGGCTTTGGCCGGTCCACGCTGGGGCAGGGGCAAAAGATACTGGTGGAATATGTGTCGGCCAATCCCACCGGCCCGCTGCATGTGGGCCACACCCGTGGCGCCGTTTTTGGCGATGCGCTGGCCAGTCTGCTGGGTTACGCGGGCTATGATGTGACCCGCGAATATTACATCAATGATGGCGGCGCGCAGGTCGATGTTCTCGCGCGGTCAGTTTATCTGCGCTATCTTGAGGCGCACGGTCAGGATGTCGCGTTCGAGGATGGGACCTATCCGGGTGATTACCTGATCCCGGTGGGGCAGGCGCTGAAAGACAAGGTCGGCGATGCCTATGTCGGCAAAAGCGAACAGGTCTGGCTGGAAGAGGTGCGCGCATTCGCCACCGATGCCATGATGGCGCTGATCCGCGACGATCTCGCGCAGCTTGGCATCATGATGGACAGTTTCTTTTCCGAAAAGTCCCTGTATGGCAGCGGCCTGATCGAAAAGGCGATTGCAGAGCTGGACGCCAAGGGGCTGATCTATCAGGGCGTGCTGGAACCGCCCAAGGGCAAGGTGCCGGAAGACTGGGAACCGCGCGAACAGACGCTGTTCAAATCCACTGCCCATGGCGATGACGTGGACCGGCCCGTGCAGAAATCGGACGGCGCATGGACGTATTTTGCCCCCGACATCGCATATCATTATGACAAGGTGCAGCGCGGGTTCGACGCCTTGATCGACGTGTTCGGGGCCGACCACGGCGGTTACGTCAAGCGGATGAAGGCGGCGGTGTCCGCGCTGTCGGATGGCCGCGTGCCATTGGATATCAAGCTGACGCAGCTGGTGAAGCTGTATAAGAACGGCGAACCTTTCAAGATGTCGAAGCGGGCAGGGACATTCGTGACCCTGCGCGATGTGGTCGATGCCGTCGGCAAGGATGTGACCCGGTTTCATATGCTGACGCGCAAGAACGACGCCCCGCTGGATTTCGATTTCGATAAGGTGCTGGAGCAATCCAAGGATAACCCGGTTTTTTATGTCAATTACGCTTATGCGCGGGTGAATTCCGCGGTGGGCAAGGCGGCGGCTATCGCGGATGTGTCCGATGCCACGCTGGTTGACGTGGATTTGTCGGGCCTGAGCCATGACGCCGAACTGACGCTGATCAGGAAACTGGCGGAATGGCCGCGTCTGGTCGAGATTGCCGCCAAGGGACACGAGCCGCACCGGATCGCATTTTATCTGTATGATCTGGCGTCGGATTTCCACGCGCTTTACCATCATGGTAACAGCCAGCCTGCACTGCGTTTCGTGCAAGAGGGTGATTCAGATACAACACAAACGAAAATTGCGCTGATCCGGGCCGTTGCGATTGTTATTTCGCAAGGTCTTGGTATTCTTGGTGTCACACCGGCAGAAGAAATGCGTTAAACGTGCACTGCCGGAACAGGCTGAATGAATTGACCCCAAAAGCCACAAGGCACGGGGCGCAGTGAGGCAAAGATGGCAGTTTATGATGAGGGGTTCGCCCCGCAAGATAGCGCGTCGCGCGCCGGTTCTTTCGTTAATTTTGCAGGGGCCGCCCTTTCGCTGACCCTGATCGTAGGCGTCGGTTTTTGGGGTTACAAGCTGGTGATGCGTGACGTCAGCGGCATTCCCGTGGTGCGCGCCATGGAAGGCGACATGCGTGTGCTGCCCGATAATCCGGGCGGTGACGTGGCACTTCATACCGGGTTGGCGGTGAACGAAGTGGCCGCAGTAGGCGAGGCTGGCGGCCCCGAGGACCGGCTTGTGCTGGCCCCCGCGACCAGCGGGCTGACAACCGAAGATTTTGATGTGCAGCCTTCTGACGCATCGGAAAATATCGCCCCGGCGCCCGAGGTTGGACAGGTGCCGGTGAACATGGCAGCCCCCGATGTGCCGGCAGCCGCCTTTGAAGATCCCGCCAACGCAGATATCCTTGCCCTGGCTGATCAGATTGCGGCAGACGTGGCAGCGGTCGGGACAGGCATTGAAACCGGCGATGAAACCGATGTGATCGCCCCGTCGGTACCCGGTGTCGTCATGTCACAGCGTCCGGTCTTGCGCCCGGCAGGGTTGCAGGCAACCGTGGCATCCTCCGCGACGGCCACTGTGCGGACTGACGAGGTTGCCATATCCACAACGGAATTTGCAGCCGGCACCAATCTGGTCCAACTTGGCGCGTTTCCCTCTCCGACGCTGGCCGCCGAGGAATGGCGCCGCCTGCAGGGCACGTTCGGGCAACTGATGACTGACAAGGGCCGGGTCATTCAGGTCAGCAACCAGTCCAGCGGCACGTGGTATCGTTTGCGCGCCAGCGGTTTTACCGACCGGGCCGAGGCGCGCCGGTTCTGCACAGCACTTGAGGCCGAAGGCGCGAACTGTATTGCTGTGCTGGTCAACTAGGTGGCGCTGACCGCGACGATCCTGGGGCCTGCGGGCCCGCGGGTCACGGACTGGGAGCGTGATTTTTTCCGCGATGCGGACCCGCTAGGGTTTATCCTGTTTTCCCGCAACGTCGACACGCCCGACCAGTTGCGCGGCTTGACCGCCGATCTGCGCGATGTGGTGGGCCGCGACGCGCCGATCCTGATCGATCAGGAAGGCGGGCGCGTGCAGCGGATGCGCAGCCCGCATTGGCGCGAATACCTGCCCGCACTGGACCAGTTGGCGCGCGCGCGTGATCCGATGCGGGCGCAATGGGTCCGCAGCAGGCTGATTGCGGCGGAACTGCATGATGTGGGCATCGACGTGAACTGCGCCCCGCTGGCCGATCTGGTCGAGGATGCGACCCATCCGATCCTGCGCAACCGGCTTTATGGCAGTGATATCGACACCGTCGTGCAGGCCGCACGTGTCTGTGCCGATGCCTTTGTGTCGGGGGGGGTGCTTCCGGTCTTGAAACATATTCCGGGCTATGGACGCGCAGCCGTGGACAGCCACAAGGCGCTGCCGACCGTAACCGCCCCGCGCGCTGAACTGATAGCGCGCGATTTCGCACCGTTTCAGGCGCTGAACGATATCGCCATGGGCATGACCGCCCATATCGTCTGCGCCGACATCGACCCGGTCCGGCCTGCGACAACGTCCCCCGCCGTGATGCAGGTGATCCGCGACGACATCGGCTTTGACGGGCTGATCATGACCGATGATTTGTCGATGCAGGCGTTGTCGGGCACCATCGCAGAACGGGCGGCGGCGTCGATTGCGGCGGGGTGCGATATCGTGCTGCACTGCAATGGTGACGCGGACGAGATGCGGGCCGTTGTCATGGCTTCTGGTGATATGACCCCGGCAGCGCATGCCCGCGCAGATCGTGCCCTGGCCCAGCGAAAGCCCCCCGAGACGATTGACATCCCTGCATTAGAGGCTGAACTTAACGCGCTGACAGCGTGAGGTGACATGCAGGGCGAGGATTTTCAGGAAGACACGATCAGTGTCAGCGAACGCGTCGCCGCCGAGGCGCTGATCGTGGATGTCGGCGCATTCGAAGGGCCGCTTGATTTGCTGCTGACCCTGTCGCGCACGCAAAAGGTGGATCTGCGCAAAATCTCGATTCTGGCATTGGCGGAACAATATCTGGCCTTCGTCGAACGGGCCAAGCAGTTGCGGCTGGAACTGGCCGCTGACTATCTGGTCATGGCCGCGTGGCTTGCGTTTCTGAAATCGCGCCTGCTGTTGCCGCCCGATCCCAAGGAGGAAGGCCCGTCAGGCGAAGAACTGGCCGCGCACCTTGCGTTTCAGTTGGAACGGCTGGAGGCGATGCGCAATGCCGCAGCACAACTGATGGCGCGCGACCAGCTGGGCCGCGATTTCTTTGCCCGCGGCATCACCGAAGATGTGCAGAGGGTGCGCCGCGTCACCTATACCGCGACGCTGCTGGACCTGATGCAGGGCTATGCGCGCATTCGCACCCGCGACGATTTCCGCCCCTTTGTGATGGACCGTCAGCATGTGATGACGATGGAACAGGCGCTGGAACGGATGCGCACGTTGATCGGCTTTGCCGGTGACTGGACCGATATCGTCAGCTATCTGCCCGATGGCTGGGACGCCGACCCGCAACGCAGACGATCCACAACCGCTGCGACATTCGCCGCCTCTCTGGAACTGGCCAAGGAAGGCAAGATCGAAATCAGGCAGGGCGATACATTCGCCCCGATCCAGATCCGCAAGAAAGACCCCCGCCCATGAGCAAACGCGATAACGACAGCCTGTTCGATGCCCCGCCCATGGGCGAACAGGAACGCATGGTCGAGGCAATCCTGTTCGCAACCGCCGATCCGGTCACGGTGCAGGAACTGGCCGGAAGGATGCCGCACGGCTGCGACCCGGCCGAGGCCATCGCCCATCTGCGCAAACGCTATGAGGGACGGGGGGTGAACGTCGTGCGCATTGACAGCGCCTGGGCGATCCGCACTGCCCCCGACCTTGGGTTCCTGATGCAAAAGGAAACGGTCGAGGTGCGCAAGCTGTCACGCGCTGCGATCGAAACCCTCGCGATCATTGCCTATCATCAGCCCGTCACCCGCGCCGAGATCGAGGAAATCCGCGGCGTCAGCGTCAGCCGCGGCACGATCGACCAGTTGATAGAACTGGAATGGATCAGGTTCGGCCGCCGCAAGATGACGCCGGGGCGGCCTGTGACCTTTGTCGTGACGCAGGCGTTTCTGGATCATTTCGGGTTGGAAAACGCCCGCGACCTGCCGGGGCTCAAGGAACTTCGGTCCGCGGGCCTTTTGGAAAACCGACCGCCACCCGGTTCGGGGGGGCTGACGGACGACGAAGATGATGATGACGATAACCAAAGCGAAATGTTCGAAGATTGAACTTCTTGGGCTATTTTGCCGGAAAAACCGAACAAAAAGGTTGAAGAATGAACATAAACCGTCTGATCAATTTGGCGCTGCGGATGCTGATGAAGCGTGGGGCTGGCATGACTGCCAACCGGAACGGCCCACCAAAAGGCACCGGTCCAGATGGCCGCAAATCGGGCTACGTCAACCGTCAGACCATGCAAAAAGCACGCCGCGGGATGCAAATCCTGCGGCGCTTCATGCGGTAGATTTGAAGTGTTTCGACAGCTTCAGCCCCTGACCTTGATAGTTTGATTTGATCTCGCGGCCATAAAGTGCCTGCGGCATCGCGGCCATGTTTTCGTAGATCAGACGCCCCACGATCTGCCCATGTTCCAGCACAAAGGGCGCTTCGTGGCAGCGGACCTCTAATACGCCGCGCGATCCGGCGCCGCCTGCATCGGCATAGCCAAAGCCCGGGTCGAAAAAACCTGCATAATGCACCCGAAATTCGCCCACCATCGCCAGATAGGGGGCCATTTCAGCGGCTTGCATCGGGGGAATGATGATCGCCTCGCGGCTGACAAGGATATAGAACGCACCGGGATCAAGGATGATCCAGCCGTGTTCGGTGTGCACGGGTTCCCAGAAATCTGCAGGTTCGTAATGGTCCAGCATTGCCAGATCGACGACGCCTGTATGTGGCTTGGCGCGATAGCCGACCAGATTGCCTTTGGCCGGTTTCAGATCAACGGAAAAACCCAAACCGTCTGAAATGACAGGATCACCCGATACGATGGGTGTTTGCGCATGAAGGGCGCGCAGGTCGTCATCCGACAGCCACGTCTTGCCCTGGCGAAAAATGATCTGGTTCAGCATCTGCCCGGGCTGCGCGACGACAGAAAACGACCGCGGGCAGATTTCGACGTATAGCGGGCCGTCATAGCCATCTGGCACACGGTCGAATTCGACGCCGTGATCGGTGATGATCCGGGTCAGCAGATCAAGCCGCCCGATGGACGATTTCGCACTGGCCGCCCCGGACATGCCCGTGGGCAGGGACAGGTTTTCCATCAGGGGCACCACATAGACACAGCCTTTTTCAAGCACTGCGCCGCCGTTCAGGTCGATGGCATGCATCTGAAAATCCGCCAGTCGCTGCTGCACCGTGCGGTGCCGCCCGGCCAGAAACGATGCGCGCACCCGGTATGCAGTGTGCCCCAGCCGCAGATCAAGCGAGGCCGGTTGTATCTGGCCATCAGTCACGGGGATACCGGCGGTGATTCCCCCTGACGCAATCAGCGCGCGGATCTGGTGATCGGCCAAAACACCGGGTTTGGTCATCGCATGGTCCTTTCGGATACCAAAACGCCCGCTGTGCGGTTGCACAAACGGGCGGTTATGATTGGTCGGGCTAGCAGGACTCGAACCTGCGACCTTCCGTCCCCCAGACGGACGCGCTACCAGGCTGCGCCATAGCCCGACTTGGGGCTTTCATAACGAAATTGCATCCGGGGGCAAGCCCGAAAACCTCAGGCAGCACACATCCTCGCACGCAAATTTTCCAGTCGTGCAACAAGGGGTGCGATTTCAGCCGCGCGCGCCTGAAGTCCTGCCAGATCGGCAGGCACACGGCCCAGTAACCTGCCCGGCACCGCAGGCATCGTATCGGGAAGCGGTGGCAGATCGCCAGGGGCGACCGGTGTGGTGTCTTCGCTTGCCGCAGGATGATGTGTGAAACCGGGTGCCGCAGAAGGGGTATCAAAGGGCAAGTTGTCCTGATGTGGTGTCGGCGCGTCGCTGGCGACCGGTCGGGCAGGGCCCTGATCCATGTCAGGTGTGGCAAGTTCGACGGTGATCGATGCCCCCAGCATGGCCACATGTTTCACGCCCTTTTCACGTAGCAATTTCTGGGCGCCCTTGATGGTCAGCCCGTCTTCGTGCAAAAGCTGTTTGATGCCGCCCAGCAGGTCCATGTCCTCGGGGCGGTAATACCGCCGACCACCGGCACCTTTGACCGGTTTGATCTGGCTGAATTTGCTTTCCCAAAAGCGCAGCACATGGGTGGGGGTATCCAGCCATTCGGCAACTTCGCTGATCGTGCGGAATGCGTCTTTTGCCTTGGCCATGTCTTAGCGTTTGTTGCCGGCTGCCACGCGGTCCTTCATCAGGTGCGAGGGGCGGAAGGTCAGCACGCGACGGGGGTGAATAGGCACCTCTTCGCCCGTCTTGGGGTTGCGCCCGATGCGCGCGGCCTTTTCGCGGACGGAAAATGTTCCGAAAGAGGATATTTTCACTGTCTCCCCTTCGACCAGCGCATCCGAGATATGCGACAGAACGCTTTCTACCAGATCGGCGCTGTCATTGCGAGAAAGTCCAACCTGGCTATGCACCGCATCGGCCAGGTCCATGCGCGTCAAAGTCTTGTCAGCCATCATAAAACCCCCGAGTGTTTGGACGAGCATACGCCCCAGCGAAATTCAGAGTCAATAACAACGACTTGGCGTTTCCGCAGAATACCAGTTTTCGCCTACCAGCGGATCACCACGGACCCCCACGCAAGCCCCCCGCCGATTGCTTCGGTCAGCACGATGTCGCCGGGTTTGATCTGCCCGCGCGCGACCGCCACCGACAAGGCCAGCGGAATTGATGCGGCCGATGTGTTGCCATGGTCCTGCACCGTGACAACGACGTGGTCCATGCTGACGCCCAGTTTCTTTGCAGTGGCCTGAATGATGCGGATATTGGCCTGATGCGGCACGACCCACGCGACGTCTTCAGGGGTCAGACCTGCCTTTTCCAGCGATTTATGGGCCGTCTGCGCCAGCTTTTCGACTGCATGACGAAAGACTTCCTTGCCTTCCATGCGCAGAACGCCGGTGTTCTGGGTTGCGACGCCGCCATCGACATACAGCAGATCGCGATAACGCCCGTCCGAATTCAGATCGGTGGCAAGGATGCCGCGGTCGTCAGAAGTGCCCTTGCCGTCTTGTCCTTCAAGGATCAATGCGCCGGCCCCGTCACCGAACAGCACACAGGTTGACCTGTCTGTCCAATCCATGATGCGGCTGAATGTTTCGGCCCCGATCACAAGAACCCGGTCTGCCTGACCGGACGCGATCAGCGCATTTGCATTGGCAAGCGCATATGTAAAGCCCGCGCAGACCGCTTGCACATCAAAGGCATAGCCGGTGGTGTTGCCGATATTATGCTGCACCATGGTGGCCGCCGACGGAAAGGTCATATCGGCGGTTGACGTGGCAAGGATGATGGCATCGATCTGGTCACCGGTCATTCCGGCATCATCAAGTGCGGCCTTTGCCGCACGCGTTGCCAGATCCGATGTCGTCTGGCCGGGTGCCGCAAAGTGGCGGCGTTCGATACCTGAGCGGGATCGGATCCATTCATCGCTGGTTTCAAGCGTTTTTTCGAATTCGCTGTTCGGGACAACCCGTTCGGGCAGATAGTGCCCGACCCCTTTGACGACTGCACGACGTGTCATGTTATTTGCCTGTCTTCGTAGAAGGGTCTTCGACCCTGCTTTCTTGACTTGTATCTTGGGCAAGGGATGCTGCCGATGCAACCCGCGCCGCCAGTTTGTCTGAAAAACCGTTCTGCGCCAAACGATAAGCCAGCAAAAGTGCTGCGGTCACGCCGGTCTTGTCGGCCGACCCATGGCTTTTGATGACGGTCTGGTTCAGCCCCAGAAACACCCCGCCGTTCACCCGGCGTGGATCAATCCGCTTGCGCAGCCGTTTCAGCGACCCCCGCGCCAGAAAGGCCGCCAGCATCGACATTGGCGATTTCATCAATGCCTCGCGCAGCAGGCCGGAAATCAGCGTTGCCGTGCCTTCGCCGGTTTTCAACGCCACATTGCCCGTGAACCCGTCGGTCACGATGACATCCACCCGGTCAGACGGCAGATCGCCGCCTTCGATGAAGCCGACATAATCGAATTCACCTTTTGCCGCCGCGTTCGCGATCAGCTCGTGCGCGACCTTGAGCTCGGCCCGCCCCTTGTGTTCTTCGGTCCCGACATTCAACAGGCCAATCCGGGGCCGTTCAATGCCCAATCCGTTGCGCGCATAGGATGCCCCCATCAGCGCATAGGTCAAAAGATCGTCCTGATCGGCGCGGATATCGGCGCCCGCATCCAGCATCACATTGAACCCCGAGGGATTGCGTGACGGCCACAGGCAGGCAATCGCAGGTCTGTTCACACCTTCGGCCTTGCGCAGGCGCAGCATCGACATGGCCATCAAGGCACCGGTATTGCCGCAACTGATACAGACCGCAGCCTGTCCGTTGCGCACGGCTTCGATCGCTGACCACATGGATGTGGTCTTGCCATGGCGCAACACGTGGCTTGGCTTGTCAGCCATTTTCACGACGTCGGATGCATCGTGGACCGTGACCCGGTCCGCGATGTCATGTTTCGTCAACATCGGCTGCAACACAGATGCCGGACCGTGCAGAATGGCGCGGGCACGAGGCGTTTTTGACAAAAACGCCGAAAGGCCGGCAACAACGGTTGCAGGCCCTTCGTCCCCGCCCATGGCGTCAACAGACAGCACGTGCGATGCCTCAGCCTGTGTCGGAGCAGTGTCCGTCTGGCCTTTGGTCATCATGCCCCGCGCCCGATCAGCAACTTATGCTGCGTCTTCGTCGAGGTCGATTTCCGTGGTGTCGGCGATCACTTCGCGTGTCGCATAGTGGCCGCAGGACGGGCACACGTGGTGGGGGCGCTTCAGCTCACCACAGTTGTCGCATTCGTTGGGGTTTGCTGCGACAAGCGAGTCGTGCGCACGCCGGTTGTTGCGGCGGGATTTGGATACTTTGTTCTGTTGGACGGCCATGGCTCAACCCTATGATAAATGGGCCGATGGCCCGCGTGTGTTGTTCTCTGGCGGGGTCCTATGCCATTCCGGCTGCCCTGTCGAGATGCGATCTGAAAGAGGCCGCGAACATACTGCGATTCACGCAGTGTGCAACCTTTTTTCCAAGGCCTTTCTTGGCGCGTTAATCGTCTTTGTTTTCAAGGCTGTCGCGCAATGCGCCCAACCCTGCAAAGGGTTTTGTGTCGTCATCGGTCAGCGGGGTCGCGCCTTTCGGGGCAGACACGGCTGTGGCCATTTCGGCACCTTCACTGCGCGGATAAACCGGTAACGCCAGCGCCAGCGCCTCGATCATCACCTGTGCAAGGTCGATCGCGGCCGGTAACGGTTCGACCGTGTCGTCCTCGGGCATCTCAACTTCGGCGCCTTCGGGTTCGGGCAGATCTGCAACATAGGACCGCGTGACAGTTTCATCGATCCGGCTGGTCACAGGGGCGAGTGTGACGACACACTCCTGAACAACGGTGGCCCCCAGATCGGCTGTCAAGGCCCAGTCGGTGCGACCGATCGGTTCCAACTGGCCGGCAAACCGCAGTTTCCTGATACCGGTGATCCCCAGCGTATCGGCAATGGCACGCCGTTCATCGGCCGTCGGCACCAATGTGAATGCGGTCGCGCGCCTGGTGGTCAGATCGGCCAAACGCAGCTGTGATCGGGGGAGTGTGGCCAAGGGTGCTTCCATTCTTGAATTGAGGTCAGTTTGTGCTGTAAGCGGGATAAAAGGCATAAGTCGCCAAAGCAAGAGGTCGGTCATGAGCAGAAACACAGGCAAGACAGGTATCTTGCCGCGCACAGCAGTGTTGGTGGCGGTGCTGGCGCTGTCGGTGGGGTGCAGCCCGATCACACGGTTTCACGGCTTTGCCCCCTCGGCACAGGATGTGGCTGCGGTGCAAGTGGGACAGGCGACCCGCGATACCGTGATTGCAAACTTTGGTCCGCCGACCTCGACCGGCGTTCTGGGCAATCAGGACTTCTATTATGTTTCTAGCACCTTCCGGCATTTCGGGGCCTTCGCGCCGCAGGAAACCGAACGCCAGGTGACAGTCGTGAGCTTTGACGCAGACAATGTTGTCAGCAACATCAGCCGCTACGGGCTGGAGGACGGGCAGGTCGTTGTGCTGGACCGCCGCGTGACCGAGGACGGGATCAATGATGTGACCTTCCTCAGCCAGCTTCTGGGGGCTTTCGGGCGCGTCGACGCGGGCGCTTTGCTGGGCGAAGCGCCGCAATAAGGTGACGGCGCGGGGGCGCGACATGTCCGAATCACCCGTTGGGGGCCGTGTCAGGTTTCGGGTGTGAACGTCATCGCCACACCGTTCATGCAGTAGCGCAATCCTGTCGGTGGGGGGCCATCGGGAAACACATGGCCCAGATGCGCGTCGCAGCGGGCGCAATGCACCTCTGTCCGTTTCATGAAAAAGCTGCGGTCCACGGTTTCGCCCACGACCTCTGGTGCGATCGGCTGGTAAAACGATGGCCAGCCTGTGCCGCTTTCGAATTTCGCGGATTGATCAAAGAGCGGCGCACCGCAGCACACGCACATGTAGGTGCCGGGATCCTTTGGAAAATTCTCATGCGTGCCAGCCCGTTCAGTCCCATGCTTGCGCGTGACCTTATAAGCCAGATCTGATAATTTCTCGCGCCATTCTGCATCGGTTTTGACGATCTTATCCATCAGTTTCGCATTCCTTTTACTTTGTTGGTTGTTAACCTAGGGCAGAGGCCGGTATTCGCCAAGGTGGGGGACGATGACAATTCCGTTTCAAAAGGGCCGCTATCGGGTTCGGTTCGCCACCAGCCCCGCCGATGTGGCGGCCTGTCAGAACCTGCGTCATCTGTCGTTCTTTGGCGCGCCGGGGCGGGATGCCGACCTGTTTGACCAGACATGCCGGCACCTGATGGTCGATGATCTTGCGGGCGCTTTGGTGGCGACGCTGCGGCTTTGGGTCCATCCGTACGGGGCGGCGGCCTGCGATGGGTATGTGGGGCAGTTCTATGATCTGGCGTGGTTGGCCCGGCAAAAAGGACCGGTCATCGAACTGGGCCGGTTTTGCGTCGACCCCGCTGTGCTGGATGCCGATGCGCTGCGTGTTATCTGGGGGGCGCTGACGGGGCTGGTCGACGATGAAAACGTGGCCTTGCTGTTCGGTTGCACCAGCTTTGCAGGGACTGATCCCGCCGTTTACGGGCGGGCCTTCGCACTGCTGGCCGCCCATCACCTTGGCCCCGGGGATCAGCGTCCGGTCCCCAAAGTGCCAGAGGCCCTGGCCTTTTCCCGGATCCCCGATCACGGCACCCGCCCGATGCCCGCCCTGCTGCGCAGCTATCTGGCGCTGGGGGGCTGGGTCGGTGATCATCTGGTGGTGGACCGGGCGATGAACACCCTGCATGTGTTCACCTGTGTCGACATTTCCGCCGTGCCGCCCGCGCGTGCACGGGCTTTGCGCGCGATTGCCGGCTGATCCCCCTTGCGGTTTCCCGCGCGCCGCCCTAGCTGACGGTCATGGCACGTGCACCCCTCCTTCAGCTTTCCGATATCGCCCTGACCTATGGCGGCGATCCTGTTTTCGCCGACCTGTCGCTGGTCATCCAGCCCGGTGACCGTGTGGCCCTTGTGGGCCGCAACGGATCGGGTAAATCCACCTTGATGAAAGTCATGGCCGGGCTTGTCCTGCCCGATGACGGCACACGCGTCGCATCGCCGGGCGTACAGGTCGGCTATATGGAACAGGACCCGACGATGGACGGTTTCGCCACGCTGGGCGACTATGCCGCCAGCGGGCTGGACCCGGACGAGGCCTACAAGGTCGACATGGTCGCCGAAGGGCTGAAGTTCGATCCGGCAGGGGCCGTGGCGACGGCATCGGGCGGGGAACGCAGGCGGGCGGCCTTGGCCAAGCTGATGGCCGAAGCGCCCGAACTGATGCTGCTGGACGAACCGACAAACCATCTGGATATCGAGGCAATCGCCTGGCTGGAAAACGAACTGAAGACAACGCGTGCGGCCTTTGTGTTGATTTCCCACGATCGGGCGTTCCTGCGGGCGCTGACCCGGGCGACGCTGTGGATCGACCGGGGCACGGTGCGCCGGGCCGAACAGGGGTTCGACGGGTTTGAGGAATGGCGCGACAAGATATGGGAAGAAGAAGACCAGCAGCGCCACAAGCTGAACCGCAAGATCAAGGCAGAGGCCCGCTGGGCCGTCGAAGGCATTTCCGCCCGCCGGACACGTAATCAGGGACGCCTGCGTGCGCTGGCTGATCTGCGTGCTGAAAAGGCCGGTCAGATTCGGCGGCAGGGGACGGCCGCCATGGCATTTGAGGGCGGGAGTTCGTCGGGCAAGAAGGTGATGGAAGCCACCGGTCTGAGCAAGACGTTTGACGGCAAGCAGATCATCCGCGATTTTGACCTGACCGTGCAGCGGGGCGACCGGGTGGCCTTTGTCGGGCCGAACGGTGTGGGCAAGACCACGCTGATCAAGATGCTGCTGGGGCAGGTGGCCCCGGATGCAGGGACCGTCACGCTGGGGACCAAGCTGGATATCGCCATCTTCGACCAGACCCGCGCGGCGCTGAACCCCGACATGTCACTGTGGGAAAATCTGGCCAACGATCCCGAACTCGGCGTCAGCGGCAAATCCGATCAGGTGATGGTGCGCGGACAGCCGAAACACGTCGTTGGCTACCTCAAGGAATTTCTGTTTGACGAGGCGCAGGCGCGCGCGCCCGTCCGGTCCCTGTCGGGGGGTGAAAAGGCGCGGCTCCTGCTGGCCCGTCTGATGGCCCGCGAAAGCAACCTTCTGGTGCTCGACGAACCGACAAACGATCTTGATATCGAAACGCTGGACCTGTTGCAGGACATTCTGGGCGATTACGACGGGACTGTCTTGCTGGTCAGCCACGACCGGGATTTTCTGGACCGTGTGGCGACTACGACCATCGCGATGGAAGGTCAGGGGCAGGCGGTGGTCTATGCCGGTGGCTGGACTGACTATCGTGAACAGCGCGGCGGTGATTTCACCGAAGCGAAAGAGGCGTCCAAGCCCTTGGCGAAAAAACAGAAACCCGCGGACAAGAAAACATCCGGCGGGTTGTCATTTACCGAAAGACACCGGCTTGATGAACTGCCCGGCGTCATCGACACGCTGACTGCGGAAATCACCAAACTGGAAGGTTTGCTGGCCGACCCTGACCTATTTACGCAAGAGCCGGTAAAATTCCAAAAGGCCACAGATGCCCTGGTCGCCCGTCAAAACGCCCTGTCGGACGCCGAAGACGAATGGCTGGCGCTGGAAGAGAAAGCGGCCGTTTAAAGCGTTTTCACCTTTATCCTTTTTCACAATGCGCAGCCTCTCCCTGACGATCGAACGGGGTCTGTATTGCTTGATGTCCCAAGTAAAAGGCGCAAAGCCATATCGCTTCTTCCGAGCGTAAATATCCTCGGGGGGAGACCCGGAACGGGTCGGGGGGCAGACAGCCCCCCTCCACGTCGGCGGCGGTCAGCCGTCGAAATTGACTTCTTCCATGATCCGCAATGCGGTGGGGCGATGGCCTGCCAGATCGCTCAGGTTCACGTCATCGGGCGTGAACTCACCCCAGCTGGCGACCAGATCGGATTGCGCAACGCCCTCCAGCACAGGATATTCATAGTTCAGTTCGGCATAAATCCGCTGTGCCTCCGGCGATACAAGGTATTCCATCAGTTGTAATGCCTCGTCACGGTTCGGCGCCGCGTTGGTCATCGCCATGCCGGATACGTTCACATGGGTGCCACCATCCGCAAATGTCGGGAAGACGATGCGCACCGCATTGGCCCATTCGGTCTGTTCCTCATTATTCAGCATCGCACCCATGTAATAGGTATTGCCAAGGCTGATGTCGCATTGCCCGGCCCAGATCGCACGGACCTGCGCGCGGTCGTTGCCTTCGGGCTTGCGGGCCAGATTTTCACGCACGCCAGCGGCCCAGTCGCGCGCCCCGTCCTGGCCCACATGGTCGATCACGGCCGACAACAGCGCAAGGTTATAATTATGCAAACCGGAGCGTGTGCAAATGCGCCCTTCCCATTTTTCCGAGGCAAGATCTTCATAGGTGGTGACTTCGCCATCAGCGACCCGGTCTTTCGAGGCATAGACGATCCGCGCCCGCGTCGTCAGGCCGAACCACAGGTTGTCAGGGCTGCGCAAGGTTTCGGGAACGGCGTTGGTCAGCACGTCACTTTCGACCGGCTGGATCACACCTGCATCCACGATCTGTTTCAGATTGGCGATATCCACCGTCATCACCAGATCGGCAGGCGACCGGTTGCCTTCGGCGCGCAGGCGTTCGACCAACCCGTCATCGACATAAGCCAGGTTCACGGCGATGCCGGTCTCGGATGTAAAGGCATCCATCACAGGCTGGATCAGTTCGGGCTGGCGGGTGGTGTAGATGTTCACATCAGCCAGGGCAGGTGCTGCGATGGCGGCACAGGTGCTGGCAAGAAGGATCGTGCGGAATGTCATGGGTTAGCTCCAGTTTCTGACTGATGCCTGTAAACCCGACACTTTTAGTCAGGTCAATACCTGAATTTTTTACTCGGAATTTATTTCCCGGTTTTCTCATGTGCCTTCGCGGCATCCCAAAGCGCGTCCATTTCTGCCAGATCACTGTCGGCGGGGCGCTTGCCCCGTTCGGCCAGCGCATCCTCGATGGCCGTGAAACGCCTTGTAAATTTGGCGTTTGCCCCGCGCAGCGCCTCTTCGGGGTCAATGTCGAGATGGCGTGCCAGATTGGCCATCACAAACAGCAGATCTCCAAACTCCTCTACCATCTCGACCTGTGTCAGCGTGTCGCGGGCCTCGACCAATTCGCTGGCTTCCTCGATGATCTTGTCAATCACATGGGTCGTATCGGGCCAGTCAAAGCCGACGCGCGCGGCGCGTTTTTGCAGTTTCACCGCCCGCATCAATGCAGGCAATCCAATGGCGACCCCGTCCAGCGTGCGGGTCTGCGCGCGGCCTGCGCGTTCGGCCGCCTTGATCTTTTCCCAGTCTGCCACCTGTTGTTCGGCCGATTTATCCCGCGATTCGTCGCCAAAGACATGCGGGTGCCGGGCGACCATCTTGTCCGATATCGCGCGCACGACGCTATGAAACGTGAAATGCCCGGCCTCGGCACCCATTTGGGCGTGATAGATGGTTTGCAGCAGCAGATCGCCCAATTCGCCTTCCAGATCGGTCCAGTCTGATCGGGCGATGGCATCGGCAACTTCGTAAGCCTCTTCGATGGTGTAGGGGGCGATGCTGGCAAAATCCTGCGCGATGTCCCAGGGACAGCCGGTGTCGGGGTCGCGCAACCGGCGCATGATTTCCAAAAGGCGCGGTAGTCCGCCGTCAGGATCGTGGATCAAACTGTCATCGGCCATTGCACAGGTCCCCTTGTTGCGGTCAAGTGCCACCGTATTGTCCTGACAGCCGGAGTGCCACCCATGCCCGTGATCAATCGGATCGCCGATTATGCCGATGAAATGACGGGCTGGCGCAGGCATTTGCACGCGCATCCGGAATTGAACTTTGATTGCCACCAGACCGCTGCCTTTGTCGCGGCGCGGCTGCGGGATTTTGGCGTGGACGAACTGCATGAAGGGATCGCCACAAGCGGTCTGGTGGCGATCATCAATGGCAGCGTGGCAGGGCCGACAATCGGGCTGCGTGCTGATATGGATGCGCTGCCCATGGACGAGACCACAGGGCTGGATCATGCCGCGACCGTGGCCGGGCGGATGCATGCCTGTGGCCATGACGGGCATATCACCATGCTGTTGGGGGCCGCGAAATATCTGGCGGAAACCCGCAATTTCGCGGGCCGCGTCGCGCTGATCTTTCAACCTGCCGAGGAATTGGGTGGCGGTGCGCAGGTGATGGTGAACGAAGGTATCCTAGACCAGTTTGACATTGCCCGGGTGTTTGCGCTGCATAACGCACCGGGCACGCCTGTGGGGGCGTTCTATACCACGCCGGGGCCATTCATGGCGGCGGTTGATTCGTTTGATATTCACATTACGGGGCGCGGCGGGCATGGCGCGATGCCGCATGAAACCGCCGATCCCATCATGGCCGCCGTGGGGATCGTGCAGGCGATCCAGACCATTGTCAGCCGCAACCACACCGCCACGAACGATCTGGTTGTCTCGGTCACGCAGATCCACACGGGCTCTGCCGACAACGTGATCCCCGGCACTGCCTACATCAACGGCACGGTGCGCACATTTGACCCGGCGGTGCAGGCCATGGTCATGGCGCGGCTGGATCAGATCGTCGCGGGGCAGGCGGCGGCCTATGGCGTGACGGCCGAATTGATCTATGACGTGGGCTATCCCGCGACGGTGAATGACCCTGAAAGCACCCGCTTTGCTGCTGATGTCGCGCGAACGGTATCGGCGGATGTGGTCGCGGACCACGGCCGCCAGATGGGGGCCGAGGATTTCGCCTATATGCTGGAAAAACGCCCCGGCGCCTATCTGTTCATTGGCAATGGCGATAGTGCGGGGCTGCACCACCCGGCCTATGATTTCGATGATGGTGCATCTCCGGTTGGGGCATCGTTCTTTGCGCGACTGGTGGAACGCGCCCTGCCTGTGGGGTGATCAATTTTTCAGGATTCGATATAAGACAGACCAGAACACGCAAAGAGGACCGACATGGCATTGGAAGACGCAAAAGGGCAGGTGGATCTGGCATTTACACGCGCTGACCGGCGGGGGCTGGCCTATGAAAACGCCTTTGGCGGGGCCACGTCATTTCTGCGTCGCAGCTATACCAAGGATCTGACGGGCGTCGATCTGGCTGTGACAGGTGTGCCATTCGATCAGGCCGTGACACACCGGCCCGGCTGCCGCTTTGGTCCCCGAGCTATCCGCGAGGCATCGTGCCTGCAACCCTATGATCCGCCCTATGGGTGGGACGGGTTCGACCCCTTGTCGGAATTCTCTATCGTCGATTATGGCGATATGGCGTTTGACTATGCCAATGTCGCAGGCGTGCCCACTTTGGTCGAGGCGCATATCGCTGCCATCATCGCCCAGGGCCCTGCCACCGTGACGCTGGGGGGCGATCACTTTATCACTCTGCCGATACTGCGGGCCTATGCGGCGAAATACGGGCCGTTGTCCGTGATCCAGTTTGATGCACATTCCGATCTCTGGGCCGATGATGACTTGGACCGGATTGATCACGGCACGTTCATGTACAAGGCCGTCAAGGCGGGGCTGGTCGATGTCGCCCGGTCCGTGCAGATCGGCATTCGCACGGAATGCGACGACTATCTTGGCATGCCCTATATCGACGCGCGCACCTGCCACGAAAAGGGGCCTGCCCATGTCGTGGAGCGGGTAAAGGACATCGTGGGCGATTGTCCGGCCTATATCACCTTTGATATCGACGCGCTTGACCCCGCCTTTGCCCCCGGCACCGGCACGCCGGTCTGGGGCGGGCTGGCCAGTTGGCAGGTGGCGGCGATACTGCGCGATCTGGCGGGGATCAACATGGTTGGCGGTGACGTGGTCGAGGTATCGCCCCCCTATGACACCACCGGTGCCACGGCTATTGCTGGCGCGCATGTCGCGATGGAACTGTGCTGTCTTGCGCTTTGGAATAAAAGGGGAAAAGCATGACGATGGCATCCCGTGTCCTTGCAATACTGTTCCTGATGACCCTTGCCGGCATGGCTTATATCCGGCTGGCACCGATGGACCCTGCGCGCGTGCATCAGGCGTCTGCCCCACGACCGCCGGGCGATTATGCCGCCACAGGCGGGTTCACTGCCGTCCGCAAGATCACGGCACCCGCGCCAAAGGTGCTGGCCACCCTTGAACAACGCGCCCTTGCCACACCGCGCACCCGATTGTTCGCCGGCAGCGTCGATGAGGGGATGATCACCTTTGTCACCCGGTCACTTGTGATGGGGTTTCCCGATTACACCACCGTTCGGGTCGGGGGTGACACCCTGACGATCCACGGGCGTTTGCGCTTTGGTCAGTCCGACCTGGGGGTGAACCGCGCGCGGGTGCAGGGGTGGCTGGATACGCTTGGCCCCTTGACCGAGCCGCTGTGATCGGCCAATCGGTGCCCTATGATAGCCTCTGACAAGATTGAACAACTGATCGACCGTTTCCAGTATCTGGAGGCCAGGATGGCCGAAGGTGCGGCGGGCAGTGAAATCGCGGCCCTCGGGCGCGAATATGCCGAATTGCGCCCTGTCGTTGAAACCGTGACCGCCTACAAGGATCTGCTGGCACAGATCGCGGACGCGCAGGCGATGCTGAAAGATCCCGAAATGCGCGAACTGGCCGAGGCGGAGTTGCCCGACCTGCGGGCGCGGCTGGAGGCATCCGAAGAACAGGTGCAACTTGCCCTGCTGCCCAAGGACGCGGCCGATGCCCGCCCCGCGCTGATCGAAATCAGACCGGGCACCGGCGGGGAAGAGGCCTCTCTCTTTGCAGCCGATCTGTTGCGGATGTATCAGCGCTATGCCGAAAAGCAGGGCTGGAAGTTTGAAATTCTTGAACACAGCGAAACCGAACTGGGCGGCATCAAAGAGGTCGTCGCACGCGTCGCCGGTGACGGCGTGTTTGCACGCCTGAAGTACGAAAGCGGCGTGCACCGTGTCCAGCGCGTGCCGGAAACCGAAAGCGGCGGACGTATCCATACATCTGCCGCAACGGTTGCCGTCCTGCCCGAGGCAGAAGACGTCGACGTGCAGATCAACCCGAATGATTTGCGGATCGATACGATGCGGGCCTCTGGATCCGGCGGGCAGCACGTCAACACCACCGATTCGGCCGTGCGGATTTTGCACATTCCCACCGGCATCATTGTTGTCAGCGCGGAAAAATCCCAGCATCGCAACCGCGAAATCGCGATGCAGGTGCTCAAAACCCGCCTGTTCGACCTTGAGCGCCAGCGCGTGGACAGCGCCCGATCCGCCGACCGCAAAAGCCAGGTCGGGTCGGGTGACCGGTCCGAACGCATCCGCACCTATAATTTTCCCCAAGGGCGCCTGACCGACCACCGGATCAATCTGACACTGTATTCGCTGGGGCAGGTGATGCAGGGCGATCTGGACGAAATCATCGACGCGCTGCAAGCAGAGGCACAGGCGACGCTGCTGGCGGAAATGGGCGCGTGACAGGCACGGTCCGGGACGGGTTGGCGGCGATCACCGCCTGTCTGCGCGACCATGACGCGCCCGATCCCCCGCGCGAGGCGCGCTTGCTGCTCGCGCATGCAATGAACGCGGCACCTGACCGGATCACGCTGATGGCACAAGACAGCCTGCCCGCAGCCACGCTGGTGGATGCGCGCGCACTTGCCGCAAGGCGCGGCGCTGGCGAACCGATCAGCCACATCATCGGACGGCGCGCGTTTTATGGCCGTGATTTCATAGTGAACGCGCATGTCCTTGATCCACGCCCCGAAACCGAATGCCTGATCGCAGAGGCCCTGCGCGGGCCGTTTTCGCACTTCCTTGACCTTGGGACCGGCAGCGGCGCCATCGCCGCAACACTGGCGGCAGAGCGCCCTGACAGCACCGGGGTTGCAACGGATCTGTCAGAACAGGCGCTTGCGGTGGCCCGGCAGAACGCCAGGGCCCTGGGCGTCGCAGCGCAGCTAGACTTTGTCCCGTCAGACTGGTGCGGCGCCGTGACAGGACAGTTCGACCTGATCGTCTCGAACCCGCCTTATATCGCGGCGGATGAAATGGCATCCCTGCAACGCGAGGTGCGCGTTTTTGAACCGCGCATGGCATTGACCGACGAAGGTGACGGTCTTGGCGCTTACCGCATCATCACTGCCGGTGCGCCGCACCATCTGACGCCCAACGGCCGGTTGATGGTCGAAATTGGCCCCACCCAGGCCAAAGAGATTTCAAGGATGATGCAGGCGGCGGGTCTGGTCAATGTCCGCGTCGTTCCCGATCTGGATGGACGGGACCGCGTCATTATCGGCCATATGCCCCCCCGTGCGGGCCACTGAGCGGGAAAATTCGTTTTTTGAACAAAATTTGACTTGTCATGAGGCAACCCCCATGTTTATTCAAGAGTGTCGGTAGGTAAGAGGGTCTTTGGCCTTCTCCCCGAACAGTCGCCAGAACATCGCAAGGCCAGATATTCACGACGCGCATCAGGGCGCGACATGGGGCCAGCGCAACGTAAGCCAAAGGCTTGAAAGCAGACTTATGAGATCATCGAAGTCACGGTCGCGGAACAAGAACCGCAATACCCGTCCTACGGGCGGAAATATCATCAATCGGGTGTTTGAAAGCAGCGGACCCGATGGCAAGGTGCGCGGAACACCGCAGCAGATCATCGAAAAGTATAATCAGTTGCATCGTGATGCGCAGCTGTCCAACGACCGTGTGAACGCGGAAAACTTTGCCCAGCACGCCGAACATTACACCCGCTTGCTGGCCGAAGCCCAACGCGAGGTAGACGCCAAACGCGAAGAAATGGAAGAACAGAACCGTCAACGTCAGGCCGACCGCGACCGCGAGCGGCAGGACCGCCTCAAGGCGCAGGAAGCTGCCTCGAACGATCCCGGGGCGTCTGAACAGCCGGACATCAATGAGGCGGCTGACCAACAAGACTCCGGGCTTGTCGAAACCCCCGAAGAAAAGCCAAAACCGCGCCCGCGCAAAACCCGTGCCCCGCGTAAGCCCAAACAGACCGAGGGCGATGACAACAGCGCATCTCCAGAGGCCGCAGAATAATCAAAACCCCTGATATCAGGGGTTTTATTCTGTCCCGGCGTCCAGTGACCGGGCCAGTGCACAAAATTCCTCCAGGCCAACTTGCTCGGCCCGCTCTGTCGGTTTGATCCCGACCGATGTCAGGTGGTCCTCGATTTCCGGAGACAGCGATCTTAACGCCGACCGCAGCATCTTGCGCCGCTGGTTAAAGGCAGCCGCTACCACTTTGTTCAAAGTGGCTGGGTTGGCCGGGTAACGCGGCGCGGGCAGGGCTGTCAGGTGGACAACAGCGGAATTGACCTTGGGTGGCGGGCTGAAAGCCTCTGGCGGCAGTTCCAGCACAATGCGCGCATCGGTGCGCCATTGCGCCAGCAACGCCAGACGGCCATACGCCTTGCTGCCCGGGGTGGCCACAATCCGCTGCGCGACCTCGCGCTGGAACATCAGGGTCAGACTGTCCCAGAATGGCGGCCAGGTGGGCGGGGTCAACCACCGAACCAGCAATTCGGTGCCCACATTATACGGCAGATTGGCGGCCACCTTGATCGGGGGCGTCAGGTGCGCCAACGGGTCGATCTCAAGGGCATCCCCCCCAATGACGGTCAACCGCCCCGGATAGGCGTGCGCGATCTCTTGCAGCGCGGGCAGACAGCGGGGGTCTTTTTCGATCGCCAGCACGTGGCGCGCGCCTTCGGCCAGCAACCCGCGCGTCAAACCCCCGGGGCCGGGGCCAATTTCGAGCACATCGGCACCCGTCAGATCACCCGCCAGACGGGCAATTTTTGCCGTCAGATTCAGATCAAGCAGAAAATTCTGACCCAGGGATTTCTTTGCCGCCAGATCAAATCTGTCAATTACCGCGCGCAGCGGTGGCAGATCATCAATGCCGCTCATCGCTTCTTCCGAGCATAAATATCCCCGCCGGAGGCTCCTGCGCCCACCATCACGCGCGCGCGTCAGCCATGTGGGCGGCCATTCTGATCGCGGCAATCATTGATGTGGCATCGGCCACGCCCTTGCCTGCGATATCAAAGGCGGTGCCATGATCGGGTGATGTGCGAATGATCGGCAGGCCCAGCGTGACATTCACGCCGCCGGAAAAATCAAGCGTCTTGATCGGGATCAGCGCCTGATCGTGATACATGCAGACGGCCACATCATATTGGTTGCGTGCGCTTGTGTGAAACATTGTATCGGCGGACAGGGGGCCGGTGACATCCAGCCCTTCGGCCCGCAGGGCGTTAAGCGTGGGGATGATCATGTCGATCTCTTCGCGCCCCATCTTGCCGTCTTCACCTGCATGGGGGTTCAGGCCCGCCACGGCGATCCGGGGTGCCGCGATCCCGAAATCGCGGCGCAAGGCTGCGTGCGTGATCAGGATCGTATCCGTCAGCAAGGCGGCCGTCAGCGATGTCGGCACGTCTGCCAGCGGAATGTGGATCGTGGTGGGCACCACCCGCAGCGCGTCGCATGCCAGCATCATGACCACCCGATCGGTGTTACATAAGGCCGCCAGATATTCGGTGTGCCCGGGATATGCGAAACCGGCCCCGTCAATCAGGGCCGCCTTGTGGATTGGGGCCGTGCAAAGGGCACGGGCCTGCCCGCTGCGGACAAGCGCCACGCCGGTGGCGATCGCGTCGATCACGCCTTGGGCATGATTGGGATCGGGGTTACCCGGGCTTGCGGCGGACCCAAAGTCGCGCACCAGAACAGGCAGCGCCTGGGAACAGACGGCGGCTGCCTGTGCGGCGGTCTTTACGGGTGCGACAGGCGTGCCGGCGGGCAGGTGCCGCGGGTCCCCTATCCAAAGCAATGGCAGATCCTCACGCACCGCAGCCCAGGTTGTGGCCGCGATTTCAGGGCCAATGCCTGCCGGTTCCCCACAGCTGATCACGATCGGGTTCATTGCGCTGTGATGGTCGCAGAGGCTTGAAGATCCGCCACCAGGGCACTCGCCAGCCCTGCCAGTCGTTCGCTGCGGATCTGGCTGCGCACCGTCTCGCGGTCCAGACCCTCCTGGCCGACCGCAGTGCGCCCGCACAACATCAACAAAACCAGTGTCTGCCCGTTGTCCCGCGTCAGATTGACCGAGATTTCACCCGGATCCAGCCTTGCCAGCTCCAGCGCGATGTCGTCGGGAATGTCCTGCGGCGGCAGATCAACCCGCGTCAGCACCTCGGGGGGCTGGTTGCGGGCGACCCCGTACAGGTCGTCGCAAGTATCAAGCTGACGGGCGATATCGGCCGCCTTTGCGCGGGCCGCTGCGGTCTGCCCGCCGGGAATAACATAGGTGGCGTAGGCTATGCGTGCCGGCGCTTGCACCCGAAGCCCTGTTTCACGGATGCCGCGCATCTGGAACAGGGCGATGCCGTTCGGTATGTTGATGGGCTGCGTCACCTCGCCGGGGCGCAGGCCCAACAGCAGGCTTTGCAGTTGCGGCGGGTAATTGCTGATCGGCAGCCACCCGAGCCGTCCACCATCCGCGCGCGACGGCAGCGCCGAGACCTGTCGCGCGGCGTCTTCGAATGCCGAAAAAGACCGCAACGCCGCAATCTGGCCTGCGACGCGCTGTGCGTCAGCGGCCCGTTCGGGTGGTGCGGGGATAATGATTTCAGACAAGAGCACCTCTATTCCGGCGCTGCCGGTGCCTTGACGGGCGATCGCCCGGTCAACGTCGGCTTCGGTCACACTCACCTGCCGGCCAAAGCGGCTGCGCACGTAATCCCGCCAGCTGACGCCGACGCGGACGAAATCCTGCAATGTCACCAGATCAACACCATTTTGCGCCAGCATCCGGGCAAATTGATCAAGGTTCATGTTGGCCCGGGCTGCAAAATCTTCCATCGCGGTGTCCAGGGCATCCTCGGACAGGCGCAGGCCCACACGGTCCAGTTCCTGTTCCTTGAGCCGGTCTTCGATCAGGGCATCGCGGGCGGTCTGCTCCAGATCACCGGGGGTGCGGAACACCTCCAGCAAACGGATCCGCTGGGTCAGTTCATAGCGGGTGATCACCCGGTCGTTCACGGTAATGGCGGGGTCGAACTGCCCTTGGGCCGTGGCTGATGTGGTCAGACCACCCGCCATCAGCATGGCCCAGAAAACGGCGATTATAGTAAAGGCGCGCATGCGGTTCCTCGTCTTCGTCATCAATTCATGCAGGCTGCGGCAGGCCCGCCCTGTGACCGGCCTGCCGAAAAGCCGGTGAGCGACCCAGAAAGCCCGAACGTCGTCGTCGGCTCGACTGTAGAGGAAGACGTGTAGCGGCGCGAGGCGGAAACGTCGATGGTCACACATTCGTTGCGCCATTCAAATCCGATTCCGGCGCGCACCGGTCTGTCCGCTGCCACGTCATAGCGACCGTCCAGTGTCATGGCCCACGCGGGCGAAAGTCGAAAGCCGGCGTCCAAAGTCCATTCCGACACGGTTTCGGGCCGGTCCTCTGTCAGGTCCTTGGCCTGCCAGATATACGCAGCGGCCAGTTTCACCGCATCGTTGCGCCATGCGATCCGGTTGTCCGCGCGTGTCAGACCGGTCGATCCATCCACAAGGGTGCGCGTGTCGAAAACGAACCCGTCCGGCGTGATGACCTGCCCCCCGATCAGCCAGTCCGATGTTGTGCCGTCCAGCCCCGAGGACGGTGAAAACGCACTGACGGCGCGATCGCGGAAAATCTTTCCAAACGTCAGCGACGACGTCGTGCCAGCGGCCCCCACGCGGGTCCATGTCAGGCCGACGGCCGCCTGCGTTCCGGTTTCGACGGCGTCATCGCCGGTAAATCGTTGCGGATTGAAAAGGTTGGCGCGGTCCAGTTCGCTGCGTGTGCTGTCTTCGTTCGGGGGGGTGCCGCCATAGGCCGCCGCCCAGCCGATACCGATCGTCGGTTCGATCAGATGCGCAACACCGCGGGCCCCGCTGCGCACCAGCGGATAGCGCAGTGTCAGACCTGCCGACGGGACAAACCGCAGATCGGTTCCGGGGTAGGTGCTGTCGTCTGAAACCTGAAACAGATCGGTGCGCGCCCCGAATGACGCGGTGCCCACGACACCACTGTTCAGGACCCAATCCTGTCGCCACGTGCCGCGCACACCTGCCCGTGTCACATCACGCCCCGCTTCCCCGTCGATCGTGCTGTAACGATAGGCGGTATCGACGCTGCCACCCAGTGTCAGCGAGCCGCCAAATCCGGGCCGGGTCCGTGTTTCATAGGTTGCCTCGGCCACGATGGGGGGCAGTGACGCGTTGGATTCGTCGTCGCGCAGGGTTTGGTAATACGTCAGGTTGGCGTCTTGCAGGGTGCTGTCGGTCACGCGCAGCAAGGCGATGGCACTGTCCAGCCGGTCCTTGCCGGAATAGCTGTAATCCAGCAGATAGGCTGGATCGCTGACCGCTTCGACGTCGAAATTCAACTGATACCCATCCGCCAGCCGGAAATCCGCGCGGGCGAATACATAGGACCGGTTTTCATCCACCAGCGTATCATCGCTGATTGCGCCTTCTATCCGCACATCCCCGCGGACAAAGGCCTGTCGATAGATGATTTCCAAGGTGCTGGTTTCGGACGACACATAAGGCGTCAGCGTCACGTCGCGATAATCGCCCAGCGTGATGAAATAGGGGATCTTGAAACCGGACCCCAACTGGCTTGTGTTGCGCTGGCGCGGGATCAGAAACCCGCTGGACCGGTCAAGCGCGGGATCAGGCAGGCGCATCCGGGGGAGCCAGAAGATCGGTACGCCGCGCACCCGAAAGGTCGCATTATCAAAGTAAAGCTGTTGTTCCTGCGCATCGCGGATCACCCGTTCGGCCCGGATTTCCCACAGCGGTGCGCGGGTCCCGCATACCTGACAGGATGTCGCGGCCGTCTTGTAAAGCTGCGCATAGCGTCCGTCGGTCTGGCTGATCTGATTGGCGACCAGTTGTAACTGTTGGTTCAAAACCAGTCGCGCACCAAGCAGAATGCCGTTTTCCAGCTTTGGATCAAGGGTCGCCTGATTGGCGGTCATAAGCGTGCCATCTGGTGTTCTGATCACGATTGGCCCGATGATCGTCAGCCGGTCGGTGGGTTGATCATAGACGATGCGCGCCGCACGCAGGCTGGTGCCCTGATAGAACGCCTCGATGTTGCCACTGGCGATCAACTGGTCCTGCCCGTTCAGCGTCACACTGTCCGCGACCAGCGTGGCGGCCCCCTGTGCGCTGGCCAGACCCGGCAGCAGGATGAGGAATAAAAATGCGATGATCCGCATCAGCCCTCCTCGTGATGCAAAAGAAAGCCCAGCGACAGGCCAACTGCGGCAATCGGCGGTGCCCAGGCGGCCAGCACTGCGGGCAACTGTCCGTTTTCACCCAGGACCTGAGCGAAATTGCGGATGAAATAGATCACAAAGGCCAACATGATCGCAAACATGACCATCAACCCGGTGCGCCCGCCACGTTGATGGCGCAGTGTGAAACTGGCACCGATCAACACCATCGAGACCAGAAAGACCGGCAACGCCAGTTCGGTATGGAACCAGACCAGATGCCGCTGGGCCGAAAACCCCGCCGTGCGGAGCCGGTCGATGAAAGCTGGCAGTTCCCAGATCGGGATAGACGCCGGGGTGCCGAAACTGTCGCGGATCTGGTCAGGGGTCAGCGCGGACGCAACAGAAAGCTGATCGCGTGTGATTGCCGATGCTTCGGGGACGGCGGCGGTTTCCAGATCCCAGATCTTGGCGTCGGTGACGGCCCAGGCGCCAGGGACCAATTCGGCCGATGCGGCCTCGATTCGCTGGCTGGGGCGACCATCGGGGGTGAAGGTCATGAAGCTGACATTCTTGAGCGCCGTGCCGTCGAGATTGGCGCTTTGGGCGCGAATGACGGTTTGCCCGTCGCGGCTGCCTTGCCGCAGCCACAGCCCAGAGGTGCCGATAGACAGCACCGATGTTGCACCGCGGATTGCATTTGCACGCGTTTCAAATTCCTTGGATGTGCTGGCCACGATGGGGTTCAACGCGGCGACCGCGACCAGACCGATGAGTAACGCCACGCCCAGCGGTGCCAACAGCGCCCGCAGCGCCGAACGCCCCGCAGCACGCGTGACGACCAGTTCCGATGACCGCGCGAGGCTCAGAAACAGGCCAATCGCCGCAAGGATCATAATCAGCGGCAGGATGCGATAGATCCCTTGCGGGACGTTCAGCAGCGTCAGCATGAAGATATCGACAAAGCTGGCTTCGGTGCTGGCGTAACGGCGCAGCTGTTCGACAAGGTCGAGGAATGTCATGGTGATAAAAAACACGGCAAATACGCCAAGAAACGTCATCAGGAAACGGCGCGCAAAATAACGATGCAGGATCATGGTGCCACACCCCCCTTGATCCGGCGTTTGAAAAGATAGGGCCGTGTTGCCGCAAACAAGAGAGCCCAGACGATCAGGGCGCCCGCAAGGACAGGGAGATAGGTAGCGAACCAAAGCGTTTCATTCGCCCGCGCCATGTTCAGCCCAGCGGTTTCAACCGCCTTGACCACGACGATAAGGCCAATGGCGGCGACGATCTGTCGCCAGACCCCGAACCGGCTGAACCCACCGACCATCAGGGCGGCGAACCCCAGCAGGGCCGCGACCATTCCCAGAAACGCCTGACTGAACCTGTCGTGACCACTGGATAACAAACGCGCCGCACTTTGCCCGGTTTCGGCAACCAGTGCAGGTGTGGGGCGCAGCAATTCCCACGTGGACAATTCGCCCGCGCGACGGCCAGTGCTGTGGCGGCGGGTGATCAGGTCCGTAATGTCATAGGCCAGATCGGTGAATGAGGTGGTGAACAACCGTTTGTCGTCGCGGCGCAGCGTCTGGGCCATACCGTCGATCATGACAAGATGCGTTTCATCGCCTTGCCGCAGCAAAAAGGCGCGCGACGCCGTGTATGTGACCTGTTCTTCCGCGCTGCGGGTGTCGGATACGAAGATGTCCAGCAATTCGCCGGTTTCCGTGATGTCACGGATATAGAAAGTGACACCCCCTACCGGTTCGATGAACTGCCCCGGCGTCAGCAACCGTGCGGTCATGTTTTCCGCGATATCCGCCTGCCGTTCCGATAACCGCGCATTACTGAGCGGGACAAGTAAATGCATCAGCACCGACATCAACACAGCCACGATGATTCCAAAGTAAAGCACCGGACGCGCCAGCCGGAAAGGCGAATAACCTGTGGCCTGAACCACAACCAATTCCGAGTCCGTCGTCATGCGATTGGTCACATAGACGGCCGCTGCAAAAGCGGCCAATGGCAGCGCCAGCCGGATCACGGAAGGCAGCGAAAGGGCTGTGAATTCGACGAAAACAGCCGCCGATTGCCCGTCTGCGATCAACTGATCGAACAGGACGACCGCCTTGTTGATCCAATAGACCATGACCAGCACCAGACTGAAAAAGCCAAACAGCATCATCAGTTGCGACAGCAGATATCTGTCAAATCGGCCCAATGCCCGGTGTCCTTTGCGCTGCCTGCCTCGCGGTGTTGCGGCAAACTAGCCCATCCGCGTGGCGGTTTGAACAGCTATCTGGTCATTGTGCCGGTGGCGGGCTACCAATTGCGCAACGAACCGTTCACATGAAGGAGCCACCATGACCACCCCCGCAGAAATCCAGTTCAAAGAGGTCGATCTTGACGCAGTGGCCACCGCGACGGGAAAGGTGGCGGTTTTCATCGGCCCCGACGGCAAACTGGATGCGGGCGCGCGCAAGGTGAACACGTTGACCCGCAAGGTGCTGAGCCGTTTTGTGCAAAGCGATGCCTTTGAAAAGATGGCAATGGGCGATCTGACGGCACTGGCCTGGCCGGCCGGATTGGCGGCACAGGCAGTGCTTGTGGTCAAGCTGGGGCGCCGCCCGTCGGTGCAGGATGCCCGCAAGGCCGGCGCGCAACTGGCCAAGGCGCAAAACGGCAGTGATCTGTTGATCTGCGCAGGCAGCATCGCCCATGCCGATGAAATCGCATTGGGGCTGGCGCTGCGGGCCTATACGTTCGATGCGCATAAGACAGGTGAAAAGAAACCGGCGGGGGACGTCACTTTCATGGCGGCCAACCCCGAAGCCTTGGCAAAACGCGCAGCCCCCATGGCCGCAATTGCCGAAGGCGTGTTCTTTACCCGCGATCTGACCAATGAACCCGCCAACATCCTGACCACCCATGATTTCGCGGCCCGTCTGGCCGCGATGCAGGAACTGGGGCTCGATGTGGAAATCCTCGAGGAAGAAGAGCTGACCAAACTGGGGATGCGCACGCTGCTGGCTGTCGGCCAAGGGTCGATCAGCCCTTCCAAGGTGGTGGTCATGTCATGGAACGGTGGCGGCGACGAGGCCCCCTTTGCGCTGGTGGGCAAGGGTGTCGTGTTCGATACGGGCGGGATCAGCATCAAGCCCGCAGGCGGCATGGAAGACATGACCATGGACATGGGCGGTGCCGGCGTCGTGGCGGGCGTCATGCGCACGGTCGCGCTGCGCAAGGCCCGCGCCAATGTCGTGGGCGTCGTGGGGATCGTTGAAAACATGCCCTCGGGCAGTGCCACCCGCCCCGGCGATGTGATCCGGTCCATGAAAGGTGACACGATCGAGGTGATCAACACCGACGCCGAAGGGCGCATGGTGCTGGCCGATGTGCTTTGGTATACGCAAGAGCGGTTCAAACCAAAGGCCATGATAAATCTTGCCACGCTGACGGGTGCGATGCTGGTGGCACTGGGCCATGAAAACGCGGGCGTCTTTTCCAATTCCGACGACTTGTCGGGTGCGTTCATCAAGGCGGCGGGTACCGAGGGCGAAGGCGCCTGGCGGATGCCGATGGGGCCTGCCTATGATGAATTGCTGAAATCACGCATCGCGGATATGAAAAATGTGGGCGGTCGGTTTGCCGGGGCGATCACGGCGGCGCAGTTCCTGCAACGCTTCGTCAAGGATGATGTGCCATGGTGCCATCTGGATATTGCCGGTGTCGCCAGCATGAAAAAGGAAACCGCACTTGCGCCTGCCGGGGCCACCGGCTGGGGTGTCATGGCGCTGAACCGGCTGATCGCGGATAAATACGAGACCTGATATGGGGGCTGTATTTTTCTATCACCTGACTGACAGCCCGCTGGAGGGCACCTTGCCGATGCTGATCGGCAAAGCGCGCAGTGCGGGTTGGCGGGTGTTGGTGCGTGCGCCTGATGCCGGTTCGCTGACGCGGCTGGACGAAATATTATGGCAGGGCCCAGAGGATGGGTTTTTGCCACACGGCATGGCGGGGGGCGCGCATGACGCCGATCAACCGGTGCTGCTGGGCAATGTAGCAGCCACGGGGTTTGCCTGCGTGATGAGCGTGGGCGGCGCCGATGTCAGCCCTGAAGAGGTTGGCACGTTGGAACGGACCTGTATCCTGTTTGACGGGCATGATGCGGCCGCAGTCGATCGCGCACGCGGCCAATGGAGGGCGCTGACCGATGCGGGCTGTGCGGCGCAATATTGGGCGCAACAGGATAGGCGCTGGGTGAAAAAGACTGAAAAAGGGTAGGGCACGCAGACCCGCGACCTAGGGTTCAGCGCCGAAATCGTCGAAACTCGGGTCAAATCCCTGCGGCAGCTGTGGCGCCGGTGCGGCGCAGGCTGCAAGCAGCAAAAAGGTCAGCGCAGCCCGGATCATCGCGACAGCACCAATTGGTCATTCGCAATCTCGATCCGGCCGAACCGGCCCAGATAATCCATTCCGAGCAGGGATGCATCCATCTGGCCCCCGTTGACCACCGCAGGCACCTGCGTGTCGATGATGGGCCCCAGCGCGACCCTGCCCAGCGTTACCGGCGCTGTGCGCACCAAACCGTTTGCCGTGCTGGCCGTACCGAAAAATTGCAGGCTGGCCGGGTCGATCCCGACGCGCTGTGCATCGGCTTGCGACAGTACCACCTGCGATGCGCCGGTATCAACGATGAAACGCACGGGCTGGTCGTTGATGTTCAGGGTCAGGTGATAATGCCCGTTCGCACTGCGCGGCACTGCGATCTGGCTGTCCGTAATGATCGCCTGCCGATTGGTGACATCGCGGCTGATGTCCTCCCACAAACCATAGGCGCCGATGACGCCAATAAAGATCAGCACCCAGATTGCGCCTTGTTGCAACGTCTTGCCCAGATTATCGCGGTTGGCCACGAAAAAGGCCCCGGCAATCGCCGTGCCAAGAAGGCCAAGGTAGACAAGCTGCATGATCTGGTCGGTGCTCATGACGGGTATATAGGGCTTAACCGCCGATACCAAAACCGCGCAGGCCATCAAGGATGAATTGCACGGCCAATGCGGCGAGCAACATGCCCAATACCCGCGTGACGATATTCAAACCTGTTTTGCCCAAGGCCCGTTCGATCGCGGGCGCGGCAAGAAAGGCCAGCAATGTAATCAGCAAGACAGCCAGCAACACCCCGGCGATGGCCGCGAAATCGGCCGCATGATCTGCCTGACCGGCCAGCAGAATGATCGTGGTGATAGCACCCGGACCCACGATCAGCGGCAGGGCCAGGGGAAAGACCGACGGGTCGTCATGATGTTCGGCCTGACCTTCGGCGGCATTTTCCTCGCGCCGGGCCTGCCGTTTCTGAAACAACATATCCAATGCCGTCAGGAACAGCAGAACCCCGCCCGCGATCCGGAACGCATCCATTGAAATGCCGATAAAGCCCAGCACCGCCTCGCCCAGAAACAGGAACAACAGCATCAGCGCGGCAGAGACAACGCAGGCGCGGATCGCGATGATGCGGCGTTGCGCGGCTGTCATTCCCTGGGTCAGCGCGATAAACACAGGGGCCAGCCCGGGCGGGTCCATGATGATGAACATCGTGGTAAAGGCGGCAATCAGGGCGGGAAGTTCGGTCATGGTGTCCTGTCTGACAGGGATGGGATCAGATTTCTAGAAACTTGCAGCCTTGGCGGGCGTTTTTTTAGTCAAGATCGATATCAGGCTTTTTGGGCCTTTTCGAGTTTTTCAAGGGCGGCCATCCACATCGCTTCGGCCCGTTCCAACCCGTCCATGACTTCTGCATATTTCTTGTTCCAGGTCGCAAGCTCGCCCGCCTTGCCGTCCTCGTAAAGCGCTGGGTCGGCAAGTTTCTTGGCAAGTTTGTCGCGCATGTCATTGATTTTCTTGACGCGCTCTTCGTTTTTGCGCACATCGGCGCGCAGCGTTTGCAGCGCCTCGCGCGTGGGCTTGGGGGCGGTTGCAGGTTTTGGCTTTTCCTTGTCCGCCGGCTTGTCAGGGGTCAGAAGCATCTTGCGATAGGCTTGCAGATCGTCGTCATACGGGGTGACGTGGCCGTCCTTGACCAGCCACAGACGGTCGGCGACCATCGACAACAGGTGCATGTCATGGCTGACAAGGATCACAGCACCCGAATACGCGGTCAGCGCCTCGACCAGGGCTTCGCGGCTTTCGATATCAAGGTGGTTGGTCGGCTCATCCAGGATCAGCAGGTGCGGCGCGGGCAGGGTGGCCAGCAGCAGCGACAGACGCGCCTTTTGCCCGCCTGATAGCCGCCCGACGGCGGTGTCGGCCTGATCAGCGCCCAGCCCGAAACCGGCCAGACGCGCGCGCAGGCGCGCCTGCCCTTCGTTGGGGCGTTCGCGGAACAGGTGATCGAGCGGGGTTTCCTCGATCCGCAATTCATCCACCTGATGCTGCGCGAAAAAACCGATACGCAGCTTGTTCGATGTCACCATCTTGCCGCGTGCAATGGGCAGCCGGTCAGACAGCATTTTCGACAGGGTCGATTTGCCCTCGCCGTTGCGGCCCAGCAGTGCGATCCGGTCGTCCTGGTCGATGCGCAGGTTCAGGTCGTGTAGCACAATATGGTTGCCATAGCCTACTGCGGCACCTTCGGTGGCGATGATGGGGGGCGACAGTTCCTCGGGTTCGGGAAAGGTGAACACGGTGCGTGCGGCGTCTTCGGGCGCGCGGATGGTTTCCATTTTTTCCAGCGCCTTGACGCGCGATTGCGCCTGTTTGGCCTTGGAAGCCTTGGCCTTGAACCGGTCCACAAAGGCCTGCAAGTGGGCGCGCTGCGCATCCTGTTTCTTGGCCGCTGCCGCAATCACCGCTCGGTTCGCCGCGCGCTGCTTGGCAAACATGTCATAGGTGCCGGTGTAGTAGATCAGCCCCTTGTCTTCCAGATGCAGGATGCCGCCGACGGACCGGTTCAAGAGTTCGCGGTCGTGGCTGACGATCAGCACGGTATGGGGGTATTTGACCAGATATGCCTCGAGCCACAGCGCACCTTCAAGGTCAAGATAGTTGGTCGGTTCGTCCAGCAACAACAGGTCAGGTTCGGAAAACAGCACGGCAGCAAGCGCCACGCGCATCCGCCAGCCGCCCGAAAAGGCCGAACAGGGCATTTTTTGTTCGTCATGGGTAAAGCCAAGCCCCCTGAGGATCGTCGCGGCGCGTGCCTCGGCTGACCAGGCGTCGATATCGGCCAGACGGGTCTGCACCTCGGCGATGCGGGCGGGATCGGTGGCGGTGTCGGCTTCGGCCAGCAGCGCCTCGCGTTCGGTATCGGCGCGCAGGACGGTGTCGATCAGCGATACCTCGTTGCCGGGCACCTCTTGGCTGACGCCGCCGATTTTCCAGCCGCGCGGGATGCTGACGGTGCCGGTGTCGAGCACCATTTCGCCGCGGATAATCCGAAACAGCGTGGTCTTGCCCGACCCGTTGCGCCCCACTAGCCCGACCTTGTGGCCGGTAGGGATGGTGACGGTGGCGTGTTCGACCAGTGTGCGGCCTTCGACGGAATATGTGATGTCTGAGATTTTGAGCATGGTCGCGCTTTGCCTGATGTGGCGGGTGCCGTCAATCGGCCTTAGCCATTGGTGGGCCAATGGTGATGTTCATCGTCGATAATCAGGGCATGAGCGTGCTGTTTTTGCCCGCTCTGCAGATGCGGATGATCGCGCGGCAGATCGGGATGCGCATGTGGGACAATGACGGGATCGCCCAAAGGCCATAACCGCCACGCCGCAATGACCCCGACACCGCCAAGCAGGGCCAGGATACCCAGGGTGGCCTGGGCCCCGAACAGGGTCATCGCCTGTCCCGCCAGCGGATATGTGAGCAGCCAGCAGCTGTGCGATAACGCGAATTGTGCGGTAAAGACCGCAGGACGGTCGGCGCTGTGGGCGGAACGCCGCAAAAGCCGGCCTTGCGGGGTAAGCGTCGTGCCGTATCCAAGGCCGGTCAGCGCCCAGAGAAACAGGAGCATCGACCAGTTCGGGGTGACGAACGCCTGCGCGCCCATCAGTCCTGTCAGCAGCAGCGCGCCGCCCATCATCACGGGCCGGTCCCCGGTGCGGTGCAGCAGGCGCGGCAGCGCCAGGGCCGCCAGCATGGACCCAAGGCCAAAGGCGGCAAGTGCCAGGGCCACGTCGCCTTCGCTGCCACCAAGGCGTGTGCGCACAACGACCACTGTATTGACGATCACAAAGGCACCGGCCGCCGCCGCTGTCAGGGTCAGCGCCAGTAGCCCGCGCAACCGGGGTGTGGCCAGATAGATCACCATGCCGCGCGTCAGCCGGTCGCGAAACGGGCGGGTCTTGCCGGGGGGGCGTCGGGGCAGGGTGGTGGCACCAATCAAAAGCGCCGAGCCGATGAACCCCAGCACCGTGCCGCCAAACAGGCCGTGATAGCTGATGAACAACAGCAGCAGACCGGCCAGCGCAGGGCTTATCAGGTTTTCCAGATCATAGGCCAGCCGCGACAGCGACAGGGCGTTGGTGTAGTCATCCTCGTCCGGCAACACATCGGGGATGGTGGCTTGGAACGTTGGGGTGAAAATCGCCGATGCGGTTTGCAGCACAAAAATCGCCAGATAGATCTGCCAGATATCCGTGATGAACGGCAGTGACAGGGCAACGCCGCCACGGATCAGATCGGCCCCGATCAGGACCGGTTTGCGCGGCAAATGCGCGACCAGTGCACCGGCAACCGGCGACAGGCCGACATAGGCCACCATTTTGATCGCATAGGCCGTGCCCAGCACCGATCCTGCGGCTTGCCCTGCCAGATCATAGGCCAGCAGGCCAAGTGCAACCGTCAACAGCCCCGTGCCGGTCAGTGCGACAACCTGCGCGGCAAACAGCCTGCCGAAAACGGGATGAACAAGAAGGTGCCACATCGATGCACGCTAGCCCGTGTCGCAGGCATGGGCAATTCGCGGCTTTTCATGGGCGGGGCTGCGTGGTAGGGCGCAGCCATCATTTACCCGGGGCTTTTCCCGCAGCAGACAAGAGGCTTACATGGCTATTCAGCGCACTTTCTCGATCATCAAACCAGACGCGACCAAGCGCAACCTGACCGGCGCAATCATCGCCAAATTCGAAGAGGCCGGCCTGCGCGTCGTCGCCTCCAAGCGGATTCAGTTGACGCTGGCGCAGGCGCAGCAGTTTTACGGTGTGCACAAGGAACGCCCGTTCTTTGGTGAACTGTGCGAATTCATGATTTCCGAACCGATCGTTGTGCAGGTTCTGGAAGGCGAAGACGCGATTGCAAAGAACCGTGAAGTCATGGGCGCCACCAACCCCGCAGACGCCGCAGCCGGCACGATCCGCAAGGAATTTGCACTGTCGATCGGCGAAAATTCGGTTCACGGATCGGATGCACCTGAAACCGCTGCCGAGGAAATCGCATTCTTCTTTTCCGGTCTCGAACTGGTCGGGTAAGTCAGGTTCAACCCCGAACTGCGGGAAAATCCGAGTCAAACAGAACCGTCTGCACCTGTGGTGCGGGCGGTTTTTTATTGCGCTCTGCCTTTGGTGATGCCCGCATGTCCCGACAGATATGCTTGATCGACGACCCCGCGTTCAAATGCGCACGCCTGACGCTGCCGATCGTTGCCACTACCGATATCCTTCTGAACAAGCACCACCTTTCAAGAATGGCACACCCGTGTGCGCTAATTGTGTTGCCCGGTCTTTCGCAAGACGTCGGCCAAGGCATGCGGTGACAACTCCCTTGCGCCGATCTGGGCCAGTGTGATGCTGACTTCGTCGCGCAAGACCTGCCACAGCTTTTGCAGCCCTTCTTCGCCCTCTGCCGCGATGGCGAATTGCAGGATGCGGCCCAGAAAGGTGAAACCGGCCCCTTGCGCGTAGGCCTTTACGATATCTTCGCCCGACCGCAGCCCACTGTCAAAGAACAGCGGAAAATCAGGGCCAAGTGCTGCTCGAATTTCCGCAAGCATGGCAATCGGGGCTGGGGCGCTTTCCAGCTGCCTTGCACCGTGGCTGGACACCTGAATGGCATCGACACCCGCGTCGCGCAGCAGCAGCGCGTCTTCGGTGCTCAGCACGCCTTTGACGACCAGTTTGCCCGGCCACATATCGCGCAGCCGTTTCAGCGTGTCGAAATCGGCCCTGGCGCGGCTTTCGGTGCGGTCAAAATCGAAACCTTCCATATCGAAATTCGCCATTTGCGGGCGGCCTTTGAACAGTGCGGCCAGTGACCAACGTGGATGCAGGGCAAAGTCGATGAACTGTTTCGGCCCGATCTTGAATGGCATGGTGAAACCATGACGCAATTCGCGGGGGCGGCGTCCGACCTCTGGCACGTCCACCGTCAAGACAATAGTCTGATACCCGGCGGCCTTGGCCCGTTCGACCAGTTTGAACGTGCCGGTGCCGTCGCCGCTGAAGTAAAGCTGGAACCAGGCGTGCCCTTCGGCGGTTTCGATCAACGGTTCCATTGCTGTCGATGCCACCGTCGATACCCCGAGCGGCACCTTTTCGCGCGCAGCCAACCGGGCCAGCATCAGGTCGGCCCCGACGCCGGACAGGTTGCACATGCCCATGGGGCTGATACCGAAGGGGGCACCAGTGGGTTGACTGAACAGGGAAGATGCCAATGACCGCTGGCTGACATCGCGTAGAATGCGCGGCCGGAATTCCAGCGCGTCAAAGGCCGCGCGGTTGCGCGCGGCCCCTGTTTCGGCGCCAGCGGCACCGTCGATATAGTCGAACACCATCCAAGGCAGACGCCTGCGCGCGATCCTGCGGGCATCCGCGCTGGAATGAATGCCGGACGCCATTCTAGCTGGCGACCGCTTTCATGAACCTGTCGCGGATGACCACGGGGTCCATCGTGATGACGGGCAACTTGATGTTGCCGCTTTCGCATTTCGATACGATCACGGTCATTTTCTTGCTGTCGATGGCCGCCTGCAAGACCTTGCCGGTGTCTTGGGCCTGACAGGTCACGACGTTTTCGCACCCGCAGGCAGCGGCCACGGCTTCGAGCTTGGTTTTCTTGCCCGCATAGGTGGGCTGGTCGCCGGTGGACCCATAGCTGCCATTGTCGATGATCAGCAGGATATAGTTGTCGGCCACGTTGTTGGCGATCGTCGGCAAAGTGCCAAGGTTGGTCAGCACCGATCCGTCACCGTCGATGGCAATGACGGTCTTGGGCTGCGCCAGCGCAAGCCCCAGCCCGATGGATGATGACAGCCCCATGGTGCCCAGCATGTAGAAATTCGTTGGCTGGTCGTCGATCATATGCAGTTCCTGACTGGGCAGGCCGATGTTGCAGACAACCAGTTGGTCACGAAGAATGGGCGCGATCTCGCGCAGGATTTCAGAACGGATCATTGGTCGCCGTAGCCTCCCCAGAAGGACGCATCCGTCAGGATCGCCACAGGTTTGTTGCACATGAAGGTGTATTTCAGGATCGCGTCCAGCTCGTCCGCATCGCTTTCGCGGTGGAAGTGATAGGTTGGGATATGCATCTGCGCCAGCAGCGCCTTGGTATGCACGGCCATTTCGACCTGACAGGCGACGGGTTCGCGCAATTCACCACGGTAGCTGATCAGCATGGGCAGGGGCATACGGTAGAACTGGGTCAGTGTGGCCAGCGTATTGATCGTGACCCCGATGGCGGTGTTCTGCATGATGATCGCGGGCCGCTTGCCCCCCATGAAGGCCCCGGCGCACAGGCCCATGCCTTCGTCTTCCTTGTTGGCGGGGATATGAAAAATTTCGGGTCGGGCTTCGACTTCGTCGATCACCCCGGCCAGTTGTTTGCACGGGACCGTCGTGATGAACGACACGTCATTGGCGACGAAGTCATCGACGATTTTCCTGGATATGCTCACTTTGTAAAGTCTCCTGTTTTGCGCCTTTCAGGCACGTTGAGCGTGACGATTGTCAGGGTGTTGTGCGCAGCACATGCACCGCACAGGGCGCATGTCGCACGACGCGGGCGGCGGTGGACCCCAGCAGGTAATCCCGCAGGCCCGGTTTGTGCGAGCCCAGAACGATACAGTCGATCCCGTTGCTGGTGGCGTAATCAATGATGGATCGGCCGCTGTGGCCCTGGATGGTTGCGGCATCGACATCGGGCATATCCCTGACACGGTCCTCCATCCGCGCCCTGGATTTGGCAAATGCGGCTTGCACGTCGGCTTCGTCCAGATAGGCGCGCACGGATCCTTCGGGGGCTTCATGAATATGCAGGGCGGTAATCCTGCCACCTTCGGACAGCAATGTGCGCGCCACATCCAGGGCGCTGATACCGATGCCGTGGTCAAGTGCCATTGGAACTAGGATATTCTTATACATGAGAGGTCTCCTGCGGTGTCATGACTGGGGTTCGAGAATGATTTTCGGGGCGGCGCTACGGCCTGCACGGATATCGTCAAAGGCGGCAGCCCCATCGCCCAGTGGGCGGGCTTCGGTCCAGTCCAGCGGGCCAAGGCGGCCGTCAAAAATCGCCGCGGCGGTGTCGCGGAAATCCTGTGCGGTGTAGGTATAAGTGCCGATAAAGGTGATTTCCTGCAAGGTCATCCGCCGGATATCAAGCCCGCCTTTCGCCTCGCCCAGGCCGATGTGACCGATCACGCCGCCGGGGCGCGCATGGGCAGAGGCCGTGGCGCGCGTCGCGGCATAGCCGACCCCGTCGATGACGATATCGAACAGGGCGGTTTCGCGCAGATCGTCGGGCGAGATGGCGTTTTGTCCGCAATGATCCACCAGATAGGCCCGGCGCAGCGGGTTGGGTTCCAGCACAGTGACATCCGTGATCCCTTGGGCGGTCAGCGACAGTGCCGCGCCCAGCCCGATCGCCCCGCCGCCGATCACCAATGCGGTGCCGTCGCGGCCAAGGGCCTGTCGCGCCAGCCGCACCGTGTGCCAGCCACAACCGATCGGCTCGGCCAGCGATGCTTTGGCAAAGCTGACGTTATCGGGAATTGTCACGAGGTTTTCGGCGCGCATTGTCACATATTGCGCGAATGCACCTTCGCGTGGCGGCATGGAAATGATCATGCGGTCGGGGCACAGATTGTCGCGCCCCGATGTGCAGGCAGTGCAAGCGCCGCAGGTGACCAGCGGGTTCAGCGTGACACGTTCGCCTGCACGGTCCCCGCCGACGATCACGCCCGCCGCCTCATGCCCCAGGATCAGCGGGGCAGGGCGCCGTTCGTCATGGCCCAGGTAGGCATGCATGTCCGACCCGCAGATGCCCACCGCCTCGATGCGGATCAAGTGTTCACCGGGGCCTGCCACCGGGTCTGGCGCATCGCGAAAGCCAAGCTGTTCGGGGCCGTCATAAATGAGTGCCTTCATTTCGCGGTAAACCCCCCGTCAACCATCAGAACCTGGCCCGTGACATAGGCCGAAGCCTTGGAACATAGAAAAAGCATCGGCCCGTCGATGTCAGACAGATCACCGTTGCGCCCGATGCATGTCTGTGCGGCGTTGCGCGCGGCGCGGTCGGGGTCGGAAAACACCGCATTGGTCAGTTCGGTGGGGAAAAACCCCGGCCCGATGGCGTTGGCGGTGATGCCGTCGCGCGACCATGCCTCGGCCATAGCGCGGGTCAGCTGGCCAATGCCGGCCTTGGACGTGCCATAGGCGATGCCGCCGGGAAACGCCCGCGTCGTCTGGAGCGAGGCAAAGTTCACGATCCGGCCCCAGCCCTTGGCCTTCATCGCAGGCACCAGTGCCTGTGACAGAAAAAACGGTGCGGCAAGGTTAAGGTTCATCGTGATGTCCCAGCCATCGGGGGTGACGTCATCCGCCGCTTGCCGCGTATTGATGCCCGCCGCATGCACGATGATATCCGGCGCGCCAAAGGGGGCGGCGACGGCCTGTGCGATGTCAGCGATCTGGTCGCGTTGCGACAGATCGGCGGCGACGGTGGCGGCATCTGCACCCGTGGCATCGGCCCAATCGGCCAATGCTTCGGCCCGGCGGGCAACGCCCACGACCTTTGCACCGGCAGCAGCCAGCACGATGGCCGCCCGCTGACCAAGCCCCGCAGAGGCCCCGGTCACGCAGGCGACACGGCCCGTCAGGTCAAACAGGGTGCGCGGATCAGCCATCGGCGCTGAGGTCAAAGTTTTCGCCGGGAAAGTATTTGGCAAGGCGCACATCGGCGGCGCGCGCGTGGCCTTCCATACCTTCCAACCTTGAAATCCGGGCCGTCGCCTGACCCACACGCTTGGATCCTTCGCGGGTGGCGCGCTGCCACGTCACAATTTTCATGTATTTATGAACCGACAGGCCACCGGTATAGGATGCAGCCCCCGATGTGGGCAGCACGTGGTTGGTGCCGCTGGCCTTGTCACCATAGGATACGGTCGTTTCCTCGCCCAGAAACAGCGAACCGTAGCAAGACAGCCGGTTCAGCCACCAATCAAGGTCTTCGGCCTGCACGGTCAGGTGTTCGGGGGCGTAATCGTCAGAACAGGCGGCCATGTCCTCGCGGTCGGCGCAGACAATCACTTCGGCATAATCGCGCCATGCGGCGGCGGCGTTTTCGCTGTTGACCGGCGGCAGATCGGCAATCAGGCCGGGGACCAGATCCATTACCTTTTCGGCCAGCGCGCGATCATCGGTGACCAGCCAGACGGGCGAGTTGTAGCCGTGTTCGGCCTGGCTGACCAGATCGGTGGCCACGATGAACGGATCTGCGGTCTTGTCGGCCAGAACCAGACTGTCGGTCGGGCCGGCGATCATATCGATGCCCACGCGCCCGAAAAGCGTGCGTTTCGCTTCGGCCACAAACTGGTTACCGGGGCCGACAAGGATGTTGGCCTTGGGCAGGCCGAACAGGCCGAATGTCATTGCCGCAATCGCCTGCACCCCGCCCATCGCAAGGATCGTGTCCGCGCCGCTGATATGGGCGGCATAGACGATGGCCGGGTTGATCCCGACGCCGGGACGGGGCGGGGATGCGGCCATGATGTGATTGCAGCCCGCGACCTTGGCGGTGGTCACGGTCATGATGGCGCTTGCCACGTGGCTATAGCGCCCGCCGGGGGCATAACATCCTGCGGCATCCACCGGGATCGCCTTTTGGCCGGCGATCAGACCGGGCACGATTTCCAGTTCCACATCGGTCAGCGTCGATTTCTGCGCTTCGGCAAAGCGGCGCACGTTGTCCTGGGCAAACTGGATATCCGCCTTGAGTTTGTCAGGCACCAGATCGGAGGCGGCAGCGATTTCTTCGGCAGTCAGGATGATGTTGCCATTGTATTTGTCGAATTTCGCTGCGTATTCGCGGGCGGCGTCGTCACCGCCGGCCTCGATATCAGAGAGGATCTTGTTGACGATATCCCGCACGTCAGATGCGTCCGAGGTCGCGGTCAGGGTTGCCTTCTTGAGGTATTCTCTTGCCATTGGTTTTGGTCCTACTTGTAGATGTCTGGCAGCAATGTGGTTGAAAGGGCCGGGATATACGCGATCATCAGCACGACGATCAGCATGAAAAAGACGAAGGGCACGGCGCGTGCCGCGATCTTGAGGATGGATTCGCCGGTGATGCCCGACACCACGAACAGGTTCAGCCCCAGCGGTGGCGTGATGAACCCGACACCCAGTGCGGTGATCATCATGATGCAGAACTGAATTTCGTTCATCCCGATATTGTCGGCCAGCGGTTTCAGGATCGGTGCAAGGATCACGATATTGGGCGTCGTTTCCATTACGCAGCCCGCCGCGATCAGGATGCCGATCATCATCAGGATCAACAACCATGGTTCATTGGTCAGCGACGTGACCGAGGTCACGAACCCCTGCGGCACACCCATGATGGCCAATGCCTCTGCCAAGGGGGCGGAAAAGGCGATGATCGGCAGGATGATCCCGTTGACCTTTGCCGAACTTAGCAACATGGCGGGAAAATCGCTCAGCTTCAGGGTTTTGAGGATAAAGCCCATGATGATCGTGACCACCACGGCGGTCGCGCCTGCCTCGGTCGGGGTCAGACGCCCCGAAAAGATGCCGTAAAAGATGATGCCGGGCACGATGAACGCATACCAGCCGGATTTCAGCGACGCCAAGAGGTTGGCGAAATATTCGGCCATGGTGACGTTCCCGCCGCCCTCATAGCCATAAATCCGGTTGACGACCACATTGGTGATCAGGATCGAACACAGGATCGCAAGTCCGGGGATCAGCGCCGCCAGAAACAGGGTGGAGGCCGATATGCCAAGCACCAGACCGATGATGATATAGGCAATGGATGGCGGGATCAGGATGCCGGTACAAGCCCCGGCCGCGACAAGCGCACAGGCATAGGGGCGGGGATAACCCGATTCCACCAGCCGGTCGATCGTCATCCGCCCGACGGCGGCGGCACCCGCCGCATCAGACCCGGAGATCGCGGCACACATACCACAGACCAGCACGGTGGCCGATCCGAAACCGCCCTTGGCAAAGCGGGTCAGCGCCTCGGCCACATCAAGGAATTTGCGCGACAGCCCCGTGCGCACCAGAACGTCGCCGGTCAGAATGAAAAGCGGCACGGCGGTCAGGGCAAAGGCATCAATGCCGGAAAAGAGGCTTTCGCCAACTGCGCTAAGCGGCATGTCGCCCGACATTTGCAGCATGGTGATGGCAGCGGCGCCAATCGCCGCCCAGACCGGTACGGCCAGCGCGATCAGGCCCACAAACATGAGAACAGGCAGGTAAAAATCCCAACCGAGTTCAACGGTCTGACTGAGAGTGTTGAAAAGCATTGATTATCCCCTCAATCAAACAGCTTGTCGCCTTCGTAGACGGGTGTGCCGTCGCGAAGGCTGCGCAGATCACGCAGGAAGGATTGGATCAGTCGCAGGATCATCAGGGCAAAACCAATCGGCACCGCCATCAGAAACCAGACCTTCGAGACGCGCAGGCCATCCGTGACAGAGCCGAATTTGGCCGAGACATGGACGGTCTCAAACGACCAGTAAAGCGCGATGACAGCAACGAGGAACATCACCAGATCGCCAAAGATATAAAGCAGCGCCTTGGGCCGTGGTCCAAGGTAATGCATCAGCACATCGATCCGGATATGGGCGCGCTCCTTGACGGCGACAGCGGCCCCGATCCACGCCAGATAGATAAAGGAATAGCGCACGATTTCTTCGCCCCAGATCGACGAATAGGAAAACAGCTCGCGGCGCAGAACCTCGACCGCCATTGTCAACACAAGCATCACGTAAAAGACCAGAAGGGCCCACCGTTCAGCGTTGCGGTTCAGGATACGCAGGAAATGCATGGATCACCTCTTGATGGCAGGACGCGGCCAGCGCGCATGGCGACAACGGGGTCGTCGCGTTGGGGCGGCGGGCACCGGCTTTCGCGGTGCCCGCCCATCTGCATTATGCGTCGTGGACGTAGTAGCG
>NZ_CBFIBD010000019.1:0-52643 GCF_965660735.1 Yoonia sp.
GCAAGATTAACCGCGAGCATCCAGATGGTGCAACTGCGGGGCTGCCAATGCAGACCCCCGCAGCCCAACCTGCACAGACCGATGACAGCGGGACAGCGCACGACAGAGGAAAGATTATGGTAAACACGAAAACCACCGGACCGGTTCGCCGTTCACACCGCCGGTTCACCTATGGTGCCCTGGCACGGCTGGCATCGGTCGCGGCCATTGGATTGACCATGGCGAGCGGGACCGCAGCGCAGAACTTTACGACGGATGTCGGTTCAAGCGAGCGGATCAACCTGGCTGGTCAGCTTGGCACGCTTAGTCAGCGGATCATCGCTTCTGCCTGCAACCTGAATGCCGGCATCGCCGTAGCGGAAAGCAACGCGGTGCTCCAGATTTCGGCGTTTCAGTTCGAACGGATCAGCGATGCCCTGCTGTATGGAAACCGGGGCTTTGGCATATTGGGCGAAGAAACACGTCCGCGCACCCTGCAGGTCATTGGCGATCTAAACACGGTCTGGGGTCCTGTGCTGGAACAGGCGGTTGCGACAGAAATCACCGCCAACAATTCCGCGCAGATCGCGGCCATCGCGGAACAAAGTGATGCCATCCTCAACACCGCCAATATTCTGGTCAGCGAAATTACAGGCCAATATGCCGATCCGGTTGCGTTGTTGCATGCGGATGCATTGCTGATTGATCTGGCCGGCCGACAGCGGATGCTGGCCGAGCGGATGTCAAAGGACGTGTGCCTGATCGCATCGGGGGTCAACGTCGAGCAGGCCAGCGAAGACCTGCGCACGACAAGCCGACTGTTCGAAGACACGCTGAACGCGCTGCGCAACGGTCTGGAAAGTGTCGGTGTGCGCCCACCACCTACCAAAAAGATCGAGGACAGTCTGCAATACGTCGTTGATGAATGGCAAAATCTCCAACCAGCGCTGGAGGCGTCGCTGTCGGGCGTGCAGTTGGACGCGGGAATGCGCAGCCAGCTGTTCTATGCCTTCCTTGGCATGGAAGCCCGTATGAACAACGTCGTTGTTCTTTACGACAAGAACTCGAAACTGGGACTGTAACCGAACGCGTTAATCAAAATGAAAGGCACCACTGTGGTGGTGCCTTTTGCCTGTCTTTCATGTCCGGTTCAGCTGCGGCGCAATGTATCACCATACGCCAGTTTCGGGCTGAGCGAGATGACCGGTCCATCGACCGGCGTTTCCCCCGCATTATGCGCGGCGATGATTTGGGCGGCCTTGATACCGATTTCGCGGCGGCAGGCATCCATCGTGGCAAGCTGGCGTGGCAAACCGTCCAGCAACTCGACACCGTTAAATCCGGCGAGCCCGATTTGGCCGGGCACATCAATGCCCTTTTCCAGCAAATATAACAGACCACCCGCACCGATCATGTCATTGGAATAGTATAGAAAATCAAGATCGGGACTGCGCGCGATCATCTTGGCGGTCATCTCGCGGCCCTTGGCCAGCGCGGATCCGCCGGAATAAAATTCCTGATCTGCAATCTCAATGCCGGCCTTGGCCAGTGTCCGCGTGAAACCCTCGAACCGTTTGCGCGCGCGGTGGTCCAGCGGCATCTTGGTGCCCATGAACCCGATCTTTTTATATCCTGCGGCGATAATCGCCTCGGCCATCTTGCGGCCCGCCCGCCGGTGCGAAATGCCGACACAGGCATCCACCGGTTCGCCGTCGGTATCCATGATCTCGACCACAGGAATCCCCGCGCGTTCCAGCATCGCGCGCGATGCTTCGGAATGTTCCAGCCCTGCAATGATCACCCCCGAAGGCCGCCAGGACAGCATTTCGAACAAAACCTTTTCTTCCTTTTCAGGCAGATAGTCCGTGACGCCCACGACGGGTTGCAGGTCCGTATCCTCCAGCACCTGGGAAATACCGGCAAGAACCTCGGGGAATACCATGTTGCCCAGCGACGGAATGATCACACCCACCAGATTGACCCGCTGCGACGCCAGCGCGCCGGCGATCTTGTTGGGCACATATCCAAGCCTTTTTGCGGCGTCCTGCACCTTTTTTCGCGTGGCCTCGCTGACGTCGCCTTTGTTACGCAGAACACGGCTGACGGTCATTTCACTGACGCCGGATGCCTCGGATACATCGCGCAGGGTCAGCGGGCGTTTGTTCTTACTGTTCACAAAGATGTCCTGATTGCAGTGCTGTCCCCATTGATAACGAGCCTTTGGGCCGTTGACCAGATGCGCAAAGGCAGGCATTGAAAGACCCAAGTGGTCCCGTGGCTCAACTGGATAGAGCAGCCCCCTCCTAAGGGGCAGGTTGCAGGTTCGAATCCTGCCGGGGTCACCACTTAAAAAATGCAAATTTTACAGTTTCTTGAGTTTTCCCCAACCTGGACATGAATCGAATTTGTGTGGTGTTCGTAGGTCAGCACAACCTGCAAGCCAGCATGAGCAGACGTGGGAATTGCCATGATAACGCAGCAGCCGCGAGTTTCTTCCCGCTTTTAAGGCGGGAACAAGTCCGCCGCCGAACATGTCCCACGCGCGCGGCATGCTGTCGCCCGTTGAACGTGAGATCAGACAGCAGAAACTGAACGAGGCAGGTGTCTAGGACTGAAGCAGCATCGATCGCGCTATTTCACCGGCCGCTGCGCGACGGGGCCTTCTGACCTGCGAGATTCACGCAAAAATACCATTCTGCGCATTCCGTCCGCCACAAAAACGCGTTAGGCGAAACCATGGATATCAAAGCGATTATCATGGGTGTTGCCTTTGCGGCAATGTGGTCCTCGGCCTTTACCTCGGCGCGGGTGATTGTCGAATATGCACCACCGCTCAGCGCGCTGGCGCTGCGGTTCCTGATATCGGGCTTGCTGGGTGTCGCAATCGCGTGGGCGCTGGGCCAATCCGCACGGCTGACGCGAGCGCAGTGGCTGGCCGTCGTCGTGTTTGGCGTTTGCCAGAACGCGCTTTATCTGGGGTTGAATTTTGTGGCGATGCAGACAGTCGAAGCGTCATTCGCTGCGATCATTGCATCGACCATGCCCTTGCTGGTTGCCTTGGCGGGCTGGCTGATCTTTGGCGCAAAGGTCCGGCCACTGGGCGTTGCGGGGCTGATCGCCGGGGTGTTTGGCGTCGTGTTGATCATGGGCGCGCGGATACAGGGCGGGGTGGACCCGTTTGGCTTTGTTCTGGTGCTGCTTGGGGTTTTCTCGCTGACGGCGGCAACGCTGGCGGTGGGGCGTGCGCAATGGAACGGCAACGTGCTGATGATTGTCGGACTGCAAATGCTGGTGGGCAGCGCGATACTGTGGGTGCCCGCACTGGCGTTCGAGACGTTGGACAACATCATCTGGAACTGGCAGCTGGTCGTGGCGTTTATTTACACTACGCTTGTGCCCGGCCTGGCAGCAACGCTGGTCTGGTTTCTGCTGGTTGGCCGGATCGGAACGGTCAAGGCATCCACCTTCCATTTTCTCAATCCGTTTCTGGGGGTCGCGATTGCCGCCATGATATTGGGTGAAGCGATCGGCGTGTTGGATATTGTCGGCGTGGCCATCATCGCTGGTGGCATTCTGGCTGTGCAGCTATCGAAACAGGCCTAGCCGATCTGGCCCCGCACACCGCCTGTCTGCCCGCGATCCAGCAAAAGATGATCCAGAATGACACAGGCCATCATCGCTTCGCCCACGGGAACGGCGCGGATACCGACGCAAGGGTCGTGGCGGCCCTTTGTGATGACCTCGGTTGGGCTGCCGTCCATGCGGATGGACTTGCGAGGCGACAAGATCGACGACGTCGGCTTGACCGCGAACCGCACCACAACGTCCTGACCGGTGCTGATCCCGCCCAGAATGCCACCTGCGTGGTTCGATGAATAGACGGGCTGGCCGTCGTTTCCCATGAAAATCTCGTCCGCGTTGTCACGTCCGGTCAGCGCAGCGGCGGCCATGCCTTCGCCGATCTCCACGCCCTTGACTGCGTTGATCGACATCATCGCGGCGGCCAGATCAGTGTCCAGCTTGCCGTAAACAGGCGCGCCGATCCCCGCAGGGACGCCACGCGCGACAACCTCGATAATGGCGCCAACCGAATTATGGTCATCCTTGCGCAGCCATTGCAAATACTCTTCCCATTCGCCCGCCGCCTGCGCATCCGGGCAAAAGAAGTCGTTATGATCGATCTGGTCCCAATCCATGCGCGACCGGTCGATCTGCTTGGTGCCCATCTGGGTCATATAGCCCCTGATCTGCACGCCGGGTGCCATGGCGCGGATCGCCTCGCGCGCGACACCGCCTGCGGCCACACGCGATGCGGTTTCACGTGCCGACGACCGCCCACCGCCGCGATAATCGCGGATGCCATATTTCTGGTGATAAGTGATGTCGGCATGCCCGGGGCGGAATGTCTGCGCAATATCACCATAATCCTTGGACCGCTGGTCGGTGTTGCGGATCATCAACTGGATCGGAGTGCCGGTTGTCTGGCCCTCGAACACGCCGGACAGGATTTCGACCTCGTCGGCCTCTTGACGCTGGGTGGTGTTCTTGTTCAGCCCGGGGCGGCGCCTGTTCAGCCACTGCTGGATCATGGCAGGTTCAAGCGCCACACGCGGCGGGCATCCATCGACCGTCGCGCCCAAGGCCGGCCCGTGACTTTCACCCCATGTCGTAACGCGGAAAAGATGACCAAAGCTGTTGAATGACATGGCGTTCCCCTTTTGCTTGCCGGGTCTAGCCGCCGCGACAATCTTCCTCAAGAGGTTTCCCTTGTCATCGCCATTGATACGTCCTAGCTGTTGGGCACCTCGGGGGGCCTTGACTGGCTGAGATGCGCAAGCAGACCCGTTGAACCTGAACCGGTTAAGACCGGCGGAGGGAAGGTATCGCAATCGCGCTATCCCCAATCCGCCCGTCGCATTTGGAGGATATGATGAAAAAACCGATCTATCTGCCAGTTGTCGCGGGACTCGCCCTTTGTGCCACGGGCGCAATGGCGCAGACCCCGGTGCTGCAAGTTCTGACCTATGACAGCTTTACAAGCGAATGGGGCCCCGGCCCCGCGATCGAAGCCGCGTTCGAGGCCGAATGTGCCTGCGATCTGCAATTTATCGGCGCAGGCGATGGTGCGGCCTTGCTGGCCCGTCTGCAATTGGAAGGGCCAAGCACGGATGCCGATATCGTGCTGGGGCTGGATACCAACCTGACAGAGGCCGCCCGCGAAACCGGGCTTTTCGCACCCCATGGCGTAGTGGCCGATCTTGATCTGCCGCTGCAATGGTCCGATCCGGATTTCCTGCCGTTCGATTGGGGCTACTTCGCCTTTGTCGGCAATGCGGGTGAACCTGCGCCTGCATCGCTGCGCGCGCTGGCCGATAGCGATGTTTCCATCGTCATTCAGGATCCCCGTTCATCCACCCCCGGTCTGGGCCTGCTGATGTGGGTCAAGGCGGCCTATGGTGACGAGGCCGCGGCGCTTTGGGCCGATCTGACCGACAATATCGTGACCGTCACCCCCGGTTGGTCCGAGGCTTACGGGTTGTTCCTGGATGGCGAAGCCGATGCGGTGCTGTCCTATACGACTTCGCCGGCCTATCATCTGATCGCCGAAGAAGACGCAAGCAAGGTTGCCTGGTCATTCGACGAAGGGCATTATTTGCAGATCGAGGTTGCGGGCAAGGTTGCAGGCACCGATCAGCCTGAACTGGCCGATCAGTTTCTCGCCTTTATGGTGACGGACGCATTCCAAAGCGTGATCCCGACGACCAACTGGATGTATCCTGCGGTGCTGCCCGATGGCGGTTTGCCGGACGGGTTTGAAACGCTCATGACCCCGCAAGAGGCGTTGCTGTTCGATCCACGCGGTGCAGCCGAGGCGCGCGCCGTCGCCGTTGAAGAATGGCGCAACGCCCTGTCCCGCTAACGCCGCATTGGCCCGGCGCCCTGTCTGGGGCGTTGGTGCTGGTGCTGACATTTGGCACGCTGGCCGCTGTCGGTTGGCGGGCTGAATGGGGCGGCGGGCTGTCGCCGGCGGACTGGTCTGCGATCCGTTTCACCGTGACGCAGGCTTTGGTGTCGGCAGCGCTCAGTGTGGTTTTTGCGATACCTGTCGCGCGGGCCCTGGCGCGGCGTCGGTTTATCGGACGCAACGTGCTGATCACCTTGTTGGGTGCGCCGTTTCTTTTGCCGGTGATCGTCGCCATATTCGGCCTTTTGGCCGTGTTCGGGCGCGGTGGGTTGGTCAATGACGCCCTGACGGCGGTGGGCCTTTCGCCGGTGTCGATCTACGGTTTTCATGGGGTCGTTCTGGCGCATGTGTTTTTCAACCTGCCACTCGCGACCCGGCTTGTCCTTCAGGGTTGGTTATCAATCCCGGCGGAACGGTTTCGACTTGCGGCCAGCCTGAACGCGCCGGTGGGACGTTTGCTGGAATGGCCCATGTTGCGGGCGGTGGTGCCCGGCGTTTTTCTGGTGATTTTCCTGATCTGCCTAACCAGCTTTGCAGTGGCGCTGACACTAGGCGGCGGGCCACGTGCAACGACGGTCGAACTGGCGATCTATCAGGCGCTACGGTTTGATTTCGATCTGGGGCGCGCGGCACTGCTGGCTTGTGTGCAGTTCGGGCTGTGTGCCGTCGCTGCGACAATCGCCTGGCGTGTCACCGGAAAGGATACGATGGGTGCGGGACTTGACCGCATCGTGCAACGCTGGGACAGCGGGCCGGCTGTCATTGATTTCCTGGTCATCAGTCTTGCCACGCTGTTTCTGATCGTGCCGCTGGCCATGATCCTGTTGAAAGGGCTGCCCGGCCTTGCCGATCTGCCTGCTGGCATCTGGTGGGCTGCATTGCGGTCCATCGCGGTGGCAGTGGCATCGGCGCTTTTGTGCGTGGTGTTGGCGCTGACGCTGGCGCTCTGGGGTGGTCCTGTGGTGGCTGTTGTCGGTGTGCTGCCACTGGCGGCGTCCGGGCTGGTTGTGGGCACGGGGGCGTTTTTGCTGGTCTTTCCCTTCATCAACCCCGCAAAGCTGGCACTGGTGGTCACGGCACTGGTCAACGCAACGCTGGCCTTGCCATTCGTGCTGCGGGCCATTGCCCCGGCGGTCGCCGACGTGCAGGCAGATTTCGGGCGCCTGGGCGCGGCACTTGGCCTGCGGGGGTGGTCATGGGTGCGCATTGTCGTGCTGCCGCGGGTCCGCGGGCCACTGGGGTTCGGGGCAGGCATTGCTGCCGCGCTGTCGATGGGGGATCTTGGCGTGATCGCGCTGTTCGCTGGCGAAGCGCAAGAGACATTGCCGCTGGCCATGTTCCGCCTGATGGGTGCCTTCCGAATGGAGGCGGCTGCCGGCGCAGCATTGGTCCTCGTGACGCTGACATTTACGATATTCTGGATCTGTGACCAAGGAGGGCGGCGCGATGCTGACCTGTGAAAATCTGTTGTTGGCGCAGGATGATTTCAGCTTGCGCGCCGACCTGTCCTTGGAAGAGGGGCGCACGACAGCCCTGATCGGACCGTCAGGCGCAGGTAAATCAACCCTGTTGTCAGCCATCGCGGGGTTCTTCGCCCCGGCGCAGGGCCGCATCGTTTGGGACGGGCGCGACCTGACGGATTTGCCGCCGGGGCAGCGACCGTGCAGCATTTTGTTTCAGGACAATAACCTTTTCCCGCATCTGAGCGTGGCGCAGAATGTGGGGCTCGCGCTGCGCTCGGGATTGCGTCTGTCGCAGAGGGATAAGGCGCAGGTCGATGCCGTGTTGGCCGACGTCGGGCTGGCGGGCCTTGGCGGGCGCAAGCCGGCTGCCTTGTCGGGTGGTCAGCAAAGTCGTGCTGCCTTGGCGCGCCTGTTGCTGGCGGACAGACCACTGATTTTGCTGGACGAACCATTCTCGGCCCTTGGGCCCGGGTTGAAAAACGAGATGCTGGATCTGGTGCAAACGAAACTTGCAGGCCCGGATCGACTGATCATCATTGTGACCCATGACCCCGAAGATGCACAGCGGATTGCCGATGATGTGGTTCTGGTAGCGGACGGCGTGGCGGCAAGCCCGGTTGCAACGGCGGATTTGTTTGAGAACCCGCCCAAGGCACTTTCGACCTATCTGGGCCACACAGCGGGTTAAGGTCGCAACGCGGCAAACCCACCTTACACAACGAAAAAGGCCCGCCAGATTGGCGGGCCTTTGATTGATCATGGATCAGTGTTTTTTCTTATGCGGCGCCCAGATGCGCTTGTTCGTCAGATACAGCAGCACCGACAGCACCGTCAGGAAGATCACGCCAGTCAGGCCAGCCTGCTTGCGCGCAACCAGTTTCGGTTCAGCTGTCCACATCAGGAAAGCGGACACATCCTGTGCGACTGAATCCAGTTCGGTGGAATGGCCATCGGCGAATTCCACGTCATCACCATAAAGTGGCGGTGCCATCGCGATGTAGCTGCCCGGCACCATGTGATGCCCGTGTTCGTCGATGCAGCTTTCAGGGAAACCACCGGCGGCGAAAGCCACGTTATAGTAGCCGTCCATCGGCTCGCCTTCGAGTGCGCATTCCGGTTCTTCTTCGTAACCGGCAAGCAGTGATGCGATATATTCGGCGCCACCCATGCCCTTGACCAGCTGGGCAATCCCAGTGCCTGCGGGCCCGTGGAACCCGGCGCGGGCCTTGGCCATCAGTGACAGGTCGGGCGCGTTGGACAGTGACGAGCCGGGGAATTTATCGGCAGGTGTCGCTGGCCGAAAATCGCCTTCGCCATCGAACAGGGCCTGGTCGAACACTTCGTAAAATTCCGCATAGGCACGCATCTGGTCTTCGGGCAGGCCGGGGCCGCCTTCATCATGCAGGTTGCGGAATGCGACCAGTTCAAGCCCGTGACAGGCTGAACAGATCTCGGTGTAGACCTGAAGGCCGCGTTGCAGCTGCATCTGGTCATAGCTGCCGAATGGTCCCTCGAATGGGAATGCATAGTCGGTAATATGCGTTTCGACTTCGGCGGCCATGACGGGCGCTGTTGTGAGCGCCATTGCTGTGGCTGCGGTCAGTGTGAGTTTGCGGAACATTGTGTTTTGTCCTTTCTCACTCGGCCGGATTGACGGCAGCGGAACCGCCATCTTTCGGCGCGTAGTGCGCGTTGAAGTCTTCTTCGATGGTGGCTGGCGGTGTCTGTGGTTTTTCCAGCACGCCAAGCAGCGGCAGGATCACCAGGAAATACGCAAACCAGTAGGTCGATGCGATCAACGAAATCCAGTCATAGGGGAACTGCGCCGGACGGGCACCAACCCACATCAGGACGATGAAATCGACGACAAGCAGCGCGAACCACCACTTGAACATCGGACGATAGCGGCCGGACCGGACCGAAGATGTGTCCAGCCAGGGGGCCAGCGCCATCACGGCAATCGCGCCGAACATTGCCAATACACCAAAGAATTTCGCATCAATGATGCCAAAGCTCAGGAACTGGACGATCTGCACGACCCAGACGTCAGCGGTGAACGCCCGCAGGATCGCGTAGAAGGGCAGGAAATACCATTCCGGCACGATGTGCGATGGTGTCACCAGGGCATTCGCAGGAATGTAGTTGTCAGGGTGGCCAAGGTAGTTTGGCATAAACCCGACAATCGCCACGAACACCGCCAGGATGATCGCAAGTGCGAACAGATCCTTGATCACGAAGTAGGGCCAGAACGGCAGCGTGTCTTTTTCCGCGTCTTCCTTGGAGGTGCGGCGGACCTCAACCCCGGTGGGGTTGTTGTTGCCGGTCGTGTGGAAGGCCCAGATATGCACGATCGTCAGACCCAGCAGAACGAAGGGCAACAGATAGTGCAGCGAAAAGAAGCGGTTCAGCGCAGGCTGGCCCACGGCGGACGCGCCCAGCAGCCATGTCTGAACGGAATCACCGATGAACGGGATCGCGCCGAACAGGCCGGTGATCACGGCAGTGCCGTGGAACGACATCTGGCCCCATGGCAGGACGTAACCCATGAACGCGGTGCCCATCATGATCAGATACATCAGCATCCCGATGATCCACGTCACCTCGCGGGGGGCCTTGTAAGACCCATAGTAGAGCGAGCGGAACATGTGCAGATAAACCGCCACAAAGAACAACGACGCGCCGTTCATGTGGAAATAGCGGATCATATGCCCGCCATTCACGTTGCGCATGATGTGTTCGACGGATGTGAACGCCATGTCTACATGCGGCACGTAATGCATCACCAGAACGACGCCAGTCGCAATTTGCAGGATCAACGTAAAGGTCAGCACAATACCCCAGATCCACATCCAGTTCAGGTTCTTGGGTGTGGGCAGCATCAGGGTGTCATAGATCAGCCCGACAATGGGCAGCCGCGAATGCAGCCACTTTTCGCCGCCGGACTTTGGTTCGTAATGGTCGTGGGGGATACCAGCCATGGCGCTTTCTCCTTAACCCAGTTGAATTGTTGTTTCGTCGACGAAAGACGCGACGGGCACAGGAAGGTTGCGCGGCGCGGGCCCTTTGCGGATCCGGCCAGAGGTATCGTAGTGTGACCCGTGGCAGGGGCAGAACCAGCCGCCAAAATCACCCTGTTCACCCAGAGGAACGCATCCGAGGTGGGTGCAAACCCCCATCTGGACAAGCCAAACCCCGTCTTCTGACAGGGCGCGGTTTTCATCTGCCGCAGTGGCGCTTGGATCAAGGTTTTCATTTTCCGCGCGTTGATCAGGCAGATCGCCAAGGTCGATATCACGCGCCTGCGCAATTTCATCTTCGGTGCGGGCGCGGATGAAAACTGGTTTGCCCTGCCACAAGACCGTCAACTGTGTGCCCGGGTCGACCGCGCTGATATCAACGCGGATCGACGCGAGCGCGAGAACGTCGGCGGAAGGGTTCATTTGGTTGACCAGCGGCCAGACGGCGGCCCCTGTTACAACAGCGCCGGCACCGGCGGTTGCGTAATACAGGAAGTCGCGGCGTGTGCCTTGGTGTTCGTCTGCATGTGACACGGTGTGCATCTCCGATGTTTGCGGGCTTATCGCCCACCCGAAAAATTAGACCAACGTCGCCGATAGTCCATTCCGGCGCTGTTTAGCCATCAAATACTGATACGTCCAGCGGACATTCGGGCGCAGGGGGCTTTGGTTTGCCGCCATGTCATCAAAACGCTGGCCGGTTGCCCCCGTAACGGCCGGGCGCGAGCGGGAGCTTTCATTTGCGATGTTCGATATTTGCAACAGACCTGACGATATAATTTACACCTTCTGCCGCCAATTTCGCCATTCCACCGGTTTTTCAGATCAGCCTGTGTCGACACTGACACAGATCAGGTGCATCCCTTAATTGTGAGATAGTGTTTACTTGTGAGAGTAGGCCTCTCAATTTAACCCATGAGTCGTGATGACATTTTTTGGGAACTGATTCGATGATCCGCCCTGCTGCCGCCTTTTTACTTCTGATCGCCGCGACAACGTCTGCCGCCGCAGAGGTAGAGTTGAGCTTTTATGGTGGCGTGCAATCAGCCAATGCGTCGGATGTTACGGTTCGGAACGACAGCGTCATCCCTAACGGCGATTTTTCGATCGATTGGGAAGGCCGTTCCGGTGATGCCCCGCCATATTACGGGATCCGCGCGACAAAATGGCGGGAAAGCGGGTTCGGCTACGGGCTCGATTTCGCACATAACAAAATCTATCCCAAAGAATTGCCTCCCGGCTATGACGTGCTGGAAATGACGGATGGGTTGAATACGCTGACCGTGAACGCCTATCGCCGGTGGAACGGCGCATTCGGTGACGTCAGCCCCTATATCGGCGGCGGGCTGGGTCTGGCCATTCCACATGTGGAAGTCACGGCGCCAGGCTCTGAAACCTTTGGCTATCAGATCACAGGACCGGCGGCGACCGTGATTGCCGGTGCCAGCTATCCGATCAACGACAGATGGTCGGTCTTTGGTGAATACAAAGGCACCTATTCGTCGAACAAGGCCGATCTGGATACCGGCGGCACGCTCGAAACCGATGTCGTGACGAACGCGGTCAATCTTGGCGTCAGCTTCAACTTCTGAAGATTATTCGGGCGCGGTTGCGATCATGCTATCGCGCTGCACCCAATCCGCGTGCCACGCAGCAAGTGTGATATTGCCGTCGCGCCAGTTGCGCGCGTCGTGCCGTAGATCAAGATAGGATAGCGCGCAGCCGACCGCGATCTGCCCGATGTTCAGCGGGCCGCTCAGGTGGCTCATCCAGCGGGTGTTGATGGCGCCGACCGCACGGCTGGCCTTGCCCCACTGCGCATCCAGCCATTCGGGCGATTGCTGTTGCGATGGACGGAACCGCATTTCATAGGTCATCACAATAGCCGCATCCATGATCGCATCCGCCGTCGCTTCTAGCGTCAGGACCTCCCAGATCCGGCTTTGCGGATAAAGATGGCCACCCGCCAGATCGTCAAGATAACGGGTAATGACACGACTGTCATAGATTGCCGGACCATCATCGCGCAGCAGCGCAGGGATTTTCCCGGTGGGATTCGCGGCCAGTATCGTTGGGTCAGACGCAAGCGGCGTCGTTGACACGTTTACCTCTTCCACCTGGTCCAGCATGTCGGTTTCGCGCAGCAGCACACGCACCTTGCGGGCGAACGGTGACGGGGGCGAGGTGATCAACTTCATCATGGCGGGACCTTTCAGGATCGATTTACCCGAACAAGACCCGATCTTGTCCGTCTTGCCAAGGTGGGTATTTCGTCATGACCCCGGCAAAGGTATCAGATTGCAGGAAATCATCCAGCCAGCGGCGCAGCGGGCCCAGACCCTGCGCATCGAACCAGCCGCGGTCGATATGCGCAAATTGCCGCACAAACGGCAGAATCGCCATATCGGCGAGACGGCGGTCAGGTCCGGTCAGAAACGGCGTTTCGCTCAGCCGATCATTGAGATCACGCAGGAAATCCATCGCTTTGTCCCGCGCGTGGTCCGGATCAAGATCCGGGTAGCGGACCGCGTATTTGGTATGATCAAGCGCCTTTTTGAACGGCCCATCGCAACGGTCGATCAGCGCGTGCCCTTCGGCGGGCATGTCCAGCCAGCATTCCGGGTCAGAGCAGCGCAGCGCCCACAGCATGATGTCACGGCTTTCCGCGATCACCGTAGCGCCGGTGTTCAGCACCGGCACGGTGCCTTTTGGGGATGTCGCAAGAAAAGCAGTCGGTTTATCGCGCAGCAGGATTTCACGCAGTTCCACCTGCTGTCCGCTGGACAGGATCGCCAGCCTTGCCCGCATGGCATAGGGGCAGCGCCTGAAGGACCAAAGGATCGGAAGGTGTGGCATGGGTCAGGATGCCTCCGGCGGGGATATTTGAACTCTGAAGAAGCGTCAGGCGATAAGGGCCTGATCGTTGTGCCCGGTGATGCGGGCGCGGATGATCTGGCTTTCGGGTTGGTCTGTCGCAAAGGTGACTTCGGTGAACTGCTCGGTCCGGCCCATGCGCGGGTTTTCCAGCAGGATATTGTGCGTTTTGCCGACTTGTTGTTCCAGATGGGTCGCGACCTGTGCCTGCCCCGCAGCCCGTAGCCGGGCAGCGCGTGATTTGATCAGTTTGCCGTTCACCTGCGGCATCCGGGCCGCAGGCGTTCCCGGTCGGGGAGAATAAGGAAAGACGTGCAGCCAAGTGAGGTTGCAGTCCCGCACCAGCGCCAGTGCGTTGGCGAACATCGCGTCGGTTTCAGTTGGAAATCCGGCGATGATATCTGCCCCATAGGTCATATCGGGCCGCAGTTTGCTGGCGGTTTCAGTGAACCGGATCGCGTCGTCGCGCAGGTGCCGCCGCTTCATCCGTTTCAGGATCATGTCGTCGCCATGTTGCAGCGACAGATGAAGATGCGGCATCAGGCGCGGTTCGGTGGCGATTGCAGCCAGCAGGTTTTCATCTACCTCGATACTGTCGATCGAGCTGATCCGCAGGCGCGGCAGGTCCGGCACCAGTTTCAGGATGCGCATTACCAGATCGCCCAGCTTTGGCAGGCCGGGCAGGTCGGCCCCCCAGCTTGTCAGGTCAACGCCGGTCAGCACGACCTCGTTATAGCCGGTATCGACCAGCCGCTTTATCTGGTCCACCACAACGCCCGCCGGGACCGAGCGCGAATTGCCGCGCCCAAACGGGATGATGCAGAATGTGCAGCGGTGGTCGCAACCGTTCTGCACCTGCACATACGCGCGGCTGCGGGTGCCAAAGCCATCAATCAGGTGGCCGGCGGTTTCAGTCACCGACATGATATCATCCACCTGCACCGGCTCGGTCTGGCCGATCAGGTCGGGTGCCAGGCCAGCCCACGTCGCGGGGTTCATTTTCTCGGTATTGCCCAACACCACATCGACTTCGGCCATATTGGCAAAGGTGTCTGGTTCGGTCTGGGCGGCGCAGCCCGTAACGATCAGCCGGGCATTGGGATTGTCGCGCCGCAACTTGCGGATGTCCTGACGCGCCTTGCGCACGGCCTCGGCTGTGACGGCGCAGGTGTTCACGATCACAGCGTTATCGATGCCATGGGCGTTTGCCAATTCCTTCATCGCCTCTGTTTCATAGGCGTTCAGCCGGCAACCATGGTTGGAAAATATAGGTGCTTTGCGATCCATCACAGCCACCATTGCCCGTCGAACACATGTGCCGTCGGGCCTGTCATCCAAACCCCGTCGGCGCGCCAGGAAATTTTAAGCGTGCCGCCATCCAGATCAACCCGCACGTCGCGCCCGGTCAGGCCCCGCCGTGCTGCGGCGACTGCCGTGGCGCAAGACGACGACCCAGATGCTAGCGTCACCCCAACCCCGCGTTCCCAGACCCGCATCCGCAGATGGTCCGGTGCGACCAGGCTGGCGAATTGCACATTGGTCCGTTGCGGGTAAAGCGGGTGGTGTTCCATCGCGGAACCGCCCGTGACCAGATCGACCGCTTCCGCATTATCGACGAAAAAGGTGCAATGCGGGTTGCCCATGCCCGTCGCGACAGGATCACCTTCAATCGGCAGGTGCAGCGTGTCCACATCACGCGCCAGGGGGATTTCCTGCCAATCCAGCTGTGGTTGGCCCATGTTGACTGCCGTCTGCCCATTGCCCGCGTCCTGCGCAAACAGGCTGCCGCGATCAGTGGTAATCACCAATTCCGACTTGCCGGTCTGATCCATCAGGTACCGGGCAATACACCGCGTCGCATTTCCGCAGGCCGCAGAGAGTGATCCATCGCTGTTCCAGAATACCAGATGCACATCTGAATCCACGCTGTCAGACAATACCGCCAGCTGGTCGAACCCAACGCCGCGATGCCGGTCAGCCATGGCCACGGCAAGCCCTGCGTCGATACGCGGCGCGATACCCCGTTCGTCGACCACGACAAAGTCGTTGCCCAGCCCGTGCATCTTCATGAAAGGTATATATGTCAGTTCCCGTGCGCTCATGGCGGCCATATAGACAATGCAAAGCGACTTATCCAGCCGTGACAGCATTTGGGGGTTGACCACCTGCGCCGGTCTTTCTAAGTAGCGCTTCATGTGGGCCGTTAGCTCAGTTGGTAGAGCAACTGACTTTTAATCAGTAGGTCGATGGTTCGAACCCATCACGGCTCACCACTTTATCATTTTTTATCAAAGAGTTACCTGGCTTATCGTAGCCGCGTTTGCCACGGCTTCAATTACCGGAAGCCATACGGACGCAACGTGCAGCAAATTCGAGAGATTACATCGCTGCAATGCGCTCACTTTTCAAAAACGGGATGGCCGTTGATTCGTGGCCTTATCTGTCTGCGGAATTGCCGCGATCCATATTGGGAAAAAATTGTGAGCCTTTCATCGGTCGGTCCGGTTCAAGCCGTTCAGATCCCTTGAATGAGGTGAAAAATGAATATGAACAGCAAGACCAACGGACCCGGCACAAACCGGACATTTGTGTTCCGTACAGCGAACGGCGGCAGGAGCACATTCTACCGGATGCTGCGAGATGAACAAATGACTGCATAGGCAACGCAAACCTGTCGTTTGGGTTCATCGGACGAGGGGAGCAATCCGTCTCGGCCTATGATTTGCAGTTGCGCTTATCGGCTGACGCGGCAAGGGTTCTCGCATGACAAAGAAGTACACAGGAAAATGTCTTTGCGGCGATGTGACGTACACTGCCAATGGGGCACCCATCGTTGTCGCCCAATGCCATTGCGATGCGTGTCGCCGATTAAGCGGGACAGGGCACACCGTTGGAGCCGTCTTCGTCGCCGAAGCGGTCACTTTGAGTGGAAAGCTGAGTGAATTCAGTTATTCATCCGACAAGGGTGCGATGGTTACCAAGGTGTTTTGCGCGCACTGCGGTAGTCCAATTTATAGTAGCAACACGCGGATGCCTGACCATTTAACGCTGTCTCTTGGTACGATTGATGATGCAACCGGACTTGATATTGAGGTCGTCATATTTGAACGCGACAGACCTCATTGGGACCAGCTGGGGGAAGATGTCGTTTCATTCGCGACACAGCCAGATTGGAAGCCCGAAAGCTGAACGACACATTGTAGGGCAGCGTTTGGAAAATGGATCTGCGGCCATTGAGTGAACGATAGCAGGGGGCGATTTTGTCCCGCACGAGACATTCCCACGCGCAGGAGCGCCTGTCCTCAATCCGATGTTCTCGGCCTTTGGCAATGCGGCATCCGGCCCACCCAAAAAACCAAAAGGGCCGCCTTATTCGGGCGACCCTTTCGTATTCTCACCGGGGCACATTGTGCGCCGGGATACGTTAGCCGTTGACGCTGTCTTTCAGCGCTTTGGCGATCGTCATTTTGACAACCTTGTCGGCTTCTTTCTTGATCTGCTCGCCCGTGGCGGGGTTGCGGACCATACGCTCTGGGCGTTCACGGCAATAGATTTTGCCGACGCCGGGCAGGGTCACGGCACCGCCGCCTGCGACTTCCTTGGTGATGATGCCCGTCACGGCATCCAGTGCAGACCCTGCTGCTTTTTTATCCATGCCTGTTTCTTCGGCAAGTGCAGCAACAAGCTGCGCTTTGGTCATTGGTTTCGTCGCCATTTTTATGGTCTCCCTCGTTCGCCCGAATTATAGGGCCTATGCCCGCATATTTAACGGTATGTTGTGGGACACCACAACGGTTAGTATGATATTACAAGTGAAAATTGCGCGATTTCGAGTGTTTTTCGCCAGATCAAAGGAAAGCTGTCTCTTCAAAGCTACGCAATTTGCGGCTGTGGATACGTTCAAGCGGCATTTCGCGCAAGCGTTCCATCGCCCTGATCCCGATCATCAGGTGCGCCGCGACCTGTGTTTTATAGAAATCAGAGGCCATTCCGGGCAGCTTCAACTCTCCATGCAGGGGTTTGTCGCTGACGCAAAGAAGCGTGCCATAGGGCACCCTGAACCGGAATCCGTTGGCGGCGATTGTGGCGCTTTCCATATCCAGAGCGATGGCCCGCGACTGACTTAACCTTTGAACCGGGCCTGCCTGTTCGCGCAGTTCCCAGTTGCGGTTGTCGATCGTGGCGACGGTGCCGGTGCGCATGATGCGCTTCAGCTCATAGCCTTGCAGTTCGGTTACATCAGCCACGGCGGTTTCCAGCGCGATCTGGATTTCCGCCAAAGCCGGGATCGGCACCCAGATTGGCAGGTCGTCATCCAGCACGTGATCTTCGCGCAGGTAGGCGTGCGCCAACACGAAATCCCCAAGCCGCTGTGAATTGCGCAGCCCGGCACAGTGGCCCACCATCAGCCAGGCATGGGGGCGAAGCACAGCGATATGATCGGTTGCGGTTTTCGCGTTCGACGGGCCGACGCCGATATTGACCAGTGTGATCCCGCCGCCGTCGGCGCGTTTAAGATGATAGGTCGGCATTTGCGGCATCTTTGCAGGCACCGGAATCGGGGCGTCTGCTTTTGCGATTTCTACATTCCCGGTACTGACAAAACTCGTGTAACCGCTATCGGGGTCGGCCAGCACGTGGCGGGCGTAGGCCTCGAATTCCTCGACATAGAACTGATAGTTGGTGAACATCACATGGTTCTGGAAGTGCTCAGCCGCCGTGGCGGTGTAATGCGCCAGACGGGCCAGTGAATAATCAATGCGCTGCGCGGTAAAGGGGGCAAGCGGGCGCGCGCCATCGGGATAAGTGAACCCTTCGCCGTTGACGATGGCATCATGCGTGGTGCTCAGGTCCGGCACGTCAAACGCATCGCGCAGGTTGAAATCCATCGACCCTTCTTGCGGCACAGTCACAGACGGCACATTCGCCACCGCGAAATGCACCGGCATCACCGTGTCAGATGCGCCGATAATCACCGGCACCCCGTGGCTGGCGATCAGCAGGCCGATCTGCTGTTCCAGATAGGATGCAAACAGATCGGGCCGCGTTACCGTCGTGGCATATATCCCGGGTTCGGCCACGTGACCGAACGACAGACGGCTGTCGGTCTTGGCATAGCTGGTCGTAGTCAGCCGGATTTCGGGGTAAAAGGCACGCATACGGGTATCGGGCTGGCCATCTGTCAGCGCCGTCATGAAGTTTTCCGTCAGGAACGTCACCGCCGCCTGATACAAGTCTTGCAGGCGCGCCACTGCCATCGCCGGGTCGTTGAATGCCTCTGGCGCGGGAATGTCGGGTGTTTTGATGCCCGTCTGTGGTGCCATGTTCATGTGTTTCCCTCAAATAGCTCGGTCAGTTCAAATTTATCCACGTCTACCAGCCCAAGATCAGAAATGCGCAACGATGGGATGACGACCAGAGCAAGCAGCGAATGTTGCATATAGGCGTTATTGAGCGTGCAGCCGCAATCCGCCATCGCCGCGACCATCTGATCGGCCTTCGCAGCGACTTCGGCCGCCGGCCTGTCGGACATCAGGCCCGCGATGGGCAATTCCACCAGCGCCAGTTCCGCATCGTCCTTCCAGACGGTCACGCCACCACCCACTTCGGCCAATCGGTTGGCCGCCGCCGCCATCATGTCGCGGTCGGTGCCCACGACGATCATATGGTGGCTGTCATGTGCCACGGTCGATGCGATCGCCATTCGCCCCTGATAGCCAAAACCAGAGACAAAGCCGTTCACGACCTTACCAGTGCCCCGGTGCCGTTCGACAAGGGCGATCTGATAGGTATCGCCTTGCCCTGCGACCAACCCATCGACCACCGGCAGTTCGGCTGTCAGTGCCTCGGTCGGGGCCTGATTTTCGACGACGCCGATAACCTTGGCGGTGACACTGTTGGCACCATCCGGCGCATGGATTTCAAAGTTTTCTCTGTTTAGCGGCTGCATATTCACGGTATGGCGCGCGTCGGCGGGCCAGTCGTAATGCGGACAATCGACGGCGATCCTGCCATTCAGCGCCACGGTGCGCCCGCGCGCGATCACATGTTCAATGGGCAATGCTTTCAGATCAGACGTCAGGATCATATCAGCCCTGCGGCCGGGGGCGATGGACCCCAATTCGCGTTCCAGCCCGAAATGCGTGGCAGTGTTGATCGTCGCCATCTGCAACGCGATCAGCGGGTCGCAGCCGCAGGCAATCGCATGACGCACGACGCGGTTCATATGGCCGTCGTTCACCAGCGTCCCGGAATGGCAATCATCGGTGCAAAGGATGAAATTGCGCGGATCAAGGCCGCGTTCCGTCACCGCAGTGATCTGGCTTTCCACGTCATACCATGCGGACCCCAGCCGCATCATCGACTTCATGCCGTTGCGGACACGGGCGAGCGCATCAGCCTCGGCAGTGCCTTCGTGATCGTCGGCGGCACCCCCTGCGACATAGGCGGAAAACGCGATCCCCTTGTCGGGCGATGCATAGTGCCCGCCCACAGTCTTGCCCGCGTCCATGGTCGCGGCCATTTCGGCCAGCATCTGGGGATCGCCGTTGATCACACCGGGAAAGTTCATCATCTCGCCCAGCCCGATGATGCCGGGCCAAGACATTGCCTCGGCCACGTCTTCGGCGCTGATTTCGAACCCGGTGGTTTCCAGACCGGGGGCAGAGGGCGCGCAGGACGGCATCTGTGTATAGATGTTGATGGGCTGCATCAGCGCCTCATCATGCATCATCCGGACACCGCGCAGGCCAAGGACATTGGCGATCTCATGCGGGTCGGTGAACATGGTCGTGGTGCCATGCGGGATCACGGCAGCGGCGAATTCGGCAGGGGTCAGCATACCTGACTCAATATGCATATGGCCATCACACAGACCGGGGATCAGATAGCGGCCTTCTGCCTCGATCACCTGTGTCCCGGGGCCGACGCAGTGGCTGGCGTCCGGCCCGACATAGGCGAAACGCCCCCCGGCCACCGCGACCTGCCAGTCAAGAATTTCGCGGGTGTGCACGTTGACCATCCGCGCACCGCGCACGACCAGATCTGCCTTGTCGCGGCCTGCGGCGACGGCAACCAGACGGGGGGCCACATCGGCCCATGACTTGATAGAAGTATCCATCCCCAAAATTGTCACCCTTTCGGGCAGGGTTCAAGGGGGTCAGATGTTGGGCAGATCCAGCGGCTTTTGGTCCGGGTTCAGCTTGTAGACTGAATAATTCAGTGCGGCCGCGACAGTGACCCAGACCAGATAGGGCACGAACGCCAGCCCGGCCCAGAAATCCAGCCCGAAGTGCGTGATCATCGCCCCCAGCACAGCCAGCCACAAACACGCCATCACCGGCAATGATGCCCGCAGATTCCGCAACCCGAAGAACACCGGCGTCCACAGCGCGTTGAACGCGATCTGAACAGCCCAGAACGCCATGGCGTAGGCACTACCTTCCATTCCGGCGACGCGCGCCCCTGCGAAGGCGATCAGCAGATAGATACTGGTCCATACCACAGGAAACACCCAGTTCGGCGGAACCCACGACGGTTTTTTCAGGGTCTTGTACCACTCGCCAGTGGGAAACAGCGCACCTGTGGCGGCGGCCCCGAATGTGGCGGCGAGAAACAGGAAGAAAAGCACGATATCCATTGCGGGCCCCTTTCAAGGTGACATGTGACACCTAGGCCAGCGGGCGATCCCTGCCAAGTGCTGCTTCGCGGGCGCGCAATTCGGCCAGCATCGCCAGCACGGCGCTTGACCGGCCCGGATCAGGCCGTGCCCGGCTTGCGGCATTCACCAGAAACGCAACTTCATCCAGAGGATTGGCATAGATGATTGCAGATTTCGGCATCACAAGCGACACACCTGTGCGCAGCGACGATTGCACCACCCAACCGAGTTTTTGCCGCGAAGATGTGCGGGCGCGCATTGAAAGACTGTCATATCCCTGGCGGCGCACCTGCTTGCCGATCCCTGCATAGATCAATCGCGCCGCCCAGATTCCCGTCCGCGCCTGCAAGGGCAGTACGTTGATCCCAGCCTCGGACCGCAGATAAAGCCTATCGGCCTCGGTCAGCAGGCGTTTGACCATGCGGCGCACGGCTTTGGTTGGCCGCGGATCGCGGGTGAAATTGACCGGATCGATCCCAGCCTCTTCCAGCCAGTCCAGCGGCAGGTAAATCCGCCCCATCCGCGCATCTTCGCCGACATCGCGGGCGATATTGGTAAGTTGCATTGCGACACCCAGATCGCAGGCCCGCGCCAGTGCATCGGGGTCGCGCACGCGCATCAGCACACACATCATCGCGCCGACCGCACTTGCGACACGGGCGGAATAGTCGCGCACGCCGCTCAATGTGTCATAGCGCCGCTCGGCGGCATCCCAGGCGAGCCCCTCCAACAGCGCCTCTGGCAGGGCGCGGGGCATGTCGAAATCTTCAATGATGGCGGCAAACGCACGATCTTCGGGCGCGTTGCGCGGCTTGCCCTGATAGGCCAGATCAAGCCTGTCTTGCAGCCGTAGCACAGCGCCGGTCTGATAATCGCCCTCATCCACCTCGTCATCGGCCAGTCGACAGAACGCATAAAGAGCGAGTGCAGGGTCGCGCACCTTGGCCGGCAACAGTCTGGAAGCCGCATGAAACGACAGCGATCCGTGGCGGATCGCCTCGCGGCAATGCGCCAGATCATCGGGCCGGATCATTCTGCGGCCACTTTGATTGCAGGCATCGCAGGCGCATCGGGGACCAGTTTTCCCAGAACCTCGGCGCTTGAAATCACCCCGGGAACGCCGGCACCGGGGTGGGTGCCCGCGCCGACAAGGAACAGCCCGCGCGCTTCTTCGCTGATGTTGTGTGGCCGGAACCATGCCGATTGCAGAATGCGCGGTTCGATGGAAAACCCCGAACCGTTGGGCGACAGGTAACGGTCGCGGAAATCTGCGGGTGTCAGCGTCATTTCGGTGACAATACGGTCGGCAAAACCGGGCAGGGATTTTTCGACCTCTGCCTGCATCTTGGCCTTGTAGTTCGCCGCCTCTTTCGCCCAATCGACCGGTTTATCGAACCCCAAATGCGGGACGGGTGACAGGACATAGAACGTATCATCGCCGGCAGGTGCCACGCTGGGATCGGTGCGCGCCGGCCGGTGGATATAAAGACTCATGTCGTCGGCCAGATTGCCCTTGATAAAGATATCCTTCAGCAGGCCTTCGTAGCGGGGCGCGTTGGTGATTGTGTGATGGCCGATGTCGGGCCACATATCCGCGGTTCCCTTGGTGCCAAAATACCAAACGAAGAGACCCATCGACCAGCGGCGTGATTTCAGTTTCTTGTCGGTCCAGCGTTTGCGCGGGCTATTACGCAGAAGGTGCTTATAGGTATGCCCCGCATCGGCGTTGCTGATGACGAGTTGGGCCGGAATAGTGTCTGAATTCGTCAGGCGGACGCCCTGCACTGCCCCATCGGTGACAAGAATCTCATCGACCTCGACCCCATGCCGCACTTGCCCGCCCTGCGACCGGATCACGCCCACCATCGCATCGGCAATCGCCTGCACGCCACCCATGGCGTAATGAACGCCGAACTGCTTCTCCAGATAGGCGACAAGCGAATACATTGCTGTCACATGACGGGGATCACCACCGATAAACAGCGGATGAAACGATAGCGCCATCCGCAGACGGGCATCGCGGACACGGGCCTTGGCCAGCCCAAGGATCGACCGGTCGGCGCGCAGCCGCGCAAAGGTCGGCAGCACCTTGATCGTTTCCCATATCCGGTGCATCGGCTTGGCAACCATGCCTTCGAACCCGACTTTATAGCAGGCCTCGCTGTCGCGCAGGAACCGTTTGTAGCCTTTTACATCGCCGGGCGACAGGCGCGCGACCTCTGCCAGCATCGCATCGGTATCCTGCCGCGCGGTAAAGCTGGATCCATCCGGCCAGCGGACCTCGTAAAACGGGTCCATCGGGCGCAGGTCCACGTCTTTGTGGAAATCGCGCCCGCAGGCGGCCCACAGGTTTTCGTACACCTGCGGCACTGTTATGATCGTTGGCCCAAGGTCGAATCGGTGGCCATCCTGCGTGATGGACGACCCCCGCCCACCGGGCCGGTCAAGCCGGTCCAGCACCGTGACGCAATAGCCCTTGGCGCCCAGCCGCATCGCCGCCGCAAGCCCGCCAAGGCCAGCACCAATGACTATGGCAGCGTTTGAATCGGTTTGATCAGGTATCAACATGGCTTAACACTAGTAGTGTCAGGCTAAGTTGACAAATACTATCGCGCCGCCTTCCCAAATGATGTGCCGTGTGTCAGGATTAATTGACACTAGCAAAGGTTCCGCTTCTGACCCAGATCGTCACACTGTCGTTTTTCCGCTTTGCCGGGCCGCTGGCCCGGATTTGGGCGCTTGTCATGATGGGCGCGGCGCGGGTGCCGCTGGCCCGCACGCCTGACATCGGGTTCTGGAAGCTGTGCGGATCCGGCACAGGCGAAGGGTTCACCCCACTTCCCAATACGGCAGTCTATGCGATTCTGGCCACATGGCCAGATGTGGAAACCGCGCGGAAGCGCACGCAGTCGGGGATTTTTGCACGTTACATCCGGTGCGCGACGGAAAATTGGACGGTCTTTCTGCAACCCACGTCTGCGCGCGGGCAGTGGTCGGGAAAAACGCCGTTTCTTCCATCGGGGGCCATTTCGGGCGGTGCGCTGGCCGCCCTGACCCGCGCAACGATCAAGCCACGTATACTTGCGCGGTTCTGGGCGCGCGTGCCCAATATCTCGGCCATGATCGGGGCCGATCCAAACGTCGCCTTCAAGATCGGTATCGGCGAGGTGCCGATGCTACATCAGGTGACATTTTCCATCTGGCCGTCCGAGGACGCGATGGCCGGTTTCGCCCGCACCGGCCCCCACGCCGACGCCATCCGTGCCGTCCGTGACGAAGGCTGGTTTCGCGAAGAACTTTATGCCCGTTTCGCGGTTCATTCCGATATCGGCACCTGGAACGGCACATCCCCACTCACCAAACTGGAGGCCGCATGACACAGCCTTTCCCCTTTTCTGCCATCGTCGGGCAGGAGGAAATGAAACAGGCCATGATCCTGACCGCCATTGATGCGTCCATCGGTGGCGTGCTGGTGTTCGGCGACCGGGGCACTGGCAAATCGACCGCGGTCCGTGCGTTGGCCGCACTGCTGCCCCCGATCCGCGCGATCAAGGGCTGCCCGGTAAACAGCGCCAAGGCCGCACAGGTGCCGGACTGGGCCGGGCTGAAATCCAGGCGCGTGCATGACATGCCGACACCCGTCGTGGACCTGCCGTTGGGCGCGTCAGAGGACCGCGTGACTGGCGCGCTGGATATCGAAAAGGCTCTCACCAAGGGCGAAAAGGCGTTCCAGCCAGGGCTGCTTGCCCGCGCCAATCGCGGCTATCTCTATATAGACGAGGTCAACCTGTTGGAGGATCACATCGTCGATCTGCTGCTGGACGTGGCGCAATCTGGCGAAAATGTCGTCGAACGCGAAGGATTGTCGATCAGGCACCCGGCACGGTTTGTGCTGGTAGGGTCCGGCAACCCCGAGGAAGGCGAATTACGCCCGCAACTGCTGGACCGGTTCGGCCTGTCGGTCGAAGTGACATCGCCCAAGGATATCGACACCCGCGTCGACGTCATCAAACGCCGCGATGCATTCGAGAACGACAACACAGCCTTCATGGTGCGCTGGCAGGCCGAAGATGCCGCGATCCGCGACAAGATCCTGATCGCGCGCAAGGCGCTGGCCAAGCTGAACACCACTGAAAGCACATTGCGCGACGTGGCCGCGCTTTGCCTGGCACTGGGGTCCGACGGCCTGCGCGGTGAATTGACGCTGCTCAAGGCAGCGCGTGCTTTTGCAGCGTGGCGCGATGACACGGCAGTGACGCGCGGGCACGTGCGCGCCGTGGCGCCGATGGCCCTGCGGCACCGCCTGCGCCGTGATCCGCTGGATGAGGCGGGCAGCGGCACACGGGTGGCCCGCACAGTGGAAGAAGTTCTTGGATAGCTGGGAACAGGCCACCCTGGCGTTGCGGCTGCTGGCGATCGATCCGGGCCTTGGCGGGATCACGATCCGCGCGCGGTCCGGGCCGGTGCGTGACCGTCTGCTGGGGCAGATCGGCCCAGACGTCCGCAAGCTGCACCCGGCGATATCGGATGCCGCACTTTTCGGTGGTCTTGACCTGAGCGCGACATTGCAAAAAGGCCATCTTGTGCAGGAACAGGGTCTGTTATCGCAGCCCGGTCCATTGATCCTGACGATGGCGGAACGTGCCAGCACGGCGCTAGCGGCGCGGCTGTCCATTGCGCTGGATGCTGGACAGCACAGCCTGATCGCGCTGGATGAAGGGGCCGAACCGGACGAGGTTCTGAACCCCAAACTGACAGAGCGGCTGGCATTCCATGTGGATCTGTCCGATTGCCGGCTAGGCGAGACGGGTGCAACTGAAATGCCCGGCTTTGCCCCGCAAACCCAAAGGCTGCCGTCTGTTCCACCCGATGCAAGGGAAGCAGTCACCCGGATCGCCGCCCAGTTTGGCATCGACAGCTTGCGTGCGCCGCTGTTCACGCTGCGGGCAGCGCGGGCACACGCGGCGCTTTTGGGCAGGGATAGTGTCACATCCGACGATCTGGAAATCGCTTGTGCGTTGACGCTGGCGCACCGCGCGACGCGTATCCCCCAAGACCCGGCACCGCAGGAACCGGACACACCGCCCCCCGATCAGGCCGAACAGGAAAACGAGCAGGACACATTGGATCTGCCGGACGAGATGCTGCTTGATGCGGTGCGCGCGATGTTGCCCGATAATCTGCTGGAGCGGCTTGCGGCGCAAAAGGCGCGGTCAGGGCGCGGCAACGGCAGCGGCGCCGCGCACAAAGGTAACCGGCGCGGCAGACCGCTGCCATCGCGCGCCGGACGCATGCACGACGGCGCGCGCATCGACATTATCGCGACATTGCGCGCCGCGGCCCCCTGGCAGACGATCCGCAAACAGGCGACCGGGCGCGATACCCTGCAAATTCGCACCGGCGATATCCATGTCAAACGGTTCGAGGAAAAGTCCGACCGGCTACTGATCTTTACCGTCGATGCCTCAGGCTCATCAGCACTCAGTCGGCTGGCCGAGGCAAAAGGCGCGGTCGAACTTTTGCTTGCGCAGGCCTATGCGCGGCGCGATCACGTGGCATTGGTGGCCTTCCGCGGGACCGAAGCGGAATTGCTGCTGCCGCCCACCAGATCGCTGGTGCAAACCAAACGCAGGCTGGCCGCACTGCCCGGCGGTGGCGCCACGCCATTGGCGGCAGGTATGGCAACGGCGTTTGAACAGGCGACGCAGGCCGTGCGCCGCGGGTTGACGCCGACCGTCGCGATCCTGACCGACGGACGGGCGAATATTGCGCTGGATGGCACCGCCAACCGCAAACAGGCGGCACTTGACGCACAGCAAATTGCACGGCTGCTGCGCGCCAGCGGGATTGATGCGTTGGTGATCGACACGGGCAACCGGCCCGAACCTGCGCTGCGCGACCTGGCACAGACGCTGGCCGCGACCTATCTGCCGATGCCACGTGCCGATGCAAAACGGCTATCGCAATCCGTTGCCACCGCGCTGGGCGACTGACGCGTGCGCTGGCCCAAGGATGCAGAAAACTGGCCCCTGAACCAGTATTCCCGGCGGGTTTTGTGCCGTCCGCACCGCTGGCATGTGCAGGAACACGGCACCGGCGATACGATCTTGCTGATCCATGGCGCAGGCGGTGCGACGCAAAGTTTCCGCCATCTGTTTCCACTGCTTGCGCAGGATCATCATGTCATCGCCATCGACTTGCCGGGGCAGGGGTTTACGCAACTGGGCGCGCAGCAACGCTGCGGGTTGGATCACATGACCGAGGATCTGCTTGCCCTGATCCGGCAGGAAGGCTGGACGCCTCGCATGATCGTCGCGCATTCTGCCGGTGTTGCGATTGCCCTGCGACTTTTTGAAAAGGGCTTGCGACCGGATCAAGGGATCGTGGGAATCAACGCGGCCCTTGGCAATTTCAAGGGCGTGGCGGGCTGGCTATTCCCGATCATGGCCAAGACACTGGCGGCGACACCTTTCAGCGCCAGCCTGTTTGCGGCCACGACCACCCGCAATTCCGTGCGCAACCTGATCAGGGGCACAGGGTCCAAGCTGGAACCCGAAGGCCTGGAACTCTATTACCGTCTGGCCCGTGATCGCGGGCATGTGGATGCGACACTGTCGATGATGGCGCAATGGTCGCTGGACGGGCTATTGGCGCGGCTGGGGACGATCGATGTGCCGGTGCATTTGATCACCGGTCTGAACGACAAGGCGGTCCCGCCGCAAGTCAGCCGGGATGCTGTAGCCAGCCTACCTAATGCGCGCCTGACCGAACTGCCAGACCTTGGGCATCTTGCCCATGAAGAAGACGCGCAAATCATAGCGGATCTGATCCGCGGATAAAAAAAGACCGCCCAGGTTTCCCAAGGCGGTCTTTTCAAGAATGAAATTAATTGGTTGCTTCGGCTTCTTCTGCGCCAAAGGTCGAAAGATAAGCGAACAGGTCATAAGCCTGCGATTCTTCGCGCACCTGATAGGCCATCTTGCCGCGGGCGCGGCGATTATCCAGCGTTTCGCGCAGCCAATCTGTTGGGTCTTGCACGTAACCGACAAATGCCTCTTCCGTCCATACACCGCCAGCTTCGCCGACTTCGACGATGGAATCACCGTAACGGAACCCTTCGACGGACCCGATCGTCCGACCGGCGATACCATAAAGATTCGGACCTGTCTTGGCGTTGCGCCCTGCCAGCACCTCGCCCGATGCATCCTGCACCACGTGGCAGGCCACGCACTGGCGGTTGAACTGTTCTTCACCGGCGGCTGCGTCACCTTGGGTGGATGCATGGCCAGCTGCAAAAGCGGGCGCTGCGAGAACTGCAAAAGCAGCTGCCATTGTAAATCTTTTCATGATCGTGTTCCTTTTCGATCTCTGTTTTGACCGTTTGCCCCAGTCGCATGGCAATGTAATACAAACAGCAGGGTGGTCCACCCCTGCTGGGAAAAAGTTGTGTGATCCCGATCAGGCAACAGCATGGGCAAGGGCGCACTGCCGCCAAAGAACGCTGAGCGCTTTGACAAGATAGTCGATATCGGCATCTGTATGCAGTGGCGACGGCGTAAACCGAAGCCGCTCCGTGCCCTTGGGGACGGTCGGATAATTGATCGGCTGCACGTAAATATCCCATTCGCGCATCAGGTAATCGGCCAGCATCCGGGTCTTGACCGGATCCTTTATCAGCACAGGCACGATATGGCTTTCGTTGGCCATATGCGGAATGCCTTCGCGATCCAGCGCCGCCCGCAGACGGGCCACTTGGCGGCGCTGTTGGGCGCGCTCGATCTCTGACTGCTTGAGATAGGCGATCGATGTCCGCGCTGCGGCCGCCACGGCAGGGGGCAACGCCGTGGTAAAGATAAACCCACTGGCAAAGCTGCGGATAAAATCACAAAGCGCCGCAGACCCGGTGATGTAGCCGCCGACAACGCCGAATGCCTTGCCCAACGTGCCCTCGATCAGGGTGATCCGGTCGGCAATCCCTTCACGTTCGCTCACGCCGCCACCGCGCGGGCCATACATGCCCACGGCGTGCACCTCGTCCAGATAGGTCATTGCGCCGTATTTCTCGGCCACTTCGACGATCTGGCGGATCGGGGCCATATCGCCATCCATCGAATAGACGCTTTCGAACGCGACGATCTTGGGCACATCGCGCGGCAGGGCGCGCAGCTTCATTTCCAGATCATGCACATCGTTGTGTTTCCAGATCACCTTGTCGGCGCGGGAATGGCGGATGCCTTCGATCATGGACGCATGGTTTCCCGCATCCGACAGGATCACGCAGTTTTCCAACCGGCTCCCCAGCGTGGATAGCGCCGCCCAGTTCGACACATAACCGCTGGTAAACAAAAGTGCCGCTTCCTTGCCGTGCAGATCAGCCAGTTCATGTTCCAGCAACAAGTGATCGTGATTGGTGCCGCTGATATTGCGCGTCCCACCCGATCCGGTGCCGGTGCGTTCCACCGCCTCGCACATGGCGGCAATGACCGCCGGATGCTGGCCCATGCCCAGATAATCGTTGGAACACCACACGGTCACATCGCGCACGCCGTCCTCGGCATGGTTGGCGGCCCGGGGGAATTTCCCGCACTTGCGTTCCAGCTCGGCAAAATACCGGTAATTGCCATCATCTTTCAGCTGGTTCAGCTGCGCGTTGAAAAGGGCATCAAAATCCATCGGTCTCATCTTTCTTCTTTGGGCATGGTTTTGGGCGCGGGCAACATCCAGCGCCAGAGTTTCGCATCAGGCAGCGGCACCACCATCAGCCAGTGTTCCAGCAACGCCAGCGCCGCCAGCGCAGTCAGCAGGGCAAATCCGACGACAGTTGCGTCAGATCCGGCGGTCCAAAGGCGTTCGGCACAGACTGCCAGCAGGGCGGTCAGCGCGGTGATCGCCGCAGGAAAGGCAAGCGTGACAGGCCCGCGCCGGAAATAGGTTTTCAGATGGATCAGGCGATCTGGCAGAAATTCCGTATTGATCCGGGGCACCCCGAAAAACAGGTTCAGCTTGGCGAATATACGCGCCAGAAACAGCACCAGATAGGTCGCCATCGCCATCCGGTTCGGCGCGCCCTGTGACAGCAGGACCAACCCCAGCAAACCAGCGGTCAGCAGCAGTTCATGATAGGCGACCGTGGCAAAGGCGCGGTTGAACCGGTCCTTTCCCGACAGGCCCGGCAGGCAATCGTTGCGCATCGGGCCGGTGACGACGCCTGCCAGAAAGGCCAGTTCGATCCAGGCCCAGACGGCCAACGCACCCAGAAAACCCATATAGGCCCCAAGAACGCTGGCATCCGCCAGTGTAGACATCACCGCCCAAAGACCGATGATCAGCAGCGGCACACCCGCAATTACGGTCACTGCGTGGTTGTTCTGTCGGTCAGCGCGCCGCACCGCCACCAAAATCGCCCCGGTGGAAAACCACCAGACGAATATGGCAAACAGCGATGCGGTCCAAGGTGATGTCATCTTGTTTCTTCCGAGCACAAATATCCCGGTGGTGTGGAGGCAGAGCCTCCACCGGTTTTCAGCATGAAAACCGCCCGCCGCATTAGTAAACAGGCTCCATCCGGGGGCTGTCGGGCACCGCATTCTTTTCCACCGGTATCGTCATCAGCGACACGAACGCAAACCCTGCCTTGGCAGACCCTGCCATGCGCTTGGCCCAGCCCCCGACGCCGCCTTGCTTGCGCCCTCTGGCGATCTGCACATTCGCAGCTTCCATCCGACGCAAGGTCGGTTTCCAACGCGGATGGTCAATATCCAGCACCATCGGGAACACCTGACGCGAAATGTCGGATGTCTTGCGGAACACCTCTTGGCCATACCATTCAGGATCAACGCCCAGCGCCTTGTGGAATTCGGGGCGCTGGTGGTCGCGCACCCACATGGTCGAAAACACGGCCGTCAGGAAAAACTTGATCCACATGCGGTTGGCCCAGCTTTCCGTCAGCTTGGGGTCGGTTTTCAGCAGCAGGGCGAACGCCTCGCCATGGGAAAACTCGTCGTTGCACCATTCACGGAACCATTTGAAAATCGGGTGGAACCGCATTTCGGGGTGTTCCTCCAAATGGCGGAAAATCGTGATATACCGCGCATAGCCGATCTTTTCCGACAGATAGGTGGCGTAATAGATGAACTTGGGGCGGAAGTAGGTGTATTTCTTGGCCTGCGTCAGAAAGCCAAGGTTCACAGCGATTCCCGCTTCGCGCAAGGCGTCGTTGATGAAGCCGGCATGGCGGGCTTCGTCGCGGGCCATCAACTGGAACAGTTCGGTGATGTCCTTGTTCGATCCGCGCCGTTTCATTTCCTTATACAGCACACAGCCCGAGAATTCCGCCGTGCAGGATGAAATCAGAAAGTCGATGAATTCGGCTTTCAACTTGGGTTCCATCCCGTCCCAATCGACGGTGTCCCAGTCTTCGTTCTTGCGAAAGTGGCCCTTGTTCGGGTCTGCTTTCATCGCCGCGATCAGCTTGTCCCAGTCCTTGCGGACGGGGGTGACGTCAATCGCGTCCATTTCCGCGAAATCGGTGGTGTAGAAACGCGGCGTCAGCAGCGTGTTCGACATGGCAACCTTGGTCGCCTCTTCGTTGGTCAGCGGCGGCAATGCCTCTTGCGCGGCAATGGCTTCTTCGGCGGTGTTCGCATTTGATGAATGGATATTCATGACATCACCTCTTCGCTGAATGAGAATTCGCACAGTTCCATGAATTCAAGATCACCGGTGGCGCGGGTCCAAAGCTGTTCCAGCTTTGACGCACGTGTAATCACGGCGGTGCGCTTTTCCTCGATCATTTCACCAAAGGCGGCCATGATCTCCGGGCCTTGCACCTGCACCGTATCGCCGGGATGAATGACCGCGCCATTATCCAGACGGACATGCGCCGACAGTTCCTCGAACCGGTGCGAAATCGTCACCGTGCAGGGCGCGGTTTCCGTCTCTCTCAAAAATAGTCCCATGTGAGTTCCCTTTCACATTCATGCACGCAGGGGGCTAACCCGTGTGCGGTTTCAATCCAGCAGTCTGGCAAAGGCTGCCACGTTATCCACGCCATAGCCAATAAGTTCGACAGACAGCCCGGTGGTTTCATCGACAACAGCAACATTGCCGTTCTTGCGGCGCAGCACCGTAATCGGTGCGTCGGATGTCTTCGCCTGCAACTGGCGTTCCCGGTCAAAGACCCGGCCGATCACACCGATGAACCCGGCCTTGTTTTCGCTGGATACGGCCAGTTGATTGCCATTCAGATCATGCACGACGTAAACGCCGTTACGGTCGCCTGTCAGAACGATCTGACGCGCAACCTCGACGGCCGTTTCCTGCACTTGGGCCAAGGGCTCGCGTCCCGTGAATGTTGCAAATGCAACAAGCCCCAGCGTCGCGATCATCAGGGCAAACATGCCCTGCACAAGCGCCTTGGGAACCATGTCGCGGTCGTGGTGGCGGGTGGATACATTTGACATCGGGTTTACTCTGCTGCGACGGCTTTGCCGTCATGTGAGGTGCCACGGCTGACGACAGGCTGGGAAATGCGGGTTTCGGCTGCCTCGGCAAAGATTCGTGCGACGTTTTCTGCATCGGGGATGCAGCGCAGCGCGGGCTGGGTGCGCGACATGTGCCAGGGCCGGACATGCGGCCATGTCATCAGATACGATACCCGGCTGTCACCGATCAGTTCAAATGCCAGCGTGCCGTGGCCCGATGGCTTCAGGTCCAGTTTTGCGGTGCCGATCCACGTATAGGGCAGGTTCAGCGTCATGGTCAGCGCCGCACCGATCCGCATGGCGACCCGCTTGTTTGTCAGGGTATAGACCGTAGCGCGGGCCTGCACATAGGCGATGCCATAAAGAATGGCGCATGCAATGGCCCCGGCAACAACGAAAGGCAGCCCGTGCATCACGGATACGCCAAGTGGAAAATCTGCGGTTGATGCCCCAATACGCCAGACCGTCAGCAGGGCGAAATACCCTGCCACCCAGCGCAGGTTCAGCGCCTCGCGGGCCAGACGGCGCGGATCGGGTGACCCTTGCCACAGGATATGTTCATCGGCAGGCAATGCCTCTGGCAGGCCGCGGATGGGTTCAACTTTGAAATCGTCGTGGCTCATGGCTGGTTCCCTTTGGTGTTTGTGCAGCCCCGGTGGCGAACCGGGGCCACGTGGTTCTTCAGGCGCTCATCGCACCTGGCTTGGCATAAAGTGTGCCACCTGCGACATATCCGCAGATCTTGTCTTCTTCGAGCAGTGTTACCTTGTCGGCGCTTTTGGTCGTCGGGATGCCTTCCCAGTTATGGGCATGCAGCGCGCGGACGGTCACACGATCACCACCGATTTTGGCCATCGTCATGGGGACAAGCCGCGTTTTCCCGCTGCCTTCGGGGTTCAGATCGACGGTCAGGTAACGCACCATCTGTTCCGGCACATCAACCCACATGTCGATGACGCGCCCGACGACCTCACCGTCACCGCCGACAACCGGTTTGCCGCGCGGGTCGCGCCCGGCGGATACGCGGAAATCGTCCAACGTGGACATCGGCTTGATCTTGGCGTGGCCTTCGTAATCCAGTTCAGGCTCATCGCGGCGAATGGCCCAGCTGGCCGGGCCGACACCATCGACCATCGGATCACCTGTCGGGATCCATGGCGAACCCGTCGCGACGGCAGATGGCGCAAGCGCCAGATCGCTACGGATCAACGTGTCTTCGTGTTCCTTGTTGGGAACGGTCAGCGTGCCGCGCCCGTTGCGCAGTTGAAACGTCTTTTCCTTGGGCAACGGGAACAGGCTCTCGTTTGCGGGCACCCCATCATCGTCATCGCGCAGGGGATAGCCTTCGCGCATGTTTTCGGTCTGAAGATAGTAAACCAGACCGGCGAAAAAGATCCAGAAAAGCCAGATTGCCGCGCTCGCCAGATCGAAGTCTCCAAAGAATGTAGTGCCAACCATGATGATTCCTTTCAGTGGTCAGGTAGGGAAATCGGCCAATCCCAGCTTGGCAGACCCCCCGCGTGTCATGGCCCGGACGCGCACCAGCGGCCCAAGCACAATCAAGGTGATAAACAAAAGGCCGATTTCGGTGTGATAAACGACCGAATAGCCGGTGGCAGGCGTGGCGAGCGCCTCTCCCAATGTGCCGTTCCCAGCGGCATGGTTCACAAGGTCACGCAAGGTGCCCCCGATAAAGATGGACAGCCCGGCACCGGTGGCCTGAGCGGCCCCCCAGGCACCCAGCGCGAGGCCGCGACCGGCATTGCCGATGGCAGGCATCGTCATGGCGGCGGTTAGGGTCGAAACCCCGAACAGCCCACCACCAAACCCGATCAGGGCGGCACCAGCAAAAAACAGTATGTGCGACCCCATGGGCGCGGCAAAGATGACGGCACAGAACGCCGCGATCCCGGCCAGAATACCGCGTGTTGCCATGCGATACGGGTCCATCCCCCGCGCCAGCCAGCGCGCCGCCATCGCAAAACCGATCAGAGCACCCCCGGCCCACATCGCCGTCAGCAGCGTCGTGGCAGATACCGACAGACCAAGGATTTCACCGCCATAAGGTTCCAGCAACACATCCTGCATGTTGAACGCCATGGCTCCCAGAAACACCACCGCCAACAGGCGCCCGGCGTCGCCGCCAGTGGCCAGATCCCGCCACGCATCCCGAAAGGTCGGGCTGACGACCGCGCGTTCGGCCTTGGACATGGGGCGGACTTTTTCCTGCTTCCACAGCGCGATCAGGTTTAAAAGCAGCGTCACAACGGCGGTGCCCTGCACCACCTGCACCAACCGCAAGGCGGAATAATCACGCAGCAAGGCACCAATAATCACGGCGGAAATCACCATTCCCACCAGGTGCATGACATATAGTAGGGCCACGACCTTGGGCCGCGTTTCCTCGGTCGCGCGGTCAGCGGCCAGCGCCAGACCGGCGGTCTGGGTCATATGCATCCCGAGACCGGTCAGCAGAAACGCCAGTGCGGCCCCCACATAGCCCGCCCAGTCCACGTCAAGCGCCCGATCCCCGGCCAGCACCAGCAGCGCCATAGGCATGATGGCAAGCCCACCGAACTGCCACATGGTGCCGAACCACAGATAAGGGATCCGTTTCCACCCGATTGCGGATTTGTAGTTATCCGACTTGAACCCGACCAGCGCGCGAAACGGTGCGACCAGCACAGGGATAGCGATCATCGCCGCCACCAGCATCGCGCCGATATTCAGTTCGACGATCATCACCCGGTTCAGCGTGCCAAGCAGCATCACGGCGGCCATGCCCACCGACACCTGAAACAGCGACAGTCGCAGCAACTGCCCCAGCGGCAGATCATCGCTGACCGCATCGCTGAACGGCAGCATGTTCACCGAAAGTCGCTTCAGGGCTGAGGCTTTGAAAATCATTTCGGGCGTTCCTCAAAAACCAGAGCGTTCGAGATGTAGAAACCGGATTTCACCCGCTCGATATCGCGCAAATGGCCCCTGATGCCCGCCCTCCGCAGCGCTTCCGCCACGCCGACAATGGTCTGTGGCACCATGGTCGGGCTGCGATCGGCGCGGGGGAACAACTTGCCCACACGCCACATCGCCATTAGTGCGGGCGTGCGCGGGGCGACGGTAAAGATGAACTTGCCAGCGACACGGGGTGCGGCACGACCCAGCAGGGCGGCAATATCCGGCGCATCGTAATAGATCAGCGAATCCATTGCGACCGCGTGGTCAAACCCGCCGTGCGTTGCATCCAGCATGTCACCCGTGATCCAGTCGATGTTGCCATGCATCCCTGCTGGCATCCGTCTGCGTGCAATCTCTATCAACGCGGGCGAAATATCGACAGCCACCACCTCGGCCCCGCGCTGCGCCAGTGCCACCGCCAGCGCACCGGTGCCGCAACCGGCATCCAGTATACGCGCGCCGCGCAAATCGCCAGGCAACTGCGCCAACAACAAATCACGCATCCGGTCACGCCCCGCGCGCACTGTGGCGCGAATACCCGACACCGGCGCGTCCGACGTCAGACGTTCCCATGTCTTGGTCGCGGAACGGTCGAAATAGTGTTCGACCCGGTCACGCGTGGCGGCGTAGCCCGACATCAATCAAACCCCAGCAATTCAAAGATCTCACGGTCGGGCAATGGCGCAGGCGCCAGCGGCTCCGTCCCGTTCCAAAGCGTTTCGGCCAAGCGGATGTATTCCTTGCGGACCTGCACGATTTCTTCATCATCGGGCATTTCGAACAGGGTCTTTTTCTTCAGCCGCGAACGGCGGATGGCATCCAGATCGGGCATATGCGCAATCCGGTTGAATCCCACTGTCCGGCAGTAACGATCGACCTCATCCGTCTCGCGTGACCGGTTCGCCACGCAGCCTGCCAGCCGCACCTTGTAGTTGGCCGACTTGGCCTGCACGGCGGCAATGATCCGGTTCATCGCATAAATGCTGTCAAAGTCATTTGCCGTGACGATCAGCGCACGGTCCGCATGCTGCAAAGGTGCTGCAAAACCACCGCAAACCACATCACCCAGCACATCGAAAATCACCACATCGGTGTCTTCCAGCAGATGATGCTGCTTAAGTAATTTGACAGTCTGGCCCACTACATAACCACCACAACCGGTTCCGGCGGGTGGGCCGCCCGCCTCGACACATTTCACACCGTTGAAACCGTCGAAAATGAAATCCTCGGGGCGCAGTTCCTCGGCGTGGAAATCGACTTCCTTCAGAATGTCGATCACCGTCGGCACCAGCGTGCCGGTCAGGGTAAAGGTGCTGTCATGCTTGGGGTCGCAGCCGATCTGCAACACCCGCTTGCCCATCATCGAAAAGGCCGCAGAAAGATTGGACGAGGTCGTCGATTTCCCGATCCCGCCCTTGCCATAAACGCTGAACACCTTTGCGCCTTCAATCTTGGCGTCTTCATCCTGATGGACCTGTACTGATCCTTCGCCATCCAAACCCTTCAGGTTCGGGATCTCATCTCTGGGGCTCATGAGAGCCTCCTTTCCATCAACTTCTTCTGTTCAAAAATACCTCGGGGGTGAGGCCGCAGGCCGAGGGGGCTGGCCCCCTTTTCACCGCGCCCCGCAGGGGCGCAAAACCTGATCGTCCCGGTCATTCCGCTGCTACCCCTTCCATGCGATCTTCCAGCGTGTCGGCGGCATCCTGCAACGCAGCCAACATATCGGCATCCGGTGCCCAATAGGCGCGATCGGATGCCTCCAGCAGCCGGTTCGCCATGCGCATCGATGCCTGCGGGTTCAGGGCCGCCAGCCGTTCACGCATCGCACTGTCCAGCACAAAGGTCTCCGACAACCGCTGATAAACCCAAGGCTCCACCTCGCCTGTCGTTGCAGACCAGCCCAGCGTATTGGTCACATGCGCCTCGATCTGGCGCACACCTTCGTGGCCGTGGTTCAACAGCGCTTCATAGAATTTCGGGTTCAGGCTGCGCGACCGGGTTTCAAGCGCGACCTGGTCCTGCAAGGTGCGCACCTTGGCTGCACCCCGTGTCTGATCGCCGATATAGACCGGTGCGCTGACGCCACCCTTTGCCCGCTTCACGGCGCGCGAAATGCCACCGAGGGTATCGAAATAATGGTCGACCGTCGTGACGCCCAGCTCGACCGACTCAAGGTTCTGATAGGCCAGATCGACGTCCTTCAATGCCTTTTGCAGCAAAGCGGGGTTCTGCGACGCCTTGCCATTCACGCCATAGGCAAAGGATTTGCGTGCCTCATAGGCATCGGCCAACTCGTCCTCGTCGCCGAATGCGGAACTGTCGACCAACTGGTTCACGTTAGACCCATAGGCCCCTTCGGCATTGGAAAACACCCGCAGCGCGGCGGTTTCGAGGTCGCAATCCATCTCTTGCGCATAGGCCAGCGCATGGGCGCGGATGAAATTCTGCTCTGCGGGTTCATCGGCTTGCGCCGCCTTCAACGCGGCCTCGGCCAACATACGGGTCTGCAAAGGCAGCAGATCGCGGAAAATGCCCGACAGGGTCATCACCACGTCAATCCGGGGGCGGCCCAGCTTTTCCAGCGGGATCAGATCAGCGCCGGACAAGCGCCCGAAATTGTCAAACCGTGGCACTGCTCCCATCAGGGCCAGCGCCTGACCAATCGGACCGCCGTCAGACTTGATGTTATCAGACCCCCACAGCACCAGCGCCACTGTGCGCGGCATGGCATCATGGGTTTTGAGAAGCAAATCAGCCTGCTTGCGCCCTTCGGCGATGGCAAAGGCCGTTGGCATCCTGAACGGATCGAACGCATGTATGTTACGCCCCGTCGGCACAATCTGTGGCGCCCTGATCAGATCCCCCCCCGGAACCGGCGCGATATAATGGGCCGATAGCGCCCGCATCAGCGCCGGCAATTCGTGATCCTGGGCCAGCAATTCAACCGCCTTGTCAGCCGCTTCACCCGGCGGCATCAGCCGTTTCATATCGGCTTGCGCGGCTGCAGACAGCGGCTTGCCCACAATATGCAGACCTTCGGTAATCAGCGATCCTTCGGTTTCCAGCAGGGTCAGCCACAGCTTGTCGATGTTGCGCGCGTTCAGATCCACCGCGTTGGCCTGATCGCGGATCAATTGTTCCAGATCGGCGCGCTGGCCATCGCCCACAGGCATCTCGCGCCAGCGGGTCAGACTGTCCTTGAGTTCGGCCAGACCTTTGTAAAGCCCCGCCGTGGTTAGCGGCGGCGTCAGGTGAGTAATGGTCACCGCATTCGACCGACGCTTTGCCAGCGTGGCCTCGGACGGGTTGTTGGCGGCGTAAAGATAGACATTCGGCATCTCACCGATCAGTCGGTCCGGCCAGTCCGCAGCCCCAAGCCCGGCCTGCTTGCCCGGCATGAATTCCAGCGCGCCATGCATCCCAAAGTGCAGCACGACATCGGCGGCAAAGTTGTTGCGCAGCCAGTCGTAGAAGGTGACAAACGCATGGGTCGGCGCAAAACCACGCTCGAACAACAGCCGCATCGGATCGCCTTCATAGCCAAAGGCAGGCTGAACCCCTACAAAGACATTCCCGAATTGATGGCCCAGAACGAAGACGCCGCGCCCGTCAGACTGCACCTTGCCGGGGGCGGGGCCCCATGCGGCCTCTACTTCGGCCAGATGCGGGGATGTGCGGACAATCGTGTCGGCATCGACATGGGCGGCGACATTGGCCTGCTGGCCGTATTGTGCGGCGTTGCCTTTCAGGATCACGGCGCGCAGGTCGTCAACAGTTTCCGGCACTTCAAGCGTATAGCCATCCTGCTTCATCGCGTTCAGCGTATTGAACAGGCTTTCGAACACGCTCAGATAGGCGGCCGTTCCCACAGCCCCGGCGTTGGGCGGAAAGCCGAACAGAACGACGCCGACTTTCTTGTCGGCATTGCGCTTGCGACGCAGGATGGCCAGCCGCAATGTCTTTTCCGTCAGGCTGGCGACACGTTCATGGCAAGGGGCCATTGCCTTGCAATCCGATACGCCCGGACAGGCCAGCGCACAGCCCTTGCACCCGGCGACACCGTGGCGTCCGGCAAAGACGGTGGGGTTGGTCGCACCATCAATTTCAGGCAGGGCGACCAGCATCGTCGTCTCGATCGGGCCAAGCCCCTGCGGGCTTTCGGCCCATTGACCCAGTGTCTGGAATTCCAGCGGCTGTGCCGCGATATAGGGCACGTCCAGTTTGCCCAGCAAGGCGACGGCGGCTTCGCTGTCATTATAGGCAGGACCACCGATCAGGGAAAAGCCGGTCAGCGACACCATCGCATCCACATTTCCCTGGAAATAGCTTTCGATCGCAGGACGCCCGTCAAGCCCCCCGGCAAATGCAGGGATGACACGCATCCCCTTTTCTTCGAACGCGCGAATGACGGCATCGTAATGGGCGCAATCAGACGCAAGGATATAAGACCGCAGCATCAATAAACCCACCGTGGCCACAGGGGCAGCAGGCCGGGGCAGGTCGGCCAGATCGGTGACAATTCTGTGCCCCGGCAAATCGGGGTGATACAGCCCGACCTCGGGGTATTCGATTGGCGCGTTCGCCTTGGCGCCCTGCCAATCCGGCCGGGTTGCATAGCGACCGATGAGGAAGCGGATCAACTGTTCGACGTTGTCGTCAGAGCCGCCAAGCCAGTATTGCATCGACAGGAACCAAGCGCGCAGATCCTGCGATTTACCGGGGATCAACCGCAATATCTTGGGCAGGCGACGCAGCATCTTCATCTGCTTGGCACCTGAATCCGCGGAAGGCCTGGCCGATCCGCGCAGCTTCTTGAGCAGCGCCATCGCGCCGCTCGCGGGTTTGGACATATCCAGATCGCCCATCCGGGTCAGCTTGACGATTTCACCGTCGGCAATCATGCCCACCATCGCGTCGCAACCATCGCGGCGGGCCTGCATGGCAGGCAGAATGGATTTGATGTGTTCTTCAAGGAACAACAGGTTGGCGATGATGATGTCGCCGCCTGCAATGGCTTCACGTGCACGGATCAACGCATCGGGGCTTTCGCCCCACTCAGCGGCAGACAGGACTTGCACTTCAAGCCCCGGAAAATCGGGGCTCAGCCGCGACGACACCCGCGCTGCTGGGCCAGCGGCATGGGCATCCAGCGTGACGATCACCACGCGGTAAGGCTTATGAACTACCTCATCGCGCATAATGTGCCTTTGCTTCGTATAGCGTATCGAGACTGATTTCGTGCAAACCCTTCTCGATCGCGAATGTTTCGGTGTTGCGGCGGGCCTTGCCGCGCACGAAGAACGGAATTTTCTTGAGTTCTTTTTCGGCGTCCGACAGCCAGACGATATTGTCGCTGTCCGGCTGCGGGGCGGGTTCGGGTGTTGCGCTGCGCGCGACTGCCTTACCACCATGATGGCTGGGCCCGGCGTCATCGTGAAATTCGAAATCGTCGCGGAACATTGTCAGCAGATGTTCTTCCAGCCCCATGACAAGCGGATGGATCAGCGTGTCAAAGATGACATTCGCGCCCTCGAAACCTACCTGCGGGGAATAGCGGGCGGGATAGTCCTGCACATGCACAGGGGCCGAAATTACGGCACAGGGAATACCCAGCCGTTTGCCGATATGCCGTTCCATTTGGGTGCCAAGGATCATTTCAGGCGACAGCGTTTCAATCGCCTGCTCGACTTCCAGATAGTCATCGGTAATCAGGGCGGTCAGTCCGTATTCCTTGGCCAGCGCCCGGATCGGGCGGGCCATTTCGCGGTTGTAGCAACCGATGCCGACGACCTCGAATCCCATTTCATCGCGGGCGATGCGGGCGTGGGCCGCGACATGGGTGCCGTCGCCAAAAATGAAAACGCGCTTGCCTGTCAGATAGGTGCTGTCCACGGACCGGGACCACCATGGCAGGCGCAAACGGCTTTCGTCGATCATCACTGGCTTGCCGACGATGTCACCGACTTCTGCAATGAAATCGCGGGTCGCGCCGACGCCAATGGGCACGATCTTGGTGTAGGGTTGATTGTGGTTCTTTTCCAACCAGCGGGCCGCTGCTTCACCCGTTTCGGGGGACAGCAACACGTTGAAATGCGCAGCAGGCAGGCGGGTTATGTCGGCGGGCGTCGCGCCCAGCGGAGCAACCACATTCACGTTGATGCCAAGGTCAGACAACAGGCCGGTAATCTCTTCCACATCGTCGCGGTGCCGAAAGCCAAGTGCCGTCGGGCCGAGTATATTGCAGGTGACACGCGGTGTACGCTCTTGCGATTTCGCCAGATGCTTGACGATCTGATAGAATGTTTCATCCGCGCCGAAATTTTCCTTGCGCTGATAGCTTGGCAATTCCAGCGCGATCACCGGGATCGACAGGCCCATAGTTTCGGCAAGGCCCGCCGGATCATCCTGAATCAACTCTGCGGTACAGGATGCGCCAACGATGATCGCCTGTGGATTGAATCGGTCCACGGCGTCCTGACACGACGTCTTGAACAGCGTCGCTGTGTCCGAACCCAGATCGCGCGCCTGAAAAGTGGTGTAGCTGACCGGCGGACGGTGATTGCGCCGTTCGATCATGGTGAACAGCAGATCGGCATAGGTATCGCCCTGCGGCGCATGAAGGACGTAATGCAGGCCCTTCATCGCGGTGGCAACGCGCATGGCACCCACATGGGGGGGGCCTTCGTATGTCCAGACGGTCAGCTTCATGGCTGACCCCCGGGGCGCTGCCCCGGACCCCGAGGTATTTTTGAACAGAAGAAGTTCATTCAGCCGCCTCCAGTCGAAGGACGGACTTGCGGCGCAGCGGACGCGAAAAGAGACCGGCCAGATCCCCCGCCTGTTCGTAGAAATGCACCGGTGTAAACACAAGTTCGATGGCCCATTTTGTGGAAAGCCCTTCGGCTTCCAGCGGGTTGGCAAGGCCAAGGCCGCAAACGGTCAGGTCGGGCCGGGCGGCGCGTGCGCGGGCCAGTTGCTTGTCCACGTCCTGCCCTTCGGAGATTTGCGGGCCGGCGGGCAGCAGGTCCAGGTCGGGGCCGTGCAGCGCGTCGTGGATATAGGGGCTGCCGACCTCGATCGCGGTCATGCCGCATTCGCGGGTCAGGAAGCGGGCGAGCGGGATTTCCAACTGGCTGTCGGGGAAGAAGAAGACCGACTTGCCGCGCAACGCCTCGGATGCTTGGGCAATCGCCCTTTGCGCACGGGCACGGGGGGCGGCGGTCACGGCCTCGAACGTGGCCTCATCGATGCCGAATTCCAATGCAACGGCACGCAGCCATGCGGTTGTGCCTTCATCGCCGAAGGGGAAAGGCGCAGGCAGATGCCGCGCGCCGCGCCGTTCAAGCGCGGCATGGGTTTCACCAAGGAACGGCTGGACCAGTGCAAAGACGGTGCCCGGGCCGACGGCGGTCGTATCGTCGATCCGCCGGGCAGGCAGCAACCTCACCGGGCCAATGCCCAGATCGGCCAGCAGCCCCAGCATTTGATCCTCGACCACATCAGGCAGCGCACCGACCACCAGCAATTCGCGGGCGGTCGTATCTTTCAGCACCGGCACCATCGACGCCAGACAGGCATCTTCGCCCTCGGTAAAGGTCGTTTCGATCCCGGAACCTGAATAATTCAGCACCCTTACATGCGGCGCGTGGACTTGGCTCAGCCGTTCGGCGGCACGGGCAAGGTCGATCTTGATGACTTCGGACGGGCAGGATCCGACAAGGAACAACTGCCGGATATCGGGGCGGCGTTCAAGAAGGCGTGCCACTTCGCGGTCCAGTTCCGTGTGTGCGTCGGCCAGGCCGGCCAGGTCTGATTCTTCGAGAATCGCCGTGCCGAATCGTGGCTCGGCGAAAATCATCACGCCAGCTGCGGATTGCAGCAAATGCGCGCAGGTGCGCGAACCGACCACAAGAAAGAACGCGTCCTGCATCTTGCGGTGCAGCCAGATGATACCGGTCAGGCCGCAGAACACCTCACGCTGGCCGCGTTCCTTGAGGACCGGCGCGCTGCGGCAGCCGCCATTCGTGGGGGTCAGCGGGGCATTCATTGGCGTGCCTCTGCATCAAGGCGAGCCATGCGGAGCTTCCAGATGAACTGTCCGGCGTTGATGACGTAGGCTGCGTAAGCGGCAAGCGCCAGATACATCAGCCCCACCGGGGCAAGTGCGCCTGTCAGAAGGGCGAAAACATACAGCAAATGCAAGGCGATCACGCCAAAGCTGAACACGTCTTCCCAGAAAAAGGCAGGCGCGAACAGATACTGACCAAAGACAACCTTTTCCCAGATTGCACCGGTCACCATGATCGTCAGCAGCACGCCCGTCTTGACGATGATCGACAGGGTCGCGGCGTCGTACCCCGCGCCTGTGAGCAGATAGCGCGCCACAAGCGCAACCGAGACCAGAAAAACAAGAAATTGCAGCGGTGCCAGAATGCCCTGAACCAAGGTCCACTTTGTTGCATCACGCCGCGCACGTTCGGCATCAGAATATAGCCGCCGCGCCGGAGCGGCGATCGGCATCTGTGCGCGCGTCGTTTCGGTTGATACAACAGACATGTAAACGGCCCCTGACAGTCTCATGTGTCAAGACTAGGTGGCAAAACAGGCAAGTGTCAACTTTAACTTACAGATTTAGTGACCGAAAATGCTGGTTATCTACGCTGTCTCTGCGCACTGAATTCCCTACATTTTCCAGTAATTTAACGCAATATATGCGGCTAAACCCCAAAATAATGTCAATTTGCTTTGACATTCATCTTTGTGCAAAGGACAATGTAATTTCATGCTGTCCGTGCATATTCGATACGTGGGCATCAGTCAGAGGAAGCGTGGATGGCCGATTGTCGGAACATAGACGCCACGGCGCAGAAGAACGCGCGGAATTCGCAGACCAGCCGGTCGGCGGGGAAAATTGCCTTGGCTGTTGTTCAGGATGTCGCGCGCCACCTCGATCCCGTTGTCTTGTCCCGTCTGCGCCTTGCCGCATTGGGCGCGGACAAGTCTGAATGCACCCGCGCCATGCACGATGTGCTGGCGAATGGTGTGCGGCGCGAAGACATGGCCGACTTTTACATCCCCGAGCTTGCCCGCCAGTTGGGTGAACAATGGTGTTCGGATGAATTGGGTTTTGTCGGGGTGACGATCGGGGTGTCGCGATTGCAAGCGATGTTGCGTGATTTGGGGCCGGAATGGTCGGGGGATCAGTCAGCCCGTGCCGATGCGCCGTCTATTCTGCTTATCGTGCCGCAGGATGCACATCATACACTGGGGGCAATGGTGCTGGCGGGGCAGTTGCGCCGCAAGGGGTATTCGGTCCGCTTGATGCTGGGCCTGCGCCGCGAGGAGGTCGCCACGAGGATGAAGCTTACGAAATTTCAGGCGGTTTTCGTCTCTGCATCGCAAAGTGAAAAGCTTGAAACACTGCGCCGGATAGTTGATGTTGTCAAAACTGCAACACTCCAACCGCCTTTGGTGGTGATCGGCGGATCAATATTGGAAGTCGAAACAGAGAAGAACCTGAAGACACTCACGGGCGCCGACCATGCCACCAAACGACCAGACGAGGCCCTGAGACTTTGCGGCCTAAGAATGAACTCTCAAGACAGCATCAATTTGATGCGCGGAACCTAAGTGGTGGGCCTGATGCTATCTCTGATGTGCCGCCGATGACGTCGCGTGGAACAAAATACTGGAACAGTGGTGCCATTCCATTGATCGCCCCTGAAATTCTGGGGGATATCATTTCCGAGGTCGCGGATATCGGGATCGTTATTTCGGAAACCGGCACCGTGCTGTCCGTTCTTGCCAATCCCGCCCATGATACGTTCCAAAGACTGGAAAACTGGGAAGGCAAAGATATTCGCGCAGCCCTGAATGTGGAAAGTGTGCCAAAGTTCGAAAACCGTCTGGCGGTATTCTTGAGGGGCGAAAAGGCTGTACGCCCCGTCGAACTGAATCATTCAGCAGATTCCGGCCGCTGGGAATTTCCGGTGCGTTACAGTTTCCACAGGATCGGGCCGGATGGTGCGATCTTGTTGCTGGGCACAGATCTGCGCCCGATTGCCGAAATGCAGCAACAACTGGTCAAGGCCCAGCTGGCCCTTGAGCGCGACTATGAAATTCAGCGTGAACATGACACCAGGTTCCGTGTGTTGATGGAAAACATCACCGAACCGGTGATGTTTGTTTCAATCCAGACTGGTGAAATCACAGATGCCAATCCCGCTGCCTGCACCTTGGTGGATACCGCCCGTGGCAGGTTGATTGGTCAGCAGTTCAACGCGATATTCGAGGGCCGCAAGCGCGGTGATCTTGTTGATGGTCTGACAACGCAAGCGATTTCAGACCAGAACGCAATCACAAGAACTGAACTGCGTGGCAAAGGGCAGGCTGTCACGATCCAGCCGACCCTGTTCCGCGCGGCCGGCGACCGTATCTTGCTGTGCCGGATTTCCGCCGTGGACGACAGCAGTGCCGGCGCTGATGATTTGACCCGCAACATGCATGATTTATTCCTGAGCACCCCCGAAGCGATTATCTTTGCTTCAGAAAGTGGCGAAGTGCTTTCCGCCAATGACGCGTTTCTGGAAATGATCGACGTGGCGCATGATATCAACCTGCGGGGGAGGAGCCTTGCAGATTTCCTGCAACGGGGCAGCGTCGATTTAAAGGTCATGATTGAAAATGCGACACGCGCTGGACGCATGCGCATGTATGTGACCAAGATCGCCGGTGAATATGGCAGCCCCCGTGCGGTCGAAATTTCAGTCACACGGCTGCATGCAGCGGGCCATGCTGTGTTTGCCTTTGTGATGCGCGACGCCAGCCAGGCCGATGCAGTGCGCACCACTGGTGCCCCTGCCAGCGATGAAAGCATGCACTCGGTCGCCGAACTGGTAGGGAGCGCGTCGCTCAAGGAAATTGTCGCAGAAACAACGAACGTTGTCGAAAAGATGTGCATCGAAACGGCGGTCAAGCTGACCATGAACAACCGGGTCGCGGCAGCAGAAATGCTGGGGCTTTCACGTCAGTCGCTTTACGTCAAGCTGCGCAAGTTCGATCTGTTGAGCCGCGACACCGACGACGGCAACTGATTTCGTTACGCGATGATCGTCAGGTAAACCGCCCGTGGCCTATCGGCGCACGCCCGGTTGACTATTGAAAAATCAGAACCAAAAGATGCAAGTGCAACAGCCACCAAACAGTGGTATCAGCAAGGCATTATTAGTCAAATCAGGTTCTCGCCATGAAAATTGCAGTTATTGGAACAGGTTACGTCGGGCTGGTGTCGGGGGTGTGTTTCGCGGATTTCGGGCACGACATTGTTTGCGTCGATAGGGATCAGCGTAAGATCGACATGCTCGAACGGGGCGAAATTCCAATCTTTGAACCCGGTCTGGATGTAATGCTGGCGCGCAATACCGACGCGGGGCGGTTGCGCTTTAGCCGTGATTTACCCACGGCGATTGAGGGGGCAGACGCCGTTTTCATCGCGGTCGGCACACCCACAAGGCGCGGTGATGGCCACGCCGATGTGTCCTATGTGTTGGCCGCCGCTGAAGAAGTCGCGCGCGCCGCAAGCGATTATGTCGTGATCGTCACGAAATCGACTGTGCCTGTGGGCACGAACCGCAAGGTGGCAGCCGCCGTAAAGGCGGCGAACCCGCATCTGGATTTCGATGTTGCGTCAAACCCCGAGTTCCTGCGCGAAGGAGCCGCGATTGATGATTTCATGCGCCCCGACCGGGTGGTTGTCGGCGTGCAAAGCGACCGCGCGGCGGCGGTGATGGCCGCAATTTACCGGCCCCTGTTCCTGCGTGATTTTCCGATCGTGACCACCGATCTCGAAAGCGCGGAAATGATCAAATACGCGGCGAACGCATTTCTGGCGACCAAGGTGACCTTTATCAATGAAATCGCCGCCCTGTGCGAACGCACAGGCGCCGACGTGAAAGAGGTGGCCAAGGGTATCGGCTATGACGGGCGGATCGGGAACAAGTTTCTGCATGCCGGTCCGGGCTTTGGCGGGTCGTGTTTTCCCAAGGACACCAAGGCACTGGCCCGCATAGGTCAGGAAAACGGTGTGCCCATGCGGATCACCGAAACCGTGATTGAGGTGAACGAACAGATCAAGCGCCGGATGATCGAAAAACTGCGCGACCTTTGCGATGACAGTTTTGCCGGAAAAACAGTTGCCGTGCTTGGCGTGACTTTCAAACCGAACACGGATGATATGCGTGAATCGCCCGCGCTGACCATTGTGCCCGCATTGCTGGGCGGTGGGGCGACCGTCCGCGTCACTGACCCTCACGGTCGTGCGGAAGGCGAAACACTTTTGCCCGGTGTGACGTGGTCGGACAGCGCCTATGACGCGGCGGACGGTGCAGATCTGTTGGTGTTGCTAACGGCCTGGAATGAATTTCGCGCACTGGATTTGCGGCGGTTGGCCGATCGTATGCACAGGCCGCTGATGGCGGATTTACGCAACATCTATTCCCCGGATGACGTGCTGGACGCCGGGTTCATCGGATATACGTCGATCGGGCGGGCCTCACGCAGCAATACAAGCTAAAAAATCGTGCTATAGCGGCGCTGGATCGGTGTCTGCCTCATCCTGAACCAGTGTCAGCCCGGGGATCTGCGTATCCCGCTTGCGGTCGGGACCAAGAAAAAATGCGAGGTTGCGATGCGCCAGGCGGGCATGCTCGCGCGCCAGCGCTTCTGCGCGCGCGCCTTCACGGTTGGCAATCGCGCACAGAATCGCCTTGTGTTGATCCTGCGCGACATAAAGCGACTGCAGGGTGCGTGGCGCCATCGACTGATCCGTCAAGAATGCACTTGGTCCCGCCATCGGGCGCTTTACGACACGCGCCAGTTCGGCCAACATCACAGGGCTATCGCACAACGCTGCCAGCTCCTCATGCAATCTTTCGTTCAGGACGACATAGCGGGCAAAGTCGATACATGTCGTCGTCTCGCCCAAGGCGCTGTCGATCTCGGCGACGGTTGCCTCGCATGATTGGCGCTGTTCGTCGGTAATACCGCGCTCGGCGGCGATCCGGAAAACGGCACCCTCCAACAGGCCGCGCAGGTCAATCGCATCCTGCACATCGCGTTTGGTAAAACTGCTGACCCGGCAACCGCCGGTCGGTACGCGTTCCAGCAAGCCCTGATCGACCAGTTCGCGCATCGCCTCGCGCAAGGGGGTGCGCGAAATCCCAAGTTCCTCAGAAAGGGCCACTTCTGAGACGCGATCACCCTGCATCAGGTTGCCGACAAGAATGCGATCCCGCAATCCGACCAAGGCACGTTGAAAGCTCTTTTTCTTTTCAATTTCTGCCATCGTAACCCTTCTTGTCAATTTTTGTATACATCGGTATCGTGGGCCATCAAGAATAAGTGATTAAAAGCCCTCAAATCCTCTGCATATGTCTATCTAAAATATAGCCTCGCCGCTTTTGTCGACAAACTGAAAATGCGATCTTGCAAGAGCCCACCCGAGATGGAGACCCGATGACTGACAACACTTTTGCCCCGCTTGATACCTCGATCAGCATCGACCAATTGGTAATGGATCCCTACCCCATCTACAAACGCCTGAGAGCTGAAACGCCCGTCTTGCGCGTCAATTCCGTTGGGCGAACCTTATTGACAAAGGCCGCCGATACCAAGGCTGTCAAGGATGATCCGGTTCTTTTCAGCTCGAACGATCCGAACGCGCCGATGAAACGCGCATTCCTTGCCCATACGCTGATGCGCAAGGATGGAGCAGAGCATCTGCGCGAGCGCAACGCGATGGCCCCCGCCTTTAGTGCGAAGACAATCCAGTCGGAGTGGATTCCGCGCTATCGTGACATCGCAACCGCCTATCTGGATCGGCTTCCAAAAGGTGAAGTGGTCGATCTTTTCAGCGCCTTGGCGGTGCCCTACGCCGCGCGGGGTCTGGCCGTTGTCCTGGGCACTGAACAGGCGACGGATCAGCAGATGGCGGATTGGTCGCAGGCACTGATCGACGGGGCGGGAAATTTCGGCTGGCTGCCCGAACCGTTCGAACGCAGCGACAGGGCAAACGCCGAAATGGACGCGCTGTTCGACAGTTTGCAGGCGTGGCACAAGGCCGAACCGAACAGCAGCGCGTTGTCGGTCATGCTGAATGCCGATGACCCGATCCCGCTGTCGCAGATATATGCGAACATCAAGATCGCCATTGGTGGCGGGATCAACGAACCACGCGATGCGCTGTGCACCATTCTTTATGGTCTGTTGACCAATCCAGACCAGTTGGAACAGGTCATTGCCAAAGATGACTGGGGCAAGGCATTTGAAGAAGGCGTGCGCTGGGTCGCGCCCATTCAGGCGTCATCGCGACTGGTGACCGAAGACACCGAAATTCGCGGTCATGTGATCCCCAAGGGCGACACCGTGATGACCATCCAGGCCTCTGCCAATCGGGACGAGGATCTGTTCGAAAACGGCGAGGATTTCATCGTTTATCGCGACAAGAACCCGCATCAGTCCTTTGGCAACGGGCCGCATTTCTGTCAGGGCACCCATGTCGCGCGCCGCGCGGTTGGCGTGGTCATGCTGCCGATGTTGTTCGAACGGTTCCCCAACATGCGGCTGGCCAGTGCCGAAGATGTCCAGTGGCGCGGTTTCGGCTTTCGCGGCCCCATCAACCTGCCGGTTTTTCTGGAATAATCACACCTCTCCGCGTGCGAGCGCTGCGACGCCTGTTCTTGCGATTTCCTGGAGGCCGAGGGGGCGCATGAGGTCTGCGAGGGCGTCGATTTTTTCGGGTGTGCCTGTGATCTCGAAGACAAAGCTGGTCAGCGTGCTGTCGACCACGCTTGCGCGAAAGATGTCTGCCAGGCGCAGCGCCTCGACCCGGTGGTCGCCGCTGCCTGCGACCTTGAGCAGGGCCAGTTCGCGTTCCACTGATGGCCCTTCGACGGTCAGGTCGTGGACGTCGTGCACATCGACGATGCGGCCCAGTTGCGCCTTGATCTGGGTGATGATCTGCGGCGTGCCGCGGGTGACGATGGTGATGCGGCTGCGGTGGCCCAGGTGGTCGATCTCGGCCACGGTCAGGCTGTCGATGTTATAGCCGCGCCCGGAAAACAGCCCGATGACGCGGGCCAGCACGCCGGGTTCGTTTTCCACCAGCACCGCCAGCGTGTGCCGTTCTTCCACGTCGGAAAAGGTGGGGCGCAGGTTATAGGCGGAATGGCTGGTCGCGCCTTTCTTGATCTTGAGCGGGGACATGGGGTGGTCCTTGTAACTGGATTTCTATCGGTGAGGGCGGCGTCGGTCCGCAGGGTGGGGCGAAGCGCCGCCCGGTCTGGCGACCGGGCGGAAGGTTCAGACCAGCGCCTCGCCCGCGCCCTGAATGGCGCCCCGGGTGTCGGCCTCGCCCATCAGCATTTCGTTATGCGCCTTGCCGGACGGGATCATCGGAAAGCAGTTTTCGTGCTTTTCCACCAGACAATCGAACACCACCGGGCCGTCGTGGGTCAGCATTTCCATGATCGCATCGTCCAATGTGTCGGGGTCGCTGCACTGGATGCCCTTGGCGCCGAATGCCTCGGCCAGTTTGACAAAGTCGGGCAGGCTTTCGGACCATGATGAACTATACCGCTCGCCGTGCAGCAATTCCTGCCACTGGCGCACCATGCCCAGCCGTTCGTTGTTCAGGATGAACTGCTTCACCGGCAGCCGGTATTGCATCGCGGTGCCCAGTTCCTGCATGTTCATCAGCCACGATGCCTCTCCGGCGACGTTGATGACCAGCGCGTCGGGGTGGCCCATCTGCACGCCGATCGACGCGGGAAAGCCATAGCCCATGGTGCCCAAGCCCCCCGATGTCATCCAGCGGTTGGGGGCCTCGAACCCCAGATATTGCGCGGCCCACATCTGGTGCTGGCCGACCTCGGTGCAGATGTAACGGTCGTGCTGCTTGGTCAGCGCCTCCAGCCGTTGCAGGGCGTATTGCGGCTTGATCACCGGGCCGGCCTGCTTGAACTTCAGACAATCCACCGCGCGCCACGCGTTGATCTGGCCCCACCATTTGGCCAGGCTTTCCTTGTTGGTCTTCGCACCGCGGGATTTCCAGACCTTGATCAGGTCCTCCAGCACATGCGCCACATCACCCAGGATCGGGATATCGACGTGGATCACCTTGTTGATGCTGCTGGCGTCGATGTCGATATGCGCCTTGGTGGATTTGGGGCTGAAGGCATCGATGCGCCCGGTGATCCGGTCGTCGAACCGCGCGCCGATGTTGATCATCAGATCGCAGTCGTGCATCGCCATGTTCGCCTCATACAGGCCATGCATGCCCAGCATCCCCAGCCAGCCGTCGCCCGACGCAGGATACGCCCCCAGACCCATCAGGGTCGATGTGATCGGAAAGCCGGTCGCCGCCACCAGTTCGCGCAAAAGCTGGCTTGCGGCAGGCCCCGCGTTGATGACCCCGCCGCCGGTATAGAACACCGGGCGCTTGGCGGTTTCCATCGCCTTCGCCAGTTCGGTGATCATCTCCAGATCGCCCTTGACCTGCGGATTGTAATGCGTTTCCACGGCGCGGGCGGGGGTATAGGTGCCGGTGGCGAACTGCACGTCCTTGGGAATGTCGACCAGCACCGGGCCCGGGCGCCCTTGGGTGGCGACATGGAACGCCTCGTGCAGGGTGGCCGACAGCCGGTCGGTGTCCTTGACCAGCCAGTTGTGTTTCGTGCAGGGCCGCGTGATGCCGACGGTGTCGGCCTCTTGAAACGCGTCCGATCCGATCATGAAGGTCGGCACCTGCCCCGTCAGCACGATGATCGGGATACTGTCCATCAGCGCGTCCGTCAGACCCGTCACCGCATTGGTGGCCCCGGGACCGGATGTGACCAGCGCCACGCCGGGCTTGCCGGTGGCGCGCGCATAGCCCTCGGCGGCATGGACCGCGGCCTGTTCGTGGCGCACCAGCACGTGCTTGATCCGGTCCTGCTGGAAAATCTCGTCATAGATCGGAAGCACCGCCCCGCCGGGATATCCGAACACGACATCCACACCCTGATCGATCAGGGCCTGCACCACCATCCTTGCGCCCGTCATGGCTTTGCTCATCTGCTTCGCGTCCTTCGCGTCTGGTATCCGTTGCGCATAAAAAAGCCCCCGATGGGATCGGAGGCGCATGGGATCGTGATGGTCAACCCTGTCAAAGGCCCATGCGCGCATTTCCTACAAGTAGTACGACAT
>NZ_CBFIBD010000020.1:0-51299 GCF_965660735.1 Yoonia sp.
GCCCAGCCATGCGCCAGCGGCCCCGCCGCCAGATGCGACCAGAACGATTTGTCGAACCGCAACCAATACCCGCCATGCACAAATATCACGACCCCTTTGGCCAGCCGTGGCGGGTGGAACAGGTCAAACCGCTGCCGGGGTGTTTCCCCATATGGCAAATCCAGTTCGCGCACGGCTTGCGCGCGAAATGCCGCCGCCAGCCCCGCCCATTTTTCCGGATAGGCATCGCCCCCCGGAATATGGGCCGCATTGGCATAGGCATCATCCAAATCCATCGTCTTCCCCTTTACGCGGCCACCACAAAGGGTCCACAAAGCACCCAATCAAAACGGAGGCTACCATGCTTGACGAATCCACCAACCTCAAATCGCTGCTGTCCCGCCCCGATCTGGTCTGCGAGGCAGCCTTTGTTTCCGGGAACTGGGTGCAAGCCGCCAGCGGCAAGACATTCGACGTCACAAACCCCGCCCGTGGCGACGTGATTGCGCGCATACCCGATCTGTCCCGCGCAGAAGTGGCAGGCGCCATCGACGCCGCGCAAAAAGCACAAAAACCATGGGCCGCGCTGGCCGCCAAGGACCGCGCAAAGGTGCTGCGCAAATGGTATGACCTGATGATGGAACACCAGGAAGACCTGGCCATCATCATGACTGCCGAACAAGGCAAACCGCTGGCCGAAGCCCGTGGCGAGGTTGCCTATGGCGCGGGTTTCATCGAATGGTTCGGCGAAGAAGCCAAGCGCATCTACGGCGAAACCATTCCCGGGCACATGGCCGACAAGCGGATCACCGTGATCCGCCAGCCCATCGGCGTGGCTGCAGGTATCACGCCATGGAACTTTCCCAACGCGATGATCGCCCGCAAGGTGGCGCCCGCCCTTGCCGCCGGCTGTGCCTTTGTGATCCGGCCCGCGTCTCTGACACCGCTTTCCGCACTCGCCATGGCGAAACTGGCCGAAGAGGCCGGCGTGCCCAAAGGTTTGTTCTCGGTCGTGACATCGACCTCTTCGTCGGATATCGGCAAGGAATTCTGTGAAAACCCCATCGTGCGCAAGCTGACCTTTACCGGTTCTACCGAAGTGGGGCGCATCCTGCTGAAACAGGCCGCCGATCAGGTCATGAAATGCAGCATGGAACTGGGCGGCAATGCACCTTTCATCGTGTTCGACGACGCCGATCTGGACGAAGCCGTTATCGGGGCCATTGCGTGCAAATTCCGCAACAATGGCCAGACCTGTGTCTGCGCCAACCGGATTTACGTGCAGAAGGGCGTCTACGATGAATTCGCCGCCAAGCTGAAGGTAGCGGTGGAAAACCTGCGCGTGGGCGACGGACTGGCCGATGGTGTCGCGCTTGGGCCGCTGATTGAACCGGCGGCTGTAAAGAAAGTGCAGGAACACCTGGACGATGCGCTGTCGAAGGGCGGCACGGTCCTGACAGGGGGCAAGCCGCATGATCTGGGCGGGCAATTCTTTGAACCCACCATCGTGGCAAACGCCACGAAAGAGATGATGGTCAGCACCGATGAAACCTTTGGGCCCTTCGCACCGCTTTTCATGTTTGAAGACGAAGACGACGTGATCTTTCAGGCCAACGACACGATTTTCGGCCTCGCCTCCTATTTCTATGCCAAAGACCTGAGCCGCGTGACCAAGGTCGCCGAGGCGCTGGAATATGGCATCGTCGGCGTGAACACCGGCATCATCTCGACCGAAGTGGCCCCGTTCGGCGGCGTCAAACAATCGGGTCTGGGCCGCGAAGGTTCAAGCCACGGGATCGACGACTACATGGAGATGAAATACATCTGCACGTCAGTCTGAACTGATATGTAGGGTGGGGTTCTGCCCCGCCCTACTCGCCCAATGCCTTGCGGCGGGCCTCGAATTCTTCGGGATCGATCTCGCCTTTGGCAAGCCTTTGACGCAGAATTTCCAGCGCGTCGGTCCGCTTGGCACCGGGTGCGCCCTGCACGGCGTATTTGTAGGCCAGCACCGCCAACAGCACGACAAGCCCCCAAAATAAAAGCATCATTCCAAGGCCGATAAACCCATATCCGTCACCATACATATGGTTACCATAGCCCGACCCCATCGTGTCAGCCGATGCGACCTGCCCAAGCGGCACCAATAGCGCGGCAGTTGCGGCAATTTTTTCCATGATCCGTTTCCTTGTCCATTCCGGTCAACGCGCAAGCAACCTGCACGCAGATTGACGATTTCGCCTTGATGCACGTCAACGGTGCCCGGATTTCGGGCGGATTTCGCGCAATCACCCCGCCGGGACGGTGCCACGGTAACAGCATGCGTTCGGTGTCTTGGCTTTTGCGGCGTCTATGGGTATGACCCCTGCAATCCCATCCGGAGTCGGGGCATCCCCGGCTGGCTCTTCCGGCCGCCTATCCGCCGGACTAACCCGATACCGACCTCAAAAGACCGCAGGCAATGGCGTGCGGCCGATGGATAAGAACTGTTCATGATATCTCTTGCTCAATACCAGCGTCAGTGGACGCAGAATATTCGCGGCGATCTGCTGTCGGGGCTTGTGGTGGCGCTTGCCCTGATCCCCGAGGCGATCGCATTTTCCATCATCGCGGGCGTTGATCCCAAGGTGGGGCTTTATGCCTCTTTCTCGATCGCGGTCATTACGGCGATCACGGGCGGGCGGCCCGGTATGATCTCGGCGGCGACAGCGGCGACAGCCGTGCTGATGGTCACGCTGGTGCGGGAGCACGGGCTTGAATATCTGCTGGCCGCGACAGTGCTGGCGGGACTTTTGCAGATTGGCGCGGGCCTCCTGAAACTTGGCTATGTGATGCGGTTCGTGTCGAAATCGGTGATGACCGGCTTTGTGAACGCGCTGGCGATCCTGATTTTCATGGCGCAGCTGCCCGAACTTGACCCGTCGAGGGTGCCGGTGCTGACCTATTTCCTTGTCGCGGGTGGCCTGGCGATCATCTATCTGTTCCCGCTGCTGACCAAGGCGATCCCGTCGCCTCTGGTGACAATCATCGTGCTGACGATCCTGACGATCGCAATGGGGTGGGATGTGCGGACGGTGGGTGACATGGGCGAATTGCCGGATACTCTGCCAATCTTCCTGATCCCCGACATCCCGCTGAACCTTGATACCTTGTCGATTATCTTTCCCTATTCGGTGGCTGTCGCCGTGGTTGGCCTTTTGGAAAGCCTGATGACACAGCAGATCGTCGATGACTTGACCGACACGGCATCCGACCGCAATCAGGAATGCATCGGACAGGGCATCGCCAACACCGCAACCGGGTTCATCGGTGGCATGGCGGGTTGTGCGATGATCGGCCAGTCGATCATCAACGTGAAATCCGGTGGGCGCGGACGGTTGTCCAGCTTTGCAGCGGGCGGGTTCCTGTTGATCATGGTCGTGGGACTGGGCGATATCGTTGCGATCATTCCCATGGCGGCACTGGTCGCAATCATGATCATGGTGTCGGTAGGCACCTTTTCGTGGTCGTCCATTGCGAACCTGCGCGAACACCCGCGGTCATCGTCAATCGTGATGCTGGCGACGGTGTTTTTCGTGGTCTACACGCACAACCTTGCCATAGGCGTGCTGGTGGGTGTTTTGTTGTCGGGCATCTTCTTTGCCTGGAAAATCGCACAACTGTTCCGCGTGCGCACGGACATTACGCCCGACGGCAACCACCGCACCTACACTGTCGAAGGTCAACTTTTCTTTGCTTCGTCCGAGGATTTCATGAAAGCGTTTGATTTCAAGGAAGCGCCGGAAAAGGTCACGATCGACGTCAGCCGCGCACATATCTGGGATATTTCGTCGGTTGCCGCGCTGGACATGGCCGTGCTGAAATTCCGGCGTGAAGGTGCCGAAGTCGAAATCATCGGCCTGAACGAAGCATCGGAAACCATCGTTGACAAGCTTGCCATACATGACAAGCCGGGCGCGATGGATCAGTTGATGGGCCACTGAGGGAGGGACCGAACATGACAAAGAATACACTGATCGCCTTGGTGGATGGCTCTGCATATTCGGAGAGCGTTTGCCACCACGCAGCCTGGATCGCAGGCAAGAATGACTGGAAGGTCAAGATTTATCACGTGATGGGTCGCCGTGATGCCGTTGATAAACAGGATCTGTCAGGGGCCATTCGGCTGGGTGCGCGCACAGCCTTGCTCAGACAACTGTCCGATCTGGATGCAGAACGCGCCAAGCTGACCCATGAACATGGGCGCGCGATACTGGAGGACGCCAAGTCGATCATCACCGCTGATGGCGTGACCGATGTCGAAACGCGCCTGCGTCAGGGCGACCTGATCGAAACCGTCACCGCCAAGGAAGATCAGGGCGACATGATCGTCATCGGTAAACGGGGCGAGGCCGCAGGCATGGCGATGGACCATCTGGGGTCGAACCTGGAACGGGTCGTGCGTGCCAGCCACAAACCTGTCTTTATCGCCAACCGCGCTTTCAAACCCGTGCAAAAGGTGTTGGTGGCCTTTGACGGCGGGCCATCATCCCTAAAGGCGGTTGATTACATTTCGCGCAGCCCGCTGTTTGCAGGGCTGGTCGTTTCGCTCGTTTTCGCAGGCAAGGACACGCCCGAGATCCGCAAATCGCTCGACACAGCGGCGGCCACACTGCGGGCGGGCGGTTTCGAGGCAGATACCATCATTCGCAGCGGCGAGCCGGAAAAGGTGCTGGCGCAGATCACGGTGCAGGACGCACACGAACTATTGGTCATGGGGGCCTACGGCCACAGCCGTGTGCGTGCGCTGATTATCGGGTCAACCACGACCGAGATGATCCGGTCCTGCCGCGTCCCTGTTTTGATCATGCGCTAAGTGGGGGCTGCATTGACCACCTGATGCGGCGGTTGGTGGTCGGCTCACCCCAAGGCGTAGCCAGCCCCGCGCACGGTTCTGATCGGATCGTCACCACCCTGGCTGCTCAGTGCCTTGCGCAGGCGGCCAATGTGAACATCGACGGTTCTGGTATCGACGTAAATGTCGCGCCCCCAGACACGGTCCAGCAATTGTTCGCGCCCCCAGACCCGGCCAGGTTTTTCCATGAACGTTGTCAGTAGACGAAATTCGGTCGGCCCCAACTTCAGCTCGTGTTGACCGCGAAAAACCTTGTGGCTTTCGGCATCAAGCAAGATGTCGGCATAGGTCAGGCGTTCGCCGACACTGGCCGGCCGTGTGCGCCGCAACTGCGCCTTGACCCGCGCCAGCAGTTCGACGACCGAATAGGGTTTGACGATATAGTCATCGGCACCGATTTCCAGGCCGCGCACCTTATCAACCTCTTCTGACCGGGCGGAAAGCATGATCACCGGCGTCATCCTGAACGCAGGCTTTACCTTGATCTGGCGGCAGATTTCGATGCCCGACGTGCCGGGCAGCATCCAGTCCAACAGGATCAGATCGGGGTTTTCTTCTTCGATCAGCAGCAACGCCTCGTTTCCGTCGGCGGCCTTGATCACACGAAAACCTTCGCTTTCCAGATTATACGCCAGAACTTCCCTTTGTGCCGGCTCGTCCTCGACGACGAGGACGGATGGCTGCATCTCGGCCATTATTCATCACTTTCCTGAAATGCGAGCGACGTCTTGTCTTGCTTGGGGCGGTCGTCTTCGGGCAATTCACCCGTCACAAGATAGATGGTCTGCTCTGCGATGCCTGTTGCGTGATCACCGACGCGTTCGATGTTCTTTGCGATAAAATGCAGGTGCATCCCCACCGTGATATTGCGATGGTCCTCCATCATGTGGGTCAGCAGGGACCGGAACAGGGTGTTGTAGATCTGGTCGGCCTCTAGATCCCGTTCAATGATTTCAGCTGCTTTTTCCGCATCGCGCTGGATGTAGGCATCAAGTGAATCCTTGATCATTGCCTCGACAAACCGCGCCATGCGGCCCAACGCGGAAAGTGAATCGTCAATGTCACCGCTTCCGGCCATGGCGATCGTGCGCTTGGCGATATTCTTGGCGTAGTCACCACACCGTTCCAAATGCGAACTGATTTCCATCACGGTCAGCACTGTGCGCAGGTCGCCGGCAGTCGGGGATCGCAGCGCCAGCAACCTAGCTGAATCTGTCTTGATGCTCTGGTCAAATGCATCGACCTGGCGGTCCCCTTTTCTGACTTTTTCAGCCAGTTCGACATCATGTGCTTTCAGGGCTTTCGCGGCATCGGAAAGTGCGACCTCGACCAGGCCACCCATCTTGATGACGGTGGCCTGAATACCTTCAAGGTCACGGTCGAACGAGGTAACGATATGTCTTTCATTCATGGCCTAGTTCCCTATCCGATCCGGCCAGTGATATAGCTTTCGGTGCGGCTATCCTGTGGATTTGTGAAAATTTCCCCGGTGGCGTTGTATTCGACCAGATTTCCAAGGTGAAAAAACGCGGTTTTTTGGCTGACACGCGCCGCTTGCTGCATCGAATGGGTCACGATCACGACCGAATAATCCCGACGCAATTCGTCGATCAGTTCCTCGACCTGCGCCGTCGCAATCGGATCAAGCGCAGAGCAAGGTTCATCCATCAAAAGAACCTCGGGCTGTGTGGCGATGGCGCGTGCAATGCACAGACGCTGCTGCTGACCCCCCGAAAGACCGGTGCCCGATGCATCCAGGCGGTCCTTGACCTCTTCCCAGATCGCGCCGCGCCGCAAGGCGTTTTCGACGATATCGTCCAGATCGGCCTTGTTCTTGGCCAGCCCGTGGATGCGCGGGCCATATGCGACGTTGTCATAAATCGATTTGGGGAACGGGTTGGGTTTCTGGAACACCATGCCGACCTTGGCACGCAACTGAACCGGATCGACGCGCGGATCGTAAATGTCCTGACCGTCAATCGCGATATCACCCACGACCCGGCAGATATCGATCGTGTCGTTCATGCGGTTCAGACAGCGCAGAAAAGTGGATTTGCCACAACCCGACGGCCCGATCAGGGCGGTCACGGTCTTGTCGTCGATATCCACATTCACATCTTTGATGGCATGGGTGTCGCCATAATAAACCTGAACACCTTTGGCAGTTATCTTGATGTCTTGCTGATCCACAATCGTGTCTTTCCTGGGCATATCGTACATTCTGTTCGTCCTTGTGCGGCCCGCACGCCGCGCCGTCCGGCGCAGCGCAGAGGGCGTTCGGGGGTTACCAACGGCGTTCGAACCGACGGCGCAGGATGATCGCGATGATGTTCATCGTCAACAGGAACGCCAAAAGGATAATGATACCGCCCCAGGCCTTTTCGTAAAAGCCGGGGTCGGCCCGAGCGGCCCATGTGTAAATCTGTGCGGGCATGGCCGAATTGGCAGCGGTAAAGCCTTCGACGACGCCTTCGGGGTATGCACGCGCGATAAAGCCGACCATCCCGATCAACAACAGCGGCGCTGTTTCCCCCAACGCCTGTGCCAGTCCGATGATCGTGCCGGTCAGGATGCCGGGCATGGCCAGCGGCAACACGTGATGGAACACCGCCTGCATCTTGGACGCGCCCACCCCCAGTGCCGCATCGCGGATGCTGGGCGGGACTGATTGCAGCGATGCGCGGGTCGCAATAATGATCGTGGGCAGGGTCATCAGCGTCAGCACCAGACCACCGACCAACGGTGCGGATTGCGGCAGGTGCATGAACTGGATGAACACGGCCAGGCCCAGAATACCGAACACGATCGACGGCACAGCCGCCAGGTTCGAGATGTTGACCTCGATCAGGTCGGTCCAGCGGTTCTTGGGGGCGAATTCCTCAAGATAGATCGAGGCGGCCACGCCAATCGGCAGCGACAGCACCAGCACGACCAGCATCATGAAGAATGACCCCACGACCGCAACACCGATCCCGGCACCACCGGGGTTGTCCACGCCTGAATCCGACCCTGTGATAAAGTTCCAGTTGAACGCCTGCCGGATGATCCCTGCCTGTTCCAGCGCATCGACCAGATCAAGATCGGACATCTGAAGAAACCGCGTATCTTCTAGCCCTTCGCGGGTCACCCGTCCGTTGAAATATCCGTCGATCCGGCTGGACGTGGACAGTGAAAAACTCACCGGCTCACCAATGTCACCGGGATTGGCGGCATAGTGTTCGCGCAGCGTGCTGCCGACCTTACCCAAAACCCGCTCGACCGATGCCTCGTCAAATGTGACATCCAGACCGGCCTGCTCGACCTGGTTTTTCAGGTCTGTAATATAGAGGTCGGTATAAGCCTTGGTCTTGAACAGCGTCGCTTCTGACGCATCGAATTCTTCCTGAGACAGGGTAAAGTCGATTTCGACCACGGTGTTGGTAAACGCTGGCAGGCCCGACCGCAGGATCGAGGTAAACAGCACCACCAGAAAGAAAACACCGATCAAGATCGCGGTCAGGCCATAGGCGCGAAACCGCTTTTCCGATGCATTCCGGCGGGCGGTCTGCGCATCGGCCTCGATCAACGACGATTTGCCCTTGCGCACGGGTTTATTCATGCTCGCGTCGGTCATTCGTACTGCTCCCGGTATTTGCGCACGATATAGAGGGCAAAGATATTCAGCCCCAGCGTGATAATGAAAAGTGTCATGCCCAACGCAAAGGCCACCAGTGCCTCGGGCGAGGAAAAGTCCGCGTCGCCGGTCAACTGGCTGACGATCTTGGCGGTCACGGTCGTCATCGCATCAAAGGGGTTCATACTCAGCCGGGCGGCGGCCCCCGCCCCCAGAACGACGATCATGGTTTCGCCAATCGCACGTGACGCAGCCAGCAGAATGGCCCCGACGATCCCGGGAAGGGCGGCGGGCAGCACGACCTGCTTGATGGTTTCGGATTTTGTCGCACCCAGTCCGTACGACCCGTCGCGCAGGGCCTGTGGCACCGCGTTGATGATGTCATCGCTTAGCGACGATACGAAGGGGATCAGCATGACACCCATCACCAGACCGGCAGTCATCACCGCCGTACCCGATTGCATCCAGTTCAGCCCGTCCCGACCGAACACGCTCAGCAGCAATGGACCGACGGTCAGCAGCGCAAACAGACCGTAGACGATGGTCGGAATACCGGCCAGAACCTCTAGCATGGGTTTGGCGACCGACCGGATACGCTTTGACGCATATTCGCTCAGGTAGATGGCGGCGAACAGTCCGATGGGCACAGCCACCAGCAGTGCGACCAAAGAGATGTAAAAGGTGCCCCAGAGCAATGCCAGAATACCAAGGTCCGATGACCCGCCGCGCCCTGTGAAACTAGGTGCCCAGTTGGTGCCGAAAAAGAAATCGGTTGCCGGATACAACTTGAAAAACTCGATCGTGTTGAATGCCAGCGAAAGGACGATACCCACGGTGGTCAAAACAGCGACCGAAGCTGCCGCGATCAGCAACGCCTTTACCGTGGCCTCGACCACGTTCCGTGCGCGAAAGTCAGCATGTGATTCGCGATAGCCGTAGAATGCGCTGGCAAGCGCCACGGCAATCACAGTCAGAACCATGGCAAGGTTGCCATTGGCGTTCAGCACGCGAAACCGTTGGGCCGCGCGCAGGATCGGTTGTGTCACCTCGTTGGTGACGATCTGGTTGGCATCGCGCAATCGTTGGGTAATGTCGGTGACATCCGCACGTACGTCGCGGGCGAAACCCTCGGTCATCACACCTGTCGCGACCGCATTGTCCAGGCCCGTGGCGGTGCGGCGGACCTCTGCCATCAACAGGCCACGCGATGCGCCTTCGCGGATGGAACTGTCGGGGATCATCTCGGAAATGCTCGACCCGATGATAAACGGTTGCACGACAAGCCAGACCAACATGACCGCAAACGCAGGAAGAACCGCTTTGATTGCGACATTAGACCCGTAGTAAGAGGGCAAGGAGTGAAGTTCACGGCTGTCGCCGCCAGCACTGGCAAGCGCGCGTGACCGTCCCAGCATATAGCCCGCTGCCGCGATCGCCAGAACGATCAGGAAGAGCCAGATAAGTGGCATCACGCCCCCTGTAAAATTAAAGAGTTCTGTCAGGATGGGGACGGCAAATCATGCCGCCCCCGATAATATGGCCAGTGGCCAGATTAAGAGTTCGACCCCATGGTCACTTCGTCAGCGATCAGCTTTTGGGTTTCGGCCAGCTCTGGATCGGACACCAGGCCGTAGTTTGCCAGGGGGCCGTTCGCACCAGCGATTTCGTCAGCCATGAAGAATTGAGCGTATTCTTTCAGACCGGGGATCACGCCGATATGTGCCTTCTTGATGTAGAAGAACAGCGGACGCGACACAGGATATTCACCGGATGCAACGGTTTCGGTGGATGGCGCGATGCCGCCCATCGTTGCCACTTTCAGCTTGTCCTGGTTGTTCTCGTAGAACGACAGACCAAACACGCCGATACCGTTCGTGTTGGCGTCGATACGGGCCAGTGTTTCGGTGTAATCGCCGTCAATGTCGACCGACTTGCCATCCTGGCGCACGTCGAGGCAGGCATCTTCGGCGTCATCTTCGGACATGCCGGCAGCCATCATGGCTTCCATTGCGCCGGTGACTTCGCAGCCGTCCAGCAACACTTTTTCTTCGAAGACTTCACGTGTGCCGTGCTTGGTGCCGGGGATGAACATGGCGATTTCAACGTCGGGCAGATCAGCGTTGAATTCGGCCCAGTTCTGAAAGCTGTTATCGACCAGCGCGCCGTCTTTCATGACTTGGGCACCGATGGCGTTGTAGATGTCGGCAGGCTGGAATCCGGTGAAGGCCGGGCCGCTTTGCTGGCTGGCGAACACGATGCCGTCATAGCCGATGCGGACTTCCATGATGTCGGTCACACCGTTGTCGGCACAGGCCTTGATTTCCGATTCACGGATGGCGCGCGATGCGTTCGCGATGTCGATCGTGTTTTCGCCAACACCTTCGCAGAAACGCTTCAGACCCGAAGAAGAGCCGCCGGATTCGATCACGGGTGTCGGGAAATCGGTGTTGTCGCCGAACAGTTCAGCCACGATCGAGGCATAGGGCAGAACGGTCGAAGAACCTGCAACCTGCACGTTGTCACGCGCAGCGGCTGCGGTGGCTGACACGGCAAGGATCGCCAATGCCGATGTGGAAAGCTTTGTGAAAGACATGATCACTCCTGATTTTGTCGTTATGGGCCGTAACATCCGGCCTCATCGGGGTGGCTAGTGAGATTCTGTAAGCCTTATGCAACAAATATATGACAATTTTGTAACAGCGCGCGATGCTGGATTTTGGCAACCAGGCAAAAGCTGCTGATGTCCCTGCCGGGCAACGCAGATGCAATTGAAATCCTGTTTTCCAAAATGCGCCGCCACCCGCGCACCCGCGCGATGATGCGGGGTTGCTGCATGTCGCATGTTGGTTCAGGTTGCTGTTTGCCGGCCGCCCAGAAGGCTGGAGAACAGAAAAACAACGGCTGCCACACAGACGATGGACGGGCCTGCCGGCGTATCGAACATATAGGCCGCGCGCAGCCCGGCCACCGCGGAAACCCCACCGATGACGGCGGCGATGACGGCCATCGCCTCGGGCGTGCGTGACAGGGGGCGGGCCGCAGCCGCCGGAATGATCAGCATCGCCGCGATCAGCAGCACACCCACGACCTTGATCGCCACGGCCACGGTAATGGCCAGCGACAGCGTCAGGATCATTTGTTCGCGCTTGGGGTTGATCCCGCTGGCATAGGCCAGATCGTCGCTGAGGGTCGCTGTCAGCAGTGACGACCAGCGCAGGCCGATCAACGCCACTACAATCCCCGCTCCGGACCATATGATCGCAAGATCACCCCGCGACACCGACAGGATATCACCAAAAAGATAAGCCATCAGATCTATGCGTATGCCCGACAGGAAGGACACCGCCACCAACCCAAAGGCCAGCGCGGAATGGGCCAGCACGCCCAACAGCGTGTCCATCGCATACCCCCGCCCGGTCAGCAGGGTCACAGTAAGTGCCATGGCCAGCGATACCGCCATCGTGCCCGCAAAGATCGACACCTGAAACGCAAGCGACAGCGCAACCCCCAGAATGGCTGCATGGGCGGTCGCATCTCCGAAATAGGCCATGCGCCGCCACACCACGAAACTGCCCAATGGCGCCGCGGCACAGGCCACGCCGATACCCGCCAGCGTGGCGCGAACCATGAAATCGTCCAACATTATTCGGCGGCCTTTGTATGGTTGTGGTCATGGCCACAGGTTTCGTCGTGTGCATGGTCATGGTCATGGTCGTGTTCATGCCGGTAAAGCGCCAGCGCCCCACCTGTGCCGGTTCCGAACAGCGCCCGGTATTCCGGTGCAGAAGAGACGATTTCGGGCGTGCCTTCGCAACATATATGGCCATTGAGACATATCACGCGGTCGGATGCGCTCATGACGACGTGCAGTTCGTGGCTGATCATCAAAACGGCACATCCGGTTTCGGCGCGCACGTCGGCGATGCGGCGATAGAAAGCTGCCGATCCGGGTTGATCAAGGCCTTGCGTCGCCTCGTCCAGAAGCAGGATATCGGGCCGATTGATCAATGCGCGTGCCAGCAGAACGCGTTGAAACTGTCCACCGGACAGCTGCGACATCTGCCGTTTGGACAGATCAGGCACACCGGCCTGTTCCAGTGCGACCGCACAGGCCGCGCGCGGCACCGGACCGGGCAGGCGCAAGAACCGTTCGACAGTGATTGGCAGGGTGGGGTCGATATGCAGCTTTTGCGGAACATAGCCGACCCGCAGCCCCTCTTGTTGCGTCACATGCCCGCTGGCGGGGCGGGTCGCGCCGATAATGGCCCGCAAAAGGCTGGTCTTGCCCGACCCGTTGGGACCAACCACGGTGACAATCTCACCCGGCTCGATCGCAAGGTTCACGTCTTGCAGCACCGTTCGCGCACCATAGCGAACGCTCAGGTTTTTCAGGGTTACAAGGCTCATGTGTCGGACCGTTCTGCGCAGGTGGGGCAGACACCCTCGGCCTCGACGACGGTCCTTTCGATCACGAAGCCGGCGTTGCGCGCCGCAGCACCCAATGCGCCGTTGGTCAGGGTGGCCTGCGCTTCGGCGACTGAATCGCATATCCGGCAAATCATGAAGGCCGGTGAATGTGTGGCACCGGGGTGTGCGCAGGCGATGAAGGCATTCAACCTTTCGATCTTGTGGGCAAACCCGTGGGTCACCAGAAAATCCAGCGCACGATAGGCGACGGGCGGCTGTGCGCCGAACCCGGCCTCGCGCAGGCGATCAAGGATATCATAGGCGCCCAGCGCACGATGCTCTTGCAGCAGGATTTCCAGCACCTTGCGGCGGACAGGCGTGAACCGCAGCCCGGCATCAGCGCAGGATGTTTCGGCCGCCAGTATGGCCGACTGCACGCAGTGACGATGGTCGTGCTCTGCAAATCCCAATGTTTCGGGCGCGCCAGCAGAAGGTCGGGAGGTTTGACTTGTCATGTTATATCATTTTGTGTATCGGATAGTGAATGTTATAAAATCACATGGAGACAGCAATGTCCAGAAAACTCCTTTCGCTTTCACTGACAGCATCCTTGCTGGCTGGCACCGCCATGGCCGAAGTGCCTCGTGTGGCTGCGGACATCGCGCCAGTGCATTCGCTGGTCGCCCGCGTGATGGAGGGTGTAGGCACGCCCGACCTGATCGTGTCGGCGGGTGCATCACCGCATGAATATGTGCTGCGCCCGTCACAAGCTGCCGCGTTGCAGGACGCAGATATTGTTTTTTGGACCAGCGCAAACCTGACGCCTTGGCTTGACGGTGCGCTGGAAACGCTTGCCGCTGACGCCTCGGTCACCGAACTGCTCGGGGTACAAGGGACCATTGAACTGCCTTTCCGCGAAGGTGCGTTATTCGACGCGCACGCACATGAAGAGACCGCCGAAGAGCATGATGACCATGGCGAACACGACGACCACGCAGATCATGCCGAGGAGGATCATATGGACGAAGGCCATGCGGACGAAGGTCATGATCATGGCGCCACGGACCCCCATGCCTGGCTTTCCCCCGACAACGCGGCCACTTGGCTGAACGCCATCGCGGCATCACTTTCGGCGGCAGACCCGGACAATGCAGGGGCCTATTTTGCCAATGCCGCAGCGGGCCGCGCGGAACTTGCGGCCCTGTCAAAGGAAATTGCACAAATTCTCGACCCGGTGCGCGACAGGAATTTCATCGTATTCCACGATGCCTATCAGTATTTCGAAGGCGCCTTCGATTTTCCTTCGTCGGGCGCCATCTCGATTTCGGATGCCGCAGACCCCAGCCCGGCACGGATCGCCGAGATTCAGGGACGTGTGGCCGAACAGAATGTCACCTGTGTTTTGTCAGAGCCGCAATTCAATGCTAAACTGGTCACGACCGTGATGGATGGATCGGCGGCACGGACGGCGGTGCTGGATCCGCTCGGGTCAGATCTTGCACCGGGCCCACAGCTTTATCCGCAGTTGATCCGAAATCTTGCCACAACGCTGGCCGACTGTCTGTAAAGCGATGCAGCGGCCCCCTGCTTTGCGCACCAGCATGGGGCCGCCATCCGATCATGCGCCGGCTATCCCATCTGGGCCTGCGCGACGGGGATGATCGCCCCTTCGATCAACTGCATGATGTCGCCGAAATATCCACCGCTTCGCGCCGGTCGGGTGGGATCAGAAGTCAGCGCCAATGTCAGATCAAGCGTCGGTGCGATGCAGATCACCTGCCCGCCATATCCGCGCGCAAGCGCATAATCATGGCCACCCGCACGCCCCAGAAACCAGCCATACCCATATCGCAGCCCCGAATAGGGCGACCGGGTGCGCATCTGCAATGACCGGCTGACCCAATCCGCGCTCAACACCTGCGCCCCGTCAAATGCACCGCCTTGCCGATACATTTCGCCAAAGCGCACCATGCCGTCCAGTGTCAGCGCCATTTCATTGCCGCCCAAATACCGCCCCTGCGGATCCCGCGTCCATGCCGGAATGTCGATGCCCAGCGGCTGACCCAGCCTGCGGCGCGCCAGCGTCAACAGACTTTGGCCCGATACCTCTGCCAGAACGGCACCCAGAATGTGAAATGACCCCGTCGAATAGAGCATCCTGCTGCCCGGAGTGGCGACAAAGGGGCGGGACAGGGCATCGGCGACCCAATTGCCGCTGCTGACCCAGCCGCCATAATTCGCCCCTGACGTCCTCTCTAGCCCGGCCTGCATCGTGACCAGATGTTCAACGGTGATATCCGCCACACGCGGATCGGCGCCCGACGGGATCAGACCCGGCGCGACCTGCCCCAACGATGCGTCAAGCGATGGCAATTCGCCACGATCCAGCGCCGCCCCGGTCAGCGCGGCCACGATGGTCTTGGACACGGATTTGACAGGGACCGCACGGGTCAGTCCGGGGCCGCGAAATATCTCGGCCAGCACCTGCCGACCGCCCTGATGCACCATCAGCGCATGACACTGGTCAAGCGCCCGCGCACGGTTTGCAACGGGTTGCCACGGGTCGGATTGCGGCAGAACCGGCGTCGCGCTCAGCGTGGCGGCGGCTGCCAGAAAGGATCGACGGGTCAGGCGGTGCATCAGATCTCCTATCATCGCGATACAGCGATACTAGGGCTGAGGTGCGTCAAGGCCACTCAGGATTGCGTGACCGTCAAATGCGGGTCAGGCGCGCCACCAACCGGCGCGTAAAAGGGGCGACCAGCAACACGGTCGGAAAGGCGACCAGCCAGCTTGGGGGCCATGACGACATCCAAAGACCGAAAAACTCCTCGTGCAGCCCGGCCGCACGAACAGTCGCAATACCCGAGACGATGAAAGACATCATGCCGGACAAAAGAAAGCCAAACAGAACAGGCGCGAAACGGGCAGGGATCATCGGAACACCTTTCTTGACGGATGGCGCGGTTTTGCGCGGCTTCGCGCCAATTTTCAAGCCTCAATACGCATGCCCTTGGTGCTGTCAGTCCGGGGACGCGCCGCAGTCACCGCTGGCACCTGTCGTCGGCAATTGGGTCTATTCAAGCTCTGCTGATGGGATGATCGGGAAAAACACACCCTGCGACCAGACACCAAACCAGCTTTTGCCGGCGTGGTCGGCATGCGCCCCAAGGTCCACCAACCGGTAAAACGATTTTCGGTCGATCAGCGCCTCAAGGTTGGCGCGCACCAATATATAAGGGGAAGGTTCGCCCGTGTCGGGATCGCGCACAACGCGGATCGGGTTATCCGGCCCCGCGACAAAGCGGTCGCCCACATTCGTCTGAAATTCCAAGCCGTCACCCTGACGGTTGAAATCCACCGCGACGAAAGGCGCATCATCCACGGTGATGCCGACCTTTTCGACAGGTGTTACCAGAAAATAATTATCCCCGTCCTTGCGCAGAATCGTCGAAAACAGCTTTACCAATGCTGGCCTGCCAATCGGCGTCCCCAGGTAGAACCATGTCCCATCCCGCGCAATGCGCATATCCAGATCACCGCAGAACGGCGGATTCCACAGATGCACCGGCGGCAAACCGCCTTTTTGGGCCGCACGGGCGCTTTGAGCGAGGCTTTCTGCTGAAGGGGTCACAATCTTTTGTGTCGTCATGTTTTTGCCATTGGGGTCTATCGATATATCTGTTGGTATAACATAGATAGAGTTCACCCGGAGGAATGCCATGTCCAGCGATGCCGATCTTGTCGCCCAGATTGAAATTTTGGGCGCAAAGCTGCAAGAGGCACGCAGCAGTATTGCCGCCCGTTTCATCGGGCAACCGCGGGTCGTGGACCTGACGCTGACGGCGCTGATCTGCGGTGGTCATGCGGTGCTGATCGGCCTGCCCGGACTGGGCAAGACCCGGCTGGTCGATACGCTTTCGACTGTTATGGGTCTTGATGGTAACCGCATCCAGTTCACGCCGGACCTGATGCCGGCGGACATTCTGGGGTCCGAAGTGTTGGAAACCTCAGCAGACGGACAGCGTAATTTCCGCTTTATCGAAGGCCCGATTTTTTGCCAGCTTCTGATGGCCGACGAAATCAACCGCGCGTCGCCACGGACGCAATCGGCCCTGTTGCAGGCGATGCAGGAAAAAGAGGTCACCATCGCAGGCCAGCACCGGGCCCTTGGTGTGCCGTTTCATGTGCTGGCCACGCAAAACCCCATCGAACAGGAAGGCACCTACCCCTTGCCCGAAGCGCAACTGGACCGTTTTCTGGTGCAGATCGACGTGCCCTACCCCGACCGCGACACCGAAAAGGACATCCTGATCGCCACCACCGGCGTGGAAGACGCGGTTTCAAAGCCCGTGTTTACCGCGCAAGAGTTGCTGGATGCCCAGACCCTGCTGCGGCGGATGCCGGTGGGCGACGCTATCGTTGACATGATCCTTGATCTGGTGCGCGCCTGCCGCCCCGACGAACACGCCTCCGATATCATCCGTCAGAATGTCAGCTGGGGGCCCGGACCCCGCGCCGCACAGGCGCTGATGCTGACCGTGCGCGCGCAGGCCCTGCTGGAAGGACGGCTCGCGCCCTCGGCCGAGGACGTGCGCGCGATGGCCGTTCCGGTGCTGGAACATCGCATGGCACTGTCATTTGCCGCCCGCGCGCGCGGCGAAAGCATCCATCACATCATCAACACCGTGGCCGCACAGATCACCCAGGTCGAGGCCGCCGCGTGACGCAACCGCTTGCCCTTCGTTCACAAGCCGAAACGCTTGCCGCCCCCCTGCCCGCCCTTCTGGCCGAGGCAGAGCATCTGGCGACGACCGTGCTGCTGGGCGAACACGGGCGCAGGCGCGCGGGTACGGGCGACACATTCTGGCAATACCGCCCGGCCCAACCCCATGACGAGGCGCGCAGCATCGACTGGCGGCGGTCGGCCCGGTCTGACACGAGTTTCGTGCAGGACAAGGAATGGCAGATCGCCCAGTCGATCATCCTTTGGGTCGATCAGGCCGCGTCAATGTCATTCACCTCGGATGCGAATTTGCCCAGCAAGGGCGGGCGTGCCCGCACGTTGGGACTGGCCTGCGCTATCCTGTTGATCCGGGGCGGCGAACGGGTGGGGCTGACCGGCCTGCGTCTGCCCCCGCGCCGGGGTGAAGCGCAAGTGATGCAGATGGCGCAGCTTTTGTCGCAGGACGACGACAGCGATTACGGTGCACCCCAGGCGCAAGGCATGCTTCCGCATTCCCGCGCGCTGTTCATTTCCGATTTCCTTGGCGATCTGCAACCGGTCGAAGACGCGCTGCTGCGCGCCGCCGACAGGGGTGTGCGGGGTGCGCTTTTGCAGGTGCTCGATCCGCAAGAGGAAGCATTTCCCTTTGACGGGCGCACCATCTTCCAAAGCATGTCAGGCAGCCTGCAACATGAAACGCGCAAGGCAGGCGATCTGAAACAGCGGTATCTTGACCGGCTGGCCGAACGCAAGGACCGGCTCGCCCATCTGGCGCGCACGACCGGATGGCAGTTCCAGACCCATCACACCGGCGAAAGCGCCACCAAAGCCCTGCTCTGGCTTTACGGCGCGTTGGAGCGGCACGCATGACCAACACCTCGCATCCCCGCCCTGTTCCGAATGCTGGAAAGGGAAATCGCTGAATGTGGTCCGTTGGCCCCATAGGTTTCGCGGCGCCGTGGCTGTTGCTCGGCCTGATTGTCCTGCCGATCCTGTGGATCTTGTTGCGGGCCGTGCCGCCTGCCCCGATCCGGCGGCGGTTTCCCGGTGTGGCCCTTCTCTTGGGTCTGGCCGACGACGAAAACCAGACCGACCGCACGCCATGGTGGCTGCTGGTGTTGCGCACGCTGGCGGTGGCGGCGGTCATCGTCGGTTTTGCCGGTCCCGTCCTGAACCCGCAGGACGTTCGCGAAGGACGCGGCGATCTGGTGATCCTGCTGGATGGGTCATGGGCCGGTGCCGCCACATGGCAGGCCAAGCTGGACCGGGTGGACACCCTGCTGTCCGAGGCTGCGTTAGCCGACAGGCGTGTGGCCGTGGTCAGCCTGACCGACCTGCCAGCCGGCGATCTGCCCTTTGCCGCCCCCGGAGACTGGCGCAACCGCCTGCCGAATTTACAGCCAAGGCCGTGGCAGCCCATTGATCCGGCAAACTATTTTGCAAATCAGCAGGGCGGGTTTGAAACCTATTGGATTTCTGACGGGCTGGATTATCGCGCACGTGAAAACCTTTTGGCCACATTGGAACAAGCCGGTGGCGTGACGGCGTTTCAGACCCCGCGCCAAACCATCGGACTGCGGCCTGCCCGTTTCGAAGATGGCCAGGTGCGCGTCTCAGCGGTGCGCGCGCCCCTTGGTAATACGATCGAAACGACAATCGCCGCCATCGGGCTGGACCCGGCCGGTGTGGAACGGCAACTGGCCACCGTCCCCATGACCATTCCCGCAGGCGAGGCCGTCGGAGAAACAGCAATGGTTCTGCCGCCAGAGCTGCGCAACCGGATTACCCGCTTTGAGGTAACCGGCGCGCGGTCCGCAGGGGCTGTCAGCCTGACCGACGACGCCCTGAAACGGCGCGAGGTTGCCTTGATCGCGGGCGATGACAACCGCGAAGGGCTAGAGCTGCTGTCGCCACTTTATTACCTGCGCGAGGCGCTGGAGCCGACCGCGGACCTGATCGACGGCACGCTGGAGGACATCCTGCTGGCCAATCCCGATGTCATCGTGCTGGCAGATGTCGCGACATTGGCGGGCAGTGAAGCCGATGCTGTGCTGGAATGGGTCGAAAACGGCGGTCTGTTGTTGCGGTTCGCCGGGCCGAGGCTGGCAGCATCCGACATGGGCCGCAGCAGCGAAGACCCGCTGTTGCCTGTGCGTCTGCGGGCGGGCGGGCGCAGCGTGGGCGGCGCGATGAGCTGGGGCGAACCCAAGACCCTTGCCACCTTTGACACGAACAGCCCGTTTTTTGGCCTGCCTATTCCCGAAGATGTCACCGTCACCAGCCAGGTCATGGCGCAGCCAGACCCGACGCTGGCGGAACGGGTGATCGCACAGCTTGCCGACGGCACCCCGCTGGTGACGCGCAAGATCACGGGCGAAGGGCAGGTCGTGCTGGTCCATGTGACGGCCAATGCCGAATGGTCCAACCTGCCGCTGTCGGGGTTGTTCGTGCAGATGCTGGAACGGCTTGCGGTGTCGACCCGGCCTGACACACCGGATGCGGCCGAACTGGCAGGCACGACATGGCGTCCCAATAAGGTGCTTGATGCCTATGGGCGGCTTGACGATGCCAGCACGCTGCCCGGCGTGGCAGGTGAATTGCTTGCCGATGCGAAGGCCGGTCCGGATCTGGTGCCCGGTCTGTACACCGGTTCCGAACGGCAACTGGCCGTCAACGTGATAACGCCGGATACGATGTTGAACGTCGCCCAATGGCCCGCCCGCATTCCCGTCGAGGGCTTGGCAATTTCACGCGAAACGGCGCTCAAGGGGTGGCTTCTGGCCGGGGCGATCGGCCTGTTGCTGGCCGATGTGATCGCCTCGCTTGCGCTTGGCGGACGGTTGCGCGGTCCGCGCGCGGATGTGGCGGCGGTTTTTGTATTGGCGTTGCTGGCCGCACCTGATGCCCAAGCCCAAGACCTGCAAGGCGACGATTTCGCGATACGCGCCACATCAGAGGTTGTGCTGGGGCATGTGCTGACAGGGGACCCCGAAACAGACGACATCACTGCCGCCGGGTTGCGCGGATTGTCGCAAACGCTGTTCCGGCGCACATCCATCGAACCGGCGGAACCGCTTGGCGTGAACCTGGAAACGGATGAGCTGGCGTTTTTTCCTTTTCTTTACTGGCCTGTCACCGCCGATCAGCCCCTGCCCAGCCGCGATGCCTATGCCAAACTGAACCGTTATCTGCGCAGCGGCGGCATGATCCTGTTCGACACCCGCGACGCCGACACCGCGCGGTTCGGGTCCAGCTCGCCCGAGGGGCGTCAGTTGCAGGTCATCGCGCGATCGCTGGATATTCCCGCGCTGGAACCAATCCCGTCAGATCACGTGCTGACGCGCACCTTTTACCTGTTGCAGGATTTCCCCGGCCGCTATGCCAGCCGTGATGTCTGGGTCGAAGCATCGCCACCCGACGCCGCACAGGTGGAAGGCATGCCATTTCGCGACCTGAATGACGGGGTCACACCGGTTATTATCGGCGGCAACGACTGGGCGCGGGCATGGGCCGTGGACCGCAACGGCAACCGGATGTTCCCGGTGGGACGTGGCACCGCCGGTGAACGCCAGCGCGAGATTGCGCTGCGGTTCGGGGTCAACGTGATCATGCATGTGCTGACCGGCAATTATAAATCCGATCAGGTGCATGTGCCGGATCTGCTGGACAGGTTGGGGCAATGATGGATCAAATTTCCAGAAATTTGATGCCTCCGGCGGGGATATTTATGCTCGGAAGAAGCGAAAAGGTGCCACAGTGACCGGAACCCTGATCCTTGATCCGCTGATACCGCTTTGGGCGCTTTATGCTGTCACCGGCATTGCCGCGCTGGGGCTGGCGCTTGCCATCTGGCGGCGGCTGCCCGGCTGGTGGCTGCGCGGGCTGGCTGGGCTGGCGTTGCTGGCGGCATTGGCCAACCCAGCGATCCAGCGCGAAGACCGTGAACCGCTATCGGATATTGTCGTACTGGTGGTCGATGAAAGCGCAAGCCAGCGCATCGGTGACAGACCGGCGCAAAATGCCGCCGCCATTGCCAATGTCCAGGACGAACTTGCCCGACAGCCAGGCACCGAACTGCGCATCGTCACCCTTGGCGATGGGACAGGCGACACCGGCACCGCCCTGATGACCGCCCTGTCCGAGGCGCTGGCCGAAGAGCCGCAGGGTCGCATCGCAGGCATCATTCTGGCCACGGACGGACGCCTGCACGATCTGAACCGTGCGCCGCGACTGCCTGCCCCCCTGCATACCCTGCTGACCGGCCAGCCCGACGACTGGGACCGCCGCCTGGTCGTGTCAAACGCCCCCGCGTTTGCGATCTTGGGAGAGGAAGTTACCCTGACCTTGCGGATCGACGATCAGGGGGCCGCGCCGGAGACACAGACAGTGCCGTTGTCGGTGTCCATTGACGGTGATGCCCCGCTGACCCTGCCTGTTCCCGTCGGTCAGGACATCAGCCTGCCGCTGACCCTGCCCCATGGCGGAATGAACGTGTTGCAGTTTACAGTTCCCGACGCCGAGGGCGAGTTGACCAATCGCAACAACAGTGCGGTTGTCCAGATTAACGGCGTGCGCGATCGCTTGCGCGTGCTGCTTGTTTCGGGTGAGCCGCATCCGGGCGAACGGACATGGCGGAACCTGCTGAAATCGGATGCATCCGTCGATCTGGTGCATTTCACCATTCTGCGCCCGCCCGAAAAACAGGACGGCGTGCCCGTCAACGAATTATCGTTGATCGCCTTTCCCACGCGCGAATTGTTTCTGGAAAAGATCAACGATTTTGATCTGATCATTTTTGACCGCTATCGCAGGCGCGGCATCTTGCCCAGTGCCTATCTGGACAATATCCGCAACTATGTGGAACAGGGCGGCGCGGTTCTGATCTCGTCCGGGCCGGAATACGGGGGCGCTGAAAGCATCTACCGGTCGCCCCTGGGCGATATCCTGCCCGGTGCGCCCACTGCACGCGTCTTCGAAGAAGGATTCACACCGCAGATCACCGATCTGGGCCAACGCCACCCGGTGACAGAAGGGCTGGAAAACTATGCGCCAAATCCCGACGGCGACGGCCCGGGTTGGGGTCGCTGGTTTCGCCTGATCGACGTGCTGGTGCCCGAACAGGCGCAGACAGTGATGGCGGGGCTGGATGATCGCCCGCTCTTGATCCTGAACCGGATCGGAGAGGGGCGCGTTTCCCTGATGGCATCGGATCAAAGCTGGCTTTGGGATCGCGGTTTTGAAGGTGGCGGACCGCAGCTTGAACTGCTGCGCAGGCTGGCCCATTGGATGATGAAAGAGCCCGAGCTTGAGGAAGAAACGCTTTGGGCGGAACCCACGGGCCAGTCCATGCGGATCATCCGGCGCACGCTGGATCTGGAAACCGGCGATGTGACAGTGACCCACCCCGACGGGTCGGAAAGCGTGCTGACATTGCAGGAGGTGTCCCCCGGACGGTTCGAAACCCTGTGGGAGGCCCCCGAAATCGGGCTATACCGTCTGGATGACGGCGAGGAGACCGCCGTGATCGCGCTTGGCCCCTCGGCCCCGCGCGAATTTGAACAGACCATCGCGACCGGCGAAACGCTTGGCCCGCTGATTGACAGCACAGGTGGCGGGGTCATGGCCATATCGGACGGTGACATTTCCATCCGCAGCGTTCGGGCGGGACGCCCGGCCGCCGGGCGCGGCTGGATCGGGATCACCCCGCGCGAGGCTTACCGCACGGCCGAAATCAGCATCATGCCCGTCCTGCCAGCCTGGGCATTCCTGCTGCTCGCGTCACTGCTGATCATCGGGGCCTGGCTACGCGAGGGGCGGCGCTAGCCCGCTGCTGCTTCAGAACGGGTTTCGCTGTGCCCGAAATTCCCACACGGTCACGGCAGCGTCGCCATCGGCATCCGCCGCATCATAGGCCGTGCGCGCCTGGTTGATGAACTCGGCGCGGGTCACGGTGCCATCACCATTCGCGTCCAATGCGGCAAATCGCGCCCGCCGATTGACGAACAGCCGTTCGGTGCCACGCCGCCCCATGGGCATTGCGACAAAGGCGCTGTCGATAAACTCATCCTCGGTCAGGGCGTCATCGCCGTCGACGTCGAACAGCGCAAAGGAGATTGCCGCGTGCCGGGATGCCTCTGCCGCGGTGACAAGTCCGTCACCATCAACGTCAACAGGGTAGGACATCAATGCCATTCCCCCGATACCGGGCCCAAAACCAAAGGGGGTCACCGGCATCATGTCATCATCGTCATCCGATGCCTCTTGCGCATGAACGGCAGCACCGCCGGCGGCCGCCGTGACAAGCAACGCAGCCAGCATGAATCGGCGTATTCCATATTGTGTAAACATATCGTAACTCCAATTTGAAAACGGACGTGGCCAACGGCCTTGCGAACATCGCGTGGCAGCCACCGGCGACCTTTGTTGTGGTCTTTCAGTTCGTGAGGGGATTGCAATCGCGGCTTCGGTCATGAGTCCGGTCATCCGCACAGGCCTCGAGTGTATCCCGCGCCCGCATCAGCACGGCACAGTCTTCAGGTGCGATCGCGGTGCAATCGCGTAGTCGCTCGCGGACCCAGAAAAGCTCTGCACAGTCTGATACGCTCAGGTTACCGCACTTCTGCAACTGGCCGCGCGATCTGTCCCGGTCATTGTCCTGCGCGGCAAGACTGCCTGCCACGGCCGTAATGGCAGCACCTACCATCATGACCGGTATCAGCTTCATGTCGGTTCTCCTTTGCCTTGCGCGGAATCAACAAGGAAAGGGTGCCACCTGACAGGCATGTCTGATTGATCCTGATCAACCACCCGGCAGGTCACATCATTGCGGCAGACGGACCTCGAACACAGTGTCGGACCAGCCATCGATATTGCACCGCGCGCGCACATGAACCACGGTCGCACCCGCTGGCACCGTGATGCCGGATTGCGACCGGGTGAACGGTTGTTCGTTGACGTGCGGATGAAACAGTTCGCGGAACCCCAGACGATTGCCGTCAGTATCCAGCACCTCCCATCCGTCTGTATAATGATCCCAGCCGCTGTCAGGATGCAGAAGCGTCACATCAAAGCGGTCGCCAGAGACAACGACGGACAGAACCTGCGCAGGGTCGGCCAGGACCGGGGATGCCAGCAGGAAAAAGGCCAATGCATGTTTCATCGCTCGTCTTGTAACAGAATTGTCCGCGGTGCGGATGCAAATTCGCGTGACCAGACTGTCCAGATGACGATCAGGGTCGCCACGATCAGTGCCACCGCCCCCAACAGCCACGCCAGTGCGCCCAGTGCAAAATAAATCGCCCGTAGCCCGCGGTTGAAATTCATCGCGGCCCGCACGTTCAATTCACCCGCCTGTGCTGCACGCGGATACGCCGCCGGATCGGTCGGATCATTCGGGACAGACGCCATCAGCACCGCGCAATATCCAAAGACCCGATTGGCCCAGACAAATTTCAGAAAGGCATTTGTCAGAAACAACGCCACAAGGCCCAGCTTGATCTGCCAGACCAGAACCGGCACCTGTGTGCTGCTGACTTCTGCTGCAACACCGCGCAGCGGGTCGGTATTGCCCACCAGCGCCAATACACCACCGATCGCCAACAGACAGGTCGAGGCGAAAAAAGACGTGCCCTGCCGCAGGCTGGCCAGGATCTGGCTGTCGAATATACGTGGGTCGCGGGTGACAAAGACACGCATCCATTCGCGTCGGCGTTCTGCGATCAGCATGGTGACGGATGGCCAGCGCGCGGCGGGGTGCTCGATCCACCAGCCGATTCCGAACCAGGCCACCAGCATCAGCGCCAAGGCGACCCAATCAAGCAGACCAAACAGTGTCGTGTATTCCATCAATGTCATGCCCTGCTATTTACGCGGTGTTCAACAGACTTGCCATATCACAAAATTGGTCATATATTTTTACCAATAACAGCTTTCAGGGAGACATCAGATGGAAATGCCGGCCCCAAGCACCGCTGTGCTGTCACGCAAGGACCAGGTTGTCGCCCGGCTATTGCAGGTCTTGCCACAGGAGGCCGTGATTTCAGATGTTGCCGAAACGAAAGCCTATGAATGTGACGGGCTGACCGCCTATCGCTGCCCGCCCATGTGCGCGGTTCTACCCTCTGACACCGATGAAGTTGCCGCTGTTTTGCGCATTTGCCATGAAATGGACGTGCCGGTCGTGCCGCGCGGATCGGGCACCTCGCTTGCCGGCGGGGCGCTGCCCACGGCGGATTGCGTGATTCTTGGCGTTGCGCGGATGAACGGGGTGATCGAAACGCATTACGATGATCGGTATATTCGCGTGCAGACCGGACGCACGAATCTGTCGGTGACCGGCGCGGTGGAACAGGACGGATTTTTCTATGCCCCTGATCCCTCCAGCCAGTTGGCCTGCGCCATCGCGGGCAATATCGCGATGAATTCGGGCGGGGCACATTGTCTGAAATATGGGGTGACGACAAATAACCTGCTGGGGGTCACGATGGTCCTGATGGATGGCACGGTGGTCGAAATCGGCGGCGCGCACATGGATGCCGGCGGGCTGGACCTGCTGGGGGTGATCTGCGGATCCGAAGGTCAACTTGGCGTCGTGACCGAAGCGACCCTGCGCATCCTGCCAAAGCCCGAAGGCGCGCGGCCCGTGCTGATGGGATACGACAGTTCCGAAGTGGCCGGTCAGGTTGTGACCGACATCATCAAGGCCGGTGTTCTGCCCGTCGCTATCGAATTCATGGACCGCCCCTGTATCGAAGCGACGGAAAATTTCGCGCACGCGGGCTATCCTATGTGCGAGGCGCTGCTGATCGTCGAGGTCGAAGGATCAGACGCAGAGATTGACCACCAGCTTTCGTTGATCATGGATATCGCGCGCCAGCATAACCCTGTTGAGTTGCGCGAGGCCAAGGATGCCGATGAGGCAGGCCGCATCTGGCTGGGCCGCAAATCGGCCTTTGGCGCGATGGGCCAGATCAATGACTACATGTGCCTTGACGGCACGATCCCGGTGTCATCCCTTCCATTTGTGCTGAAGCGCATCGGCGAGATGTCGCAGGAATTCGGGCTGAACGTCGGCAATGTTTTCCACGCGGGCGACGGCAACATGCACCCGTTGATCCTGTTCGACGCCAACAAGCCGGGCGATCTGGAGCTGTGTGAAGAATTTGGCGCTGAAATCCTGAAGCTATGTGTCGAGGTGGGCGGATGCCTGACCGGCGAACATGGCGTTGGCATCGAAAAGCGCGACCTGATGAACGTGCAGTTCGCCTCTGCCGATCTTGAGGCGCAGATGGCCGTGAAGGATGTTTTTGATCCCAAGTGGCTGCTGAACCCCGCCAAGGTGTTCCCGCTGGCGTCCTCTCAAACGCGACGTGCCGCTTAAGGGGGCTTTGCCCCCCGGGCTGCGCCCTCCCCCCAGGATATTTAGACTCGGAAGAAGCGATGATGACGCCAGATACAGAAGATACGCTTGCGCAGATGATCAGGGAGACAGACGATCCGTTGCGGATTGTCGGGGGAGGCACGCGGCCCGTCGGGCGCAGCACCGGGCAGGTGTTGAGCACTGCGGGGATGGCGGGGATCACGCTATATGAACCCGGTGCGCTGACCATCGTGGCGCGGGCGGGCACACCCCTGGCCGAGATCGAAACCGCCCTTGCCGCCGAAAACCAGCGGCTGGCGTTCGAGCCGATGGATCATCGTGCGCTGCTGGGCACGACAGGCACGCCAACGATTGGGGGCGTTGTGGCGGCCAATGTATCCGGCCCGCGCCGCATTGCCGTGGGTGCGTGCCGCGACTTCATGCTGGGTGTGCGGTTCGTTGACGGGGCGGGCAATATCATCAAGAACGGTGGTCGCGTGATGAAGAATGTCACCGGCTATGATCTTGTGCGGCTGATGACCGGTGCCTACGGCACACTGGGCGTGCTGACCGAGGTGTCAATGAAGGTCCTGCCCGATGTCGCGGCGCAAACCACCCTGACACTGGACGGTTTGGACGATGTGGCGGCAATTGCCGCAATGTCGGCGGCGCTAGGCTCGCCTTTCGAGGTGACGGGCGTTGCCCATGATCCGGCAGCGGGCAAGACCCGGTTCCGCCTGGAAGGCTTTGACAGTTCCGTGGCCTACCGCGCCGAGGCGCTTGAGGCCGTGCTGGCCCCGTTTGGCCGCGCAGAGCAGGGCGAGACCGATTGGGCTGCGATCCGCGATGTGACGGCCTTTGCCGACCAGCCCGGAGACGTCTGGCGGATTTCGGTGAAGCCATCCGATGCTGCTGGACTTGCAGGGCGGATGGGCGCGAAGGCCGTGCAATACGACTGGGGCGGCGGGCTGATATGGGCCCTGACCGATGGTGGCGACTTGCGTGCTCGGATGGGTGATTTCAGCGGCCATGCCACGTTGGTTCGTGGCGCTGCCGATGCGCCGACATTTCAGCCCGAGCCGGCACCACTGGCGGCAATTTCGGCGGGGCTTCGGCACAAGTTTGACCCGCGCAGTATTCTTAACCCGGGGATCATGGCCTGATGCAGACAACATTTACACCTGAACAGTTGACCGATCCGGGCACCGCCCGCGCCAATGAAATCCTGCGCGCTTGTGTGCATTGCGGGTTCTGCACCGCAACCTGCCCCACCTATCAGGTGCTGGGCGACGAATTGGACAGCCCACGTGGCCGGATATACCTGATCAAGGACATGCTGGAAAATGAACGCATACCGGATGAAAAGACGGTCAAGCATATCGACCGCTGCCTGTCTTGTCTGGCCTGCATGACGACCTGCCCGTCGGGTGTGCATTACATGCATCTGGTCGATCATGCGCGCGCCTATATCGAAAAGAACTATGATCGCCCGTGGTCCGACCGTGCCCTGCGCTGGGTGCTGGCGCGCATCCTTCCTTATCCGACGCGGTTCCGGCTGGCGTTGCTGGGGGCCAAGATCGGGCGGCCTTTTGCCCGGCTGATGCCGGATGCCCGGCTGCGTGCGATGCTGGAAATGGCACCCCGGACGATCCCGCCGGTCAGCCGCAATGACGATCCGCAGACCTTTGCTGCGACTGAAAAAAAGATGCGCGTCGCACTGATGACCGGTTGCGCACAGCGCGCGCTGAACACCGATATCAACGACGCCACGATCCGCCTGCTGACCCGTCTGGGGGCAGAGGTTGTCGTGGCCGAAGGGGCCGGATGCTGTGGTGCGCTGACCCATCATATGGGCAAGGAAACCGAAAGCCATGCAACCGCCGCCAGGAACATCCGCGCCTGGGTGCGCGAGATCGACAAGGGCGGGTTGGATGCGATTGTGATCAACACATCCGGCTGCGGCACCACGGTCAAGGATTACGGGCATATGTTCCGCAATGATCCGCTGGCGGCGGATGCCGCACGGGTGTCGGCCATCGCGATGGACGTGTCCGAGGTGCTGATGAAGCTGGACCTGCCCGAAGGGGCCGACAAGGGCACCAAAGTGGCCTATCACGCCGCCTGTTCGCTGCAACATGGCCAAAAGATCAAGACCTTTCCCAAGGATTTGCTGAAACGTGCAGGATTTACCGTGCTGGAACCGGCCGACAGCCACCTGTGCTGCGGATCGGCGGGCACCTATAACCTGATGCAGCCCGAGATTTCAAAACAGCTCAAGACCCGCAAGGTCGCGACGCTGGAGGCGCTGACACCCGATATCATCGCTGCAGGCAACATCGGTTGCATGATGCAGATCGGCGGCGGCACGGATGTGCCCATCGTGCATACGGTCGAATTGCTGGACTGGGCCACGGGCGGGCCGCAACCCCCTGCCCTGACCGCGCCCGGCAAGCGCGCACCACAGGTGCCAATCCTGCGATAAGGTCATAATCCTGCCTCAACTGTCGCGCATGCTGATGGCAAGGACGGTACCTGATCATGCGACAGTTTTTGATTTCTGCGGTGTTTCTTGTGGCAAGCACCCTTGGCAGCACGGCACAGGAAACCGGGCTTGTCACATTGCAGACCCGACAAGAGAGCACCGGTTGGGAGGCCGTGGGAAGGCTTGATATCGCAAACAAGGGGTTCTGCACCGCAGCCCTGATCCGCGACCGGCTGATCCTGACGGCGGCGCATTGTCTTTACGACACCGACGGCAGCCTGATTGCGCCTGATCGTTTCACGTTCCGGGCCGGGCTGCGCGACGGGCGGGCCGAGGCCACGCGCGGCATTTCGCGCACAGTTGGCCACCCGGATTACAGACATAACGGTGACGCCACAGATCCGGCATCAGTGGCGATGGATATCGCCGTGCTGGAACTTGACCGCCCGATCAGAACCACACGCATACAACCCTATCTGATTGCTCAGCGACCTTTGACAGGCGACAAGGTTGGTGTCGTGTCCTATGGTAGGGGGCGCGAATCCGCACCGAGCCTGCAAGAGGTTTGCAGCGTGTTGGGGCGCCGGACCGGCGTGATCGTGATGACATGCGATGTGGAATACGGATCCAGCGGCGCGCCTGTCTTTATGGAACGTGACGGGCAAACGCGCATCGCCTCTGTCGTGTCGGCGATGGCGCAGGTGGACGGGCAAAAAGTGGCGCTCGGCACCTCATTAGAGCAGCCGCTCACGGCGCTTTTGGCGCATTTTGCCAGCATGGGGCCGGCGCGCCCCGGTGGATCGCAGCGGATGATCAGCATCGGTCAACGCAATGACACAGGCGCGAAATTTATCAGCGCAGACTAGCAGGCGCCGTCATCTTGCAGTTCTTGAAACCCATGTAACCCCTGCTTACTTAATGTTTGCGGGATGCCTGATATGGGTCCCGCGCATAGGGGCCTGTCCCGGACGGGAAGGCCAGAGAACTGTTATCGCTTGATGAAGGATGACCAGACATGCGAAATTTCGACCTTACACCGCTTTATCGTGCCACCGTTGGTTTTGACCAGATCGCCGATCTGATGGATCGCGCACTTGCCAGCGACGTTGGCCAGAACACTTACCCTCCCTACAACATCGAAAAAACTGCTGACGATGCGTGGCGTATTTCCATTGCCGTGGCCGGATTTTCCGATGACGACCTTGCGATCGAGGTCAAGGACCGGTCCCTGCATGTCACTGCCCGCAAGGCCGAAGACGACAGCGACCACACCTATCTGCATCGCGGTATAGCGACCCGCGCCTTTGAGCGCCGGTTCCATCTGGCCGATCATGTGCGCGTGACGGAGGCCAGCCATGAAAACGGGATGTTGCACATCGACCTTGTCCGCGAAGTCCCCGAAGCGCTGAAGCCCCGCCGCATCGCGATCACATCGGCCAAACGCAAGGACGCGAACCTTGTCGAGGCAAAGTCTGTGAACTAGGTCGCTTCGCGACATTCTCTGGGTGAAACGGTTTGGGTTTCGCGTGCGCGGCGCGCGCACGCGAAACACGGTATCTGCACCGAATTCAGAGAAAAGTAACCCCGCGTCCCCCTGATAGGTGACGCGGGGTGTTTCTTGGCAAGAACGTGATCAGGTCGTCTTGCAGTGGCTTTCAATCCCTCGCGCGAACAGCAGACGAGGTTCACCAGTTGACCGAGATGTCGCGAGTCAACGCCTTAGCGGCGGCAGCGGTCACCGGTTCCAACATCAATCTGCTGACCCGGAAACGCGAGTGTCGCCGCGCCAAACCGAACCAGGAAACCACCATCTGTTGCCAGCCAGCGCCCATCGCCCAGTTTTGGGCTATACGCATCGCACCCCCGCCCAAGATAGATAGCATCGCCGGATTTCTTGATCGGGGCCGATAAGACCGGATCAACCAGTAATTCCTGGCCTTGTTCGACAGCGGTCAACACGACACCGTGTTTATTCTGCGCAAATTCGAACAATGTCCCGTCGGAAGATAGAAATTTTGGAGCTTGCGCAAAGCTGCTTCCCGCCAACAAACACCACAGAAGCACTGACATACGTAACATAAACTATCCTTTACCAATTAATGCGCCTCGGCCCAGTTGGCGCCCCTTCCTGCATCCACGGCCAGTTTTACATCCAATTTGACCGCCGGATCGCTGGCCTGCTCCATCACGTCACGCGCGACAACAATCAAATTTTCCGCCGCGCCTGCGTCAACCTCGAATATTAGTTCGTCATGCACTTGTAGCAGCATTTTGGCCGGCAAGCCACTAATTGCGTCTGGCATCCGGATCATCGCGCGGCGGATGACGTCAGCCGCCGTGCCCTGAATGGGTGCATTGATCGCAGCACGCTTGGCAAAGCCGGCATGCGGGCCTTTGGCAGTGATCTCGGGCGTGTTGATTTTGCGTCCGAACAGCGTCTGGACATAGCCGTGTTCCTTGGCGAATGCGACAGTGTCATCCATGTATTTGCGGATGCCGGGGAACCGTTCGAAATAGCGGTCGATGAACCCCTGCGCGTCCGAGCGTGGAATGCGCAGATTACGCGCAAGGCCAAAGCCCGAGATCCCGTAAATCACACCAAAGTTGATCGCCTTGGCCTGCCGGCGAATTTCCGGGGTCATATCTTCAAGCGGCACATCGAACATCTCTGATGCGGTCATCGCGTGAATGTCGATGCCATCCAGAAAGGCCTGTTTCAGGGCGTCGATATCAGCAATATGCGCCAGAATGCGCAGTTCGATCTGGGAATAATCAAGGCTGACAATCACCTTGCCATCCTCTGCCACAAACGCCTCGCGGATGCGGCGGCCTTCCTCTGACCGCACGGGAATATTCTGCAAGTTCGGATCGGTCGACGCCAGCCGCCCTGTGTTTGCCCCGGCGATGGAATAGGATGTATGCACCCGCCCCGTGTCAGGGTTGATGTGGTCCTGCAGGGCATCAGTATAGGTCGATTTCAGCTTGGACAGTTGCCGCCAGTCCAGAATCCGGCGTGGCAGGTCGTGGATGGTCGCCAGATCTTCCAGCACGTCAGCGCCGGTGGAATAGGCCCCCGTCTTGCCGGTCGACGGTTTCTTGCCATCAGGCATTGCAAGGCTCAATTCGTCGAACAGGATCTCGCCCAATTGTTTGGGCGACCCGACGTTGAACTTCCGGCCCGCAAGTTCGTAGATCTCGTTCTCAAGCCCGGCCATTTTCTGGGCAAAGGCATTCGACATCCGGCTTAGCGTATCGCGATCCACCTTGATGCCCGCCATTTCCATCTGCGCCAGCACCGGCACCAGCGGGCGTTCCAGCGTTTCATAGACGGTCGTGACCCGGTTCACATGCAATTGCGGTTTCAGCATCTGCCACAGGCGCAGCGTGATATCGGCATCTTCGGCGGCGTATTTCACCGCATCCGCAATCGGCACCCGATCAAACGTAATCGCCGATTTCCCCGACCCCAGCAGTGGCTTGATCGGGATCGGTGTGTGGCCCAGATAGCGTTCCGACAGCGTGTCCATTCCATGCCCATGCAGCCCCGCATGCATCGCATAGGACAACAGCATCGTGTCGTCGATCGGCGCAATGTTGATACCCACGCGCGCAAAAATCTTGGCGTCATATTTCATGTTCTGACCGATTTTCAGAACACTGGCGTCTTCCAGCACGGGTTTGAGCATTTTCAGGCAAAGATCAAAATCCATCTGCCCCGCAGCCACATCATCGGACCCGAACAGATCATCCGACGATGCCGCCTTGTGCGTCAGTGGAATGTAGCACGCCTGACCCGGTTCGACTGACAGCGAAATCCCGACCAGATCGGCGATCATTTCATTCAGCCCGGTGGTTTCGGTGTCCACGGCGACATAGCCGCGTTCATGTATCCGGTCGATCCAGACCTGCAAGGCGGCCGCGTCCGACACACATTCATAGGCATCCGCGTCGAACCCCACGGCCTCTGGCGCTGCAACGTCTTGCGCAGGGGGGCTGGCGACCTCGATCACCGGGGCGTCCACGCCCAGCTTGTCTGCAATGCGCTTGCTCGCCGTGCGGAATTCCATTTCGGTCAGGAATGCCATCAGTTTGTCGATATCGGGTTCCCTGACCTCCAGATCATCCAGACCAAAGGGCAGCGCCATATCACAATCCAGTTGCACCAGTTTTTTCGACAGTTCGATCTGATCGCGGTGACCAATCAGCGTTTCGCGGCGCTTGGGCTGCTTGATCTCTTCCGCGCGGTCCAGCAACGTTTCCAGATCACCGTATTCATTGATCAGCAGGGCCGCGGTCTTGATCCCGATCCCAGGCGCGCCCGGCACGTTGTCAACCGAATCCCCCGCCAGTGCCTGTACATCGACAACACGGTCGGGCGGCACGCCGAATTTCTCCATCACACCGTCGCGGTCGATGCGTTTGTTCTTCATCGGGTCCAGCATTTCGACCCCGTCACCGACAAGCTGCATCAGATCCTTGTCCGATGACACGATGGTCACGCGCCCCCCCGCATCCCGCGCATGATGGGCAAGCGTCGCGATGATATCGTCCGCCTCGAACCCTTCGATTTCTTCACAGGCAATGTTGAATGCGCGGGTGGCATCGCGGGTCAGGGGTATCTGCGGGCGCAGATCCTCGGGCATCGCCTCGCGGTTGGCCTTGTATTGATCATACATGTCGTTGCGAAACGTATGGCTGCCCTTATCAAAAATCACGGCCACATGGGTCGCGGCGTCGTCCCCGTTATTTCCGTCGATATAGCGTTGCAGCATGTTCACAAAACCGCTGACGGCCCCGATGGGCAACCCGTCAGATTTGCGGGTCAGCGGCGGCAGCGCATGATAGGCGCGAAATATAAACGCCGATCCGTCGATCAGATGCAGGTGACAGCCCTTGCCGAATTTGGTCGTCATGGTCGTTCCTCTCGCGCGGTTCGCGTCAGGTTTGCCACCATCAGCCAGGTTCTGCCAGATCAGACTTTGCCTTCAAAATCCTTGTGGATCAGTTTGGCGTCGCAATAGGGGCATTCGACCCAGCCCTTTTCGCGCGGGATTTGCAGCCAGACACGCGGATGGCCCAGCGCACCTTCGCCGCCATCACAGGCCACGCGCCATTCATTCACAATGCGGGTCTCGGGGGCGGGTGTGGTCATGAAATGTCCTGTCTGGTTGTCGCGGGGCACAGCCCGCCTTAGATGAGGGGAAACATACCGCAGGCGCGGGCAAGGGGAAAGACCGGCATGACCGACAACGCGATAGAAATTTCAGGGCTGAAAAAGACTTATGCCGCCACCGGGCGCAGCCCCGCCAAAGAGGCGTTGAAAGGCATTGACCTGAACATTCCACGCGGGTCAATCTTTGGGCTGCTGGGCCCCAATGGTGCCGGAAAATCCACACTGATCAACATTCTGGCCGGTTTGGTCGTCAAATCCGCCGGCACGGTGAAAATCTGGGGATTCGATCAGGATGTGAACCCGCGCCAATCGCGCGCGGCCATCGGGATCATGCCACAGGAACCGCATCTTGACCCGTTTTTCACACCCGAAGGCTCGCTTGATGTGCAGGCCGGGCTATACGGCGTGCCCAAGGCGCAACGCAAGACCGCGGAAATCCTCGAGATGATCGGGTTGACCGATAAGGCCGACGCCTATTCCCGGTCGCTGTCTGGGGGCATGCGCCGCAGGCTCTTGCTGGGCAAGGCACTGGTGCATTCGCCGCAAATTCTGGTGCTGGACGAACCTACCGCAGGCGTCGATATCGAATTGCGCAATATGCTGTGGCAGAACGTCCGCAAGCTCAATGACGATGGCATGACGATCATCCTGACAACGCATTACCTCGAAGAGGCCGAACAGATGTGCGACGATATCGCCATTATCAATCACGGCGAGGTCGTCATCCGTGACAGCACCGCCAATCTGCTGGGACGGCTGGACAGCAAGACCTTGGTGATCACCCCCGAAAAGCCGGCGGCCTTACCCGATCTGCCCGAAAACATTACCGGTCAAAAACGCGATGACGGCACGCTGGCGTTCACCTACCAAAGCGGCAGCACTCCCGCAGATGCGATCCTGTCGATCGTGCGCGATGCAGGGATCACAATCAAGGATGTCACAACAAGGCAAAGCGACCTCGAAGACGTATTCCTGTCGCTCACCTCAAGCCGCTGATCGCTTCTTCAGAGTGAAAATATCCCCGCCGGAGGCAATCAAATTTCGCGAAATTTGATCACCCCTGCAACATGCGGCCCAATTGCCTGCCACCAATGATATGCATGTGGAAATGCGGCACATCCTGCACGCCATGGGCACGGGTGTTCGCGATCGCACGAAACCCTTGATCGACATCCGTCAGGCGGCACACTTCGGCCACGGCCTGCATGAACCCCGCTTGTTCGTCAGGCGTCGCATCGCGCGCAAAATGATCAAGGCTCACATAAGCCCCCTTTGGAATCACCAGCACATGCACGGGTGCCTGTGGCTCAATATCGTGAAATGCCAGCGCATGGTCATTCTCGTATACTGTTTTGTTGGGAATTTCGCCGCGCAGGATCCTGGCAAAGATATTCTGGTCGTCATAGTCGAATTGCATGATGCACCTCAGTCAACAAAAAGATGGGGGGTCTGTGCCAGTGTCCGCGCCACATCATCCCCGACCCCAAGGAAATGGACAAGGGCGGCAGCATTTTCATCAAGTCCCGCACTCTGGCGCATTAAAGACACGTTGGTGAACCCTGCGTCACGCAGGCGGTCACGGTCGTGGATAATATCGTCACGGATCGTCGGCAACAACTTTGCGATGGTCTCGGCCGAGGTATCTTGTCCGACAAGACCAAGACGGCGCGCGTGGCCGACAAGATAATCATTATCAAACGTGCAGTCGATCTCGAGCAGGCGGGTTATGGACCGATCGGCAAAGAAATCACGCATCAGATCAAGACTGGCCGGGTCCAGACAGATCACCAGGCGATCTCGCCCGAAGGCATCAAATATCATCCGCAACACGGCCCGCCGATGGCGTGATCTCTTTTCAACCGTCTTTTCAATCCCACCCAGATCAGGAAGCCCTGTCGCAACCTCGTTGAACAGATAGCCGACGGCGGGAACATCGGTATTTTCACGAATGGCCCGCACAAGGCGCTTGGCCACATGCCATTTCTTGCAGACCACAATCAGCAATTCACGGTCCCGCCCAAGGGTCGCCTTACTTTCCCATAGCCGGGGCGCAAACCGACGCCCCTCGCGGCCTTTTCCCGTCAGAAAGCCAAACAGGTTCCGTCCTGCGTCCGATCTGGTAAAATCCGTCCGGTCACTGGCGTAAAGGCTGCCCAGACGGTCACGCAAGGCGTGCGCGTCAACGCTGATCTTGCGCGCAAACAGCCCGTCCTGGCAGACCAGTAGGTCATAATGATCATTATAGAATGTCACCGGCATCCCGTAATCGGTGAACATCAGAAAAGTCAGCGTGCGGTTCCGGATATCCTGACCGGGCACAAGATGGCGGACCAGCGTTTGAAAGAATGTTTCATCGGGGATCCAGGTTGTCTTGAAAAACCGCACCACATCCCGCCGCCCGGCCAGAAACACGAGGATCGCTTCGATCGTGGCACGGCGCAGGCACCACCACTGACTTCCGATCATGATTTGCAGGTCAGCAGGAATCCCACGGGTCAAACCCAGTCTTTGCTGCACCGCAAGGCTTTTGTAGAATAGCCGCTTCTGGGTGCGTTCGTTGAAAAAGTGTCGGTAGATCAGGCGCTCTTCGCGAAATCCCGTCTTGATCCAGTTGCTTTGAAAATAGTCGTGGGATTCGATGTAGTCACAATCGGTGCCGTCCAGAAACTGATGCGCAAAGGCCGCCGATTTGATCGCCATGCAATCCCCCGACACCATGTAAAAATGGCTGGCCCGCGGAAAGGTCTCGACGGCGGCCTCGATCGCATACAGCGTCGCCTGTACAAGGCTCCATTCGCCCCAGCCGCATTTGATCCGGCGCTTGGCAAAAACTACATTGGGGTTGTCTGCCAACGCAGCCTTGATCCGATGAAAATCAGCTGTGGTTGCAGATGCATCGAAATGTATCGCAATATAATCGCCTGCCGCCGTCAGTTGTTCGGCCTGTTGCACGATGGCATCAGGGTTCTTGTGGCAAAGCAGAATAAAGGCAATTCTGGCCATGTTAGGTGCCAAGGTCCCGCGTCTGTCGTATCGATTTCGCTGTCATAACGTGAAAAGCCATTGAATAAACAGGGTTTCTTTGCTTTTTGGGCGCGATATCAGATAATACCATGACTGAATTTTGACAGTGGAGACAAGAGCCATGAGTTTTCCCGGGACGTGGATGACGACAAGCCAAAGCCTCGTCTATCGCGTGGTGCCAAAATGCGCCTGCTCGACCATCGGGCAGATCATGTATTTCTCAGACCATGGCGTGTTTTTTGACGGGGATATTCACGATGCCAAATCCGGCATCCACAAATGGGCCATGCCTGAAAGCCAACCGCTGATCGCGCAAAACGTCATTTCCCATCACAGCTATGCATTTACCTGTGTGCGCAACCCATACACGCGCATTCTGTCGTCGTTCTTTGACAAGATCTGCGGCATTCAGCGTAATGGTAAACGCTATCGCGGCAATCTGGTGCCGCTGCTGATCCAGAAATACGGCATCGAAGTCGGTGATCCGGAGACCGGTTTCGAATTCGATCAGATTAAATCATTTCGCCGGTTCTTGCTGTTTGCGCGTGATACGATCCGCTGGCGCCGACCGATGGAGCCCGACATCCACTGGTCCGCCATGGCCGGCCATATCTCGACCTACATCATGAATGGCGGGCGATATGACAAGATTTTTTGGACCGAAGCGTTCAACGATGGCATGCAAGATGTACTGAATGCGATTGAAACGCCTCATACCGTGGAACTGGCCACGATTCCACGCTTTAACGAAAGCGAAGGACATGGGCCCAAGCGGTTGCATCCGGTCGCCGATTACTTTGACGATCTGTCGATGCATCTTGTGTATGAAATCTATAAGAAGGATTTCAACCTGTTCAAATACGATTTCGCCAACCCGTCCAACAAGATGCCCATGGGTGAGATTGATCTGGATGAAGTGCATGCGAAACTGGGACAATAAGGGGGCTGTCTGCCCCCTCGGCGCGTTGCGCCTCACCCCCGAGGATATTTTCACTCGGAAGAAACCAATATTTACTTAAAATTAGTGGCTTTGTGCGATTCTGACCAAGCGGTACAGGCAGGGATGCCGATGACCGCCGACGAAGAAGCGGCTGCCTTGCCCCTGCGCCTGGCGACTAACGGCTTGGCAGCCCTTCAACATGTCATGGCTTCTTCGGAGAAAAAATATCCCCGCCGGAGGCATAAAACTGTGTGGTGCGCTCGACCTGCACCCTGCGTGCGTTACTTGCATGCCAGCAACAGCAAGGAACTCTACGTGTCGATTGTCTTGATTCTGGGCAGCGGTCCCAATGTGGTCACCTGTCGCGACTGGCCCCGGGCGCCATTTGATCGCATCGTGACCATCAACAATGCCTGGGCGGTCCGTCCTGACTGGGATTATCTGATTCACCCCGATGACTTTCCCGCTGCGCGGCAGCCGGTTGATCTGGGCCATGACCAGTCAGTGATCACGGCAGCCGACTATGTGCCTGTGCAAAATAGTCTGGGGGGATTTGTCTATGCCGGCGGCACGATGGCGTTTACGGCGTCATACTGGGCCTTGGCAGTCTTAAAGCCCAAGGTGATCGCCGTACTTGGGTGCGACATGGTGTATCCTTCCGCCAGCCAAACCCATTTTTACGGCGTAGGCACTGCCGATCCGCTGCGTGCCGATATCAGCCTGCGGTCGCTTGAGGCGAAATCAGCCCGGCTGATGGCCATTGCGGCAGCGCAAGATTGCGCCATGGTGAACCTATCCCGGGACCAAAGCCGCCTGATTTTCCCACGCGCAACGTCAGATACGGTTGAAGCGGCCAAACCGGTGCCAGTCAATGCCGCGCATGTCACCGCCGCTTTGGCCGAGGAAGCGCGGCTTGGATACTTTGTTCCGTCGGGTAAATACTGGAAGGAAGAGGGGCGTTTTGCCGCGGTTGCTGTTGATGCACTGGATGCGTTGTGGCTCAGGTCAATCCACGAGAATTGAACAGCACCTTGAGGTCGGACTCTGGCCGTGCGCCGATATGGCTGATCACCTCTGAGGCGGCAAGATTGCCCATTTGGCCGCAGGTTTCCAGATCGTATCCCTGTGTCAGCCCCCACAGAAAAGCCCCCGCGAACAAATCACCCGCCCCTGTTGCATCCACGATCTGTGTCGGCACCGCTGGCACATGCCAGCGCCGCCCTTCTGCACGGATATGCACGCCATTTTCACTGTCGGTGCAGGCGACGATCGGCACCTCTGAGGCGGCCCTGTCCAGTGCGCTGTCGAAACTGTCCGTCTGATACATCGACAGGATTTCGGCACGATTGCAGAATAGCAGATCGACATGCTCGCGGATCATGTCGCGAAAGGCATCGCGGTGCCGATCGATGCAAAACGGGTCGGACAAGGTGATTGATACGCGCCCGCCTGCCCCTTTGCAGGCTGCGATCGCCTTGGCAAAGGCGGCGTGGCTGTCCGGACCGTCAAAGCGGTAGCCTTCCAGGTAGATCCATTCAGCCTGCGCCATCTGTGCCATGTCGATATCATCAGGTGACAGAAATTCAGTCACGCCCAGATAGGTGTTCATCGACCGCTCGCCGTCCGGCGTGACAATAACGATGCAGCGTCCGGTTTCGGACACTTCGGTTCTGGGGGCCATGGTGGTGCTGTAATCGGCCCCCTGCGCGCGCAGGTCGTGGGCAAAGATCGCACCCAGCTGGTCATCCTTGACCTTGCCGACATAGGCCGTCCGCCCGCCCAGATGCGCGATGCCCGCAATCGTGTTGGCCGCCGAACCGCCGCTGATTTCCTTGGCCGGGCCGACAGAGGCATACAGCGATACCGCGCGGTCCATGTCGATCAGCTGCATGATACCCTTGCCGATTCCGGCCTGTTCCAGAAAGGCATCCTCGGCCCGCGCCAGCACATCAACCATTGCATTGCCAATGCCCACAACCTGATATTTTTTCATATTGTTTTTTCCTCAAATTGACACAAGTCGCGAACCATACAGGCCGCGCATTTGGGTTTGCGGGCCAGGCAGGTATAGCGGCCATGCAGGATCATCCAGTGATGCGCGTGCTGTTGAAATGTCACCGGAACGTGGTCTTCGATTGCGCGTTCGACCGCATCGACGGTCTTGCCGGTGGCGACACCACTTCGGTTGCCAAAACGAAAGATATGCGTGTCCACCGCCTGCGCGGGGTAGTGCCACCACATGTTGAGCACGACATTGGCGGTTTTGCGCCCCACACCGGGCAGTGATTGCAGGGCGGCGCGTGAACAGGGCACCTGACCGTCATACGTATCAACCAGAATCCGGCTCATCTTGATGACGTTCCTGGCCTTTTGCCGGAACAGGCCGATTGTCTTGATATGCTCGGTCAGCCCGTCCAGCCCGAGTGCGAGCATTTTCTGCGGTGCGTCGGCGATCTGAAACAACGCGCGTGTCGCCTTGTTCACGCCCACATCGGTGGCTTGCGCCGACAGCGCCACAGCCACCAGCAGCGTATAGGCGTTGGTGTGTTCCAGCTCGCCCTTTGGTTCGGGTTCAGCCTGCTGGAACCGTTCAAAGATCGCATGGATGGTATGATAATCAAGCTGTCTTGCCATCACAACGGTATGCCCTTGCAGGTGAAAAGGGGCAAGTGCCGGTTGCGCAATTTTCGGGTCGTCAGGCGCGCATCATGCCCCTAGTTTGTCGCTCATGGATCAAACCGAAACATATCATTACCACGTCATGCGCCGCGCGATTGATGCGATTGACGCGGCAGGCGATCAGCCACTTCCACTGGCCGATCTGGCTGCCGCGCTCAACATGAGCCCGGCGCATTTCCAGCGGCTGTTTTCCAATTGGGTCGGCGTGTCGCCCAAGCGCTATCAGCAATACCTGACGCTGGGCCACGCCAAGGCGCTGCTGCGCGACCGCTTTACCACGCTGGACACCGCCCACGAGGTCGGTCTTTCGGGCAGCGGCCGCCTGCATGACCTATTCGTGCGGTGGGAGGCGATGAGCCCCGGCGCATACGCGCGGGGTGGGGCCGGTCTGACGATTTACCAAGGCTGGTTCGACAGCCTTTTCGGGCCAGCGCTGGTTATGGGCACTACACGCGGCATTTGCGGCCTGGCCTTTGCCGCCGAGGCGGGCAAAGAGGCCGCAACGACAGACCTGACATCACGGTGGCCCAAGGCGCAATTCGTCGAAGACCCCGAATTTCTAAGGCAATGGGCAGTGGCAGCACTTGGGATGACAGGCGAAACGCAGTTGCATATGATCGGGGCGCCTTTCCAGTTGAAAGTATGGGAGGCGCTGCTGACAATCCCATCAGGTCATGTCACCACATATTCTGAAATCGCACAGGCAATCGGTAACCCCAAAGCCGTGCGCGCGGTCGGCACGGCCGTCGGGCGCAACCCGGTCAGCTGGTTGATTCCCTGCCACCGGGCGCTGCGCAAATCGGGTGCTTTGGGGGGGTATCATTGGGGGCTGCCTGTCAAACGCGCCATGCTGGCCTGGGAAGGCGCACGCGCAGACGCGGCAGAACAGGTGCAGTAAGACCGGCAAAACACTGCCGGTTGCATCATCGTTATTGGATATCATCGGCGAAGTCGGCATAAGTGTGACATACACCGGTGCGCTTGGCGCACCCTTTCAACATGGAAGACAGACAATGATGATTTCGAAATTCCCCCTGGTGCTAGCAGCGGCATCGCTGACTTTCGTTGCAGCCTGCGACGACACCGGCCCGAACCAGAACCAGAACCTGCAACAAGGTGCGGCGATCGGTGCGCTTGGCGGTGCCGTGATCGGTGCCCTGGCGAACAATGACGGCAGCAACCGCGACCGGAACCGGTCCGCCCTGTTGGGTGCAGCACTGGGTGCCGGTGCCGGGGCCGCCATTGGCAACAATCTGGACAAGCAGGCCGAAGAACTGCGCCGCGCGCTGCGCAATGACGTGGGCGTGTCCAACAACGGGCGGAACCTTGTTGTTGTGCTGTCACAGGATCTGCTGTTCGCTACTGACAGCACCGCGGTGTCCGGCGTGTCCCGCAACGAGCTTGCCATCGTCGCGCAATCGCTGAACAAATACCCCAACACCACTGTCAACGTCATCGGGCACACCGACAATGTGGGGGATGCATCCTATAACCTTGATCTGTCGCAACGCCGCGCGCAGGCGGTATCGTCTGTCCTGATCAACAGTGGCGTCGCGCCTTCGCGGATCCGGTCGATCGGACGCGGTGAAGACCAGCCGATTGCAAGCAACCTGAACGCCCAGGGCCGTCAGGCCAACCGGCGGGTCGAAATTATCATCACGCCGAACAGCTGATCCTGATACCCGGACCAGAACAGAGGGGCCGCACAATTGCGGCCCCTCTGTTTTTTGTTGTTAACGGCTCAAACCGGTCATATGTTCTTACCAATGCCGTGGGGGGAAACATGCCGTTTGAGAGGATACAGCAAGAAAAACTGTCGCATGGTGTCGTGCGCCAGATCGAAAGCCTGATCTTGCGGGGCATCCTGCGTCCAGGCGAGCGTTTACCCCCTGAACGGGAATTGAGCGAACGGATGGGCGTGTCGCGGCCCTCTCTGCGCGAAGCGCTGGCAGATTTGCAGGATCGTGGGCTTTTGATGACCAAGGCGGGGGCCGGTGTCTATGTGGCCGATGTGTTGGGCTCGGCCTTTGCACCCGCGCTGGTCACGCTATTTGCGAGCCATGACGAAGCTGTGTTCGACTACATCAGCTTTCGCCGCGACATGGAAGGCTTGGCGGCAGAGCGCGCCGCGCGGCTGGGCAGCGATACCGACCTCAAGGTGATTGATGCCGTTTTCATGAAAATGGAAACCGCGCACCAGAAACGCAATCCGGCAGAAGAGGCGCGGTTGGACGCGGATTTCCACCTGTCCATCATCGAAGCCAGCCATAATATCATCATGCTGCATATGATGCGGTCGATGTATGAACTGCTGCGCGAGGGTGTCTTTTATAATCGGCAGGTCATGTTCAGGCAGCGCACAACCCGCGATACCTTGCTGGATCAGCATCGTGCAATCAATACGGCGCTTCAGGCGCGCGACCCGGCGGGGGCCCGTGCTGCGATCGCCGCACATTTGAACTATGTTGAAACATCGCTGTTCGATCAGCAGAAATCAGACCAGAACGAGTTTTTTGCGCAGAAGCGTTTTGAACATGTCGCAGGGCGTTGAACACCCGTTCTAACGGTCCTGAAAAGGCGCGCGCCACAGCCATAGGCCCACAAGGACCTGTATGAACATGCCGGGCAGGGCAAAATGATGCAGGACACCCCATGCATCACTGGCAAACACCGCCATATCCCACAACCCGTGCCAGATGACCAATGGCCAAAGCGACCCCAGGCGCAACGCGACTGGTGCCAGCGCGAGCCCGACCAGAAAAGCAAACCCAAGTTGCTGCAACCCGTTGTGCAACGGCTCGCCGCCTAGCCCGCTGACCATATGCAACAGGGCAAATGCCGTGGCGCTCAGTATCATTGCCTGGGGCACCGACAAGACTGTCATCGCACCGCGCAACAGGATGCCGCGAAACATCGCCTCTTCTGAAAAACCGATCATTGCTGTGGTCAGGGCAAGCCACATCAATGTCTGCGATTGAATGGGTGACAGCGGCTGCGAGAGCAGATCGGGCAGCAAGCCTGCCCACATGGTGATCAGCACGATGATTGCCGGCGAAAGCCAGATCAATGCTGACCAGCGCAATCGTCCGAAACCGGAACCGGCCCAACCGCATCCGGTCACAATGAAATAGATACACAAGGCGCAAAGCACGCCCTGCACCCAAACAAGACTCATGATCACCCCGGCGTTGCCATTCGCGTTGTCCGATGTCGCGTGCAGATAGGCCATGCCCGTGCCAAGGATGACAAAATACAACAGGACCGCCCAAAGAGCACGCCCAAGACCTGATTTTGAAAAGCTGGGTATTATCGGACGAACCTTTTAAAATGCCCCGCCCCAGCAAGGAACATATCAACCCCGCATGTCAACGCAAAAGCCCGCCACCTTGTGGGCGACGGGCTTTTGTAAACAAGGAGCGGGCGTGATGCCGAGCGTCTTAGTGCAGTTTTTCACCAACCGCCGCGATTGAATCGTCGATCAGCGCACCAGCCGCTTTTGCGTCCATTTGCTTGGCAATCACATCCTTTGCAGCGGCAACAGCAACGGTGACAGCCTGATCGCGCACCTCTTTGATTGCGGCGCTCTGGGCGCTGGCGATCTGTTCTTCTGCTGCAGCCAGACGGCGTGTGATTGATTTGGCAATATCGGCTTTGGCAGCTTCTGCCGCCTGATTTGCTTCGTCCTTGGCCGTTGCAACGATGCGATCGGCCTGTGCCTGAACTTCTTTTTGCTTGCGCTCGTACGACGACAGCAACGCTTGCGCCTCGTCACGCAGGGCGCGTGCTTCGGCCAACTCGGCGGTGATACCGTCGGCACGTTTATCCAACATGCCACCAACAAGGCCAGGCACCTTGTAGTAAACAAGGATGCCAACGAAAATCAGAAAGGCGACAAGAACGACAAAGTCGGTATTGCCCAGCGAAACAAACGTCTTGCCAGCGGCAAGCGCGGGGCTGGCTGTCAAAGCCAGAAACAGGGGTGTGACCAGAAATCTCATGTCTTACCCTTTCATCCGTGCGTTGACGGCCGCTGTGATCGTTTTAGCGTCAGCTTTTCCACCCAGGACGGCGACCAGTTCCTTGGCCGTATCCTTGGCGACTGTCGACACACTTTCCAATGCGCTGGCACGAATGTCGGCGATTGCCTTTTCGCTTTCGGCGGTCTTTTCGGCGATCTGGGCGTCAGCTTTCGCCAGTTCGGCCTCAAGATCACCTTGAATGGCTGCTTTGGCTTCTGCGACGATCTTGTTCGCCTCGGCGCGGGCATCTACCAGCGCTTTTTGATAGGTTGCTTCGGCCTCGGTGGCCTTGGCCTTGAATTCTTCTGCGGCGGCCAGATCATTTGTGATCGTGCCTGACCGTTCTGCCAGAACCGCAGCGATGCGGGGCAGCGCGATGCGGGACATCACGAAATAGATCGCGGCAAGCGTGATCAGTAGCCAGAAGACCTGGTTAGGGATCCAATCCGCGCAAAGTTGCGGCATACCAAGGGCAGAACCCCCTGCATCCACGCAGGTCCCTGCGACGGCGTCGTTCGTTTCTGTTGCCATGTTGGCCCCCGAATACCTTGAAAGTTTACTGGCAGGTCACGTATGACCTGCCAGCCGTAAGGATATGGGTCGTGTTCTTAAACAGCGAACATCAGCAGAAGCGACACGAGGAACGCAAAGATCCCCAGGGCTTCGGCAAATGCCAGACCGATGAACAGTGTTGCTGTCTGCGATGCAGCAGCGGATGGGTTGCGCAGTGCACCAGCCAAATAGTTGCCAGCAACAGTACCAACACCGATTGCGGCAGCGCCGGAACCGATTGCAGCCAGACCAGCGCCGATATGTGCGAGTTCGCCTTCCATGTGAAATCTCCTTACGATTGGAAGTTGAGACGAGGGATGGGTGATTTCACCCAACCGACATTAGTGATGCGGGTGAAGCGCGTCCTTGAGATAGACACACGTCAGGATGGTAAAGACATAGGCCTGGATACCGGCGACCAGCACCTCCAGCCCGTAAATCGCGGTGATGCCCAAAATGGCGATCGGCGACACCAGCGTCAGCGCGGCAAAGCCGGCGAACACCTTGATCACGGCGTGACCTGCCATGATGTTACCCGCCAGACGAATAGAGTGGCTGACAGGGCGCACAAAGTATGAAATCACCTCGATGATGGCGATGATCGGACGCAGAACCAGTGGCGCATCCGACATCCAGAACAGGCTTAGGAACGACGCGCCGTTCTTGACGAAGCCAAGAATTGTCACGGCGATAAACACCCCGAAACCCAGAACAGCGGTGACCGCAATCATCGACGTCGGGCTGTAGGACATTGGCAGCAGGGCCAAATAGTTGGCGAACAGGATGAAAACGAACAGCGTCATGATGTAGGGAAAGTATTTGATCCCGTCCTTGCCCGTTACGTCCTCGACCATCTTGTAGATGAACCCGTAAATCAGTTCACCGATCGACTGCAAACGGCTTGGCACGATAGCGCGACCGCGGCTGCCCAGAACAAATACGCCAACAATCGCCAAAAGCCCGATGGCCATCCACAATGTCACGTTGGTCGGGGTATACCAATGCACTGGCCCGTCGCCGAACAGCGGCTTGACGATAAACTGGTCCAGCGGATGGAAAACCAGACCACCTTCGGAATGTGCGTCAGTCTCTGTCGCCACGTTTGTCACCCTCATCTTGCGCAGCGCGCTGCTGCTTCAACTGCACCTCCTTGGCGGATCGCATCATGGTCAGAACACCGGCTGCGAGGCCAAAGAATATGAACAGCACCAGAAAAATCGGCATGGTCCCAAACAGGGTATCCAAACCGTATCCAATGCCAAAACCGATCGCCAGACCGGCCACAAGCTCGATCACCATTCGCCAGGCAAGCTGCGCCTGAGAATAATGTTCTTCCGAATGGTCCTTCACCTTCTCAGGCGTCTTGAGCGCCGCAATCTTTGCTTCCAGCGCCTTGAGGCGATCAGCATCTTGCGGGTCAGACATCTGGTTTCGTCCCCTTCGAATGTTGCGAAACGTCTAGGGCCGGTCGCGGACAGAGTCAAGCGATGCGCGCCACAACGTAAGCATCTGTTTTATAGTTATATTTCCAAACTCTTTGCACAGATGCACCTGCCCTTGCGGGTTGTTGTGCCACCATATGACATTCAACCAAATGGTTGACGTTTTTCGCAATAGGTCGTTAACCCTCTCCATGACCCGCACACTGGACCACATTTTTTCGGCCCTTGCCGACCCCACCCGCCGCACGATCATGTCGATGCTGCTGGAAGACGACATGGCCGTCACTGACGTGGCTGCGCCTTTCGAAATGTCATTGGCCGCGATTTCAAAACACCTTGGCGTGCTGACAGCCGCCGGACTGATCAGCCAGGAAAAACGCGGGCGCGTCAAATGGTGCAAACTGGAACCCGACGCGCTGCGCGATGCCTCGGTCTGGATGCAGGCATTCGGTCAGATGGAAGCGCTTGATCTGGACATGTTCGAGGTATTCCTGCGCCGCGAACTGGATGCCCCCGACCCTAATCCTTGAGCAGCATCAGCAAGGCCACACAGGTCAGCCCGACCCCGGCCAGAACCATCACCGGCGGGGCCGTGCCGCCCAACGCCAGATCCCACACAATGACCCACGACGGCGTCAGATAGGTATAGGCCATCACCTTGGATGCGGGCAGACGCATCGCCGCAAATTGCAGAAGGGTGAATGTGGCCGCGCTGGCAAAGACGGCAGTGTAAAGGATCGTGATCCAGACGATGGCTGGCAAAGCTGCCCAATCTGTCGCCAGGATGTCCCCCCAGCCCCAGAGTGTCAGCATCGCAGCCCCCGCCAGCAGGGTTCCGAAGGTGAACACAATCGCGGGTTCACCACGGTTCAGTTTGCGCACCAAGGGGGTAAAGAAGGCATGGGCCATGCAGCCCCAGAAATATATCGCCTCGCCCTTGCCGATCTGAAACCGCAGCATTGCAGTGACATCAGCGCGGAAAATCACCCAAAGCGCCCCCAGCCCGCCGACCGCAAGCGCCAACGCCATACGTGGAGTTAGCACCTGCCGCAGCAAGACCCAGCCAAACCCCGCCGCCATGATCGGCGTCAGCGTAAATACTGCGGCGGCACTGACCGGTGCTGCGGTCTTCAGCCCTTCGAACATCAGCACGAAATAGGTCACAAAGAATGCCGCAAGCACAACATAGCGCCAGGGCGCCCGTGCCGCGCTGCGTGGCAACCCGGTGGTCGCCAACGCCGCCCCGCCGATAATCGCCACCGCGATCCAGAACCGCACCGCGTTCAACGCAACAGGCGAAATCGCATTGGCCGACAATGCGCCCAGTGCGAACGACCCCGCGACAAGTACAGAAAAACAGAGCATCGCCAGATGCCCCGCACGGGCAGGCGACATCAGGCGTCCATGTCCTTGATGCGATCCTTGAGAAACCGCAAAAAGGTCTGAACTTTGGTGGTTCTGTGCAAGTCGACATGGGTGACCAGCCAAAGAGGGGCTGTCCATGCCTCTTGCCGGGGAAACACCTCGGTCAGTTCAGGATGCTGCGGCAGCTCGAGCGTGATAACAAAACCGATGCCCGCACCCGCAAGGATTGCATCCATCATGTTGCGACTGTCAGTCCCCCGATAGGTCAGGCAGGAATCAGGCACCGCCTGACGCAGCCATTTGGTGAACGGTGCGCGATTGTTGTCGTCGTCATGTGTGACAAAGCGGTGGTTCCTGAGGTCTTCCTCGCCATCCGGCAAACCATACCGCGCAACATATGCATCCGAGGCGACCAGCGCCATTTCCTGCGGCATGAAAGGCTGGACCACATTGTCAGGCTCTTCGGGCATCGCACCTGCACGGATCGCCACATGGGCTTCACCGTATTCCAGCCGGAAAACGCGATCACCCGTGCGGTAGCGGATGCGCAGATCAGGATGTTCGGCTTGAAACGCCACCAGAATTGGCGTCAATAACCGCGATACCTGCCCCAGCGACGTTATGACCAGATCGCCCGATACCCCTTCGCCCTGCCCCTTGATCCTGCCTGCAAGCTGGGTGAACTGATCGTCGGTGGCCTGTGCGACCTGCAATAGATCCTGCCCGGCCTCTGTCGCGGTATATCCACGTGCATGGCGCTGAAACAGCTTGACCCCCAACCGGTGCTCAAGCGCATCGATATGCCGGATCACCGTGGCATGATGCACGCCCAGCACTTCGGCCGCGCCGCTGACCGTGCCCTTGCGCGCGACCTGATAGGCGGTGCGGATTTCATCCCAGTTATCCATTGTCGTACCTGTGCAAATTCAAACGCTAGGTCAAATTATGGCCTTGTTTGTGCGCCAGCGCAAGGGGCGCAATCGCCTGATGATCGCGATCTTCGCACAGCAGGTGCCAGGCCGTCAGTTATTGACTCGGCCGTCTGACAGGCATAGAGACATCAAAACACCCGGATAGCGCCAGCTTTCCGGTCCCCGGCAATCAGGGGATCGCCCTCCGTCAGCGCGTTGCGCCCACGGGGGCGCTACTGCTTTATGCATGGCGTTCCTATATACGCCAGGCAATCGAAAATGACGTAAGGGGCCATGGCCTATGTTTGAAAACCTATCCGAACGCCTTTCAGGCGTCTTTGACAAGCTGACCAAGCAAGGCGCGCTGACCGAGGATGACGTGAAAACAGCCCTGCGCGAGGTCCGCGTGGCGTTGCTTGAGGCTGATGTATCGCTCCCGGTTGCACGCGATTTCGTCAAGGCGGTGCAGGACAAGGCGACAGGTCAGGCCGTCACGAAATCCATTACCCCCGGCCAGCAGGTCGTCAAGATCGTCCATGACGAACTCAAACACGTGCTGACCGGCGACGAAGACCCCGGCACGCTGAAAATCGACAATCCGCCCGCACCGATCCTGATGGTCGGCCTGCAAGGTTCGGGTAAGACGACGACGACCGCGAAACTGGCCAAACGGCTGAAGGATCGCGAAGGCAAGCGGGTGCTGATGGCATCGCTTGACACCAACCGGCCCGCCGCGATGGAACAACTGGCAATTCTCGGTGCACAGATCGGTGTGGACACGCTCCCCATCGTGCCCGGCGAAACGCCGGTGCAGATCGCCAGGCGCGCCAAAACGCAAGCCAGCCTTGGCGGCTATGACGTCTATATGCTGGATACCGCGGGCCGTCTGCACATCGATCACGAACTGATCGCGCAGGCAGCTCAGGTGCGCGATGTGGCCAATCCCCGCGAAACTCTGCTGGTCGTCGATGGCCTGACAGGTCAGGACGCGGTGAACGTCGCACAGGAATTCGACGACAAGATCGGCGTCACCGGCGTGGTCCTGACGCGGATGGACGGCGACGGGCGCGGCGGTGCGGCCCTGTCGATGCGGGCCATTACCGGCAAGCCGATCCGCTTCGTCGGTGTCGGCGAAAAGATGGATGCCATCGAAACCTTTGAACCCGACCGGATCGCGGGCCGCATCCTTGGCATGGGCGACATCGTAGCACTTGTCGAAAAAGCGCAGGAAACGATCGAGGCCGAACAGGCCGAACGCATGATGAAACGGTTCCAGAAGGGCCGCTTCAACATGAACGACCTCAGGATGCAGCTGGAACAGATGCAAAAGATGGGCGGCATGGAAGGCATGATGGGCATGTTGCCCGGCATGGGCAAAATGAAAGGTGCGATGGACAAGGCGGGCGTGGATGACAGCATCCTCAAACGCCAGATCGCCCTCATCAACTCCATGACCAAGAAAGAACGCGCCAACCCCGATCTTCTGGCAGCGTCGCGCAAAAAGCGGATCGCCAAGGGCGCAGGGCTGGATGTGTCGGACCTGAACAAGCTGGTCAAACAGCACCGGCAGATGGCCGATATGATGAAAAAGATGGGCAAAGGCGGGATGCTGAAACAGGCCATGAAAGGCATGTTGGGCAAGGGCGGCGGCATGCCCGACATGAACGACCCCAAAGCGATGGAAGAAGCCGCCAAGGCGATGCAGGGCAAGATGCCCGGCGGCCTGCCCGGACTG